>DAOTJR010000026.1:0-37730 GCA_035448805.1 Syntrophales bacterium
TCCGCCGACGGCCAGGCCATGACGTAGTCGGCCCCCAGGTACTTGCTGCACATGCCGATGTAGGCGCCGCCGTAGTCCTTCCGGGTGACGACGGTGATCTTCGGCACCGTGGCTTCGGAATAGGCGTGGAGGAGCTTCGCCCCGTGGCTGATGATCCCGGACCACTCCTGGTTCGTGCCGGGCATGTAGCCGGGAACATCGGAGAAGGTGAGCAGGGGGATGTTGAAGGCGTCACAGAAGCGGATGAACCGCGAGGCCTTGTCGGAGGCGTTGACGTCCAGGACGCCGGCGCCGAATTTGGGATTGTTGGCGATGACGCCCACGGGCCGGCCCATGATGCGGATGAAGGCCACGAGGATGTTTTTCGCCCACATTTCATGGGGTTCGAAGATCTCGTTGTTGTCCGCCACGGCCATGACCACCTGCTTCATGTCGTAGCCCCGGGTGGCCCGGTCGGGGATGATCTTGTCCAGTTCGGGGCATTCCCGGTCGGGGGAATCGGTGCAGGGGGCGATGGGCAGGGGGCTGTGGCAACTGTCGGGGAGGTAGGACAGGAGGATCTTCACCTTGTTGATGCAGTCCTCGTCGTTCTCCGTGGCGAAGTGACAGACGCCGCTCTTGGTGGCGTGGGCCACGGCGCCGCCCAGATCGTCATGGGTGACCTCCTCGCCGATGACCGCCTTGATGACGTCCGGACCGGTGATGTACATATAGGAACTCTTCTTCACCATGAACACCCAGTCGGTCAGGGCCGGGGAATAGACGGCGCCCCCTGCCGTGGGTCCCATGATGGCGGTGATCTGGGGGATGTACCCCGAGCCGATGGTGTTGCGGTAGAAGATGCCGCCGTAGCCGTCCAGGGCCGGGACGCCTTCCTGGATCCGGGCGCCGCCCGAGTCGTTGAGGGACACGAAGGGTTTCCGGGCGTCCAGGGCCATGTCCATGACCTTCCAGATCTTCTTGGCGTGCATCTCCCCCAGGCTGCCTCCGGCGCTGGTGAAGTCCTGGGCCGCCGCAAAGACGGTCCGGCCGTTGACCTTGCCGTAACCGACGATCACGCCGTCGGCATTGATCTGTTTCTTGTCCAGGCCGAAGAGACCGGAACGGTGCTTCACGAACAACTGGACCTCCTGGAAGGTCCCCTCATCATAAAACATCGCCAGGCGCTCCCGGGCCGTCAGCTTGCCCAGTTCGTGCTGCTTCTGGATCAATTTTTCACCGCCCATGGTCTTCAGGGCTTCCCTGCGGGCCTCGAATACACGGATCTTTTCTTCCGTGATCCCTTTTCCTTGTTCTTTCGCCATAAACCTACACTCTCCTTATCTCCTAATTATTCTCGTACGTTATGTACATTGAATTCGATTACGCCTTGACCGGGAAGGTCATCTCGGGTATAGAAGCTGGCCGCAAGGTATCCTATGGGATTGCTAATGCGGCTCTCATCGCGGCACAATCCGGACACCCGGCCGCGGTTAAAACGTAAAGTATTGTAATTTATTAACTTTTTACTTTTTTCGGGACGCATCATAGCCTGTTTGTCAAAAATATGCAAGGAGGATCAATGAAATTTATCGACCAAATCAGTCTGAAAAACAAAAGGGTCCTGTTCCGCTTCGATTACAACGTCCCCCTGGACAGCTCCGGACACATCGCCGACGACACCCGGATCCGGGCCACCCTGCCGACGATCAACTACGCCCTGGACGAGGGGGCAAGGGTTATCATCATCTCCCATCTAGGCCGCCCGAAAGGCAAGGTGAAGCCCGAGGCGAGCCTGGCCCCCGTGGCCCGGCGCCTGTCCCGGCTGCTCCAGAAGGAGGTCCCCCTGGCCCCGGACTGCATCGGGGAGGAAACGGCGGCGCTGGTCGCGGCCTTGAAGCCCGGGGACGTCATCCTCCTGGAGAATCTCCGCTTCCATCCGGAGGAGGAGAAGAACGACGACGGTTTCGCCCGGCAGCTCGCCGCCTATGCCGACGTCTATATCGACGACGCCTTCGGCAACGCCCACCGGGCCCATGCCTCCAACGTGGCGATCACGAAATTCGTCCCGGAGTGCGGCGGCGGCTTCCTGATGAAAAAGGAGCTAAACTACTTCCAGAAGTGCCTGGAAAAGCCCGCCCGGCCCTTTGTGGCCATCATCGGCGGCTCCAAGGTTTCCGGCAAGCTGGAGGCCCTGGTCAATCTCATCAGGAAGGTGGACAAGATGATCATCGGCGGCGGCATGGCCTTCACGTTCCTCAAGGCCCTGGGCTACGAGGTGGGGAAATCCCTCGTGGAAGAGGACCTGATGCCCAAGGCGCGGGAGGTCATGCAGACGGCCCGGGAGTTGGGGGTTAAATTCTACCTCCCCGTGGACTGCGTCATGGCGGAGAAGATGAGCGCCGAGGCGGAGACGAAGATCGTCCCCGTCCAGGAGATGAACAGCCACTGGATGGGCCTGGACATCGGCCCGGCCACCATCACCCTCTTCACCGAGGCCCTGACCAACGCCAAGACCATCGTCTGGAACGGCCCCATGGGGGTCTTCGAGATCGACGCCTTCGGGCGGGGGACGGCGGCCATGGTGCACAGCATCGCCAATTCCTACGCCATGACCATCGTCGGCGGGGGCGACACCGACGTGGCGGTCCACAAGACGGGGGAGAGCGACAAGATCACCTACATCTCCACGGGCGGCGGGGCCTCCCTGGAGCTCCTGGAGGGCAAGACCCTCCCCGGCATCGCCGCCCTGGAAGCCTGCGGTGGATAAGCTTCCGATACCGTATTGCCCCGGAACCGAAAACTGGTTGACACAACCAACACAAAGTTATACAAAAGACTACAAATGTTTAACCATTATCGGGAGGGGTTGGTTATGGAATCCGTGAAAGTGCTCAACAAGGGGCAGATTGTCATCCCCGCTTCGCTCCGGAAAAAATATGCCATCAAACCGGGACAAAAACTCCAGGTGTTTGAATATGGCCGCTTGATTTATCTGGTGCCCCAGGCCGAGGATCCGATCGGCGAAGCCCGGGGATGCCTCCCCTCCCAACCTTCTTTAGCTGCGGAATTACTTGAGGATCGCAAACGGGACCGAAACGGCTGATGCCCAGGTATCTCTTTGACAGTCATGCCTTGTTGGCGTTTTTCCAGGGGGAAGGAGGAGCCGAAACCGTATCCCTAATCCTGCGACAATCACAGGAAAATGCGCACGAGCGGTTTTTGTGTCTGATAAATCTTGGCGAAATCATTTATTTGACAAAAAGACGCTTCGGCGATGAAAAGAAAATCGACGTTCTATGTCGTATCCATCAGATCGGGTTTAACCTGATTTCCATCTCCGCTTCCCTGGTATTCCAAGCAGCAGAATTCAAAGCGCAATATTCCCTTTCTTATGCGGACTGCTTCGCGCTGGCGTGTGCCGTCAACCTGTCGGCGACACTCGTCACCGGCGATTCCGAGTTCCGGGCGGTCTCGCATCTGATCGATATCGACTGGATTGGTTGAAATCAGCAGCGGCATGCGGACGATCAAGCTGATCCTGGAATATGACGGCACGGAATACCGGGGATGGCAGCGGCAAAAGAACGGCCTTTCCGTGCAGGCGATCCTCGAGGAGCGCATCGCCGTCATCACGGGGGAACGGGTGAAGGTCATCGGTTCCGGACGGACCGACGCCGGGGTTCACGCCCTGGGCCAGGTCGCCCATTTCCGGACCGCCAGCGCCATTCCTGCGGAGAACCTTCTGAAGGGGATCAACAGCCTCCTTCCCGACGACATCGTCGTGAAATCCCTGACGGACGCGCCGGCAGGCTTTCACGCCCGGATCGACGCCCGGCGCAAGACCTACCTATACCGGCTCTACAACGGCATGACCCGCACCGCCCTTTTCCGCCGCTACGCCTGGACGGTATCGGCCCCCCTGGATGTCCCGGCGATGCGGACGGCGGCGGCGTACCTCGTGGGCCGGCATGATTTCACCTCCTTTTGTACGGTTCACACCGAAGCGGCTTCCTTTGTCAGGGAAATTTTCCGGCTGGAAATCTCCCCCACCGGGACGACCGCCGGCTCTTTTCTGGAAATTGAGGTGGAGGCCGACGGATTTTTGCGGTATATGGTCCGCACCATTGTAGGCACCCTGGTAGAGATCGGCCGGGGCAAGCGGCCCCCGGAGGAGATGACGGCCATCCTCACCGGCCGTAACCGAGACTTGGCGGGAATGACGGCGCCACCCCAGGGGTTGTTCCTCAAAGAGGTCTTTTACTGAGGAAAGGAAGCACAGCCGGCTACGGCATGCACCCCGGGGGAGAGCGTCGCACCGGCGGTCCTTATTTCCTTCCCCGCCACTGTGAAGGTAAATATTCCCCCGGGAAAGGTAAATGCTGCCAGGGGAAGAACGATTCATCACGAAAACGCAATAGAGTGTATTATGAAAATTCTTGTTTTGGGTCATAAGGGGATGCTGGGGACGGCGCTGATGGAGCGCCTGCGGGCCGCGCACGACGTCACCGGCAGGGACATCGAGGACTTTGATATCACCGCCGCCGCCTCCTGTCGGGAGGTCATCGCCGCCGTCGCCCCGGAGGTGGTGATCAACGCCGCCGCCTACACCAACGTCGACGGCGCGGAAAGCGATGAGGGGCGCTGCTTCGCCGTGAACGCCGCCGGGGTGGAAAACATCGCCGCCGCCTGCCGGGACCGGGGCATCAAAATCGTCCATTTCAGCACCGACTATGTCTTCGACGGCACCCGCACCACCCCGTACACGGAAGAAGACATCCCGGCCCCCCGGGGGGTTTACGCCCGCTCCAAGGCGGCCGGCGAGGCCTGTCTCCGGGAGGTTAGCGAAGATTATCTCCTCATTCGCACCGCCTGGCTATACGGACCGGTGGGAAAGAACTTCGTCAAGACGATCCTGGAAAAGGCCCTGCATAACCGTAACCTCCGCGTCGTGGACGACCAGATCGGCTCCCCCACCTACAGCCGCGATCTGGCCGGGGCGACGGCGGTCCTCCTGGAACAGGGTCACCGGGGGATCTTTCACGTGACCAACCGGGGCTCGTGCAGCTGGTATGAATTCACACGCAAGATCCTGGCATACGCCCGGTTCGACGCCGTTTCCGTGACACCCATCAAGACGGAGGAGCTCCACCTGCCGGCACCGCGCCCGGCCTACAGCGTCCTGAGCACGGCAAAATTCACCGCCGCTACGGGCAAAACGCTCCGTTTCTGGCCCCTGGCCCTGGAGGAATTCATGGGGCATCTGGACTTTCGCAAATCACCTTGACTTAAAAAACCAAAATATTTATATTTCTTTAAAAATCTTTCCAAATCCTGCGACAGGGGAGGCCGCGCTTGGACAGGGGAACACATGACGGAAACGCCGGGAAGCTTCTGTTTGTGCTCCTGTGGGCAGGATTGCTTCTCTGGGCGGCGCTCCGGCCGGCGCCGGGGCTGTGTCAGGACAAGGTGAAGGCCGTGGGTATGGCGGGCATCCATAACGAGGCCATCGACATCGCCCGGGACAAGGCCATCGACAACGCCCAGCGCAATGCCGTGGAGGAAAAGATCGGCGTCCTCATCACCAGTTTCTCCGAAATCGAGAACTACCAGGTCAAGGTGGACCAGATCCTGTCCGAATCCCGGGGGTTCATCAACTCCTACCGGATCCTTTCCGAAGGGCGGGAGGGGGACACCTACAAGGTCGTCATTGAAGCCGACGTGGGAACGGGGAAGCTCCAGGATCGCATGGAGGCCGTCAAGCTCCTCATGGTCCGGAAGGAAAAACCGCGGCTGATGCTGTTCTTCAGCGGCCGCGATCAGAAGGACTCCCAGGCCGAGGCGGTGATGTCCCGTTATTTCCTCGGCCAGGGGTACCCGGTGATCGATTCCTCCGCCTCCCATTACCGGGCCGGCCCGGAGGAAACGGGCACGGATCCGAAAGCCCTCACCGACCTCGCCCAGCGTTTCGGGGCGGAAATCATCGTCGCCGCCCGGGTGGAAGGGCGGATGCGGACCTTCAAGATGGGCGAAATCGAGGTTTCCACCCATGAGATAACCGTCTCGGGACGGGTATTCAACGGCGACACGGGGGAGTTGCTCACCTCGGGAAGCCGCACCGAGAAGGGGGAGCTGAAAAGCGCCACGGACGAAGCGGCGACCAAGCTCGCCCGGACGCTGCACGAAGAGATCATCGAGCGCTGGTCCTCCGAGACGACCGGCACCGTGACGGTCAAGCTTTACGTGACGGGGTTAAAATCATACGCCGATACGAACGGCTTCAAGGAACTCCTGTCCGAACAGGTCAAGGGGCTCAAGAAAATCTATCAGCGCTCTTTTCGCAAAGGGCGCCTGGAGCTGGATCTCACCGTCCGGGGAAACACCCGGGGCGTGGCCGATGATCTGGCGGCGCTGACCTTCAAGGGGAAAAAACTCCATGTTTCCGGAATGACCCAAAACACCATCTCGGCGGGTTTTTAGGCCGGTTCCGGCGGAAGATCGACGTCGGGATGCAATCGATAAATCAATAACTAACATTCAGCGGGGGATGCTATGGGTAAGAAAAAGATATTGCGGATATTGACGGCGGCGCTGCTCCTGGCGGCGCTTACCGCCTGCGCGCCGAGCGAGATGTACACCATCGGGCAGGATATGGTCAAACAGAACCGCTGGGAGGAGGCGGCGGGGTACTTCGAGCAGGCCCTGAAAGAGGATCCCGAAAACGCCGACTACAAAACGGCCCTTCAGCAGGCCCGGGAACAAGCGGCGAAAGCCCGCTATCTGAAGGTGAAAAAGGCCTTTGACGGCAATCCCGACGCCAATGTTCCCACCCTCGAACAGTTGGGCCGGGAAATCGCCCAGGCCCGGAAACAGGATCCCAGCAACCAGGAGCTGAAGGATTTCGACAAACGGCTGCAGGAAAAGATCAAATCCAAGCAGGAACAGGTCAAAACGCTTTACACCCAGGCGGACGGCGATATGCTCAAGGAAGACTGGACGGCGGCCGTCGCCAAACTCCGCCAGGTGAACAGTCTCTATCCGAATTACGAGGATGCGGCCAATCGCCTCTCCCGGGCGGAACAGGAGGGGGCGCGGATCTATTACCAGCAGGGTGTGGGCTTCGGCAGACAGGATGAATGGCAGCTTGCCGCCCAGGCCTTCAAATCGGCCCTGGACATCAATCCCGGCTACATGGATGTCGCCCGGAAGTACGAAGAGGCCAAATCCAGGGACAATCCCGCCTATTACGACGCCGAGGCGGCCAAGGCCATCGGCAGCCAGAACTGGCAACGGGCCGTCACCCTCCTCGAAAAGGCCGCCGACTACCAGCCGGACAACCAGGAGCGGGCCGGGAAACTGGCCGAGCTCAAGGCGAAGGTCGCCAAGATTTATTTCGACGACGCCGGCCGGCTCACCCATCAGGGGCTCCTCGCCATGGCGGTGAAGAAGCTGGAGCTGGTGAAGTCCTATCAGCCCTCCTTCCAGAACGACATCCAGTTCAAGGCCCTGTCGAAGAACCTCCAGACCAAGCTCATGGAGCGGGCCCAGGGCTTCATCGAGCGGGAGCATTGGGGCAACGCCCTGATCTGGCTGCAGAAACTGGAAATCCTCAATCCCAACTACCCGGACCTCTTTCAGAGAATGGTGGAAACCAGGGACCGGATCAACCGGCGCATCCGGAAATCCATCGCCGTCTTCGACTTCGGCAGCCCGAGCAACAACAAGGACGCCGGCAAGATCGTGGCCGACAAGCTGATCACTTTCCTCCACAAACACGCCAGCGGCGATCTGCGGATCATCGAACGGGAGAATCTCCAGTCCATCCTCCGGGAGATGCAGCTCAGCCAGACAGGTATCGTGGACATCAAATCGGCCCAGACGGTAGGCAAGATGCGGGGCATCGACACCTTCATCATGGGCAACGTCCTCCATTATTCCGCCCAGACCACGGACAACCCCAGCACCTCCCAGGTGAAGGTCCTCGTGGACGAAGAGGACGTGGCCAATCCGGAATACCAGACCTGGCTCATCATGCACCCCCGCCCCACGGAGGAGGAAATGAAAGAAGCCCCGCCCCGCACGGTGAAGAAGCGCAACTACCAGTTCGTTTCCTATCGCCAGGGCACGGCCCGGGTCAGTTCGCTGCTGGAGATTTCCTACAAGCTCGTGGATACGGTCTCCGGGGAAAACATCTTCACCAACACCGTCTCCGGCAAATCCGTCAAGGAGGACTCCTACTCGGACAGCGTGGCCATGGCCAACATCAAGCGGGATCCCCTGGAGCTCCCCACGGAGACGGAAGTTCTCGACGAACTGACGAACCAGAAGGTCGGGGAGATGGGGCAGAGCGTCCTGAAGAATTACCAGAGTCTCGAGGTGGTTTATTTCAAGGAAGGGCAGATCCTCCAGAAGCGGCGCAACTACGAGCAGGCCATCGAGAAGTATGTCGACGCCGTTTACGACGAAAAGCTCAAGGGGATCTCCACACCCGTGACGAACAATGCCCAGGAAGCGATTGAAAAGCTCATCCAGGACAAGTGAAGCAGGGAGCCCGCCCATGAAAAGGATCCTCATTGCCGTCCTCATCGGTTGTCTGCTCGGCGTCACGGGACCGCCGGCCCCGCTTGGGGCCCAGCAGCAGATCAAGGTGTCCGTCTTCAATTTCGGCGCCCTCAACATCGAGGCCTCCGGCTACGGTACGTCGGTGACCAATATGCTTATCAACACCCTGGCCGCCGATCCCCTCCTGGCCATCATGGACCGCAAGGATCTGGAAAATTTCCTCAGCTTCAACGACCTTCAGCAGAACGACAAGCTGGACAATGTAGTGCTCATCGGCAGCAAGCTCGGGTTGAACATCATCGTGGTGGGCACCGTGGAAAAGCGGGGCACGGTGATCCATATCAAGAGCAACGTCATCCAGATCGAACGGAAACGCTCCATCCACCATGCCCGGGTGGCCGCCCTGGGCGACGCGGGTCTCACGCAGGAGGTGCAGAAGCTGGGCGGCGAGATCCAGAAGGCGATCCGGGATCACCTCCTCAAACGGGACGAAGGGGAGACCGGCGATCTCAAGTCCCCGGAGCGGATCGAGAAACGCTCGGGAAACCGCCGGGTCTCCCTGTCCTGGGACGCCCCGGAAAAATCCGTCACGGGCTACGAGATCTTCCGCAGTCTGGATGCCAAGGGGCCCTATGTCAAGATCGCCCGGATCACCGCCACGGAATACCTGGACGAAGGGCTGGAAAAGAACACGACCTACTATTACAAGGTGCGCTCCTTCGACAACCGGGGGCAGGTCAGCGCCTATTCCCGGGTGATCGCCGCCGAGACCGCCCTGACCCCCAATCCACCGGTGATCCTGTCCACGGAAAGCCACATCAAGAGCATCGCCCTCACCTGGGCGCCGGGACCCCAGGCCAGCGACGACCCCCTCAAGCTCAAGGGCTACAAGCTCTACCGGGCCAAGGTCGAAGCCGGCCCGTATCGGGAAATCGCCAACATCCTCGGGGCGGATCTGGGGCTGGGGCTGGACGAAACCCTGGACAAGCTCTTCAAGGTCCCCTACCAGGACAAGGGGCTCGCGGACGGCGAGGACTATTTCTACCGGGTGACGGCCTATAATGAAAAGGGGCTGGAAAGCGATTTCTCCCGCCCCATGAAGGGGACGGCCATCCCCATTGTCACGGGGTTAAAGGCCAAGGGGGATATGGTTCGCCAGATCGATCTGTCCTGGAACGCCAGCGACCAGTTTTACGTGAAGGGCTATTATGTGTACCGGAGCACCACCCCGGACGGGAACTTCATCAAGATAAAAAGGGTGGAACCCCAGGCCGGTCCCGACAAAAGGATCGAGTACAGCGACACCGAAGGACTGGGTGACAAGGTGCGCTATTATTACCGGGTGACGGCCTTCGAAGACGCGGACCTGGAAACCTCCCCCTCCCTGCCCGTATTTGCGACGACCATCGGCAAGCCGCCCACGCCCGAGGACTTCCGGGCGGCCGGCGGCCTGGTGAAAAAGGTGGAGCTGACCTGGAAGCCCTCGCCGGCGCCTGAGGTGGAAGGCTACAACCTGTACTGGTCCCGGGATACAGAGGGCCGGTTCGTCCTCCTCAAGAGACTCCGAGGACGGGAAGTCAACCGCTACACCGACGATTACCGGGGCATGACGAAGATCGGCGACGGGGAGACTTACTCCTATACCATCACCGCCTTCAATCGGGCCGATGTGGAAAGCGAAACGGCCAAAACGGTGCGCGCCACGACCAAAAAGCGGCCCCAGGCGCCGACGGGCCTGAAAGGAGAGGTACAGCCGGATGGCCGGGTGGTCCTGACGTGGCAGGCGGGTCCGGAGCCGGATCTGGCCGGCTATACCGTCTATGAGCAGGCCTATCTCAACCCGGAGCCCGTCGCCGAGCGCCTGACCGCCCCCGTTTACCGGGACGAGCGCCCCCTCAAGGCCGGCCAGGAGCGAACCTATCTGATCAGGGCCCGGGACAGGGACGGCCTGGAAAGCGACTTCAGCACCGCCCTCAAGGTCAGGCGCTAACATGGGGACCCGGCCCATAATTCCGCTCGGCGGCCGGGCGGGCGGAGAGGCGTGCCTGCCGGAGCGGTTCCGGCCTCTCGGTTACTGGGGAAATAAGGGAAGTGTCCCGGGATTTTAGGGTCCATCCGGTCGGGCCGTGCGGTTTTGCCCGCTGTTACGTGATCTCCGGACCGGAGGGGCTGATGGTGGTGGATCCGGGAAGCCTGGGCGCCGCCCGGGCCGCCGTCGAGCTGATCCGCAGTCGGCTGGGCGGCTCCCCGACCGCGGTCCGTTACCTGGCGGCCACCCATTTCCATATCGATCACATCGGCGGGATGGGGCCGCTGCTGACCGCCTGCGGACCGGAGACGCGGGTCATCTTTTCCGCCCCGGTCAGGGACTATCTGGCCGGGCGGCAGCGGCTGAATCTTCTTCACGGGTGGTTTTCCGCTCTGGTGCCGGTGGCCCGGGCCAGCGCCGCCTATGTGCGCCGCCTTGCGGACATCCTGCCGGCGAATCCGGCGGGGATCCCCCTTCCGGGTCTCCGTCGTTTGACCGGACTGCCCTTCGCCGGGGAGAGATGCCTTTTTGTCGGGGCCGGCAAGGGGCCACCGGGATTTGCGGACTGGGAGATCATGAGCACCCCGGGGCATACGGAGGACTCCATATCCCTTTACTCTCCCGAAACCGGGGAACTGATCTGCGGCGACCTGCTCCACAATATGCCCGGCGCCGGCGGCCGGGGGACCCTCAATGCCTTCTGCCGGGACCGGAACGTGATCCTGACCACCCTGGAAGCCCTGCGCCGGACCATCGCGCCCCGGGTGATCTATCCGGGGCACGGCGAGGCCATCCGGGGGGAGAAAAACGCCCTCCGGGAGGTGAAGGTCTGCTGACCGACGGGATGTCGGCGGCGACAGCTGTCGATAAACGGCTCCGCCGCTTCCGGGGCGGGTTACCCGGCGGCGGCGCGACGGTATGTTCATATCAGGGAGGCAAGTGCAAAGATGAAGACAAATCGCCACCGGTCATTGCCGCTGACGGCGTTAATGTTGGCGGGGTTGATCATGCTCGTCCCGGGCTGCACCGTGGCCACCAAGGACACGATCATCACCCCCCAGCTCCGGGAACTCTTCGACGGGAAATACCGGGTCTATCCCGCCATGGCGAAAGCCAAGCCCCTGACCGTGGCCGTCCTCCCCTTCGCCGACGTCTCGGAGAGCCAGGCGGGCGCCCAGGCGGTCCGCCGGGGATTCTACAACCATTTCAGCTCCCTGCCGTTCCGGGACATGGAGCTCTGGCGGGTGGACGATCTCCTGAAAAAGTCCGGCCTCACCGACCCGAAGGCCATCAACCGGATGCCGGCCAGGGACCTGGGCCGGATCCTGGGGACCGATGCCGTCGTGTACGGGGAAATCTCCAATTTCGACAAGCTCTTCGCCGTCGTTTACTCCCAGGTGTCCGTGGGGGCCAAGCTCCGGATGTACGATGCCCGGTCGGGAGAACTTCTCTGGACGGGGGAGCACGTGGTGCGCATCCATGAGGGGGGCATCTCGACGAACCCCATCGGCCTCGTCGCCACCGTCATCGCCACGGCGATGAACGTCCGGGACATCCAGCTCCTCCGGGCCTGCGACGACCTCTTCCGGGGCATGGTGAAGACCATCCCCGCCCCCACCATCGCCGAGGCCAAGCGGCCGCCCACGATCACCCTCCTGGTGCAGGATACGAAGAATCTGCCCAGGAAGGCGGGAGACGAGATCCGGGTGGTCATCCAGGGGACGCCGAAGATGCAGGCCTCCTTCCAGATCGGCGAGTACCGGAAGCACCTCGACATGCAGGAGCAGCCTAATGAGCCGGGGGTGTATCTGGGTGTTTACCGGGTCGTGCCGGGGGACAACGTCCGCAAGGCCGTAATTACCGGCTATCTCTCCGACGACGCGGGAAACACCGCCCACTGGGTGGACGCCGTGGGGTCCGTAACCCTGAAGACCACCCCGCCGGACAAACCCAAATCCCTGCGCATCGTGGGCCGGAACGCCGCCGTCCTGTTGTCCTGGGAAAAATCCGCCGACCCCGAGCTGGCGGGTTACCGGGTTTACCGGAGCCTGACGCCCCTGAGCGGCTATCAGGAGATCGCCCGGCTGGAGGTTCCGGAATACCGGGATGAAAAGCTCGCCAACGGCCGGACCTACTACTACCAGATCAGCGTCGTGGACCTCGCGGGCAACGAAAGCGACAAGGCGGCCGGAACGGGGATCCCCGTGGCCCCCGGACCCACCCCCGTAGGCGGGGCCATCGAAAAGGACACCTCCTGGTATGCCGGCGCCAGTCCCTATATCATCGAAAAACCCTTGATCATCAAGGACAAGGCCACCCTGACCATCGAGGCGGGCACGGAAATCCGCTCCCGGGGGGCCGCCCTGATCGTAGAAGGGGGGTTGGTCGCCCCGGGGGATGGAGAACATATGATTTCCTGGGATAGCGCCGAACCGGGGCAGAGCTGGGAAGGGATCGTCTTCCGCAACGTCAAGGGCAAGGAGATCCTCCTGAAATTCAACCGGATTAAGAGTGCCGCGACGGGCCTGACCCTCCAGTCTTCGTCACCCCTGATCGAGAACTGCGAGTTGACGGGCAACGGGACGGCCGTCCGGATTACCGGGAGCTTTGCCAAGCCCCGGCTGGCAGGAAACACGATCCTGAAAAACAACGAAGCGGCGGTAATCGTCACGGAAGGGGCCCAACCGCTCCTGACGGAAAATCGGCTTCAGGACAACCGACGCCAGGGGATCCTTGTGGAAGGGGCCGCCCCGACCATTTCCAGGAATCTCATCACCCGTAACGGCGGCGCCGGGATCGAAGTCCGGAACAGTCACCCCGTCATCACGGAAAACAATCTCAGCGACAACCGTCCCTACAACATCGTCGGGGCCACGACGGGGACGCCTGTTTCCGCCCGCGACAACTGGTGGGGCACCGCCAAAGGTCTGGAAATCCTGGCTGCCCTCCAGGGCCGGATCGACATCGCCACCGTCCTCAGCGCCCCCTATCCGGAGGGGAAGCCGATCACCCTGCCTATCCTCTCCCCCACCCTGGGCGGCCCTCTTACGGCGGACGCCTACCTGACCTTGAGCAACAGCCCCTATCGCGTGGTGAAAAATCTGTTCATCGACGGCGGCGCCACCCTGTACATCGAACCGGGGGTTACGGTGCGCTACGACCAGAACACGGCCATCGACGTGGCCGACGGGGGCATCATCGCCAGGGGGACAGCGGCGGCCCCCATCGTCTTCACCGCCTCCGCCGCCTCCCCTACGCCGGGATTTTACGCCAGCGCCGTCCGGTGGCAGAAAAAGACCGCCGTCAATTCCGCCCTGAGCTATGCGATCATTCAATATGCCGATATCGCCCTGGACATCCTTTCCGGCACCCCGGAGATCTCCTACAGTCTCATCACCAAAAACGCCCAGAGCGGCATTTACTGCCGCAACGACGCCGCGCCCACCGTCTCCTTCTCCACTCTGACGGAAAACCGGGGGGAGGGGGCCGTCACCATCGTCGGCAATGCCCGCCCCCGGCTGAACAACAACAACATCTTCAACAACGACTTTGCCGCCCAGGCCCGCTCGACGATCTACGTCGACGCCCGGAACAACTGGTGGGGCAAGTCCCCCCCCGATCTAAACATGATCATGGGGGATGTGGAACAGGGCATCAACATCAAACCCTGGCGGGAAACGCCGGAGGAAAAGGCCTTCACCGGCAAATGAAACCCGCCTGACGGCACGTCGTCACAAAGCAGGATGAAAACAGCGGGACGCGCTCCGCCGCGTCCGCAGCGGCCCTGTTAATTACAAACCGGTGCAGATCAATAACATATGCACGCATCTGCGAGTGAAAAGGGGGCCGGTCCGCTTTAGGAGTTGCATCGGTCCGGGGCTTTTGTTAATATGCCGCAGCGGTTGTCGCCGGATAGAAAGACGATCCGCCGCGGAGGATGCGGCGGGTAGGGGCGATGACATACCGAGACGGCGATTGGCCGCTGGCATGGGAAACGCGTTGAAACCACCCCCTTGGGCAGGCACGGGTAAAGGCAACAATTAGCGGCTACTTGCCGACACTTTCATTTAACTGACAGAGGTAAAGGAGGAAGATATGCGGGGCATTTTCCAGGTTACAGCAGGAGTTATCACCGCCGCGATCTTACTGCTGGCCGGTGCGACAGGGTATGGCCAGCAAGAAGACGGCAAGGTCGGCATGACGGAATGGACAAAAATCATAGAAACGAAAGTCGCCGAACCGGCGGGTGCCAAGGGGATCATCAACTACGAGGATGGCTACGTGGAGGCCGTCGGTATCGGTGCCCCCCCGGAACGTTATATGGGCAAGCCCAATGCGCGACCTCTGGCCCTCCGGGCGGCGCAGGTGGACGCCTACCGCAACCTTCTGGAGATCGTCCAGGGGGTGCGGATTGACGCCAACACGGTGGTAAGGGACTTCATGACGGAGAGCGACGTGGTCAGAACCTCGGTGGAAGGCATGGTCAAGGGTGCCAGGGTGATGAACAAGGAATACCTCTCCGACGGCACGGTGGAAGTGACGGTGCGGATGAACCTCAGTGGCCGCCTGACCCAGACGGTGTTGCCCAAAGCATTGGAGACGCCGCCGCCGGCGCCCGTCCCCACCCCTGCGACCCCTCCCGGTCCGGCAACTGCCGAGCCGGCCGGCGATGCCGTCACCGGTCTGGTGATCGACGCCCGGGGGCTGGCCGTCCGCCCGGCCATGTCTCCTAAAATCATCGACGAAAACGGGAAGGAAGTTTACGGTTCCATGAACGTGGACCGCCAGTATGCCATCCAGCAGGGGATGACCGGCTACGCCCGGGATCTGACGGCGGCCCAGAGCAATCCCCGGGTTACCAGCAATCCCCTGAGCGTGAAGGGGATCCGGGCCGACGGTCCGGGAAAGTGCAACATCGTCGTCAGCAACGCCGACGCCGGAACGATCCGCGCCGCCGCCGGCAAGATGGGCTTCCTGCAGAAATGCCGGGTGATGATCGTTCTGGATTGAGCCACAGAACGCCGGTGCTTGTTTAAGGACTTCATGACCGCTCTCCCCTGCCGCGGAAAGAGCGGTCATCGTCATTTTCAAACCCTATCTCCCCCTGAAGGCGGCCGGCCGTCAGCAGGGGGAGAAAACATGTCATGGCCCGGACCATGTCCTGAGGTTATCAACCGGTGAGCATCCGCCTTCTTCCACCTGAGCTGACCCACCAGATCGCCGCCGGCGAGGTGATCGAAAGGCCCGCCTCCATCCTCAAGGAGCTTCTGGAAAACTCCCTCGATGCCGGGGCCACGGTCCTCCAGATCGAAGTGGTCAAAGGAGGCTGTACCTCCCTGCGGATCATCGACAACGGGACGGGGATGGAACCGGCGGATGTACCGCTGGCCTTCCAGAGGCACGCTACCAGCAAGCTCTCTGTTTTCGAAGATCTCTACCGGCTCCGGACCTTCGGCTTCCGGGGTGAGGCCCTGCCCAGCATCGCCGCCGTGGCCCGGGTAGAGATGACCACCCGCCCGGCAGGAGCCCTGGCAGGAACGATGATCACCGTGGAAAACGGCCGGATCGAGGAAATCAGGGAAGCAGGCTGCCCCGCCGGCACGGCGATCTTCGTCAGTCGGATTTTCGACTCCGTGCCGGTGCGCCGGAAATTTCTCAAGTCGGAGACTACGGAGCAGGGGGCCTGTCTGGAAGCCATCACCCGGATCGCCCTCGCATCTCCCGGCGTCAAGATCCGCGTCTTGAGCAACGGCCGCCCCCTATGGGATTTTCCGGCCACCGCCGCCGTCGGGGAACGGATCGGCATGGTCCTCGGCCAGGAAATAGGCCGCAGCCTTCTCAAGGTAAAAGGGGTGCGGGAAAACATGGAACTTTCCGGGTACATCACCCGGCCGGAAGTAACCCGGGCCAACGCAAAAAGCATCTATTGCTTCGTCAACGGCCGCTATATCCGGGATCCCTTGCTGAACCATGCCGTCATGACGGCCTGTCGTAATATCACGGAGGCCAAGCGCTATCCAGCGGCGGTCCTTTTTCTTACCCTTCCTCCGGAGGATGTGGACGTCAATGTCCATCCGGCAAAACTGGAGGTCCGTTTCCGGAATCCCCGGCTCATCTACGGACTCATCGTCGAATCCCTGCTGGCCGGCCTGGCCGCCGCCGCTCCCCCCGACAGCGGAACGACGGCGGGGGCGTCCGCTTCGGGCAGCCCGGCTGCCCCGGCTTACGAGCGCAGAATCGAGGAGGCATGGCAACGTTATCCCCTTTACGGAGGAGAAAAAAAAACCACCTACCGGCCCGGGGCGTCGATCTTCAGCAAAGGCGGGGGGCTTTTCAGCTCCCGTTTCGATGCCGGCCCGGAGCCGTCCCGGCGCCCGGGGGCTTCGACGCCGCAGGATGCGGCGGCCGGCCGCGATGAGGATGCCCACCTCTCCGGACGGGAGGATACCTTTAATCGGGCCGCACCTGCCGCCACGACAGCGGCGGCGGGGAAGGACGGCCCGACGGTTGCCTCCGCCCGTGCCGGCGGCGACAGCCTTCCTCCGGAATTGGCGGCTTCTGAACCCGATCTCTCATTACCGGACGGCGGTTCTCAAAAACGAAACTTTAGGGAAATGAATTACCTTGGGCAGGCCGGGGGCACCTATCTCGTCTTCTCCCGAGAAGACGAGCTGGTTCTGGTGGATCAGCACGCCGCCCACGAACGCATCCTCTACGAGGAACTCCGCCGGGGGAGTGGGGAGGGGAAGATCGCCGTCCAGCAACTTCTCCTCCCCGAGATCGTCACCCTCTCCCCGGGCGACTACGGGGCGATGGAGGAATACCGGGAACTCCTCCGGGAGGCGGGGCTGGAAATCGAACCCTTCGGCGGACATACCATAGCCATCCGCTCCCTGCCGGCCATGCTCGCCCATTTAAACCCCCGGAGGCTCCTGGAGGAGTTTATGGAGCAGCTACCCGGAGAGACACACCCGGGGTCCTGGCGGGATAAGCGGGAGCGGGTGTTGATCTCCCTGGCCTGTCAGGGGGCTGTAAAGGCAGGGCAGGTCCTTTCCGGACCGGAGGTGGTCCGCCTTTGTCAAGATCTGGACCGTCTGCCCTTCGCCGGCACCTGTCCCCACGGACGACCGGTCTGGATCGTTCTGACGGCCAGACAACTGGCAGGCATGTTCAAGCGGTCTTGAGCGCAACCCGACGCCCCTCGTTTTTAAGCCTCCGGGTTGACCGTATCGGCCGGCACCGGCAGACAGGATCTGTCTGTGCCGAATATTTAGAGATCTCAAAGGTTTATTGTTGGATGTCCATCGCCGAACAAACCGACCGGACCAAGCTGGTCGTCATCACCGGCCCCACCGGCGTGGGGAAGACGGAAACGGCCCTGGCCCTGGCCGGGGGATTCGGGGCGGAAATCGTCAGCGCCGACTCCATGCAGGTCTACCGCTACCTGGACATCGGCACGGCCAAACCCACCGCCGCGGAAAGGCAACGGGTTCCCCACCATCTCATTGACTGCGTCGATCCCGATGAGGAATTCAATGCCGCCCGCTTCCGGGAGGAGGCCGACCCGGTGATCGCCGCCGTCGCGGGCCGGGGCGGAAATATCTTTGTCGTCGGCGGCACGGGGCTGTACATTCGGGTCCTCCTCGGGGGGCTCTTGCCGGGACCGGGCGCCGACACGGCCCGGCGCGACCATTACCGTACCCTGATGAACCGCAACGGCCGCCATCACCTCCATGCGCTCCTGAAAAGCAGGGACCCCGCAGCGGCCGGGGTCATCGCCGCCAACGACACCGTGCGGATCATACGGGCGTTGGAATATCTCGACAACACCGGGCAGTCCATTACCGAGAGACAGGCGGTCCACCGCTTCGGAGAAAAGCGCTATACAGCCCTGCTCATCGGCCTGACCGCCGAACGTGAGGAGCTGCACGCCCGTATTGTCCGCCGGGCCGACGCCATGCTGGCCGCCGGTCTCGTGGAAGAAACAAGGTCGGTCCTGGCCCGGGGTTTTCCCGAAAACCTCAAACCGCTCCAAGCCCTGGGCTACAAGCATATCTGCGCGTACCTGCACGGCCGTCTCTCTCTCGCCGAGGCCCGGGAGCTCATGATCCGGGACACGAGGCGTTACGCAAAACGGCAACTGACCTGGTTTCGCAAGGAAAAAGACCTGATCTGGCATCCCCGGAACGAGGAGGAAAAGATAGCGGCGCGGATAAGGGATTTCCTCGCCGGTTGAAGACGCGACAGCACGGCCCACCCTCCCTGATGCCGGGAATTTGCTTGACATAAAAAAGAGCCGCCCCTATATGTTACTTCCATCATGGGGTCACAAAAAGAATTTAAAAGGAGAACGGATATGAAGCGAGTGCCTGGGTACCGACGATTGTTTGCTGTCCTGGCCGTCCTGGCGGCGGCCGTCATGCTCGTATCCTGCGGGCCGAAAGCAGCCAAACCGGTGGGAGAGATGGACACTCCTGATCATCATGTCTATACGGGTTTGAAACTCCTGGATCAGGGTCAGTATCCTCAGGCCCAGGGCGAGTTCGACCGGGCCATCCAACTGGCCCCCAAATTCTCCCGGGCCTTCGCCGGCAGGGCACTGGTCAAGGCCTACCAGAGCGACTTCACCGGGGCCTTCGCCGCCCTGGACAAGGCCTGGGAATACGCCGACACCAAGGATGAAAAACTCTTTGTCCACATCGGCTACATCCGGGTGAACACCATGAGCAAGGCCGCCTGCGCCCGGATCGGCACGGACTGCTCCCAGGATACCGCCTGGCTCGACAAATCCCGGGATGAATTCGACAATGCCGTCGCCATCAACCCCAAAAGCTCCGCCGCCTATTATTTCATGGGGTTGTGTTACAAGACCGCCCTGGATTTCCACAAGGCGGGGCAGATGTTTGCCCGGGTGTTGGAACTGAAGGATGCCTACACCCAGGAGGCCGACGTGCAGTGGAAGCTCGTTCAGGATATTCAGCGGGCCATGCCCGGCACCATCACGGGGAAGAAGATCGCGCTGGTGGAAAAGCTCAGCCGGGCGGATGCCGCGGCGCTGTTTATGGAAGAGCTGAAGATCGACGTCCTTTACAAGAAGCGGACAATCAAGGAATTCGACACCTCCTTCAAGGATCCCGCCCGGGCCCAGGCCCCGGGCCGGGGGGTTGTTTCCGCCAACGACATCGCCGTCCATCCGCTGAAGATGGACATCGAGGGCATCCTGCAGTTGGGCGTCCGGGGTCTGGAGAATTATCCCGACGGCAAATTCCTGCCGGATGAATTCGTGAACCGGGCCGCCTATGCCCTGATGATCGAGGACATCCTCATCAAGGTCACAGGAGACAACGCCCTGGCCACCAAGTTCATCGGCAGCACCTCCACCTTCCCCGATCTGCGGAACGATCTGCCCTATTTCAACGCCGTCATGGTCGTGACCTCCCGGGGAATCATGCAGGCCAAGAGCCTTTCCACGGGGGAATTCGCCCCCCTGGAGGCCGTTTCCGGCGTGGATGCCCTGCTGGTCATCAAGAAATTCAAAGAAGAACTGAAGATATTCTAAAAGGAGAGATTTCATGGGCCGAGGGCAGTTGAGCAAGGTTTTCGAGCCGCACGCAGCAGAGGAGAAGTGGTATAAGTACTGGCAGGAAAACAACTTTTTCCATGCCATCGACGGCAGTGCCAAGCCGCAGTTTTCCATCGTCATCCCGCCCCCGAACGTCACGGGGATGCTCCACATGGGCCATGCCCTCAACAACGCCCTCCAGGACATCATGATCCGCTACCGGCGGATGCAGGGCTACAACGCCATGTGGATGCCCGGCACGGACCATGCGGGCATCGCCACCCAGAACGTGGTGGAACAGGAACTGGCCAAGGAGGGACTCACCCGTCACGACCTGGGGCGGGAGAAGTTCATCGCCCGGGTCTGGCAGTGGAAGGAGAAGTACGGCGGTGTCATCACCAACCAGCTCAAACGCCTGGGCTGCTCCTGCGACTGGGAGCGGGAGCGTTTCACCATGGATGCCGGTCTCTCCCAGGCCGTCCGGGAGGTCTTCGTACGTCTGTACAACGACGGCCTCATCTATCAGGGTGACTACATCGTCAACTGGTGCCCCCGGTGCCATACGGCCATTTCCGACCTGGAGGTGGAATTCGTGGAAGAGGCGGGTCATCTCTGGGACATCCGCTACCCCTACGCGGACGGCAGCGGCGAGATCGTCGTGGCCACCACCCGGCCGGAAACCATGCTGGGGGATACGGCGGTGGCCGTCAACCCCAACGACCCCCGTTATAAAGACAAGATCGGCAAGATGGTGATCCTCCCCCTGGTGAACCGGGAGATCCCCGTCATCGGTGACGACTACGTGACCATGGACTTCGGTTCCGGGGCGGTGAAGATCACCCCCTCCTGCGATCCCGCCGACTTCGCCATGGCGGGGCGGCACAATCTGGAGATCATCAAGATCATGGACGGCAGCGCCGTCATCAACGAAAACGGCGGCGTCTATCAGGGTCAGGACCGCTTCGAATGCCGGGCCAATGTGGTGAAGGATCTGGAGAAGGGCGGGTTTCTCGGCAAGATCGAACCCTACACCCATAACGTCGGTCATTGCTACCGCTGCAAGACCACCATCGAACCGGCGGTGTCGAAGCAGTGGTTCGTCAAGGTGGCCCCCCTGGCCAAGGCGGCCACGGCGGCGGTCATCAAGGGCAAGACCCGGATCATCCCCGCCATGTGGGAGGCCACCTATTTCGAGTGGATGACCAACATCCGCGACTGGTGCATCTCCCGGCAGATCTGGTGGGGGCACCGGATCCCCGTGTGGTACTGCGACGGCTGCGGCAACATGATCGTTTCCGCCCAGGATCCGACCCACTGTCCGGCCTGCAAGGGCGCCGAACTCCGCCAGGAGGAGGACGTCCTCGACACCTGGTTCAGCTCCGCCCTCTGGCCCTTCTCCACCCTGGGCTGGCCGGAGCAGACCCCGGCGCTCAAGACCTTCTATCCCACCTCGCTCCTCATCACCGGCTTCGACATCCTCTTCTTCTGGGTGGCCCGGATGATGATGATGGGGCTCTACACGATGAAGGACGTGCCTTTCCGGGACGTCTATCTCCACGCCCTGGTCCGGGACGAACACGGCGACAAGATGAGCAAGTCCAAGGGTAATATCATCGATCCCCTGGAAATGATTGACAAATTTGGCACCGACGCCTTCCGGTTCACCCTGGCGGCCTTCACCGCCCAGGGCCGGGACGTCCGGATGTCGGAAGAGCGGATCGAGGGCTACAAATTCTTCGTCAACAAGATCTGGAACGCCACGCGGTTCGTCCTCATGAATCTCGAGGATTATCCCGAAGGGGAGACCGCGATCGCCCCGGCGGACCTGTCCCTGCCCGACCGCTGGATCGCGTCGCGGCTCCGCCGGACCATCGGCGAGGTGATCAGGGGTCTCGACGAATACAAGTTCAACGAGGCCACGGGGAGCATCTACCAGTTCGTCTGGCACGAGTACTGCGACTGGTATCTGGAGCTGGTCAAGCCGGTCCTCTACGGTAAGGAAGCCACCAGCCCCCGCCGGGCCGCCCAGCATACCCTTTACGGCGTCCTGAAAACCGTCCTTAAACTCCTCCACCCCACCATGCCCTTCGTCACGGAGGAGATCTGGCAGACCATCGTCAACGACGGAACCTCGATCATGGTGAGTCCTTTCCCCACCCCGGAGGAGTACGCCGACGATCCCCGGGCCGAGGCGGAAATGGGGTTGATCATGGACGTGATCACGAAGATCCGGACGATCCGCGGGGAGATGGGGATCGCCCCCGCCAAGAAGCTCCGGGCCATCCTGTCGGCTCCCGATGACGCCGCCCGGACGATCCTCGCCGCCGGCGGGCATTATATCTCCGGCCTGGCCGGGCTGGAAAGTCTGGAAACCGGCGTCACCCTTGCGGAACCTAAAGGTGCGGCTACCGGCGTGGTGGGCGGGGTGCAGGTCTTCGTCCTCCTCGAGGGGGCCATCGACGTGGCCGCCGAGCAGGCGCGGCTGGACAAGGAACTGGTGAAACTGGACAAGGAACTGGCCGTCGTCTCCCGGAAGCTCGCCAACCGGGACTTCCTCGCTAAGGCGGCGGCGGCCGTCGTGGCCAAAGAAGAGGAAAAGAACCGGGAACTCCGGGACAAACGCCAGCTGCTGGAAAAGGCCCTGCAAAAGGTAAGGGAACTGGTCTCCTGATTCCCGGGGAGCCGGGACCCCTCCGGACCCGGCCGGCAAAAGGCGTCCCCATGATTCTTCTCCCCAGTGACTGTTGGGGACAGGCCTTGACTATCGGGAAGATATGAGAAAAATAAACACCGGCCGGGGACGGGCACCCGGCCGTTTATTGAGTAAACCGCTTTGAACGCCTACGACGAGATTTTGCGGAAACGTCTGATCCGGGCCGCCCTGGCCGAGGACATCGGCCCCGGGGATGTGACCGGCAACGCCGTCCTGACGGGGGAGGAGACGGGGAGCGCCCGGGCCGTCGCCAAGGCCGCCCTGGTTGTCGCCGGCAGGGACGTTTTCCGGGAGACCTTTCAGGAGGTCGATCCCGGCCTCACATTCATCCCGCTGGCCGCCGAGGGGCAGGAGGTCACCCCGGGGACACCCCTGGCGGAAATCTCCGGGGCGCTCAGATCCATCCTCATGGCGGAGCGGACCGCCCTGAACCTCTTCCAGCGGATGTGCGGCATCGCCACGGCGACCCGGGCCTTCGTCCGGGCCGTGGAAGGTACGCCGGCCCGCATCCTGGATACCCGCAAGACCGCACCGGGGCTCCGGCTCCTGGACAAGTACGCCGTCCGGGTGGGAGGGGGAGTCAACCACCGCTACGCCCTTTTCGACGGGGTCCTCATCAAGGACAACCACATCGCCGCCGCCGGCGGCATCACCACCGCCGTCGCCCGGGCCCGGCAGAAAATCGCCCACACCCTGAAGATCGAAATCGAGGTGAAGAACCTGGCGGAGCTTGCGGAGGCCCTGGACGCCGGGGCCGATATCGTCATGCTGGACAACATGAACGTCGCCGACATGCGGACCGCGGTGGAACTCACCGCCGGGCGGGTTCCCCTGGAGGCCTCGGGCAATGTCTCCCTGGAGAACGTCCGCCGGATCGCCGCCACGGGGGTGGACTTCATCTCCGTGGGCGCCCTGACCCATTCCGTGCCGGCCGCGGACATATCCTTGTTGATAGCCTGACAAAACAGCGCGGACATCCTCAGGTTGTACTTTCCACAACAAGAGCCTAGGGAAAATTACCGATCAAGAGAGTTGTTTGCCGTTATCACCGATCAGAAGCGATGAACCTTACTGAAGAACAACTCACGGCAACGCTGGCCGGCAGAAGAATCGGCTTCCCCGTTCACTATTTTCCGGAAGTCGACTCCACCAACATCCGGGCGTGGCGTCTGGCCATGGCAGACGCCACGGAAGGGACGGCGGTGGTGGCGGACTCCCAGTCCCGGGGCAAGGGCCGGCTGAACCGCGCCTGGCAGTCACCACCGGGGGTCAATATCTACACCTCCCTCGTCCTGAGACCCCGGATCGAGCCCGCCGCCGCCCCCCAGCTCACCCTCGTGGCCGGGGTGGCCGTGGCGGAGCTGCTGACCGGCTATCATCCCCCGGGCGTAACGATCAAATGGCCCAACGACGTCCTCATCGGGGGAAAGAAGGTCTGCGGGATCCTCACGGAGATGAAATCCACGGCGGCGGGGATCGACTTTATCATCCTGGGCATCGGCATCAACGTCAACACCGGCCGGGGGGACTTCGAACCCGCCCTTCGGGAGACGGCCACGTCTCTGAAAATCGTCACCGGCACCGGCTTCGACCGCCGCGAGGTGATTTCCGACCTTTTTTCCCGCCTGGAAAAATGGTATAGCGTTTTCCTCGCCCGGGGTTTCCCGGGGGTGCGGGAAACCTGGCTGCACTACGCCGACATCCTGGGTCGGCCGATCCGGGTCGTCTTCAAGGAAGACTCGTCCTGCGGTGTCGTGACGGGGATCGACGACGACGGTACGCTGGTCATGCAGGACGCCCGGGGGGGGTCCCGGCGGGTGGTCGCCGGGGATGTCTATCTTTTGAAGGGGTGAGTTTATGCTGCTCGTTGTCGATGTGGGAAATACCAATACGGTGCTGGGCCTGTTCGACGGGGAAAACCTCGTGCATGACTGGCGGATCAGGACGGTCGTCGATCATACCGTGGACGAATACGGCATGCTGATCTACAATCTCTACAAGTCGAGCAAGCTCGGCGGCGCCAAACGGATCTCGGACATCATCATCTCCTGCGTGGTCCCGCCTATGCTCAACATCCTGGAACCCCTGTGCGAGAAATACTTTCACCTGCGGCCCCTCATCGTCGGCCCCGGGGTCAAGACGGGGATGCCCATCTACTACGACAATCCCCGGGAGGTAGGGGCGGACCGGATCGTCAACGCCGTGGCGGCCTTCGAAAAATACCGGCGGGATCTGATCATCGTCGATTTCGGCACCGCGACGACCTTCGATTACGTGTCGCAAAAGGGGGAATACATGGGGGGCTGCATCGCCCCGGGGATCATGATCTCCAGCGAGGCCCTCTTCGAACGGGCGGCCAAGCTCCCCCGGGTGGAGCTGAGCAAACCCAAATCCATCATCGCCAAGGACACGGTAAGCAGCATGCAGGCGGGGATCATGTATGGTTACGCCGGCCTGGTGGACGGGATCGTGCAGCGGATGCAGGCGGAGGTCAAGGGGGACCCCGTGGTGGTCGCCACCGGCGGACTGGCGAAAATCGTCGCGCCGGAGACGAAGACCATCGCCGTCGTGGACGACATGCTGACCCTGGAGGGCTTGCGGCTGATCCACCTCCGCAACAAATGAAACGATCGCGACGGTCTCCGTCGCGAAGGATGATGAAAACAGTCCCGGACGACAAGAAGACAAGGTTGCGTTTCGGAGTGCGCAACGCTGCGATACCAGACCTGAAAAACCGCCTCGCCGCCGGTGCGCCGTCCGGCCGCGGTTATACATACCGCGGCTATAACCGATGCTGAATGTGGGCTTGACAGGGGGGATCGCCTCCGGTAAATCCACGGTGGCGCAGATGCTGGTGGAGCTGGGGGCCGTGCATATCGACTTCGACGTCCTGGCCCACCGGGTGGAAAGGCCGGGGCAACCGGCCTGGGAGGAGCTGGTGGCCGCTTTCGGCCGGGAGATCCTCAACGGGGACGAAACGATCAACCGGGCGGTGCTGGGCGAGGTGGTGTTCCGGGACGCCGCCCGGAGGGAGCGTCTCAACGCCATTGTTCATCCCGCGGTCTTCGCGTCCTGGCGCCGGGAGTTGGAGGACATCGAAAAACAGTCGCCCCACGCGGTGGTCCTGTCCGACGTCCCGCTTCTCTTCGAGGTCGGGGCGGAGGGCATGGTGGACCTGGTACTTTTGGTCTATATCCCGCCGGCGGAGCAGCTCCGGCGCCTCATGCTCCGGAACGGCTACACGCGGCCGGAGGCGGAGGCCCGCCTGGCCTCCCAGATGTCCATCGACGCCAAGCTCGCCCGGGCGGACCTCGTCATCGACAACCGGGGGACGAGGGAGGAGACCCGACGGCGGGCCGCCGCGGTCTGGGAGGAGCTGCGGGAGCGGGAACTGCGGCGCAGGAAGACTTGATGCCCCGGGCCGGGCGCCGCGGCGGCACGACCGGCCGGGCCGGAGGCGGCGGCAGATGGTTGGCATCGTTGATTCTGACTTTAAACCTGGGAGGTTTCAGCTTATGATTGAAAAAAACGTGGTAACGGATTTCAGCGCCCGGGCCGTGGCGCCGGTGATCGATCCCTCGACCTATGTCCATCCCCTGGCGGCGGTGATCGGGAACGTCACCCTGGGGAAGAACATCATGGTTTCCCCCTTCGCCTCGATCCGGGGCGACGAGGGGCAGCCCCTCTTTGTGGGCGACAACGCCAACGTCCAGGACGGCGTCATCATTCACGCCCTGGAAACGGAGCTCAACGGCGAACCCGTAGAGAAGAATCTTCTCACCGTGGCGGGGAAGAAATACGCCGTTTATGTGGGCAATCGTGTTTCCCTGGCCCATCAGGTCCAGATCCACGGCCCCGCCGTGGTCTTGGACGAAACCTTCGTGGGGATGCAGTCCCTGGTCTTCAAATCCTTCGTGGGCCGGAACTGCGTCATCGAACCGGGCTGCCTCCTCATGGGGGTCACCATCGCCGACGGCCGCTACGTCCCGGCGGGTTCCGTGATCAAGACCCAGGAGCAGGCCGATGCGCTGCCGGTTATCACGGATGACTATCCCTTCCGGACCCTGAACAAAGGGGTGCTCCACGTCAACACGTCCCTGGCCAAAGGTTATCTGGCGGCCAACAAATAAGGCCTTCATGTCCCCTGGAAAAAATCCCCGGAAGGCCCGCCGCTGCAGGCTTCCCGGGGATTTTAATTTCCTCGACAACCACGTGGCCGTTTTCGCATCTTGACGCCGGTGGACACAGTTATTCCTGTGAATCGCCACCTCTGACCGACTGTCCCCGCTTACCCAACTTGAAAACAACCGCCAAGATGACTTGGCCAGACGGTTGCCATCAACGGGGGCAGGTCCTTGCCCCTTTCGATATGCCGAGGAAGGGGGGGATTAGCAATAAATGGAAGACGGCCCACCCCCACCCCGGCCCTCATTTCTTCCTTCCTCGGGGGGCGCTACCTCACCTTTTGTCCGTAATATTCGAGAAGCTTCAGGGCAAACCGGGCCGCGACGGTGGCGGGTCCCCCGCCCATCTCCGTGGCGACGTCAATCGCCTCGATAATCTGCCCCTCCGATGCTCCCCGACGGAGGGCCTCCCCGATATGCCACTCCATACAGGATTCGCAGTTGATAACGATGGAAATGGCGGCGGCCATCAGTTCCTTCGTCTTTCTGTCCACCTCCCCGTCCGTGAAGGCGGCCTGGGCCATCTGCCCAAAGGCATTGTACGTCTGGGACCGCCGGGCAAAGTATTTATGGGCATACTTCCGGTCGCGGATGATCTTTTCGATCTTGTCGATGTCGGTCTGTTCCATGGTTGTCATTATTCTCCTTTCCCTTTTGTTGGTTTTTCCTTTTTCGACCGGAACCCGGTCGTTTGTAGGGTCGAGTTAATCCTCCCGTTGGTCCCGTGCTCAGTGGTCCCTCAGGCGGCGGTTCTCCTCCGGGCCACCGGCCAGCCGCCCCTGGATCTCCAGGTAACACAGCATCACGGGCAACTGCACCAGGGGCCCGGCCACGGCGACAGCCAGGGCCTCCCGACCGCTGAAGGCCGTCGTGGCCAACGCCATGGCGATGGCGGTGTTCTTCGTTGTCGCCCCGACGGTAAGGGCGATGCGGTCCCCGTACGGCAGCCGGAAGACCTTTCCCGCAACAACCGCCGTAATGACGAGGAGTACGGAGAAGACCGCCGCCGGCAGCATCAGCCCCGCAAGCAAAGCGGGGCCGGCCGCCAGGAATCCCGCGTCCCCTGCGGGGATGATAAAAAGGATCATCAGAAGTCCCAGGACAGAAACATGTCGCCATAAATCTATCTGGCACAAAAGGTACCCTTCGCCCCGCTGCCGGATGATCCAGTTCCTCACGGTTATCGCCAGGATCATGGGCAGAACGATGATCAGGAACAGATACCGGGTGATGAGGAAGACGGGAACGGCCACGACCTTGCCGATGAGCAGCCAACTCCAGAAGGGGACAGAGCCCAGGCTCAACAGCAGGCTGAGCGCCGAGATCGCCACGGAAAGATGGACGTTGCCGCCCAGCATGGCCGTGTAGGCAGGCCCCATCCCGCCGGCGGGGATCATCCCGAAGATGAGGAGTCCCACCATCAGTCCTGTCGGCATCGCCCCCGCCGCCCCGCTCAACAGTCCGGACATGAGCAACGGCGCGCCCAGGAGGTTGAACAGCAGCGCCAGGAGAAGGGGCCGCGGTCGGGCGGCCACCCGGCCGATCCGCTCCCAGTCCATATCCACAAAGGCGGGGAAAAGCATCAACAACAGGGCCAAGGGGATCATTAATCTCAGCATGGGTAGGGGATGGTGGCAACCGACGAGCAACCCGGCGCTGAAAACAACCAAAGAAGATATCGCCAGGTTCCCACGGATGATTTGGGCGGTCCTTAAGAAAACCACTATTCCCCCTGTCTTGCCTTTGCAGCGCCACATGGCGACGTCGGACGGGATGGCGCCACCTCCTGCCGCTCAAAGCCATTTCGTTTCAGACACCTATCCAGAAGATCCGCCAGGATGATCGTCGCCTGCACCGTAAGGGCCTTGCACTTTGCGGACTTTTCCTGTGCCCCCAGGGTCTTCAGGATCACACCACAGTTGGTCGAACCGAAAGCCCCTATGAACACCTTCCGAAATTCTTTTACCACCTGCCGGACCGCGCTTATATCCCGACCGGGCTCCATCCGTCCCAAGAGGTACCCGACGGCAATCACGCCACCCGCCAGGGCACCGCAGACATCCTCCTGTGAACCGCCGAGGCCGCGGCAGAAACCCGAGGCAATCCGGACAGGATAGCCGTCCGGAGGGGCGGCAAAGTGTTCGATGATGGTCTTGGAGATCGCCTCGGAACAGCAAAAGCCGCTATCATAGTAGGCAAAGGCCTGCTTACCCAAATCCTCGTTGTCCATCTTCATGGCCTCCTGATCTTTTTGCCTGGACAATAATCACTGCTTGATATATAAATCAAATGAATTGTATTGATTATTACCATCATAAATAATTATGGACACTCACCTCAATCTCCTCAAGGTCTTTCACGTCACCGCCCGGGAGGGAAGTTTCACCCGGGCGGCGGCGGCGTTGTGCATTACCCAGCCGGGGATCAGCAAGCACATCAGGGATCTGGAGGAGTATTACGGGACGAAACTCTTCGACCGGCTGGGGAAAAGGGTGGTCCTGACGCGGGCGGGGGAGATTGTCTTCGCCAAAACGGAGGCCATCTTCAACATAATCGACCAACTGAAGGCGGAAATCGATGATCTGGAGGTCCTCCAGGGGGGAGTATTGAAGATCGGCGCCAGTATGACCATCGGCGTCTATGTTCTGCCGACGGTGTTGCGAAAATTCCGGGACACCTATCCCCTGGTGGAGATCAGCCTCGATGTCTCCCTCAACAGGCAAGTGGAGGAAAACCTCCTCGGCAATGCGGTGGACCTCGGTTTTCTCGGCGCCCCCACATCGGACCCCAGGCTGTTGAGCGGTCCTTTCATGACCGACGAACTCGTCGTCATCGTTCCGGCCGGACATGCTTGGGCCTGTCGGGATGCCGTCTCCCCCCACGATCTGCTGAACGAGACCTACGTGGTCTCCCGCGAGGGGTCCGGGACCCGACGGATCACCGCCGTGCGACTGGCGGAAAAAGGGATATTCCTTACACGGACCATGGAGTTCGGCCATACGGAGGCGGTAAAGAAGGCCGTGGAGGCGGGCCTGGGCATCGGGATCCTGTCACGCCTCGCCGTCGCCCGGGAGGAGCGCCTGGGACTGATCAAATCCCTGCCCCTGGAGCAGGTCGACCTTACCAGGGAGTTTTTCTTTGCCTACCGGAAGGACAAATATCTGACCCGGGCCGCCAAAGCCTTCCTGGAGTATGCCCTCTACGGCCGGGTGCCCCCAAACGTATAGAAAACGTCCTTCCCCTTCGCCTATCCGTCCGGGTGGGCAAGACCGGTTATCCTTTCCTGATCAACAAGGCCGGGATCGTCATCGCCCATCCGAAGAAGGAGTTCATCCTCGAGCTGGATCTGACGAAAGAGGCGGGCATGAAGGAGATCATCGGGAAGATGACCACCGGGCAAAAAGGTTCGGAATCCTACGTCTTCAAGGGAGACCGGAAGATCTGCGGCTTCGCCCCCGTGGAAATGACCGGCTGGAGCCTCGGCTTCACCCAGAATGCGGACGAATTTTTGGCGGATGCCAACGGGATCCGTAATTTCATCCTCATCATCAGCCTCGTTTTCCTCGGCGTCACCGTCGTCATCGTCACCATTTTCGCCGGTCGGATCAGTGTCCCCATCACCAAGGCGGCCAACGAGCTCAACGACGCCGCGCAACAATTGGCTTCGGCGTCCTCCCAGGTTTCCGGGGCCAGCCAGTCTCTGGCCGAGGGGGCTTCGGAACAGGCCGCCGCTGTGGAAGAAACCTCATCCTCCCTAGAGGAGATGTCTTCCATGACGAAACAAAACGCCGAAAATTCCGAGCAGGCGAATTCCATGATGAAAGAGACGGCCGGCATCGTCAACCGGGCCAAAGCATCCATGAACAACCTGACGAAATCCATGGCGGAGATCTCCAAGGCCAGTGAAGACACCTCCAAGATTATCAAAACCATCGACGAGATCGCCTTCCAGACCAATCTGCTGGCGCTGAACGCCGCCGTGGAGGCGGCCCGTGCGGGTGAAGCGGGGGCGGGTTTCGCCGTGGTGGCGGAAGAGGTGCGGAACCTGGCCATCCGGGCGGCGGAAGCGGCCAGGAATACCGCGGTGCTGATCGAAGATACGGTGAAGAGGATCGGTGACGGTTCCGGCCTGGTTCAGACCACCAACGAGGATTTCCAGGCCGTGGCCCAAAGTGCCGTCAAGGTAGGAGAATTGGTGGCGGAGATCTCCGCCGCCTCCGGCGAGCAGTCCACGGGTATCGACCAGATCAACCGGGCCGTGTCGGAGATGGACAAGGTGGTGCAACAAAGCGCCGCCAATGCCGAAGAAACCGCCAGCGCCTCGGAAGAGATGAACGCCCAGGCCGAACAGGTCCGACAGGTGGCGAAGACCCTCCTCGAGATCGTGGGCGGCAGCGCCGGCGAGACTTTGGACGTTCGTGGCGCCGCCATTGCCGCCCGGCGGCGTCCGTCCGGGAAAACCGTCCCGAAGCTCGGCAAGAAAATCGATCCGGAGCGGCTCATTCCCCTTACCGAGGAGAAAAAACCACGCCCCGGTGATGAGTTCCATGATTTTTGATCTTTCACAGCACCCGTGATTAGCGGCGGGAGGGGCGGTCCGATATGACACCGCCCCTCCCGTTGCCGGTCCGACGGCAGGAGTTTCCTTACCACCTCAGCGACCCATCACCCCCTACGGGACGCTTTATCAAGTCGTAATCGCGGGGAATTTACCCGGAAGGAGCGATACCGGATCCTTCACGCCCCGGCCATAAAAAAGGGTGGATTTAGATGACGCTGCCCCCTGGAGAGGGAATGCCCGAGGCGTTTCTCTTATCCACCTGATATCAAAGGGTGGGAAAAATGTTTCTTTCAACCTCGAAGCTTCTTTAATTCCTCAATGAGCTTGGGCGTGACCTCGTAGAGATCCCCCACGATCCCCAGGTCCGCCGCGGCAAAGACGGGGGCGTTGGGGTCCCGATTCACGGCGCAGATCATCCGGGCACCCCGCAGACCGGTCAGATGCTGGATCTGCCCGGAGACGCCCAGGCCGATGTACAGCTCCGGTTTCACCTGGACGCCGGACAGGCCGATACAGAGGTTGTCGGGCAACCAGTGGAGCTCCTCGGAGATGGGACGGGTGCAGCCGAGCTCACCCCCCAGGGCGGCGGCCAACTGCCGGGCGAGGTCCAGGTCTTCCCGCTTTTCCACGCCCCGACCCACACAGACCACGGTCTTGGCGGCGGTGATGTCCTGGGCGCTCCGCTCCTTTTCTTTCCGGGCGACGATCCGAACGGGGTCCGGCGGGGGCGGCGGGAGCTTGCGCACCTCCCCTTCCCGCCCGGTGACCGTCGCGGCCGGCGGAAAGGTTCGCGGGGGGATGGTCGCCATAACCGGCCGTCCCGCAACGGTTACCCGCTGGAGGGCCGCCCCGCCGTAGGCAAGGCGTTCCATGACGAGGCTTCCGTCGGGACCGGGGATCAGGGACAGGCAGTTGCTGCACAGACCGGTTTCCAGGCGGGCCGCCAGGCGGGCCGCCAGCTCTTTCCCCCGGGAGGTGGCGGCCAGGAGCACCACGTCCGGATCCGCCGCCTTGATCTCCGCCTCCAGGACGGGCAGCCAGGCCCCCAGAGCCGTCTCCCCGGGGAGGGGCGCCAAAAGCAGGACCGCCGCGGCGCCGGCGGCGAAGCAGTCCTCCGGGTTCCCCGCCGCTTCCGGGACGACCACCGTGATCCTGCCCCCGTCCGGGGCGGCCAACTGCCCGGCCGGGGTCAAAAGTTCCAGAACCTGTTCATTTTTTTCCGCAATAATCCAGATGCCGGCCATCTTCACCTCTCTATCCCAGTACGCCTTTCTGTTGGAGGGTGGCCACCAACCGGGCGATGTCCTCGGCTGTCGTCCCGAAGAGTTCGCAGTTTCTCTCCATCCGCGCCGCCGCCATCTCCAGGGTCTTCAGTTTCGCCTCCCCCAAAGCAGGCAGTTCTTCCTTTTTCACCGTGACGACAGGCTTCTTTCCCGCCATGAGGGTATCTTTCACCCCGGGAATCCGGGGGGTGTTGATCTCCGGCAGGACCGTCACCAGGACGGGAAAAGGGACTTCCACCACCTCTATCCCCTCCTCGACCCGCCGTTCCGCCACGATTCCCTTCCCGTCCGCAGCCAGGTTAATCTTCAGGACATAAGAGACGCACGGGATGCCGAGGTTCTCCGCCAGGCGGGGACCCACCTGCTGGGCGTACTGGTCGCCGGAACCTTCGCCGCAGACGATCAGATCGTAGGGGATGCGGCTGCGGATGACGGCGGCCAGGACCGCCGCCGTCTGGCTGGAGTCCAGGGCGGCAAAGGCGGGGTCGCCGGCGAAGACGGCGGTGTCGGCGCCCCGGGAAAGGGCGTCCTTCACCCCTTTGGCGGCCTCGGGACCACCGGCGGTGAGGGCGGTCACCTTCCCGCCCCCTTCGTCACGGCACCGCACCGCCTCCTCGAGGGCGTTGCGGTCGTATTCGCTGATCTTGTAGTCGACGGCGGAAAAATCCAGCGCCCCGGCGGCGCCCTTCCGGATGTACGCCTCATCGACCACCCATTTGAAACACGCAATCACATCGGGCATGCACAGTCTCCTCATAAAGGGGGACGGTTCCCTTTTTTACGCCTCTCCGGAAAGCAAACAATTTACCTAATTATTACAGGCTGTTGAACAATATCCCGGCGGCGGCCTAAAAAATGGGAACCATCCCCGTCTTTTTCATTTTTCAGCGCAGGACGTTGCCGGAGATGACCATGCGCTGGGCCTCCGAGGTCCCTTCATAGATCTCCGTGATCTTGGCGTCCCGGAACAGCCGCTCCACCTTGGCGCCCTTGCAGTAGCCATAACCGCCGTGGATCTGGACGGCCTTGATGGTGTGGCGCATCGCCGCTTCGGAGGCAAAGAGCTTCGCCATAGCCGCCTCCTTGCTGAAGACCTGTTTCTGATCCTTGAGCCAGGCGGCGTGATAGGTGAGGAAGCGGGCGGCCTGGAGGTCCGTGGCCATGTTGGCGATCATCCAGGAGATGGCCTGGTTGCGGGAGATGGGGTTGCCGAACTGGACCCGCTCCTTGGAGTAGCGGATCGACTCGTCCAGGGCCGCCTGGAGGATCCCCACGGACTGGGCGGCGATCCCCACCCGGCCGTGATCGAACCCGGCCATGGCCATGACCAGCCCCGTCCCCTCCTTGCCCAGGAGGTTCTCCTTGGGAACACGGCAGTCCTTGAAGACCATCTCCGAGGTCTGGGAGGACCGGAGTCCCATCTTCCGGAAGTGTTCACCGGGGGTCATGCCGGGGGTGCCCCGGGGGATGATGAAGCAGCTCATGCCCTTGCGGCCCGCCGCCTTGTCCGTCCAGGCGAAGACCATGTAGACGTCGCCGGTGGGGCCGTTGGAGGTGAAGGTCTTGGTGCCGTTGATCACGTAGGCGTCGCCGTCGCGAACGGCCGTCGTCGTGGCGGCCATGACATCCGTCCCGGCGCCGGGCTCGGTGAGGACAAAGGCCCCCAGCTTCTCCCCCTTCGCCATCGGGACCAGGTATTGTTTTTTTTGTTCTTCCGTACCATTGAGGAGCACGAGCATGCAGGCGATCCCCACGTGGATGGAGACGGTGAATCCCGTGGAGGCGCAGGAGCGGGACAGCTCTTCCACGGCCAGGATATGGGTGAGATAATCGGCGCCGGCGCCGCCGTATTCCACGGGAATGGGAATCCCCATCCAGTCCCCTGCGGCGAGGAGCTTGAATACCTCGGCGGGATGACGGCTGTTTTCGTCGATCTCCGCGGCGATGGGCTCCACGTATTTGTCGGCAAATTCCCGCATGTTCTTGCGGATCAGTTCCTGTTCTTCCGTCAGCTTGAATTCCATAATTCCCCTCCTCGTTCGTATTTTCCAAGACCGCAAGCGGCCCGTGATTTCCTCCATCCATTAATTCTTTCCGGCCCCGCCCCCCCGCGCCGACGGGCAATAAAAAAGGCGTTTTTAACTCACCATCATGCTCCTTCCTGGTACAACGAAAGATGAAAATATCCGGCTATTTGTGGACATTCATATAAATTTTAAAGATCCGACCCCGTTCTCCGTACCGCGATCAACCGTAGCGGAACTGGACTCCCGTGCCACCTTCCGGATAGTCCCATGCCAGGATCTCGGTCCCGCAGACCAGGCGACAGGTCCCGCATTCCAGGCAACCGTCCAAGGTGAGGGTAATCACTCCCCCCTCGCCCTCGTCGTACAGACCGGCCGGGCAGATCGCCGTCATCTTCCGCAGGGACGGGTCTTTCTCCCGGCCCTCCCGGATGCGGATGTGGGGCGCGCCGCCGGGCTTGAAGACATCCAGGCCCAGTTTGGCCTTCAGATCCAGGGCGTCGGTCGTCATAGCTTCGTCACCTCCCGGAAGTCCTTGAACATGGACCAGATCTCCTTCAAATGCAGATACTTGCGGATCGTTGGATAGAGGCGGTCCTTGGGACCCGCCGGCACGGCATAGACATCCCGGAGCAGCCGGCCCTTCAACTCCGGGTAGTACGCGAACAGTCTCGGGTTTTTCACGAAGGCCGGGGCGGCCTGGAAATTTTGAAAGTCCTTGAGGACGAAGCTCTCCTGGAGGAGGCGGCCGTATTCCGCCAGGGTCTCGGCGCCGTAATGCCCCGCCTCCCGGGCCTTGATCACCGCCTGGGCGGCGTAATAACCCGAGGCGAGGGCATATTCCATCCCCCGGACGGTGAAACCCAGATTGAGGGCGAAACCGGCGGCATCGCCGGCAACGAGGATGCCGTCGCCATGGAGGGGGTGGAGGGCCCGGAAACCCCCTTCAGGGATCACATGGGCGGCGTATTCCACCGTGGCACCGTCCCGGATCAGGGGGGCGATTTCCGGACGCCGCTTGAAATCCTCCATCAAGGCGGGCAGTTCCCGGGCGCCGCCCTTCTCCATGAGATCGCCAATCCCGACGACCAGGCCGAGGCTGATGCTCTCCCGGTTGGTATAGAGGAAACCGCCGCCGAAGAGCCCCGCCGTCGCCGCCCCGACAAAGAGACGGGCGGCGCCTTCGTCGCCGGAGAGTCCAAAACGATCCTCGATCTTCTCCGCCGGCAGGGCAATGACCTCTTTGATGCCCACAGCATATTCATGAGGAGATTCATGTGGATGGAGCCCCGCCTTCTCCGCCAGGAGGGAAAGGACGCCGTCGGCGGCCACCACGACGTCGGCCCGCAGCTCGTCGCCCCCTGCCACGACGCCGGCCACCTTCCCGCCGTCCTTGATGACGTCGGTCACCAGGGTCTTGGTGAGGAGCAGCGCCCCCTTTTCCTCGACCCGCTCGGCCAGCCAGCGGTCGAATCTGGCCCGGAGGACGCTGTAGCTCTGGTGGGGTTCCGCGCGCAGTTCATCGCCGGAGTAATCGAAGGATACGGACCGCTCCCGCGCCATGAGGGTGGCCCCTTCGTGGACGATGAAGCGCTCCAGAGGGGCGGCGGGCCAGAGCTCGGGGAAGAGGTCCCGGACGGGATTCACATAGATGCGGCCGCCGGTGACGTTTTTCGCCCCCGGATAGTCCCCCCGCTCCAGGAGGAGTACCTCCACCCCCTTATCGGCCAGGGTGTAGGCGGCGGCCAGTCCCGCCAGTCCCGCCCCTACCACAATGACATCAAACTTTTCCATGACCGCCGCTCTCCGTCCGTCGTTTCCGATTTCCTCCGCGCCACGGTTTCCGATGTCTGATTAACTTGTCTGCCGTCAAAAATCAACCCGTATTTGAAACGCCGTGTTATTCCCACCGGTCCGCCTGCTTTTCCCTACCGGGCAAAGCTCCTTCGCTGTTGCCGTTCCTGATCTACGCCGGCATACCCCGCCGCCATCGGACAAAACCCGATCCCCCGATACCCATTCCCTGATCCGCATAAAAGTCGTTTTCTCATTTGCGATTCAGCATCCCCCCGATGGCGGAAAAAAGCCTTCGGGATTATCTTAGGGCCGAAAGAAAGAGAGAGGAGAAAAGAACATGACCACCACCGGCACCCCGAGAAGCGAGTTCCATCCCGGAAGAGACATCCTGGGAAAGACCACGACGAGAAACAGGAGCGGCCGTTACCATACGGTGAGCCCCCGCGGTTTATAGACAGACCATAACGAAAAAGAAAGAGAGAGGAGGCAAGGATCATGAAGAAGGAAAAGAAAGCATACCAGGGTTGGATTGACCCCATGTGCACGCCTTATAAATACAAGAAAGGCTGAGAGCACGACGGTCAAGACCACGACGGTCCCCAGCGCGGCCGTGATCGAGAGAGGTTACCGGAAACACTGAGATTATTACCTGCCTCTCTCAAAATTAAAGGCGGAGTCCATAAGACTCCGCCTTTAGTTTTTTCAGGAACCGCCTGGTCTCCGACCCTGATTCTTCAACGGATATATCCCTTGACAGGCAAAACGGGCATCCCTATACTCCGAGCGACAAATTGGGGCGCTTGGGCTGATGCCCTCCGGCCCCCGGAGGCTCAGGTCTATAAAAACATGAAACCCCCATGACGGCACGCCGTCACCAAGCAGGATGAAAACGGCAGGATGCGCTACGCCGTGTCCGCAGCGGCTCCGTCAATGATAAACCGTTGTGGATCAATAACATATGCACGCATTTGCGAGTGAAAAATCGCGACTGGTTATAATACCGCCCAAAAAACGCTAATTTTAAAGACCTGACCCC
>DAOTJR010000027.1:0-19020 GCA_035448805.1 Syntrophales bacterium
AGTTACAGCCTGGCGATCAACGAGGCCCTCCACCAGATGATGGCGGCGGACCCGGCCGTGTTTCTCATCGGCCAGGGGGTGAAAAGCCCCTGGTATGTGGGCAATACCGCCCAGGGATTGCGGGAGCGTTTCGGCGACGACCGGGTGATCGATACGCCGGTATCGGAAAACGCCATTACCGGCGCCGCCGTCGGGGCCGCCCTGGCGGGTATGCGACCCGTCGTTGTCCATCCCCGGATGGACTTCATGTTTTACGCCTTCGATCCCATCATCAACGAAGCGGCGAACTGGTATTACATGAACGGCGGCCGGCTGTCCGTCCCCGTCGTTTTCTGGGGGATCATCAACCGCGGCGGCGAACAGGCGGCCCAGCACTCCCAGTCCCTGCACGGCATGTTCGCCCAGGTTCCGGGGCTGAAGGTGGTTATGCCCGCCACGCCCTACGACGCCAAGGGATTGATGGTGGCGGCGATCAGGGATCCGAATCCCGTGGTATTTATCGACGACCGCTGGCTCTACCGTAGGGAGGAACCGGTGCCGGAAGAGTTGTATGCCGTGGAGATCGGCCGGGCCAGGGTAGCCCGGGCGGGGCGGGACGTTACGATTGTCGCCTCTTCCTTTCTCGTCCAGGAAGCCCTCCAGGCCGCCGCCCTGCTGGTGCCGGAAGGGATCGAAGCGGAAGTGATCGATCTCCGCACCATCAAACCCCTGGACAAAGAAACGATCCTCACCTCCGTTGAAAAAACCGGCCGGCTGGTTATCGCCGACGGCGGCTGGCGGACCGGTGGCGTAGCCGCGGAAGTTTCCGCCTTGGTAGCGGAGCGGGCCTTCGCATCCCTCCAGGCGCCACCGGCGCGTGTTACCCTGCCTGATTGTCCCGCCCCGGCCAGCGCTGTCTTGGAGCAGGCATATTATCGCACCGGCGAGGATATTGCCGCCGCCGTGAGACATACCCTTCGCTCCGGCGCCGGTGGATAAGGGAAGCCGCTTTCCCCGTGGTGGACAGGTATTCTTTTTTCGCACCACAGGCACAGGGATGACGTACCGCTCCCGCGCCCGGGTGCACCGGTCGGGCCGGTTACAATAGAGAAATACATTAAATAATAATCGATAACGAGGATTTACGATGTCCCGGAAGGTAAAATTCGTCGAGCCGGCCAAGCTCTATCGGATGATCAAAGAGGAACTGGACGCCGCCTATTTCGAGGTGATGAGCAAAGGCGACCTCATTGACCGGGGTCAGTTGCGCAGCTTCGAGGAGCACCTGGCGGCCTTTGTGGGCACCAAATACGCCGTGGGGTTGAACAGCGGCTACGATGCCCTCCATATGTCCCTGCGGGCGGCGGGGATCGGGCCGGGGGATGAGGTGATCGTCCCGGCCCATACCTTCGTAGCCACCGCCTCGGCGGTGGTTAACGTGGGCGCCAGGCCGGTCCTGGTCGACGTGGGGAAGGATTTCAACATCGACGGCGACCGGGTGGAGGAACTGCTCGCGGAGGAGAACCGGCGGGGCGATTCCCGGATCCGGGCCATCATTCCCGTGCATCTGAGCGGTTACATGGCCGATATGGTCCGGATCATGGAACTGGCGGAGAAATACCGCCTGGTGGTCATCGAGGACGCCTGCCAGAGTCTGGGGGCCGGGATGGAAAGAAGGGCGGCGGCGGTAGATCCCTCGTCGGCGGAAGTCAATGAGCGGTTCGCTTTGGAGCATGGTCAGACGGCGAGGCGGAAAACGAAAAAGACAAAGACACAAACCGCCGATCTTTTCGGGATAGAGGAAAACGGCTCACCGACCGCATTCCCGTCGCCGGCCGGGGCCGACAGCGGCGGCGCCTGGGCCAGAGCCGGTTCCTGGGGCTTGACCGGCTGCTGGAGCTTCTATCCCTTCAAGATCCTCGGCGGTTACGGTGACGGCGGTGCGATTACGACCAACGACCCCGAGGTGGCCCTGTTTGCCACCCGGATGCGATACAACGGCGAGGACCGTCAGACCGGGGAATATCACGGCCACGGCTTCACCTGTTTGTTGGATAACCTCCAGGCGGCCTTTCTGGATGTCAAACTCCGCTATCTCCCCCAATGGATAATCCGGCGTCAGGGCATCGCCGCCAGATATCGGGAGGCCCTGTCCGATCTTCCCGACCTCCTGCTTCCCCATTACGAAGATCCAAGGCGGGATCACGTCTATCAAAACTACACGGTGCGCGCCCGGCAGGGAAACGATTTTTCCGAGTATCTAAAGGCAAACGGCATCGAGGTGCTGACCCAGTTTCGGAAACCATATTACCGTCATGAGGCCTTAAAGCTTGAGGATCGGGGCTTCCCGGAAACGGAGGCCCTCAGCCGGGAGGTCTGTTCCCTCCCCATGAACGTGGAGATCGGGGACGATGAGGTGGATTACGTGATTGAGGTCGTCCGCTCGTTTTACGGAAAAACCTGACCGATCCCTGCCCCCGCAAGAAGAGGTTACAAATAACCCTCACACCCGAGGGCGTTTATAAGGTGAGTGAGAAGACATGAACTTACAGCTGAGCGAGCGCCATGCCTGGGTTCTCCAGTCGGAGATCCGCAATATGTCCATCGAGTGCGACCGGCTGGGCGGGATCAACCTTTCCCAGGGGGTCTGCGATACGGAGGTGCCCCCGGTCGTCCGGGAAGGTGCCCGGGAGGCGATGGAGCAGGGGATAAATACCTACACCCGGTATGACGGCTTGGAGGAGTTGCGCCGGGCCATCGCGGATAAACAGCGGCGCTTCACCGGGATGGAAGTGGATCCCGAGGGAGAGATCGTCGTCAGCGCCGGGGCGACGGGGGCCCTGTACTGCACCTGCCTGGCCCTGTTGAATCCCGGCGATGAGGTAGTTGTTTTTGAGCCTTTCTATGGTTATCATCTCAGCACCCTGGTGGCGACGGGGGCGAAGCCGGTGTATGTCTCCCTGGAACCGCCGGCCTGGTCCTTCAACATGGATTCCCTGGAGAAGGTCCTGACGCCCCGCACCCGGGCCATGATCGTCAACACCCCTGCCAATCCCTCCGGAAAGGTGTTCAGCGCCGCGGAATTGAACATCATCTCCGAGTTTGCCCTGCGGAACGATCTGTTCGTCTTTACCGACGAGATCTACGAGCACTTCCTCTACGACGGCTGCCGCCATGTCCCGCCGGCCCTCCTGCCGGGGATGCGGGAACGGACGATCACGATTTCCGGGCTGTCGAAGACCTTCAGCATTACCGGCTGGCGGGTGGGCTACGCCCTGGGGGATGCCCGCTGGCTGCAGACCATCGGCCATTTCAATGATCTCGTCTATGTCTGCGCCCCGGCGCCCCTCCAGATCGGTGTGGCGCGGGGCCTCAGAGAATTGGGTCCTGACTATTATACCGGATTGGCCGGGCAGTATCTTCGTAAACGGGACATGATCTGTGCCGCCCTGGCCGCCGCGGGCATGCCGCCCCTGATCCCCCAGGGGGCCTATTATGTCCTGGCGGATGTCTCCCGGCTTCCCGGTGCCGACAGCAAGGAGAAGGCCATGTATATCCTGCGGGAGACCGGTGTGGCCTCCGTGCCCGGCAGCGCCTTCTACCATGACGGGGGCGGCGAGAACCTGGTCCGCTTCTGTTTCGCCAAGGATGATCCCATCCTCGCCGAGGCCTGTAAACGCCTGTTATCCCTGAAATAATGGTGCGATCGCCAAGGATCGGTTCTGTGGAGACACAAAAAAGGCGGTTCTATAGCGATGGAGTGAATGTTTTTGGACCTTTTGAAATCGAGCTTGTGATCTTGTAACGGATAATAATCCTATGTTGCCGATGCAGAAGCGAGAGGGATGTCCAAACTGCGGTGAGATCGCTTATCAAAGAGGCATATATTGGCTCCGGTAAGAAAAATGATTTGCTGCGGGCGAATCCTATGAAGAAACTCATTCATAATAAGCATTTCTATTACATGCTCTTCATCGATGCCGCCCTGATCGCCGCGGCCTATGTCGGTGCCTATCTCCTCCGCTATGAATTGCAACTACCCGCCGATGAATGGCGCCGGATAGCCCACATCCTGCCCTATCTGGTGGCCGTGAAGCTCACCTGCTTCTTCCTTTTCGGCCTCTACCGGGGGATGTGGCGCTACACCAGCCTGGCGGACATGAAAAACGTCCTCCAGGCAACGGTCGTCTCTTCGCTGCTCCTGGTCCTGGCGGTCCTGTATGTATATCACTTCCGGGGGTACTCCCGGGCGGCCTTCATCATCGACTGGTTGTTGACCCTGCTGTTTATCGGCGGCGTCCGGATCGGCGTCCGGCTGCTGCTGACCAATAATATCGCCTCTTTCTGGCGGCTCGCAAGAAAAGGGTCCCGGGAAAAAAGGCTGCTCATCGTCGGTGCCGGCGCCGCGGGAGAGAAAGCCGTCCGGGAAATCCTGGAGAACCCCGGCTTGAAGCTGAATCCTGTGGGATTTCTTGACGACGATCCTCAGAAACAGGGCAAGGCCATCCACGGGGTGCTCATCCTGGGTCGGGTGGAGGATATGGGGAGCCTGCCGGAAGATTTCGACGAGATCCTCATCGCCGTTCCCTCCGCCCGGGGGGAGCAGATGCGGCGCATCGTCGCCTTCTGTGAGGAAACAGGGAAACGCTTCCGGACCATGCCCAGCATCGGCGAACTGATCGACGGCAAGGTGTCGGTCAAGGCCCTCCGGGAGGTGCGGATCGAGGATATCCTGGGCAGGGAGGAGGTGCGCCTCGAGAAGGATCTGCTGCAGAGGTCATACGCGGGCAAACGCATTCTGATCACCGGGGCCGGCGGTTCCATCGGCAGCGAACTGGTCCGGCAGGTATCTCAGCATGCCCCGGGGGCTTTGGGACTGCTCGATTTCAGCGAGTACAACCTCTTTCGGATCGAGATGATGCAGCGGCAATTTTTCCCCGGTATCCCTCTGGATACCTATCTGACGGATATCCGCGATCCGGCGGCCGTGCGCCGGACCCTGAGGGATTTCGCCCCGGAGGTGATTTTCCACGCCGCGGCCTACAAGCATGTGCCCTTGCAGGAGCTTCATCCCCGGGAAACGGTGTACAACAACGTCGTCGGAACGCGGAACCTCGCGCTGGCGGCCACCGAGTCAGGGGTGGAGAGATTTGTCCTGGTTTCCACGGACAAGGCGGTGCGTCCCACCAATGTCATGGGGGCGGCCAAGCGGGTGGCGGAGATGTTGCTGGCCTCCCTGACGGACCGGACGGCTACCCGGTTTGTCTCCGTCCGTTTCGGGAACGTCCTCGGCAGCTCCGGATCGGTGGTGCCGATCTTCCAGCAGCAGATCAGCCAGGGAAAACCGGTCACGGTGACCCATCCGGAGGTGACCCGCTATTTCATGAGCATTCCCGAAGCCGCCCAGTTGATTCTCCAGGCCGGGGCCATGGGCCGGGGCGGGGAGATATTTATCCTCGATATGGGCAAACCGGTAAAGATCGTCGATATGGCCCGGGAGGTGATCCGTCTCCACGGCTATGAACCCGACCGGGACATCCCCATCGAGTATATCGGGTTGCGTCCCGGCGAGAAACTCTTCGAAGAACTGATTACGGCCGGCGAGGGGATCATGCCCACGGCTCACGAGAAGATCAAGGTCATCCATGGAAACCACGGGGATTTCCAGGCCCTGAGCGCCGCCATCGACGCCCTGATCGTCACGGCGGACACTTACGACCACGGGGCCATCAAGGACAAACTCCGCGCCATCGTTCCCGAGTATACCCCGCAATGATCGTCGGGGAGCGATTTGTCCTGCCGGACAATATCCGGAAGGTTCTGATCATCCAGTTGGGGGACATCGGCGACGTCGTCTGGTCACTCCCCGCATTCGGGGCGGTAAGCGCGGCCCTGCCCCGGGCGGATATTTTCTTGCTGGTCCGGGAAGGGATCGGGGCGCTGCTGGGGGGAGATCCGGCCATCGCCGGGATCTTCGAGGTCGAGCGGCGCCGGGACGGCGGTCCGATAAAGCGGCTTGCCGCCCAGCTGGCCTTTCTGGCCCGCGTCCGCAGGGCCCGTTTTGATCTCGTCATCGATCTACGTGCCGACGAGCGGGGGGCTTTCATGGCCCGACTGACCGGAGCGCCTTATCGCGCCTCCCTGGCGGCGAAGGACGCTCCCTGGTACCGCAACCGTCTTTTCACCCATCTGGTCTACCCCACCAACGAGAATGTCCGCCTCCGCCTCGGGGCCAGCGAGCAGACCCTGAGGATTATCAGACAGTTCGGGATCCCCACCCCGGATACGAATCCCCGGCTTGTCGTTTCCCCGGCGGCAGTGTCCCGCGTGAAAAATGCCCTGAGCGCCCGGGGGGTCGGGGTGCCCGGAGACCCGGGGTTAGGAAATGCCCCGGGGTTCGTAACCCTGGGGCCTTTTTCCCGCTGGGCCTATAAGGAATGGCCACTGGAGAACTGGTCGGAGATCGCCTCCTGGCTGTTCCGGGAGTATGGTCTGGCGGCCGTCGTCGTCGGTGCGGCGGGGGAACGGGAACGGGCCGAGGCGCTGGTAAGGCGGACTTCCGCAGGGATGTTCAATATGGCCGGAGATACGACCCTGGGGGAATTGGCGGCCCTGTTGAGCCTCGGCCGCCTGCATGTGGGGGTGGACAGTGCCGCCCCCCATGTTGCCGCCGCAGTGGGGACGCCGACGATCACCATTTACGGCCCTTCCGACTGGCGGGACTGGGCGCCCGTCGGCGACGGCCACCGGGTCGTCACCGCGGCCATGGACTGCTCTCCCTGTCATCAGAAGGGGTGCGACGGTCAGGGAAGGAGTCGCTGTCTCGAATCCATCTCCGTCGATAGTGTCCGGGAGGCGATCAGTCGAGCGGTTTCGCCTCTTCGATGAGCATGATCGGGATATCGTCCCGGATCTCATACCACAGCCGGCAGTTTTGACAGATCAAACCATCCCCCGCCGCCGTTAGCGCGATCGGTCCCTTGCACTTGGGACACGCCAGGATCTCCAGCAGTTCTTTACTTACCGCCATAAAATCTTTTCCTCCTTCCCGGCAAATTTTCTCCGCCTCTCTTTTCCGTTCCCGAAAACCCCGCCCGCAACTCCGCTCCCGGTCTTGAAAAGATCAATCTTCCCCTCCCGTTTTAACTGTCCCGCCCCAGCCGTTCCTTGACCCTTTCCCAAACCTCATCCACCGTAATATCTTCCATACATCCGCCGGTCGGACATTCCTTCCGGAAGCAGGGGCGGCAGGCCATTTCCTTGTGCACCACGGTGTGTAGGGCACCGTAAGGGCCCGTCCGCCGGGGATCCGTCGGCCCGAAAAGGGCGACCACGGGCGTGCCCACCGCGGCGGCAATGTGCATCGGTCCGGAGTCGGTGGTTACGACCAGGGCGGCCTGCCGGTAGAGGCAGGCCAGGTCTTTCAGGGATGTTTTTCCTGTAATATCGATAACATGCCCTGATTTTGACCTGCCGGTGATAGCGGCGGCGTAGGGCTGTTCGTTACGGCTGCCGGTGATGAGGACCGGAAGGCCCGCCTCCGTGACGATAAGGTCGGACAACATGGCGAAGCGGTCTTCCCGCCAGAGTTTCGTTTTCCACAAGGCGACCGGGTTGACCGCCACAAACGCCTCCCCTTCCCGGAGCTCGTTTTCCCGGAGCAGCGCGGTCACGTTTCGCCGGTTGGTATCGTCCCAGGGGATGAGAAACTCGGGGGGGCCGGCCGTTGGTTCCTGTCCCTGTAGCCTTCCCAGGTGGGCGACGAAATCCAGATATCTATCCACGGCATGCTTGTTCATGTCTTCCGGGATCTTTTCCGTGTAGAACAGACCGCTGCCCTCCTGGAGGCTCTTGTAGCCCAGGATCCGTTTCCCGCCGCTCATTCCGGCGAGGAGGGCGCTCTTGAAGAGGCCGTGAAAATCTATGACCAGATCGTAGGGCCGGGAGCGCAAATCCCTCCGGAAGGACCTGAGCTCCGCTAAACTCTTCATGAAAGACCCGGGCCGCAATTCCTTCTGCCAGCGCTTTCTGTGGGAAACAAGGACGCGGTCCAGGCAGGGGTGCCCGGTAACGAGATCGGCGGCGGCCTCTTCGATCACCCAGGTGATATGCGCCCGGGGGTAAAGACGGCGCAGGGCGGCCAATGAGGGCAGGGTATGTACCACATCCCCGATGGCGCTCAACTTTATCATCAGGATATTCACGGGTACCTCGCCAGGAGCCGGCGGACGGCTTCCAGGATGTCGGTGGCGATGAAATCCGGCTTCGTCGCCCCCGGCTCCACACTGCGGCCGTAGCCCGTCCGGACGAGGATGCCTTTCGCCCCGGCCCGCTGTCCCGCCTCCACATCCTTGGGCATGTCGCCGATCATCCAGGAGCGGGACAGGTCTATGGACAGCTCCGCCGCCGCCTGGAGAAGGAGCCCGGGTGCCGGCTTCCGGCAGGGACAGGATTGCCGGTAGCCGCCGATGCCCTCCGTCGGGTGGTGGGGACAGAAATAAAAACCGTCGATGGCGGCGCCTTCCCCACGGAGGAGACGTGCCATTTCGTCATGAACCGCCGCCACGAACTTCTCGTCGAAGAAACCTCTGGCGATACCGGACTGGTTGGTGACCACCACCGCCTTCCAGCCCCTTTCGTTGATCAGCCGCACGGCCGCGGCGGCGCCGGGAATTAGCCGGAGCTTGTCCAGGCGGTCCAGGTAGCCCACCTCCTCGTTGAGCGTTCCGTCCCGGTCCATAAACACGGCGGGGATGGGTTTCATCGACATACGCAATTCCACCTGTTTGATTTCACTGGATGTTCCACTTGGCCGCCCGCCCGGGGAGTCCGAAGCGAGGCGGAATATTTTTCCCCTTCTTCCGGTTGTCGGCTTGTCGTCGCCGGCACACTCACCCCGCCGGCCGCGCCCTGAAAAAATTACTTCCTGCCGGGTTAAGTTGTTGCAGCCGCGGCCGGTGTCTGCAGCACCCCGCCGGACGGATGCTGTCCGTCCATAATTGCACAGACGGTTTCTGCCACCTCTGCGGTCATGATCAGGTTCATGCAGCGGAAATCCGTGGGGCAGACGGTCTTCAAACAGGGGCTGCAATCCACGGGCTTCCTGACAATGATATTCCTGTCGCCGGGCGGGGAAGTGGCCGTCGGGTCCGTGGAACCGAAAATGGCTACGGTGGGCACATTCAGGGCCCCGGCGATATGCATCAGTCCCGAATCGTTGGTGACAAAGACACGGCAGCGGGAGATGAGGGCCATAACCTCCCGGAGGGAGGTTTCTCCGGCGAGATTCAGGACGCGATCCGGGAGGGCCGCCGCGACGATGTCGGTGACCTCCCGGTCCCGGCCGCTGCCGAAGAGGAGCAATACCGCCTCCGGATATTTCCGGTGCAGTTCCGCGGCGACGGCGGCAAACCGCTCCGCCGGCCATCGCTTGGCCGGTCCGTAAGCGGCCCCCGGGGCCATGCCGATAAAGGTCGTCCCCCCCGGCAAAGCCGTCGCCGACAGCCGACTGTCGGCCAGTGCCAGCGTCTCGCTCCGCAGCTTCAAGCGGAGATCGTCGCCGTCGCCCCGGCAGCCCAGGGCCCTGACCATCTCCAGGTAATAGCGAATCTGGTGGACCCGGCGGATGGCCCGGGTCCGGTGGACGGCATGGGTCAGCAGCCAGCCCCGGGCGTCGGTGTCATAGCCGGCCCGGATCGGGATTCCCGCCAGGCGGGCGATAATAGCGGCCTCGATGGCGTTCTGGAGGAGGATGGCCATATCGAAGCGCCGGCGGCGCAACTCCCCGGCAAGGCGCAGCTTGCCCAGGGGGCCCTCATGCTCTCCCGGGGCGGCGAAGATGATCACCCGGTCCACGTCCGCCCCTTCCCCATATATATCGGCCACCCAGGGCTTGGCCAGCACGGAGATTTCCGCCCCCGGCCAGGTGCGGCGGATGGCGGCCACGGCGGGCAGGGTCATGACGGCGTCGCCGATCCAGTTGGTCCCCCGCACCAGGATGCGGGTCATACCCTCCCGGGGGAGGCGTTTGTCGCCCCGCACCTGCAGGGGGGCGACCGGTAGGGGTTTCGTAAGGCGATCGATCACGGGCGTCCGGTTCTTGAATTGGTCAAACCGAAGGAACTCGGGTTATTGTCCTTCCTGCTGCCGGGGACTTTAACACATGCCGTTCCCTGCGGTCAGCAAAATCTTCTCTCGTTTCCAGAGGAAGCGGGTCTCGCGTTTTCGTGGCGGGAGGGCCCATTCCCGTTCGTTTTCCGGGGGTTGCCCCCGCCCGCCGCTCTTCATTCCCGCTGGCACGGTTTGGTCTTCCAGCGCTGGTGGAGCCAGAACCACTGGTCGGGGTAGCGGCGGACCATGGCCTCGATCACTTTTGTAAAGCGCTGGGTGTTGGTGAAGAGATCCTTTTCGTAATCCCCGGTATCGTCGATCGGCACGGGGGCCTGGATTATGAAGCGATAGGTGCCGTCGGGCATCCGGGGCATGAAGGCGGGGATCACCGGCGCCCCGGTCCGCATGGCTAAGACCGCCAGACCCACGGCGGTGCAGGCCGGCCGACCGAAAAAATCCACGAACACCCCCTCCCGGACGGAGACGTTCTGATCGCTGAGGATGCCCAGGGCCTTGTTTTCCCCGAGGAGGCGGGTGATGGTCTTTCCCGAGCCGCCCTTGGGAATTACGGTGTTGCCGTTGAGGGTCCGCACCCAGGCCGTGAGGTTTTCGAGGACGGGGCTGTCCAGGGGGCGATAGATGATGTTCATGGGCTGGCGGACCATGGGGAAGGCTACGGTCATCATCTCCCAGTTGCCGAAATGGGCGACGATGGAGAGCAGCCCCTTCCCTTTCGCGAAGGTGGCGTCGATATGCTCCAGGCCTTCAAAAGTCACCCATTTGTGCACGTTGTCCCGGTTGATGAAGGGGATTTCGAAGAAATCCGCCGCCACCAGGCCCAGGTGGCGGTAGGCCCCCTTGGCGATCCGGATGATCTCCCGGAGATCCTTCTCCGGGAAGGCCCGCCGGAGATTGTGGAGGGTGATGAGGCGCTGCCGGGCGGAGATATGGTAGAAGAGGCGGAAGAGCCCCCGGAAGAGAAGCCGGCGCAGGGCCAGGGGGATACATTTGAAGAGGAAAATGATAACGGTTGTAGATTTCTCTTTTTTCATCTTGATATACGATTGATCAGGGCATTCAGGAACCGATCCGCATCCGGATCCATCCGCAGACCGATCTGCAGGATACTCAAAACGGCGTCTTTTGCCCGGAAGGCGCTCAACTTGACGCCGTCCTTTGCCGTGGTGACGATCATCTCCGCCCGGAGCTGTTCGGCCGTTGCGGCGATGTCCTGCAAATCCCTTTCCTTGTAGAAATAATGATCGGGAAAGGCAAGGAATTTGACGATCTCCGCCCCCAGGGCCGTGAGGGTGGCCCGGAATTTCTCCGGGGCGGCGATGGCCGTGAAGGCCAGGATCCTTCTGCCGGCCAGGCCTTCCGGAGGGATGGTCTCCCCGCTGCCTCCTCCCGTCGTCAATCCCGTCGCTTCGTAGCAGGCCCGAAAAACAGGTCGGGAAGCGCCGTCAATGACGGAGTCGGTGGCTACGTTCCGCGGCGGTGCCTCCACGCCCGTCTTGACGATGATGTGCGCCCGGCCCAGGGCGGGGCGGGGCGGCTCTCTCAGGGGACCGGCGGGAAGAAGACGGCGGTTGCCCAGCGGTGTTTGCGCGTCGAGCAGCAGGATATCCACATCCCGGGCCAGGCGGCGGTGCTGGAAGGCATCGTCCAGCACAAGGACGTCGGCCCCGAATTTTTCCACGGCCAGGAGGCCGGAGACGCGACGCTCCGGGCCGGTGATCACCGGAACCCCGGGGAGGTTGGCGGCCAGCAGGGCCGGCTCGTCGCCGCATTCTTCCGGGGAAAGGAAGACCCGGCGTCCGTCGGAGACCACGTTGCCGCTGCCGGACCGGCGGCCGCCGTAGCCCCGGCTCAGGACGGCCGGCCGGAAACCCCGGGCCTGCAAACCCCGGGCGGTCAGCATGGTCAGCGGTGTCTTTCCCGTTCCCCCCACGGTGAGGTTGCCGATGCTGATCACCGGACAGGGAAGGCGCGCCGCCTCGATCACGCCGGCGTCGTAGCGGCGGTTTCTCCGTGCGATGGCCGCTCCGTAGGCCCAGGAAAGGGGGATGAGGCACATGAGCAGAGGCAGGTCCCGTCCTGCGGGTGGGCGGCGGTACCATAGGTCTCTGAATATCAGGCGGATGTCCGTCATGGTGCCTTGCGCCTCGTGAATTTTGAATTCCGCCTCCGGTGATTCACCGCTCCCGCCGGCAGGGTGGCGGGGAGCAAAGAAGGGCATTGCGCCGCGGTGCCGCCGGTTTTCAATACGCTCATGAGGGCGGGGAACCTTCCTCTTCGGTGAATTGCATGGAATAGAGCTTGAAGTATTCCCCCCTTTTTGCCAGGAGCTGTTCATGGGTCCCCTCTTCGACGATCCGGCCGTTCACCAGGACGATGATCCGGTCGGCGTTGCGGATCGTGGAGAGGCGGTGGGCGATGATCAGGGTGGTCCGGCCGGCCATGAGGTTGTCCAGGGCCTTCTGGACCTCGATCTCCGCCTCCGTGTCCAGGGAGGAGGTGGCCTCGTCCAGGATCAGGAGCGGGGCATCCTTGAGGATGGCCCGGGCGATGGAGATCCGCTGACGTTCCCCGCCGGAGAGCTTCGTGCCCGCCTCGCCGATGACCGTGTCGTATCCCTGGGGGAGCTGCGTGATGAAATCGTGGGCGTGGGCCGCCTGGGCCGCCCGGACGATCTCCTCCTCGCTCCGCTCGATATCCCCGTAGGCGATGTTGTTCCGCACCGTGTCGTTGAAGAGGATGGTCTGCTGGGTCACCATGGCGATCTGCCCCCGGAGGGACTCCACGGTGACGTCCCGGATGTCGTGTCCGTCGATGGTTATCCTTCCCTGGGTCACGTCGTAGAAGCGGGGGATGAGATTCACCAGGGTGGTCTTGCCGCCGCCGCTCATGCCCACGAAGGCCACGACCTCCCCGGCCCGGATGGAAAGGTTGATATCCTTGAGCACCGGCGTCTCCTCATAGGCGAAGGTGACGTTTTCGATGTCGATGCCCCGGGATATGCGCGGCAGGTCGATGGCGCCCTCGCGGTTGCCGATCTCCGGTTCCATGTCGATGATGGCGAAGACCCGCTGGGCCCCGGCGATGCCCTGCTGAATGGTGTTGTTCATGTTGGTGAGGCGCTTCACCGGTTCATAGAGCATGATCAGGGCGGTAAGGAAGGAGAAGAACGTCCCCGGCGTGGCGCCCCCCTTGATGACCTGAAACCCTCCGTAGAGGACGATGGCGGCGATGCCGATGCCTCCGAGAAACTCCATGAAGGGACTGGCGGCGGCGTTGATGGACACGGCCTTGATGTTCAGTTTGAAAAAGCGCTCGTTTTCTTCGGAAAAGCGTTTGTTCTCGTATTCCTCCATGCCGAAGGCCTTGACGATCCTGGTTCCGGAGATCGTTTCGTGAAGCAGGGTGGTCAGTGCCCCCATGGTGATCTGGGTCCGGGTGGCCACGCTGCGCATCTTCTTGCCGAACTTGGCGATGGGATAGATGATGAGGGGGAAGATGAACATGGCGATGACGGCGAGTTGCCAGTCGCGGTAAAAGATCACGAAGATCAGGCCGATCAGGGTGAACGAATCCTTGAACATGGTGGTGACGGCGTCGGAGACGGCCCCCTGAAGGGTCCCGGCGTCATTGGTGATCCGGGACATGAGGACCCCCGTGGGATGGCGGGTGAAAAAGGAGAGGGACTGTTTCTGGATCTGCCGGTAGAGGCGGCTGCGCAGATCGGCGACCACCCGGAGGCCGATATAGTTCATCAGGACCATCTGGCCGTAACTGCACAGACCCTTGGCGAGGTAAATGAAAATGACGGCCAGGGGGATCCAGAGGAGCATCTGGGCGTCCTTTTTGAGGAAGATGCCGTCCAGTGCTGGTTTCACCAGGAAGGCCAGGGTGGAGGTGGAGGCGCCGACGACGAGCATGCACAGCATCGCCAGAAAAAAACGGCCGCTGTGGGGTTTGGCCAGTTTCAGCAAGCGTTTGAATACATCCATTAAAGCATCTCCATGGCCAGGCGGGCGGCCCGCCGGGAAGCCCCCGGGGTGCCCAGTTTCTCCCGGATGCCCGCCAGCTCCTGTTTGATGAGGTCTTTTCGCCCTTCCTCGGTGAGGATGGCCAACAGCTCCCGTGCCAGGCGGGGCGGATTCACGTCCTGCTGCACGAGCTCCGGGACGACGGTCTTGCCGGCGATGATGTTGGCCAGGCCGATATGACTCACCTTCACGAAGAGGCGCCCCATGAGGTAGGTGAAAAAAGAGATCTTGTAGACGATGATCATGGGGACACCGATCAGGGCCGCCTCCAGCGTCGCCGTTCCCGAGGCCACCAGGGCGGCGTCGCAGACCGCCAGGACGTCGTAGATCTCGTTGCCGACGATCCGCACCGCCAGTTCGCTGTCATAGGGCCGGACCATCTCGTCCACGTCATGCCGGTCCAGAGTGTCGGCGATGGGCAGGACGAACTGCGCCGCCGGAAGTTCCCGCCTGATAAGCACGGCGGCCCGGAGCATCTCCGGCAGGAGCTTCACCACCTCGCTGGGCCGGCTTCCGGGCAGGAGGCCGATGATCGTCTCTCCCTCCCGGAGCTTGAATCTCCGGAGGGCCTCCGGGCGTTCATATTTGATCTGCACGGCATCGAGGAGCGGATGGCCGACAAAGACGGCTTCCACCCCTTCCCGGTGATACATTTCGGCCTCGAAGGGAAGGATGACGGCCATCCTGTCCACCAGTTCCCGGAGCCGGGCGATCCTGCCCCGGCGCCAGGCCCAGACCTGGGGACTTATGTAGTAGAAAACCTTCACGCCCCGTTTTTTTGCCGCCTTCGCCAGGGGCATGTTGAAATCGGGGTAGTCGATGAGGATCGCCAGGGCGGGCTCCTCTTCTTGTAAGGATCTTTTCAGGCGCCCCATCGTTTCCAGGATCAGCCCCAGCTTCGCGAAGACCTCGGTCAGGCCCACGACGGCCATATCGGCGGCCCGGGCCAGGCAGCGTACCCCCGCCGCCTCCATCTTCGGACCGCCGATGCCGTAGAAATCCAGCCCGGGGTCGAGGGCCAGCATGGCCCGGACCAGGTTGGCGCCGTGCAGATCCCCCGAGGCCTCCCCGGCGACGATCAGGACCTTTTTCCCGGCGACGTCATTCATGGTGCAACGCGCCCAGGATGTCTTCCTTTGCCTTCTTCATTTCCCGGGAAATGGCCAGCGCCAGTTCCAGGGCGTCCCGTCCGTCCCGGCCCGTAACCGGCGGGGGGGTGCCGGTGCGGACGGCATGGACGAAGGCGCGGATTTCGGCCTCGAGGGGGTCGTGCTGAAGGACCTCCACGGCATTGCTGAAGATCTCCACCTTCCCGGAATCGCTTGTTTTCTTGCTCAGGGAGACGAGATCCCGCTTGCTGAAATCCACGGCATGATATCCGTCCACCCCGAAAAAGCGGATCTTCTGGAGGGTCTTCCCCGTCACCCGGCTCGCGGTGATGTTGGCGACACACCCGGTGGCGAACTTCAGGCGGACATTGGCGATGTCCACCTGGTCGGACAGGACGGAGACACCCACGGCGTCGATGGCCTTCAAGGGGGAATTGACGAAATGGAGAATGATGTCGAGGTCATGGATCATGAGATCCAGGATGACATCCACGTCCGTGCCCCGTTCGAAAAACGGGTGAAGACGGTGGGCTTCGATGAAGAGGGGTCGATTGATGACCTTGGCCAGGGCGATGATCGCGGGATTGAAACGCTCCACGAAGCCTACCTGCAGGATGGCCCCGCTCCTCCCGGCGGCGGCGATGAGGGCGTCGGCCTCGGCAAGGGTGACGGTGATGGGCTTTTCCAGCAGGACGTGCACCCCCGCTTCCAGAAAGGTCAGGGCCGTTTCATAGTGGGCGCTGGTGGGTACGGCGATGCTCACGGCGTCCACCTTGTCCGGCAGCTCCCGATGATCGAGGTACGCCCGGCATCCGTACTGGGCGGCCGCCCGGACGGCGCGCTCCCCGATCACATCGGCTACGGCCGCGATGCGGCAGTTCGTGAGCTTGGCATATTTTTGCAGGTGATAGGTACCCAGATGACCGATACCGACCACGCCGATGCGGAGTTCTTTCATTACCGGCAGATGCCTCGCTGAGAATTCTCTATGAAATTGACGAATTGACGAACTTCCGGGATATCGGCGACTTCCGTTTTCACCTTTTCGATCGCCGTCCTCAACAGCAGGGAGGAACGGAAAACGATGCGATAGGCCTGTTTCAATGACTGGATGGTTTCGTCGGAGAAGTTTCTTCTCTTCAGACCGATCAAGTTGAGGCCGTAAAGTTTGGCCATGTTTCCCGAGGCCATGGTAAAGGGAGGGACGTCTTTTCCGACCCCGGAGCAGCCGCCGATGATGCAGTGGGCGCCGATGCGGGTGAACTGATGGATCCCCGTCAAACCGCCGATGATGGCGTTGTCCTCCACGTGGATATGCCCGGCCAGATTGGCGGCGTTGGCCATGACGATCCGGTTGCCGAGCTTGCAGTTATGGGCGATATGACAATAGGCCATGATGAGGTTGTGGTCTCCCATGACGGTGACGCCGATATCGGCGGCGGTGGCGCGGTGGATGGTGACGAATTCCCGAATGGTATTGTGATCGCCGATGATCGTGCGGGTATCCTCGCCCCGAAACTTGAGGTCCTGAGGTACGGCGCCGATGGACGCGAACTGAAAAATCCGGCAGCCCGCGCCGATATCGGTATGTTCGTCGATGACGACGTGTGGCCCGATAATGGTGTTTTTACCGATATTTACATCTGCGGCGACGATGGAGTACGGGCCGATTTCTACCCCTTCCTCCAGGTTGGCGGCCGCGGAGACGACGGCGGTGGGATGTATCTTCATATGGTCGCTATTTCCCCTTCCTTTTCCTTGATTGTTTTCTCCAGCACGGCGACACGCTTGTTCAGCAAAGCTATCTTTTTTCTCATTTCCGGCAGTTTGGGTATGGACGATGCCGCCCGCAGCCATTCCCGGTAAGGCTGTTGCGGGGCGCCGGCATAAATCTGTCCGGCGGGGACGTCTTTGGTGATCCCTGCTCGAGCGGCCACCATGGCATGGTCCCCGACGCTGATGTGACCTACCAGACCCGCCTGGCCGCCGATCAAAACGCTCCGGCCGATCTTGGTGCTTCCGGAGATGCCTACCTGGGCCACGATAATCGCGTTTTCGCCGATGACGACGTTGTGGGCGATCTGGACGAGATTGTCGATCTTGACCCCTTTCTGAATCCAGGTCTTACCCAGGGTCGCCCGGTCGATGGTGGTATTGGCCCCGATTTCCACGTCGTCGTCGATCTGGACGATGCCCACCTGAGGTATCTTGCGGTTTTCCTGTCCGGGCATGGCAAAACCGAACCCGTCACTGCCCACCACCACCCCGGCATGGAGGGTGACCCGTTTCCCGATGATGCAGCCCGGATACACCGTGACATTGGGGAAAAGCACCGAGCTTTCGCCGATGGTCACACCGGCGCCCACCACGACACCGGGGTGGAGCACGGCCCCGGCGGCGATCCGGGCATTCTTGCCTACATATACCTGAGGGTATATGGTGGCTGCGGGGTCGACGCCGGCGCCCTCTTCGATAAACGCCCGGGGATGGATGCCCGGTGTGGGGGGGGTTGGGGCATGAAACAAATCCAGGGCCTGTCCGAAGGCCACATAAGGATCGGCGACGACGAGAAGATTCCTGCCCGGGCATTCCGTTTCCGGGCGGACCAGGACCGCCGCGGCCCGGGTGGTCCGAAGCCTTTCCTGGTACTTGGGATTGGCCAGAAAGGACAATTCCCCGTCACCGGCCTCGTCGAGGCTGTTTACCCCCCTGATCACCAGGGTGGCGTCACCGATGATCCTGCCGCCCAGACGAAGGGCCAATTCGCTTAAAGTAATCTCCACGGCCTGCTATTTCGACTTCTTTGCCTTGTTGAACTCGTCGATCACCCGTTGCGTCAGGCTGTTTCCCTTGGCGTGGTAGGCGACGGGAACGGTGCTGAGATCTATGATCAGGGTATAGTTTTCCTTTTCCCCGATGGCCGCGACGACCTTGAGGATCTCCGGGACGTTCTTGCCGAGGAATTCCTGGCGCCGGGACTGCATTTCTTCATTGGCGTCTTTCACCAGATCCTGATAATCACGGTACTTTTTCTGGTAAGACTGCTCCTTGTCCCGCAGGGCCTTTTCGTTAAGAACGGCGCGCTGTTTCTCCAACTCGTCCTTCAGTCGCTGTAGTTCTTTTTCTTTCTCCTGGATGGTGGCGCGGTTTTTTTCGTAACTCTTCTTTATTTCTTCGCCCGCGGCCTTGCCGACGTCGGAGTTCATCAGGATTTCTTCCACATGAATAAAGCCGATCTTTTCGGCCCACGACGGCGCAGCAACGGTCGTCAACAGCGAGAGCGCCGCACCCAAGACCACGACAACAAAAAGAAATCTTTTCATCTTTGTCCTCCTTGGTATTGATTCCTACATCATCATGCCGATGGTGAATTCCCAGCGGCTCGGGTCTTCGCCCTCTTTCCGGTCCAGGACGTAGCCCCATTCCAGGCGGAGCGGCCCGATGGGGGAGTACCACCGGATGCCCACGCCGGCGGTCTGCCGCATATCGTTGAGGTGATACCCGCTTTCCCAGGCGTTGCCGGTATCGTAAAATACCACTCCCTTCATGCCGGCGTTCTTGATCAGGGGGAAAACATAATCCGCGCTGAACGAAAGCATGGTGGTGCCGCCGATGAGATCGCCGGTCACGGGGTCCCGGGGACCGATATCCCGCAGACCCCTCAGGGAGGTTATGCCGCCCAGGTAATACCGTTCATAAACGGGCAGCGGTTTGCCCTCGTTGGCCTGGAGGTAGCCGATACGGCCCCGGATGTCGAAGACGGTTTCCAGGGG
>DAOTJR010000027.1:19120-33523 GCA_035448805.1 Syntrophales bacterium
CGTTGGCCTGGAGGTAGCCGATACGGCCCCGGATGTCGAAGACGGTTTCCAGGGGTAAGGGGAAGAACCACGCTGTGGTGCCCGTGTATTTGGTGAAGCTAGCTGTGCCCCCCAACAGCCAGCCGGCCTGCAGGACCGTGGCGGCATTTTTAGAGCCCGTGGTGGGAAAGAAATCGTCGTCGGTGGTGTCCCGGGAAAGGGTGAAGCCCATGCTGCTCGTCGTGGCGTTGCCCTCCTGCTGCCGTATGTAGCTTGACGCGTTGGCGGCGAGATTGCTGACGTCCGTGAAGGCCAGCGTATAGGACACGTATCCGGTGATCTTCTCCCAGATAGGATAGCCGAAAACGGCGCCGCCGCCTTTTGTCCCCAGATCATAGGTATCGTAGGTCCGGGTGGAGTTCCAGAGATCGAACTTGCTCCAGAGGGGGATATCGAAGAGCCACGGTTCGGTGAACGACAGGTCATAGTAGGTGGACACGGAACCGATATTGGCCTTGAGGCTCAGGATCTGTCCCCGGCCGAAGAGGTTCTGCTGGGATACCTGGGCCATGACCATGGCCTTGTCCAGGGCACTGTAGCCGGCGCCCATGCTGACCATGCCCGTGGGTTTCTCCTTGAGGCGGATATTGACGTCCGCCAGTGAGTCATCAGGACCCTTTTCGGACTGGAAATCCACCTCCTCGAAATAGCGTAGACGCATCAGATTCTTGTAACTGTCTTTGAGTTTGGTGCTGCTGTAGAGTTCCCCCTCGTTCATGAAGAGGGCCCTCCGGATCACCTTGTCCCTCGTCTTGGTGTTGCCGAGCAGGGATATCCGGTTGAAATAAACCAGGTTCCCCTTCTTGATTTCATAATTGATATCCACACTCAGGGTGTTGTCGTTGACTTTTGTGATGGGCGTCACTTCCGCGTAGGCGTATCCCTCGTCATTGCAGGCCTGGGTGAGGAGTTCCATGTCTTTGATAACGGCCCCCCGGTCGAAGTGCTCCTGTTTCCTGATCGTGAGCTTGCTCATCAATTCCGATCGCTTTGCTTTCAGCTCGTCGCCGGTGACGTCCACCCGCCCCACCTTGTACCGCTGCCCTTCGGTGATGGGGATCTTGATATAGACCCCTTTCTTGTCATAGCTTATTATTCCCTCCCCCACCTGGGCGGTTATAAAGCCGTTGTTCAGGTAGAAGGCATTGAGACGGTTTATGTCCTGTTTCAGCTCGGTTTTCTTGAGCACCCCCGAGTCGGTGAAGAAATAGAAGAATCCCTGTTCCGAGGTCTTCATGATCTTCTTGAGTTCGTTGTCCCGGAAGGAGCGATTGCCGTCGAAGGAGATCTTTTTGATGTACAGTTTGTCGTTTTCCTTGATGGTAAAGATCACCCGCACGTCTTTTTCTTTAGCCTTTTCGACTTCATAAGTTATTTCGGCATTGAAATAACCCTTGTCGTCGTAGAGGGCCTTTACCTTTTCCATGGAGGCGGTGATCTTTTCCCGGGTCAGTACCTGGTGGGTCTTGAAGGTCAGGGTGGCTTCGATGTCTTTGGTATCGACCTTCTTGTTCCCCTTGATCAGGATCTCCGTGATGAGCCCCTTTTCTTTGACGATGAAGGTGATGTTCTTTCCTTCCGGGGTGTCGCTGACGTCTGCCGCCACATCGTCGAAATATCCCAGCTTATAGATCGCCCGGATGTCGTCGTTGAGGTTGCTTTCCGAATAGACGCCGCCCGGCGTGCTTTTGAGGACCTGGTTGATGGCGCTGTTTTCTATTTTCTTGTTTCCTTGAAAGCCGATCTTGGCGATCCTGTGGGTGGCGGAGGTCTTGACGAGGATGTCGCCCCGCAACTGGCCGGCGATGGCCGGGATGCTTTCCGGTCCCTTCCCCTGGGCGGATACGGGGGGGAGAAACCGGCCGGCTGCGACATCGAATATCTTCACGTCGACATTCAGGGTTTCCCCCATCTCCGTCACCGTTCCGGAAACCACGTATCCCGCCCCGGTAGTCTTTCCCAGCGCGGCGAGCGTGTTTTCATCGGCCGTTTTCCCCGCCAGGAAAGACATAATGCTTTCCTTTTCAATCATCCGGACGTTTTTCGCCTTGCGCAGTTCCCGGGACAAACCGTCATAGAAGGCATCCTGGAGAAAGGCGGCGGGACTCTTGCTGTGGACCGTGAAGGGCAGCAGCGCCACGTTCACCTCGCCGGGCGAAGCCGCCGCCGGACCGGTCAAAAGAAACGCCGCCGTCAGCAGCGCCAAAGACAGCAGTAAGGAAAATCTATGTCTTTTCAATTTCATAAGTCCTTCCATCACGGAGGCCGACCTTGCGCTGTAAGCGGTCCGCCAGGTTTTTATTGTGCGTGACCACAACCAGGGTAATCTTTTTGGTGACATTCAATTCCAGCAGCAGGTCTTCTATCTTTTTTCCTGTTTCCGTGTCAAGGTTTCCCGTCGGTTCATCGGCCAGCAGGACGTCCGGCGCCATGATCAACGCCCGGGCTACGGCGACCCGCTGCTGTTCCCCCCCGGAGAGTTCACCGGATTTGTGGGTAAAACGGTGTCCGAGGCCGACGCTCGTCAAGAGCGCTTCCGCCCGCAATTTTGCCTCCCGGCGTGAAATGCCGTGAATCAGGGCCGGCATCATGGCGTTTTCCAGGGCGGTGAACTCCGGCAAAAGATTGTGAAGCTGGAAGACGAAACCGATCTTCCGGTTGCGGAATTCGGCCAGTTGGTCCGCGTTCCAGGCGAAGATGTCGATATTGTCGAAGCGCACCTCTCCGGAGGTGGGATGGTCCAGCGCCCCGAGGATGTGGATCAGCGTACTCTTCCCGGCCCCGGAGACCCCGAGCATGGCGAGGGATTCCCCCTTCCGGACGGAGAGATTCAGCCCCTTCAGCACCTCGATGTGGTTGCCGTCCTTGACGAAGGTCTTCTTCAGGTTTTTGACCTGGATCATTAATCGTACCTCAGCGCTTCCGCCGGATCCATCTGCGCCGCCCGCCGGGAGGGATAGATGGTGGCCAACAGGCAGATCGTCATGGCCCCGATGATGATCATGGCCACATCGCCGTAATTCACTTTGGAGGGAAGCTCGGTGAGATAGTAAACATCCCCCGGCAGGATTTTTATGCCGAGCATCCGTTCCACGAACAAGGAGATGTCGGCCAGGTTGAAGGCGATAGCCAGACCGGCGGCGGCGCCGATGCAGGTGCCGACGGCGCCGATGATCAATCCCTGAAAGACGAAGATCTTCATTATGTTACGTTCCGTTGCCCCCATGGATTTGAGAACGGCGATATCCTTGCTCTTTTCCATGACCACCATGATCAGGGTGGTGATGATGTTGAAGGCCGCCACCAGGACGATGAGGCTCAGAATGATGAACATGACCCGCTTTTCCAGGCGCAGGGCGGCAAAGAGGTTCTTGTTCATCTCCATCCAGTTTCTTGCCCAGAAGGGGTAACCCAATGCCTTTTCGATTTCTTTGGCGACGATATCGGCCCGGTAGAGATCCTTGACCTTGATCTCCAGGCCTGTTACCGACCCCGGCATATCGAGAAACTCCTGGGCGTCCTGCAGATTGATATAGGCCAGGGTCGAGTCGTATTCATAGAATCCCGAATCGAAGATGCCTGTGACCAGAAACCGCTTCATTTTGGGAACCATCCCCATGGGCGTGGAGATCCCCTGGGGGGAGACCACGGTGAGGGAGTCGTGAAGATAGATCCCCAGGTTTTTTGCCAGCTCCTTGCCGACAAGGATACCGGGCAGCTCCGCGTCTTCTTTCGGGATGGGCAGTGATTTCCTTGCCTTCGCCACGAGATGCTCTACCCGGCCCGCTTTGATTTTACCCAGACTTATGACCCGGAAGGCGCTTTCCGGGGCCAGGCCCCGCAGGACGACGCCGGTGACGCCGGAGCGACTCTTCAGCATGGCTTGGGTGTAGATGAAAGGCGTCGTGGCCTCCACGTCGGCGACCCGGCCCACCCTTGCCGATACTTCCCCGTGGTTCTTCATCGGCCCCGTATACTCCATGAGCAACACATGGGAGTTCATCCCCAGGATCTTGTTCCGGAGGTCCGTCTCGAAGCCGTTCATCACCGCCAGGACGATGATCAGGGCGGCGACGCCCAGGGCGATACCGCCGATGGAAAGAAAGGTGATTATGGAGACAAAGACCTGTTTCCGCTTGGCCTTGAGGTATCTCAAGGCGATGAAGAATTCGAAAGACATCGGTTACTGTTCTTCCCGGACCCGGAGTTGAGGAAAGAGGATGACATCGCGGATCGAAGCGGAATCCGTGAAGAGCATCACCAGCCGGTCGATGCCGATTCCTTCGCCGGCGGTGGGCGGCATGGCGTATTCGAGGGCCCGGACATAATCCTCATCCATTTCGTGGGCCTCTTCGTCCCCTGCCTCCCGCTCCCGGAGCTGCATGAGGAACCTTTCCCGCTGATCCTCGGGATCGTTTAACTCCGAGAAGGCGTTGGCGATCTCCCGTCCGCAGATATAGAGCTCGAAGCGGTCCGTAAATGCGGGGTCGCGGGGATTTCTCCGGGAGAGAGGGGAAACCTCCACGGGGTACTGGGTTATAAAGGTGGGCTGGATCAGCTCTTTCTCGATTTTCTCTTCGAAAATGGTCATGAGGATCTTTCCCCGGGGGGCCTTTTCGTCCAGTTCCATACCCAGGCTTCCGGCCAGGGCGAGGAGTTGCCGCTGGTCGGTCAGAACGGCGGCATCGATACCCAGATGCCCGGCCACCGCCTCCTGCACCGTGATCCGGCGCCAGGGCGGGGAAAGGTCGATCGTCCGCCCCTGGTAGGAAAACCGTGGTCCACCCAAGACGTTTTCCGCGAGGAAAAGGAAGATCTCTTCGGTGAACTGCATGAGATCCTCGTAAGTCGCGTAGGCCATGTAGAATTCCATCATCGTGAATTCGGGGTTATGGAAGGTGGAGATCCCCTCGTTGCGGAAATTGCGGTTGATCTCGTAGACCCTTTCCAGGCCGCCGGTCACGAGGCGCTTGAGGTACAACTCCGGGGCGATGCGGAGATACAGGTCCATGCCCAAGGCGTTGTGATAGGTCTTGAAAGGCTTGGCGGCCGCCCCGCCGGCCTTGGGCTGCATCATGGGGGTCTCGACTTCGAGAAAATCGTGACTGTCCATGAAGTCCCGGATCAGCTTGATGATCCGGCTCCGGCGGTAGAATACCTCCCGGACTTCGGGGTTCATGATCAGGTCGAGGTGCCGCTGGCGGTACCTCGTTTCCACATCCGTCAAGCCGTGCCACTTTTCCGGGAGCGGATGCAGTGCCTTGGCGAGGAGGCGGATTTGGCGGGCCTCGATAGTCAACTCCCCGGTCTTCGTTTTGAATATCTTGCCCTCGATATAAATGATGTCGCCCACGTCGAGGCGCCGGAAAAGGTTGTAATCGGCTTCCGGCAACGTCTTTTTCTGGATGAAACCCTGGAGGCGGCCCTTGCGGTCCTGGATGCTGATGAAGGAGGCCTTTCCGAAGTTTCTGACGGCCATAATGCGGCCGGCGAGGGAAAAGGTTTCTTCGATCTCCGCCAGGGCGTCGTTATCGAGGGTGCCGAAACGAGCCCGCAACTCCGCCGAGGTATTGCCTACCCGGACCTCGTTGGGATAGAGATCGATCCCGGCGGCGCGGATGGCGGCAATCTTTTCCTTGCGTATCTTTATCAGTTCGCTTTCTTCCATCTGATTTTTGCCTCGTCGTTAAAAGGGTTCGATTTGCTATCCTTTTTTCCGTCAATAGTCAAGGATGTTTTCCCCATGGCTAGCGTCTGAATAATATTGCCATCGGGATGAAACTTATGTATGGTCGGTGGCAGGCGAAGTCTGACGTTCATTTAGGGCGGGTCCGTCAATATATATAATAAGGAGGGCTTATGATCAACAAAGTTATTCTTGTCGGATGGTTGGGCAGCGATCCGGAAGTCAGGTTTTCACCCGATGGGCTCCAGATAACGTCTTTCCGTATGGCGACGGATGAAATCCGCCGGGACAAAAATGGGGAGAGGATAAAGAAAACAGAATGGCATCGCATTGTCACCTTCGGTAAATTAGCTGAAATCTGCGGTAATTATCTGACCAAGGGGAAACTGGTTTTTATTGAGGGAAGCATCCGTACCAACGCCTGGGAAGACAAGGAAGGGGTCAAGCGATACACGACCGAGATCACGGCGAACAATATGAAAATGCTCGATGCCAAGGGACAGCAGCGAGATCAGCTGCCCGTCGCGTCGGAGGCGCCGGCGTCGGCACCGCCTTATTTCAGCCCGGAATCCCTTCCCGACGACGACGTTCCGTTCTGATCCGCTGTTGAAAACAGGGGGAGGCAATCCAGGCGGAAGCGGATTTCTCTTTCTGTCGGAGTCTCCTCGTTGCCAGTGCGGCAAAAGGGCACCCGGATTCAGATCGGCTTTGCTCCGGCTGGTTGAGCAATGCCGGGGGCGCAACGGCGCGACGCTGAGGATGTTGCCGTCAAGGACGGGACGGGGATGGTCTGAAGATGAGAGAAGATTTGCGGTACTCGCTTAATAACGGACCCTTGACGCGGCAAAAGTTCCGTCGGCCGTTGCATGCCCGGCGGGCCTTATTTCAAGCCTCGCGCGGGGATACGGCATGCCCCTTTATCAGTTGCCTTCCGCCTCCCCTGCTGCCTCCCCGGGGGGTCACTTGGGCTCGATCTTTTTGTTTTCCGGGGTGACGTCGATTTCGTCGGGTTCGCGGGTCGCCTTTTTGAAATTCTTGATACCCTTGCCGATGGCCCCGCCGATTTCCGGGAGTTTTCCGGCCCCGAAGATAATCAGGATGATCACAAGGATAACGAGCAATTCCGGCATACCGATGCCAAACATATCAGCTCTCCTTTCTGGAGCTTTTTTTCACTTTCCCGCCCTTTAAAGCATTACCGGGGGATTGTCAAATCTTTCGGCGTTGCTTTTTCTTGCCGGCGGCATCTCTGCCCGCGGCCTGAACGAGGGGATGAGGTTCAGGGGCGGAAAAACCGAAGTGCAGCTCCGGATCTTCCTTGCCGGGCCGGGCCCTGGCGATGTGATCGGGGCAGGAGGTGATCAGGGCAGCCGGAGATGCCTTACCTCCCCTTTTTGGCCCAAGGCGGGGAGGGGTCGATCCTGGAACCAGACCTGCACACCCCCGGCGTTGCCGATGTCGATCTGGAATGATTCCCTGGCGTTACGTTCGATAGCTTCCCCTCTGTGCAGCGTCACTTCCTCCTGCCTGCCGTTGTCGGCGGTTATCCGGAGCCAGGTCTTTTCCGTCGCGCCGATCTTCAGCCGGAGCGGTGATGCCGATACCGTCCCCGCCGCGCTCGGGGCGGGCCGGGAAGTCGTTTCCGCTCCAAGTGGAGCAGCGGCCGTCTTTCCGGGTGCCGCCGCGGCGACGGTAGGGGCCTGTTGCGCCCCCGGCGCCGGGGACGAAGGTGCGGCTCCTGGTCCGCCCGGCGGGGCTAAAGCGCCTGGACCGGCCGCCGGCTGTTGCGCCGCCGCCGGCTGCCGATCGCCGGCCGCCGGCAAAGTCGGGGCCTCATGTTCGGACAGGAAATAAACCGCAAAGATCACAAGGATAACCGCCACCAGCAGCACCGCCGCGTTCCGGACCGTCACTATCCTGGCGAGCCGGCCCTTCTTTTCTTTTGCCGCCGCCGCTTTTTCACCCCCGCCGTCATCCGCAGGGGGTGTCTTGGGTTTGTTGAGGGCCTTCAAGTAGTTGTCATATTGGTACAAAAGTGGCTGCGGGTCTATCTCCAGCACCCTGGCGTAAGACTTGATGAAGTTTTTGGCGTAAACGGGTTCGGGGAGGAGATGAAAATCTCCCCGCTCGATAGCCTCCAGGCTGGAAAGGGTGATCTTCGTGACGGCATGGATATCGCGCAGCGTCAGCCCCTTGCCCTCCCTGACACGGATGAGAGCGCCGGCGGCATCTTCTTTGTTGACGTCGATATTTTCTTTTGTTAACGGTTTGTCCGTTGCCATCGCTCCTTCCGCCGGCCGCCTTCCGGAAGGCGGAGACAAGTCGCCGCCCGGTCAGGATAGGTCGCTGCCGCTTTTCCTCCCCTGTTCCCTCTCGGGCGGGATCCATGGAAATATGGAATAATGCGAGTTGGTAACATCAAATGTCTTTCGATGCAACAGGATTTGATAAATGGATATGGACCGGGAAAGGAATGAGGAAAGGGATATGGATGGGGAGGGGCAAAGCGGAGCCCTTGATTGGCAAGGGTATTTGGAGGTCGCACAATCCCTGGCCCGGGAGGCGGGAGACTATCTGCGGCGCCACCTCGACGACCGGCACCTCATCCGTTTCAAGGGGGAGATAGACATTGTCACGGAAGCGGATCAGGCGGCGGAGGAGATGATCGTCGGCGCGATCCGGTCCCGCTGCCCCGGACATGACATCCTCGCCGAGGAATCGCCGGCCACGAGCCACGGCTCTCCCTTTCGCTGGATCATCGATCCCCTGGACGGCACAACCAACTACTCCCACGGGTATCCGGTGTTCTGTGTATCCATCGCCTTGGAATACAAGGGTGTTTGCGTTTTGGGGATCGTTTACAATCCCATGCTGGCGGAGATGTTCACGGCGGTGAAAGGGCAGGGGGCGTTTTTGAACGGCAAGGAGATTGCCGTCTCCCGGACCGCGAAAATGTCCCGGTGCCTCCTGGCGACGGGTTTTCCTTACGACATACGCCACAGCTCCGATAATAATTTGAATTATTTCGAGGTCATGGCCATGAATGCCCAGGCGATCCGCCGGGCCGGATCGGCGGCCCTGGATCTGGCTTATGTGGCAGCGGGCCGTTTCGACGGTTTCTGGGAATTGAAGTTGAAGCCCTGGGACATGGCCGCCGGCTGTCTGCTGGTACGGGAGGCGGGAGGCCGGGTCAGCGACATCCACGGGGCGGAATTCACCCTCGATGCCCCCCACGTGGCGGCTTCGAACGGCCTGATCCACGACCGGATGCTGACGATCCTCGGCGGTGCCGCCCGGTCCGGAACGGTGTTTCACGATGCTTCGGTATGAGCCGGCTTGATATGGTGATTTTGTCATGGGGATCGCTTTCTTGAATTGACGGTGACACTGCCGTATAAGGTTGACTCAATGACCACGAGCGACTTCCTCTCCCCGGAGAGGGAAAAGCGGATCATCGAGATGGCGCTGGGGGGTGACGCCAGTCAATTTTGCCAGCTTGTCAGACAATATCATAAAAAAATATATTTTTTCATCCGCCGTTATCTTTCCGAAAAGGTGGTTGCCGAGGACCTGACCCAGGAAACATTTCTCGACGCCTACCAGTCCCTTTCCCGTTTCCGGGGCGAAGTCCGGTTCTTGAGCTGGCTTATGGGCATCGCCCTCAACAAGGTACGCAATTATCTCAGTCGGGCGCCGGAAAGGAGGTTCGACATGTTGTGCCTCGACCACCTCTTCGGACAAACCGATGGCGATGACCCCCTTGCCAATGTCCAGCAGCATGAGTTCGTGGAGCGCCTTGCCGGGGCGGTGCATTCGCTTTCCGAGGAGCTTAAAACGCCGTTCATGCTTGTCTGTTTCGAAGAGTTGTCCTACACGGAGGCCGCCCAGCTCCTGAACGTTCCCGAGGGGACGGTGAAAAGCCGTGTTTTCCGGGCGCGGAGACAGATCATGAAAATATTGGACAAATTGTAAACTTTTTGCCCGGGATGGTTACTAACCGTGATGGATAACGTCTCCTGAATGCCTATGGAAAGAAAGCGATCCGAGATGATGGGCTGTGAAGATGCAGGTTTGTTGCTGAGCCGGAACCTGGACGGCGATCTGGGGAAAGAGGAGACGGTCCGCCTTTACCTGCACCTCGCCCGTTGCGATGATTGCCGACGGCTTCTGGAGCGGCTTGCCGCCCAGGAGCAGGGAATCGCCCTGTTGCGGGACGCCTTTGAACGGCAGGCGGTGCGCGGGGATCTCTGCCGGCACATCGAGGCGGCCCTGGAACGGCAAGGTGCAAAAAGACATTTTATTTATACAGTGCTCGACATGGTGCATTCTTATCGCGCCCACATGGCCGCCGCTCTGGCGGGATTTGTGATCGCTGTTCTTGTTGCGGTAATAACGGGTATACCCGGCCGGGGTGACGGCAACTCCTCCCGTTTCTATTTCAACGAGGCGGTGTTACAGGATGTCGATCACTGGTTGTGGCCCCGGCCGGTGGTCCTGGCGCCGGGCCGATCCCTTGATCTCACCTTCAACCGGGACAGCGAGGGCTTCTGCCATATCAAGGTCTCCGCTCCCTCTGGACCGGTGCGCCTGGAGATTGTCCATGACGATCCCGAAACGATTGTCGATCCCACTCATTCCCTGACCGTACTCAAGGTGCATTTCTTATCCCTCAAGAACCCCCGGGGATGCGACCGGCTGATCTTCGTCAACCGGGGTGGCGGTATTTTGACCATCAGCTACCGGTCACCGGAAGACGACACCAGGAAAACTTTATCCCCGGGCGGCGGTGCGCGGTTGTGAAGAACGGCCTTGGCAAGGCTCAACAGCAACCCCTATCGGTGTAACGGTACCCGCGAGCTACCGGGAAGGAAGGCCACGAGCCATGCTCATATATAATGATATCGTTTCATGCCCCCTCCCGGAAGCCGGCGGCTCCTGTCGGCATTTTTTGCGGGGAGGGATCTTTTTTGCCCTCTATGTTACCAGATGACGTAGAGGGTTATTTTGAAAACAGGAATTTAGATTTACACAGGTTTTTTTATTTCCGCTTCCCGGTAAGGTGTGACCCAATTCACACCTTACGTGTGTATTCAGTCACAATGGTACAAATTAGGCTTGACTTTTAACATCGACTAACATTTAATTGGGCTCAATGGAAAATTGGGTTAATCGTGGACAGGTCATGAAAAGGTTAAGAGGCGTCATTTCGATATTACTGATGGGGGCATTCCTCCTTACGGCTATTCCTGCGCATCACCACCCTGGAGCTGTAAACAACAATGATGCCTTGGATTTGGAAGACGCAATCATCCATGTCCGCAATCTGTACCTGTCGGTGAATTATCCGGAGGAATTCAAGGGTAGCATGGAAGGGGTCATCGAGTCCTTCAAGATTGTAGCGGGGCTGAAAAAGGTGATTAAATCTGAGAACACTCCCATACTAAAGCATATCAGTCTTTTCGATACCCCCTGTCTGATTTCGTCATGTGGCTTTGCTGTCCCCCGGTATGATAGCCCTATCGACTTGATTTCAGGAAAAACATATCCATCAAGGGTTGAAGTTCCGGAAACACCGCCTCCCAGAACCGGACAGGCATTGTATGCCTGAACTGCCGACGCTATTTGTTTTTTGGTTGCAACCAGCATTTTTTCCCTCGGTTAGACATATCTAAATGGAGGAACACCATGAAGAAAAAGCATTGGATAATGTCCCTTGCGATTATGTTCTGTCTCGTGTTTTGCTTTCTGGGAACGTCCTGGTCGGCATACGACATGAGTATCAAGACCTGTGACAATACGGGGACGGAAAAGAAAAATTTTAGTGTAAATGAAGATGTCTACCTGCACATCGGCGTCAGCGATCTCCAGAATATCGCCGGTTGCGCCTTTACCGCCGTCTATCCGAACGACGTCTTACTCCCCCCGGTGGTGAATGCGGAGGGGCTTTCCACAGACGTCACTTCCACCTTCGATTTCTCCTTTACTAAAGACGGCACGACCACCCAGACCAACCGCCAGGGAACGACGTCATCCGGCAAGGTCTATTTCAGCGGCGCCGCCATCGACATGACCAGTGGCGGCGGCAAGTATCCCAACCCGACGCCCGGTGCGAGCTTTCCTCTTTTTATTGCCAAGTTCAAGGTAAAACCGGACGCGGCGCCCGGCACCTACTACCTGAACCTGATTCAGACCGAGTTGCACAACCCGGCGGCGGGATACGGGACAGAGGGTGATCCGCAGTCCACGGCTCCGGTACCGATCCTGGTAGGTGCAGTCCCCAAGACCGATACCGCTAACTGGGACAACCTCACCGGCGGCGCCTTTCCGGTACTCCTTTCCGGTTTTGCCGTTCCCGTGACTCCGGCGGAAATCACCATTACGGGGACAAACAACATAAACGGCACAGTGGGCTACAACGGTGCGGCCACCGGCAACCTGGTGGCGGCTGCTTATCTGACTTCGGATACGAACTTCGTCACTCCCTACGGGCAGCAAATTCAGAGCTGGCCCTCCGGTACGACCACGAAAGCCGTCAACCTGGCGGGGATTCCCAACGGTACCTATTACGTCCGGGCCTTCATCGACAAAAACATGAACGGAGTCTGGGACGTCGGGGAGCCCTGGGCAAAATACCCGACAAGTGTAACGATCACCAACAACAGTTATACGCTTCCCACCAACCTCGTACCCGAAGATTATTATGCGGTGACAGGCACGATTACCTATAACGGCAGCAAAACGGGTACCCTGTATGTGGGCGCCTTCGACAAGACTGACACCTCCTTCACGACGCCCCTTGCCATGAGTACCTATGTCTGGGATACCGGGAAAACAACCCAGGAATATGCGGTGTACGTGAAAAACGGGGAATATCTCATTGCGGCATACATTGGTACCGCCACACAGCAGAGCACTGATCCCAAGGGCTCGTACCCCGGCGTTGTCGCCGTGACCGGGGCGGATGTGAGCGGTAAGAGCTTTGCGCTGGCTGCCAGTAACGGCTGGAGTGCGGTCATCACCTCGACCGGACAAACTGTCGGATCGGCGGTGAAAATTTCCACCGTCACCATTGGCGAGGATTCAGAAGCGATAACACATCCGGCGCCTCCCACGCCTGTGGAGTACACCACTTATACATATCTGACGGAGGCGACCAGGACACAGAAATATTTCGACGACATCAGAGTCAAGAACGATCAGGGTAACAAGTGGGTTATCGCCGTCGATCCCCATGGCAATGTCGGCGATGAAGAAACTGCCGTTACGGCCACATTGAGTTGGGATCCCTCCCAATTCAGCGCCACCGGTTACTTTATCCTGAGGAAGGGTTACGACGGTCTGGGCGAGATCGTTGTGGCCGACATGCGCACGACCACACAGTATGCCGTGACCGGATTGGCTTCGCCCAAACAGTACTTTACCATCGAACAGACTTACAAGATTCCGGCGACCATCACACTGACGGCGGGATGGAACCTGGTTTCCCTGCCCGTGACGCCTGATGACTGCAAGGTTTCAACCCTGTTCCCCGACGCCGAAGCGGCCTTCAAGTTCAACAGCGCTACCGGTTATTCTCTGGAGACGGTGTTGACTCCCGGTGTCGGTTACTGGATCAAGGTTCCCCAGGCGAAGAGCTATACGATCAGCGGACAGAACTTTACCAGTTCGGTAAACGACATTACGACAGCCGGGTGGTACCTGATGGGTTCGGTCAACGGGACGGTAACTCCGACCGCTGTCCCGACTGATGCGGTGGAAGCGATCTTCGGCTTCAGCGGTGCTTCCGGGTACAATCTGACCAGCACCATGGCGGCTGGAAGCGGTTACTGGGTAAAATTCAAGAATGCGGCCCGATTCACATTGCAGGCAAATTGAAGAGGCGTGGTAATTCCGCACAATTGATATAAACAGATTATTTAGAGGTGAATGGGCTTCAGGCCTCAGTTACGGCCGGAGCCCATTCACCTCCCTCAATGGACATTTCAGGAGGATGAAAATGAAAAGAAAGATAGCCTTGCTATTCACGATGATATTTTTGATTGCCGCGCCGGTGATGGCTGCTGACAGCGCCGCTGGTTGGTCGGCTGTAATCCGGGCGACGGGGCAGGATCTGGGAGGAGTCTCTTCCTACAATGTGGTGTTCGGCGTCGGCGATGTGGAAGAAAGCCTCTCTGCGCCACCGGCGCCGCCGGAGTACTCGGTGAAAATGGAACTCATCGGTGCTGACGGCAGGCGGCTTGCCAAGCAGGTTCAAGCGCTGGGGGACAATCAGTACGTCTGGACTGTCGCCGTGGACCCACGAGGAAATATCGGCAATGCGGCGAGTGGGACCGCCACATTGATTTGGGATCTCGGTAATGCTGTTCCCGGAAACTGTGCATTGAAAGCCGGCAAAACGGGATCGGGTGGGATTCTTGTCGGCGATATGAAGGCGGTTTCCTCCTATCAGGTGACCGGCAGCGGCGGGAATCAATATTATCAGTTAGTCTGCAAACCGTAGACCCTTATATAACTGTTGTTATGAGGTGATGAAATGGCAAAAAAAACCTGTGCATGTCTGGTGGTCGTTTTGATGCTGATATTTGCCGGGATGATCTGTGCGGAACTTTCACAGGCCGCTGCTTGGCAGACGTCGATTACTGCTACGGGGCAGACTGTCGGTTCTGCGGTCAAGGTTT
>DAOTJR010000027.1:33623-36679 GCA_035448805.1 Syntrophales bacterium
CAATTCGGCGACGCCGGTGTATTCGAACCCGGTGGATGTGCCGGTGCTGACCTACGAGGCGCCTGGTGTTCCTCCCGTGGTAGTGGTGACTGATCCGGCGGGTGCGAAGACGGTGAACACGTCCACCTATGAGATAAAGGGTACGGTTACGGACGGCGGCAGCGGCATCGGCGGTGTGGAGGTGAAGGTAGGCGCGTCGGGTACGTGGACGGCGGCGACGGTGACGGGTACGAACTGGTCCTACACTGCCACGCTGGCGGCGGGTGCGAACGCGATTCAGGTACGAGGGAAGGACAATTCGGCGACGCCGGTGTATTCGAATCCGGTGGATGTGCCGGTGCTGACCTATGCGTTGCCTGAGTGGAAGGTAAACGGTACATTCAATTACTCCGGTCCGGATACGGGCAAGCTTTTTGTGTCCCTGTTCAAGAGCTCCGATACAACCTTCTCGAACCCTATCGGAATGCAGAAGTACGACTGGACGACGGGAAAGACGAACCAGGCATACAGCCTGTCCGCTGTTGACGGCACATACTATGTGGCGGCTTATATAGGTCCGGACAGCGCGACCTGGAATCCGGGGACCCGGCCGGTATACGTAAATTGGACGCCGATTGTCGTGGCCGGAACCGATGTCTCGGGTAAGGACATCGCGACTTACAAGATCGAGGGCACGATAAGCTATACGAATACACAGGTCGGAACTTTGTATGTAGGTGCGTACAAAGACCCGAATTTTTCAGGTTTTATTTCCGGATATTCAACTGCTTGGTCTTCGGGAACCACAAGCAAAACCTATACGATTTACGTGGCTAACGGAACGTATCATCTGGCGGCGTTCATTGATACCAACGGTAATCAGGTTCCGGAGCCGGCTGATCCACAAGGCTCATATGCCGGGAATCCGGTGACGGTCTCGGGCGGGGATCTCGCCGATAAGAATATTACCTTGGTTGACAGCATGAAGTATCAGCTGCTGACGGCCAATCCACAAAATCCATCCGGCAGGGCAGGGGCAAACTTCACCTTCGATGTGTATTATACGACTTCCGACCCAGTGCCCAACAAGACAACGAGTGGTTTGACTTTCAAAATGAAATACGATGCGACGAAGCTTACATACGTCGATGCGACCAATGTTGAAACGGCTTCGATTGTCAAATCGCCCCCCTTTGAGCCTTATGATGATGTGGCACCTTACAAATATGTCCAGATAGGGTGGATTGATCAGACATATCAGTGGCCAAACAAGGATTTGCCGTTACGCCTGTTCACGGCAAGATTCATGGCCAGTCCCGGGATGGCGGATGGAGAGACGACACAGGTAACGTTTGAACTCGTGGAAAATGACTTTCATTACCTTTTCCATGGGGAAACGGTGACTTTCAAGGTTCAGAGTTACAATCTTGATGTCGATGCCAATGCCAAGGTACAGGCCTATCGTGACGGTCTCTTGATGATCCGCTACATTCTGGGTTTCCAGGACACCGACCTGACGGATGGTCTGATCGGGCCGGATGCAACGAGAAAAGAACCAGAAGCGATCAAGGCCTACCTTGATGGGTCGGGAATGATGATGGATGCGGATAACAATGATAAATTGCAGGCTTATCGTGATGGTCTGCTTATAATCCGCTACATTCTGGGCTTCCAGGACACCGATCTGACGGATGGTCTGATCGGGCCGGATGCCAAGCGGACCACGCCGGAGGCGATCAAGGCGTACCTCGACCAATACAATGTTAATTTGAATCCGTGAGAGATGGAATGTCGGACGCCGCGGTTTCACGGCCGACGGCGCCCGATAATGGCAATTACAGAATATTTTAAAGGAGAATGCAATGAAATCGCAGGTGTTGAGAGTATTGACCATCCTTGTGATAAATCTCTTTATGTCGGTATCGGTTTGTCTAGCCGGCACGCAGATCGCAATCTTTGTTCCCGATGCGATTGCCGTTGCCCCGGGTGAATCGAAACAAATAGACATCATGTATGATGTCACCGCCGAAAAACAGAAAACAACGGGAATTGCCATCCAGATTCATTATAATTCGAAGTTCGTCGAAAAACTCTGGCTGGAGGATACTTACGGTGAAGGCCTGGTTGGTGGCGGACAGACCGTTTATGAAGATGTCAAGGACCTTGACGGCGACAGCGGCACCGATAAATTTGTGAGAGTCGCCTGGCTGGGCATTGCCGCCGATTGGCCGAGCTTTCTTTCCCTGCCCCTCAAATTGACAAGAATCAACGTCAAGGTGAAAGACGATCCGGATGGTCAAACAAGTTACATAACGGCAACGGCTCAGGAAACGTCGATAAACTACGATTTCAAGGCCAATAGGTGTTTACTGAAACTGTTAAAATAGCAATCAAAGGCAAGATAATTAAGATGCTGATGCAACACACAGGGAGAATAGTAGAGGAGGCAATATGTTCCGGATATTTAGGATGAAAAGACTACAAGTAATGCTGGTAGCTTTATTGCTTTTGTTAGGAAGTCTTGGATACTCGCTTTTTGCTGCCCAGGCACAGAGAGTAACGCTTGATCCCGACAATGCAAATCCGAAAGTTGGAGACACCGTCACAATTACCGCCAGGTATAACGTGGATGGCGGTGGCGCCTCGACCGGGACAACATTTGCCGTATATTTCGATGCCACAAAACTCGAGTTTCTCGGTTACGGTACGAAATATAATACCGGATTCAACACGGCCAGCACTAAGGCGTACAATAAATCCGGCAATCCCGACGGTGACCCGACGACGAACAAATATGTGCAAATGTCTTGGATCGATTCTGCAAATCCACCCACTTGGCCGGGTACTTCGTCTTCGTTCCCTCCGCTCCCCGTGGATCTTATCCAAATAAAATTCAAAGTACTTACAGTGGCTTCCGAAGTATCATCGAATGTCAACATTGTAGATGTGGAGCATGATTTCAATTACGATTTCATAGGAACCGGAACGAAGATCAATATTAAACTACCCCCGGGAAGTATTTCCGGGACTATCGGCGGTGTATACAAAAGCGGTCCCATTTATGTCGGGGCCTATTC
>DAOTJR010000028.1:0-35787 GCA_035448805.1 Syntrophales bacterium
TCTTCAGGGCGCCCACGTCGCTACCCGCGCCGGGCTCGGTGAGACACATCGTCCCGCCCCACTCCCCGGCGTAGAGTTTGTACATATACTTTCGCTTCTGTTCTTCCGTGCCGAAATTTTCGATCAAGCCGCCGGCGCCCAGGGTCAGGCCGGCATAAAGAAGGAAAGCCACGTTCGCGGAGGCAAACATCTCCGTACAGGCCGTGGAGACGACAACCGGTGTATTCTGGCCGCCTACCTCCGGGGATTTCATCGGAGCCAGCCAGCCCCCGGCACAATACTTCTTGAAGGCTTCATGGAAACACTTGGGAATGCGCACCTGTCCGTCCTTATCCAGATGGCAACCCTCCCGATCCCCTTCGGCGTAAGTGGGCAAGATGACATTGACGGCCATCTTTTCCGCCTCGTTCTGCATCATCAGCACTACATCCTTCGAGTAATCGGCATAGAGCTCTTTTGTGAAGAGCTTCTCGATGCCGATCTGCTCAAACATGACAAACTGCTGATCCCGCAAACTCACCAATCCGTTACCCATAGCATCCTCCTTTTACATTTGCCTTTTCCGATCCGATCAAATCTTTCCGCCGGGAAAAGCACCTCAGAAAAGGCTGGGGGAAAGGTTGTGCTTCTCCTGCGCATTTAGAATCCGTATGGGAACCCCGGCCAAAGGTCAGGCAGAGTTTCTTGAATACTGCATCAAAACGATTACTTTCAACGCTTACATGAATCGCGGTCACATAATGACTGTCGGTCACTATCAGATACAGAAATTCGTGCCGAATGTCAAGAATAATTTTTCACTACGGCAGCAGGGAAGTAACGACAATGGCCAGGGAAAGCAGGATCAATATACCCACAGTCAGCCAGGTAATGATGTTCATGGTACGTCCGTTCACATAGTCGCCCATGATCCGGCTGTCGTTGATGAGGATGAGCATGAAGATCAGAATGAAAGGCAACAACAGTCCGTTGATGACCTGGGAATAATACATGATCCCGATGAGGGGCATGTTCGGCAGAAGGATGATGGCGGCACCGAGGACAATCATGAGGGAGTAGAGGCCGTAGAACTGCGGAGCCTCGGTAAACTTACGATTCAAACTTGATTCCCAGCCGAAGGCCTCGCATATTGTATAGGCCGTAGACAGCGGTAGGATCGAAGCGGCAAAGAGAGAGGCATTCAAAAGCCCGAAGGCAAAAAGATAGGTACAATAGTTGCCGGCCAGGGGAGCCAGGGCCTGGGCTGCATCCTTGGCGGTCTCGATCTTTATGCCCTGCTGAAAAAGCGTCACGGCACATAGCATGATGATGAAGAAGGCAACGACATTGACCGTCAGGGAACCGACGATGATGTCTACCCTGGTATAGGCATAATCTTCCGCCTTTAACCCCTTGTCCACTACGGAAGACTGGAGGTAGAACTGCATCCACGGGGCGATGGTCGTGCCTACAACTCCTACGGCCATCGTCAGGAAGGCCGGGTCCGAGCTGACCGTCGGGGTGACCAGGGCGATCCCGATCCGTCCCCAGTCCGGTTTACCCATGAATCCCGAGATGATATAGGACACATAGAACAGGCACGCCACCAGGAAGACCTTTTCCACCGATTTGTAATTGCCCTTGACGACAAGCCACCAGACGAAAAAGGCCCCCACAGGGACGGAGACGTATTTACCGACACCGAATATCTCCAGACTGGCGGCGATGCCGGCAAATTCAGAGATGGTGTTGCCCAGATTGGCTAGAAAAAGAACCATCATCAGGTAAACGGTGATTTTCGCCCCGAAACGTTCCCGGATGAGATCCGACAGCCCCTTCCCGGAAACGACACCCATCCGGGCACACATCTCCTGGATAATGATCAGGGCGACGGTGATGGGGATGAGGGTCCAGAGGAGGGACAGGCCGTACTGAGCGCCGGCCAGAGAATAGGTGGTGATGCCGCCGGCGTCGTTGTCCACGTTGGAGGTAATGATCCCCGGACCGATAAGAGCGAACAGGAGTCCCAGGGAGCGCCACCACCGCCGCGAGAAGAGGCGCTGGAACACACCCGGCCATTTCCTTTTTTCCGATACACCCGCCGCCATAAATGACCTTCGCCCTCTTCCATTAGCGTTGTTTCTTTCCTATTTCTTGCCCAGATGGGGGGCCACGATCTCCAGGAGATTCTTGAAGGGAATCACCCCTTTGATCCTTTCCTCTCCATTGACGACAGGGATGGCTAAGAGACCGTACTTGGCAAACTGTTCGGCAATCTCGTCCTTGTCCTCGTCCAGGCTTACGGAGACTACCCGCTGGTCCATGATATCTCCCAACCGCGTCCCCGCCGGGGCGGTCAGCAGTTCCTTCAGGCTGAGCATGCCCAGGAGCCGCTCCTCTTCATCGATCACATAGATGTAATAGATGAAATCCATATCTTCGGCTTCCGCACGGATCTTGGCCAGGGCCTCCTCCACCGTCCATGCGGGGGGCAACTGGATGATGGCCGTGGTCATGAGGCCGCCGGCCTCCTCCTCGGGATGGGCCAGCAGTTCCTTGACATCCTCGGCGATCTCCTGTTCCATTTCCTTGAGGATGACCTCCGCCTTTTCCCTGGACAGGTCGCCCAGGAGGTCCGCCGCCTCGCTGAGGGACATTTCTTCAATGATGTCCGATGCCTCCGCCGCGTCCATATCCTCGATCAGACTCACCTGGATCTTGGGATCGGTCTCTTCCAGGGTTTCCGCCGCCGTTTCCACATCCAGGGACTGAAACACGGCACTACGTTGACGGATATCGAGATCTTCAATAATATCCGCCAGATCCGCAGGATGGAGCTGGGAAAGGCGATCCTGGGCGATCTTCAGACGGAGCAGGTCCGGTGAGGCGATGGGCTGGACATACTTCCAGGATATGTACTGATTCGGAAGGGTGTAGTCAAAAAAACCCCGGAGAAACACATCCATTGCCTTTTCCAGGCCGGTGCGCCGCATGAGCCCCCGAAAGCCCACGTCCACATGGACCAGATGGAGGCTCCGGCGCGCCTTGAGGAACTGAAGATCGTTTACCCGCCGCACCTTGGCACCGTAAGTGTCCACGATCTGCTTGTCCAGCAGCGCCTCCTTCAGAAACAGCTCGTTGTCCCTGAGAATGGGCTGACGGGAATCGCTTTCATCCCAGGAGGCGGTGGCGAATCCGGGCCTCGCTTCCTCGACGGCCGGCACCCGGAGCATTCGCGGCTGCCGTACCCCGCTCTCCGGCAGGATCATCGCCTCGGTGACGATGGGATAAGGCTCGGCCAAGGTGGCCACCAGATCCACGATCTTTCCCAGCGGCCGGCCCTCCGGTCCCGTGATGGATTTCCCCAGGATCTCGCTCAAAAACAAAAAAACCTGAGGTTCGGTTTGTACCGCCATGATCTATCCCTCCAGGCGGATGTCTTATAACACACGGCCCCCATTATGGCACATATTTTTTCGTCTTGAATAAATGCCCGCCGATTGCCTTCCCCCCGGGGCAGCGCCCGGCACGCTCTGGAAGATGGTGGCACGACGACGGGAAAGACAAAGGGCGATGGGCGGGGTAGACCGCCGACCGCTTCAGGGTTGCGATGGCTTTTCATAGCGGCATACCTGCAGGATCTCGGCAAGGTCGGTATGCCCCTGGATCACCTTGGCGATGCCGTCCATTATCAGGCTTCTCATGCCCTCGGCAAGGGCGGCCGCTTTCAAATCATCGATCGGGGCCCGCTGCCGGATCAGCCGCTTGACCCTTTCCGAATTGACCAGCAATTCATGAATGGCCACCCGGCCCCGATAGCCGCTGCCGTTGCACGTCTCGCAGCCCTCTTTTTTCATCAGCATGAAACTGTCGGAATATTCGCTCCCCACATCCATCCGGAAGGTATCCGCGCCGTACATCTCCACGAGATGGTCGTATTCCTCCCGGGTGGGATGATAAGCCTGCCGGCACCGTCGGCACAACCGCCTGGCCAGACGTTGCGCCAAGATGCCCAGGAGTGCGTCCGCGAAATTGAACGGGTCCATCCCCATTTCGATGAGACGCGTGATAGTCTCCGGAGCGCTGTTCGTATGCAGGGTGCTCAACACCAGGTGCCCCGTAAGAGACGCCTCGATGGCTGTCTTGGCCGTTTCCGCGTCGCGCATTTCCCCGATCATGATGATGTCCGGATCGGCGCGGAGAAAGGAACGGAGGGCTTCCGGGAAAGTCAGCCCGATCTTCGGCATTATTTGAACCTGCAAGAGTCCTTCCTGGGTGATTTCGACCGGATCCTCGGCCGTCCATATCTTTACCTCCGGGTTGTTGAGATGTTTCAGTGCCGAATGGAGGGAGGTCGTTTTTCCCGATCCCGTAGGACCCACGCAGAGGATGATCCCGTAAGGCTGCGCCAGGAGCTGCCGGAACGACTGGAGATTCGCGGGGGAAAACCCCATCTCCTCCAGCGGAAGCGGTTCCGCCGAGCTCAGGATTCTCAGGACGGCGGCTTCATTGCCGCCGATAATGGGCGTCACTTCCACCCGGTATTCTATCTGGCGGTTCTGGCTCCAAATGACGATTTTGCCGCTTTGCGGCTTCCGGCGTTCCGAGATATCCAGGTTGGACATGATCTTGAGCCTGGAAATAACCGCTCTCCTGAATGTCGCCGGGATCTGGTGCTCCAGGCGGCAAATGCCGTCGATCCGGTAGCGCACCTGGAAAGGGTGGTCGTACCGGCTCGGCTCGAAATGGATGTCCGAAGCCCCTTTGGCATAACCGTCCAGGAGAATTTTATTTACCAGCGTCACGATCTGCGAATCGGACTCACTGATGTCCCCCTCCGGCATCTCCTGCTCCAGGAGGGGACCATTGTCGGGCAGCGTGGTGATCAAATCCTCAACCCCGTATTCACTCTTGGGGTAATATTTCAGGATGGCCGCGGAAAGCTGCTGGGAACTCGCCACCACCAGATCGACGCGCCTTTTCACATAGAAACGCAAGGTGTCGGGAATGGTATAATCCGTGGGCTCGGAGGTTGCCACGACGATAGTTTTGCCGTCATCCTCCAGAGGAAGCACCTGCATTCCGTAAACGACGTCGGCAGGCAAGGCCTGCAAAGCTTTTTCAGTCGGAACAACGTCGTCGAGATCAAGGAACGGCAGGCGGAACTTCGTCGCCAGGGCCATCAGCAGCTGATGTTCCGTAATCAGGCCTTTCTCCACCAGGAGCGTCCCGATCTTTTTTCTTTTCCCGGTCGTCTGACTGTTAAGTGCCTCCTCCACCTGTTCCTTGCTTACCAGCCCCGCTTCCACCAGAATATCGCCCACTTTCATGCGCGGCGCTGCCTTGCCCTCCCGGCGGGCATCGTCAAGCACCTTCTCTATGGCCTGGCGGGGCAGATTATGCTGCTGGGAAATGATGTCGCCGAGGCGCCGTTCCCGCAGGTTTTTCTGTTCATCCAAGACGGTTTTGATGGCATGCTTCGTCACCAGGCCGCTGTCTTCGAGAATCTCTCCCACACAACGCCCCTGCTGGCGGACCCGGACGCCGTGCTTGGTGAAAAACATCAGTTTGAAGGGCTCCCCGGGGTCCGTGGACAGACCGTAGAAACCGTTGACCGCCTGGAAGTTGTTCATGACATGAACGGCATAACGGTTGCCTGTCACCGTAGTCACTTCTTCGAGAATCTGTTTTCCGTGGGGCATCTTCATCCCGGATTTGGGAATCATTTTGATGCAGCAGATCTTCGCCAGGAGATAGGTTTTCATGTGACCTTTGCCGGCGGTAATCACTTTTATCTCGTTGCTCTCGGGTACAAACGGCTTCGCCAGCGACGCCTCTTCCCGGCGTCCATCCATCAATTCCAGAATCACGTCCGGTTTCACGGTTGTCTTCCTTCCAATTTTCCCCTGATCATCTTCATTATGGCCACCGTGCCGTTCCTCGGGCGCCTTAAAACATGCCGCCGTTGACGGACAGCACCTGTCCGGTCACATAGTAGGCGTCGTCTACGCAGAGGAAACGGTCTCCCCGGGCAAGCTCCCGCTCTGCCTCGGGCATCATCACGAACAGACCGTCGGCGTTGATGCCCGTATTGCGACAAGAACGCTGATGTCTTTGTATCCTGAATTTCCTCCATTGCCATTGTTTATTCCATTGCCGGCGCCGCAGCCGCGGCATCAGCCACATCGTAACGGATCTTTTCCGCCTGCCCTCCCCGGCGGCGTCTTGCCTCCATGGTTTCCTCCTCGGCAGCGGTATCATTAGTCCGGCAGGTAATGAGCACGGCACATCCGGCTTCCGCCGTCTCCAGGGCAATAGCGCGGCCGATGCCGCGACTGCCCCCGTTATTAGCACCGGCGGTGCCTCCAGCATGGCGGACATCACCCTTTCCGGAGCGGCGAAGTTACATAAAGTGGCGTTTCATAAAGTTAAATAATCAGGGATGTCAAGGGTAATTATCTATTTCACCCCCTCAGAGCTTCCCGTGCCAGACGGGCAGTCCCAGATGCCGCCGCTTCGTTTCCCCGAAAAGACGGGTGGTTCCCCTGGCCGTGGGGACCCCCCTTTGGCCTTTTCCGACAACCTCCCTGACGGGAGATCCCCCCGGACAGAGGAAGTGTTTGCCGAAGCGCCGGCTGATTTTATCCACAACCTAAAATATAGTCTCCGCAGCTTTTCCTCCTTCAGGGCGTCTTGGTCAGGCTTAGGCCCACGTACACGGTAAACCGAGTTCTTTCCGGATCAGGAAGTAAAGAAGGCCTCAATATCGATTTGTACAATGGCCGAAGGCCAGGGGGAAAGGGTAAACATGGCAAAATCATAGAACGTTCCTCCTGCATATACAAGAAAATATCCGGGGTCGTCCGCCGCCACTTTCCATCTTGACAAAAAAAGCCCGGTCTTCTATATAAGATCGTGTTTGGAACGGCCGACCTTTTAATCTGATCCGGAGAGATTGGGAAGGGATCCTCTTGAAATCCTTGATTAAAGAAACAACCAGCAGCGGGCCTCCCCGGAACAAAGGGGGGGCTTTTTTTGTTTCCGACCTTAGGGGCCATGAAAAATAAAAGACGTGTCGTCATGGACGCCGAGGGCATCGACCGTTCCCTGACCCGGGTGGCTTACGAAATCCTGGAAAAAAACAAGGGGCTGGACGATCTCGTCCTGATCGGCATCCGGACCGGCGGTGTCTATCTCGCCCACCGGCTTCAAAAGAAGATCGCCGCCATCGAGGGGCGGGAAGTACCCCTGGGCATCCTGGATATCACCCTGTACCGGGACGACCTGTCGCGTATCAATAAGAAACCCCGCCTCGGCAAGACGGAAATCGCCTTCTCCCTGAACAACATGAAGGTTGTCTTGGTGGATGACGTACTCTTCACCGGGCGGACCATCCGGGCCGCCATGGACGCCCTGATCGACTTCGGACGCCCCCGGCTGATTCAGCTTGCCGTCCTCATCGATCGCGGTCACCGGGAATTACCCATCCGGGCCGATTTTGTCGGCAAGAACCTCCCCTCTTCCCTGTGGGAGGAAGTCAGTGTGAATCTTACGGAGAAGAACGGCACCGACGAGGTGGTGATCGAACCGGAACCCGAGGAATAGCGAATGAAGTGGGAACGTAAAGATATCCTGGGGATAAAAGACCTTTCCCGTGAGGAGATCCTCTTGATCCTCGATACGGCCGATTCCTTCCTCGAGGTTTCGACGCGGGAGATAAAGAAAGTCCCTACCCTGCGCGGCAAGACCATCGTCAACCTCTTCTTCGAAGCGAGCACCAGGACGCGTACGTCCTTCGAGATCGCGGGAAAACGTCTCAGCGCCGATACGATCAATATCTCCTCATCAACGAGCAGCGTCGTCAAAGGCGAGACCCTGATCGATACGGCCAGAAACCTGGAAGCCATGAATCCCGACGTCATCGTGATCCGCCACAGCGCCGCCGGCGCCCCCCAAATGCTCGCAGGCCTGATCAAGCAATCGGTCATCAACGCCGGCGACGGCGCCCATGAACATCCCACCCAGGCCCTGCTCGACATGATGACGATCCGGGCCAAAAAAGGAAGGCTGGAAAACCTCAGGATCGCCATTGTGGGAGATATCGCCCATAGCCGCGTGGCCCGTTCCAATATCTACGGATTGAAGACGATGGGCGCTCAGGTAGCGGTTGCCGGCCCGGCGACGATGCTGCCCAGGGACATGGAGCGCATGGGGGTGGAGGTGCATTCCTCTCTGGAAAAGGCCCTGCCCGGAGCGGATGTCGTCATGATGCTCCGGATTCAGGTCGAACGGCAGCATCAAAACATTTTCCCTTCCCTCCGGGAGTACGCCCAGCGTTTCTGCCTGAATGGGAAAAATATCTCCCTGGCCAAACCGGACGTCCTCGTCATGCATCCGGGTCCGATAAACCGGGGGGTGGAAATAGCCCCGGAGATTGCCGACGGGCCTTTCTCCGTAATTCTCGACCAAGTCACCAACGGGGTCGCGGTGCGGATGGCCCTGCTCTATTTGCTCACGGGAGGCAAAGAATGATGCCCTGCGACGAGTTAATCAAGAACAGGCCCATGCAGATGCCCTGCGGCGGCAGTGTCACATCAGACTGGACGTATGGAGATGAAAGTAAGTGACCACGGAAAAAGCTGGCTGCTCCGCGGGGCGAGGATCGTCGATCCCTCCCGTCCCCGGGAGGAGACACTGGATATCCTGATCGAAAACGGCAGGATCGCCCATATCGGAAGGAAGCCGGCAGGGACAAGAATAAACGGCCTTCAGATTCTGGAACTGGACGGCCTGATCGTTACCCCCGGGCTGATCGACATGCATGTCCATCTCCGGGAACCCGGTTTTGAATATAAGGAAACCATTGCCACGGGAAGTGCCGCCGCTGCCGCCGGCGGCTTCACCGCCGTGGCCTGTATGCCCAATACCGATCCCGTCAACGACAGCCGATCCGTAACGGAATTCATCCTCCGCAAGGCCGAAGAAGCGGATCTCGTCCATGTCTATCCTGTCGCCGCCATCACGGCAAGGTCCCAGGGAAAGACCCTGGCGGAGTACTGGGATCTCAAGGAAGCAGGTTCCGTGGCGCTGTCCGACGACGGCAAACCCGTAATGGACAGTGCCGTCATGCGCCGGGCGTTGGAATACGCCCATTCCCTCGGTCTGCCTGTCCTCTCCCATTGCGAGGATCTCTCCCTGTCCGCCGCCGGGGCCATCCATGAGGGATTGGCCGCCACGGAACTCGGTCTGCCGGGCATCCCCGGCATTGCCGAGGAGATCATGGTGGCCCGGGACCTCCTGCTCGCCGAATACACAGGGGCGGCGATCCACATCTGTCATGTCTCCTCCGCCGGTTCCGTCCGTCTCATCCGGGAAGCCAAGTCCCGGGGGGTGCGGGTGACGGCGGAAACAGCCCCCCATTATTTCACCCTTACCGTCGACAGTCTGCGCGGTTACGACGTCAACGCCAAGGTAAACCCCCCGCTGCGGGAGGAAAGGGACGTCGAGGCCATCCGGGAGGGATTGCGGGATGGAACCATCGACGCCATCGCGAGCGATCACGCCCCCCATGCCGTCACGGACAAGGAAGTGGAATTCGAATATGCCGCCGGCGGCATGATCGGATTGGAAACTTCTCTGGCATTGAGTCTCCGACTGGTCGCCGACGGTCTCCTTTCCCTGAAGGAACTGATAGCCAAGATGAGTTCCCGGCCCGCGGCCATTCTCGGCGTTCCCGGCGGCAGACTGGCCCCCGGCGAACCGGCCGATCTCACCGTCATCGATCTGACACGTCCCTGGAAGGTGACCGGCCCCGAGCTACGTTCCCGGAGCAAGAACACGCCGTTTTTAGGGTGGCAACTGACGGGAAAGGCCGTCCTGACCATGAAGGGCGGCAGGGCTACCTACAGCGATCTCCCCGGCACAAATTCCGACCGCCTCGCCGGAAAGCATACCCGCCGGTCATGAACGCCCGCACCAGCCATAAAGCCCGGGCGATTGTCCTCCATACCCTCGACTACGGGGAAGCGGACCGGATCGCCACTTTCTACACCCGGGAATTCGGCAAGCTCAAGGGGATCGCCAAAGGGGCGCGCCGTTCCCGCAGGCGTTTCGCCAACGCCCTGGAACCTTTTTCCTTCACTCACGTCCTTTTTTCCCGGCGTAACGGAGGCGAAGGCCTCGCCATGGTAGATCAATGCGAGATTATCGATCATTATCCGGCCATTCGCAGTGATTTGGAGAAAAGCATGGCGGCGGCTTATCTCGTCGAACTCACCGGGGCCTTTACCGTGGAGGGGAAGAAAAACGAGTCGATTTTCCAGTTGCTGGTCGATTTTCTGGGGGCGATGGCAAATGACCCGCTCCGGCCCGGTCTGCTGTCCTTCTTCGAGATCCGTCTTCTCGGTCTGGCCGGTTACGAACCCGTCCTCGACCGCTGCACCGCCTGCAACACCCCCCTGGACGAGCGGCGAGCTTATCGTTTCATCAACAGTTGCGGCGGTCTTAAGTGCAGTCACTGCGAAACCTTTCCCGCCGCGGCGCCGCCCCTGTCCATGGGAACGCTCCGCAGCCTTCTCCACAGCAAAGCGTTGCCGGTGCCGCGTCTGTCGCTGCTCGTTCTCTCCCGACAGACCGATGAGGAGTCCCGGATGCTGCTCGTCCCTTTCATTCAGCATCTCCTGGGAAGGGAATTGAAATCTTGGCAGGTCCTCCGCCAGGTTCGGCGGCTGGGTGCCTGCGGGTAAAAGCGATCCGCCCCACCGCGGCAGCGCTTCAGCAGGACATAAAATCGGGTCACGCACTCGGAAGGCGGAGGAGAGCAAAGGGGGGCGGAAACTCCTGTCCACCCCCCGGAGATCCTCCCCGGCCATCGGTCTTTTTTATCGTCCGTTCCCCGTCCCACCGGCGGCGGCGGCGACTTCCGGGGGAAATACCTGTTGACACCACCCAGCGGCCGTGTTATCCGTTTTACCTTACTAATTTCTATGTAGTGAGGAGGTTATTGTGACCTTTCAAGAGTTGATATTCTCCCTGGAAAGATACTGGGCGGACCACGGTTGTGTCATTCAGCAGCCCTATGACCTCGAAGTGGGGGCGGGGACCTTCAATCCCGCGACTTTTCTCCGGGCCCTGGGGCCGGAACCATGGAACGTGGCCTATGTGGAACCTTCGCGCCGCCCGACGGACGGCCGTTACGGCGAAAACCCCAACCGTCTGCAACATTACTACCAGTACCAGGTAATCATGAAACCCTCGCCGCTGGATATTCAGGATCTCTACCTCGACTCGCTGAAGAACTTCGGCATCGATCCCCGGGAGCATGACATCCGGTTCGTGGAAGACGACTGGGAATCACCGACGGTGGGTGCCTGGGGACTGGGCTGGGAGGTATGGCTCGACGGCATGGAGATCACCCAGTTCACCTATTTCCAGCAAGTGGGAGGGGTTGATCTGCGGCCCGTATGTGCGGAAATCACCTACGGCATCGAAAGAATCGCCATGTACATCCAGGGGATAGACAACGTTTATGACCTGAAGTGGAACGACAGGATCACCTACGGGGACGTCCACCATCAGGGCGAGGTTGAGTGGTCGACATACAATTTCGAAAAGGCCGACGTGACGATGCTCAGGAAGCTCTTCGACATGTATGAAGGGGAAGGGATCCGCGTGGCGGAAATGGACCTCGTGCTGCCCACATACGACTGCTGTCTGAAGTGTTCCCATACCTTCAACATGCTCAACGCCCGGGGGGCGATCAGTGTCGCCGAGCGTACCAGTTACATCGGCCGGGTAAGGAATCTGGCCCGTCTCAGTGCCGAATTGTTCATCAAACAGCGGGAAAAGATGGGTTATCCCCTCTGCAGATAAATTTATGAGTCAGCAAACAGCAATCGAGGAGAAAAAAACGGCCGGTGAAGCGCGATGCGGCGGGTGATTTTTTGCCGGCTTGTCAATAATCCAGAAAAGGCGATTACGGGAGTATCAGAATAATGGGAAAAGAATTGCTGCTGGAAATAGGAACGGAAGAAATTCCGGCCGCCTTTTTACCGAAGGCCATGGCCGATATGGACGAACTGATCCGCAAGGCGCTCGGCGGGGAGAGGGTAAAACACGGAAAGGTTATCACCATGGCGACGCCGCGGCGCCTCTTCCTTCATGTGGCCGACGTGGCGGAAACTCAGGAAGATCAGGTAATTGAAAAGATTGGCCCCACCCGCAAGGCCGCTTTTGACGAGCAGGGGAAACCGACCAGGGCGGCGGTGGGTTTCGCCAAGGGTCAGGGAATCGATTTATCGGAAATAGAGATCGTCACCACCGACAAGGGCGAGTATCTCTGCGCCCGGAAAAGGATCGCCGGCGGCCCCGTCGCCGCCTTGCTGCCCGGACTTCTCGCCGGATTCATCACGGACATCCCCTTTAAAAAGTCCATGCGCTGGTCGGACCTGGAACTGCGTTTTGCCAGGCCCATCCATTGGCTATTGGCTCTATACGGAGGGGAAATCGTCCCCTTCCGCGTGGGCAATATCGAAAGCGGCAATACCTCCCGGGGACACCGCTTCATGAGTCCCGGTCCTTTCGAGGTTTCGGGATTCGCCGACTATCTGGACAAGACCCGGGCCGCTTATGTCGTCATCGATCCCGAAGAAAGGAAAAGGATCATCCGGGAGGAGGCCCGGCGGGCCGCCGGCGGCGTTTCAGGCCGTCCCCTCATCACCGATGAGCTCCTGGACACCGTCGCCTTTCTCGTCGAATATCCCACGGCGGTCTGCGGAAGCTTCGACGCCGCCTATTTGCAACTTCCCCGGGAGGTGCTGACGACTACGATGATGTCCCACCAAAAGTATTTTCCCGTCGTCGATGCCCGGGAAAACCTGCTGCCCTACTTCATTACCATCAACAACACCCCGGCCAGGGACCCCGCCGTGGTCACCAGAGGCAACGAAAAGGTCATCCGGGCCCGGCTCTCCGACGCCCGTTTCTTCTTCGAGGAAGACCGGAAGATTTCTCTGGACCGGCGCTTCGAGGATCTCCGGAAGGTCGTTTATCACAGCCTTCTGGGTACCTCCTACGAAAAGGTTCTCCGCTTCCGCAAGCTGGCCGCCCTCATCGCTGCGAAGATCGATCCCGCGCTGGCAGCCCCGGTGGACCGCGCCGCCGTTCTGGCCAAAGCGGACCTGGATACGCAGATGGTCGGAGAATTTTCCGAACTGCAGGGAATCATGGGTCGGGAGTACGCCCTCCTGGCCGGAGAGGACCCGGTGATCGCCAGGGCAATATATGAACATTACCTCCCCCTGGCCGCCGGCGGGGAACTGCCGGAAACCGATATCGGCGCCATTGTCGGTATCGCCGACAAAATGGATACCATCGTGGGATTCTTCGGCGTCAATCTCATCCCTTCCGGAACCGCCGATCCCTACGCCCTGAGACGTCAGGCCCTGGGGATCATCAACATCATCCTCGCCAAGGGGTATCCCCTCCGCTTGAACGAACTGGTGACCGCAAGCCTCGAGATCCTCCACGACAAAATCAAGCGCCCGCCGGAGGAGATTAAACGTGAGGTGCTGGAGTTTTTCCGGACCCGCTTGGAGAATCAACTGATCGCCCAGGGGCATCTCTACGATGTCGTCGCTGCCGTCCTGGCCGTGGACGCCTCCGATCTCCCCGAAGCCGTGAAGAAGATCGAAGCCATGGAAATCTTCAAGAAACACAATGATTTTCAGCCCCTGGCCGTCGCCTGCAAACGCGTGGCGAACATCCTCAAAGATTTCCGCCACGGCGAGGTACGCCCGGAGCTGTTCAAAGAAAAGGCGGAGGAAGACCTGTACCGGGTGTTTCTGCAGGTGCGGGAGCAGGCCGCCGTCCACCTCGAAGGACGGCGGTACGAAGCGGCCCTCACGGAAATGGCCCGTTTGCGCGCCCCGGTGGACGCCTTCTTCGATGCCGTCATGGTCATGGCCAAGGAAGAGGACATCCGGTTCAACCGTTTGTCCTTGCTGGAAAGCATTGCGGCGCTTTTCCGCAAAGTCGCCGACTTCTCCAAGTTGATGACAGATTTTTGAGGAAAAGGAAATGGTCGATCTCGCCACCAAGCAGATAAGCGAACTGGAAGAGCAACTGCAACGCCGGAAGAAACTCCAGGATATTACCAACCGCATCCACTCCGCCCAAAACATCAAGCAGATCCTGGTAGATCTCAAGGACGGCATCCTCAACCTCTTCGACGCCCATTCCATGACCATCTATATCGTGGACCGGACGCGGAATGAAATATTCTCCATGTTCCTCTCAGGGTCGAAACTGAACGAAATCCGTGTCCCGATAAATAATAAAAGCATCGCCGGCTATGTGGCCAACACCGGCAAGATCGTCAACATCGCCGACGCTTATGATGAAAAGGAACTCAAGGCCATCGACAAGGAACTGTCCTTCGACTCCAGCTGGGACAAAAAATCGGGTTTCCGGACCCGACAGATCCTTACCGCGCCTGTATTACACAACGGGAAACTCATGGGCGTCGTCCAGGTTCTCAACAAGAAGAACGCGGCCCACGGCGGCCGCTTTTCCGAAGATGAAAAAGGTTTCCTCAACGAAATCACCGAGGTGTTGGGGGTCGCCTTTTTCAACCAGGAGCGTTTCGCCCGGCGCCGGAAGACCCGTTTCGATTACCTGATCAGCCGTGACCTCCTCAAGGAGGAGGAGCTGGAAAGCGCCTGGGAAGAATCGCGGGAACAGAAGGAGACCATGGAGAACTTCCTCATGAAGAAATACAAGATCTCCAAGGAAGACATGGGGAAATCCCTGGCCGAATTTTACCGCTGCAAGTTTATCCAGTTCAACGACAAGATCCCTATCCCCGGCGATCTCATCAAGAATCTGAAAAAGGACTACCTGCGCCGGGAGCTGTGGGTACCCATCAGCAGAATGGACGACGGCAACATCAATATCCTCGTTGACGACCCGAACAACATCCTGAAGCGGGACATGATCGAAAACCTAATGAAAACGAAGTCCATCCGTTACGATGTGGCCCTGAGCGACGATATCGTCAAATTCATCAACTACTTTTACCAATCCCCGGAGGATGAAACCTCCATCTCCGAGATCCTGGGCAAACTGGACGCCGATGCCGGGGAAGCGGAGCAGGAAGAAGACGGCGAAGTGGTGACGGAGTCGGACAGCGCCATTATGCAGCTGGTGAACAAGATCATCAACGACGCTTACAACCGCCGGACCTCGGACATTCATATCGAACCAAACGTCGCCAAGAAGAACGTGGAGGTGAGATTCCGTATCGACGGCGACTGCAGTCTTTATCAGACCGTTCCCTACAGCTACCGGGCCGCCCTCGTGTCGAGGATCAAGATCATGTCCAACCTGGACATCACCATCAAGCGCATCCCCCAGGACGGCAAGATCAAGTTCAAGCGACCCGGCGGGGACGACATCGAACTGCGGGTGGCGACCATCCCCACCCAGGGAGGGGTCGAGGATGTGGTCATGCGCATCCTGGCCAAGGGGGAAACCCTGCCCCTGGAGGCCATGGGGATGCTCCCCCGGAACTACAAGGGGCTCATCGACATCTGTGAAAAACCCTACGGGATGATCCTCGTGGTGGGACCGACCGGTTCCGGCAAGACGACGACCCTCCATGCCGCCCTGCACCACATCAACACCCCGGACCGGAAGATCTGGACCGCCGAGGATCCCGTGGAAATCACGCAGTACGGCCTCCGCCAGGTGCAGGTCCAGCCCAAGATCGGCTTCGATTTTGCCGCCGCCATGCGGGCCTTTCTCCGCGCCGACCCGGACGTCATCATGGTGGGGGAAATGCGGGATTTCGAAACGGCCAAAACGGGCGTCGAGGCGTCCCTGACCGGACACCTCGTCTTCAGCACCCTGCACACCAACAGCGCCCCGGAAACCATCACCCGGCTTCTCGACATGGGCATCGACCCCCTGAATTTCGCCGACGCCCTTCTGGGGATTCTCGCCCAGCGCCTGGTGCGGACCCTTTGCAAAAACTGCAAGGAGCCCTATCACCCCACCCCCCAGGAGTTCGAGGAGATCGTCGAAAGCTACGGGAGAGAAGAATTCCAGAAGCTCAATGTGACCTATACGGATGATTTCACCCTTTACCGTCCCAAGGGCTGCGACATCTGCGACAAATCGGGGTACAAGGGCCGGATGGGCATCCACGAACTCCTCATCGCCTCCGACAACATCAAGCGGATGATCCAGAAGCATGAACCGGTGGAGGTCCTTCGGGAGATGGCCATGAAGGAGGGGATGACCACCCTGCTTCAGGACGGCATCCAGAAATCACTGCAGGGGATCACGGACTTCAAGCAGGTCCGCCGGGTCTGCATCAAGTAGCCTGCCCTTACACGCCTCCGCCGGCCGGTCAGCGTTGCCGGTCCCGCGTCCGCTTCCCGCTCCGGAGGCGGTCCGCTATCGCCAGCACGGTATTGGCGTAAGTCTGATTCTTGTTGTAGGTCATGATGATCTGGCGGCGCTCCTGCCCGGAGATCCCGCATTTCCAGCCGTTGCGGCGGAGATAGTTGCCGATGCTGGACAGGGCGTCAGGGGTGGAAAAAAGATCGATATTACCGTCACCGTCGCCATCGATACCGTAAAGGTAGACATTGGAGGGCATAAATTGGCAAAGCCCGATCGCCCCATAGATAGAGCCCGGTATCGCCAGGGGGTCCACACCGTTGTCCTGTGAATATCGCAAGAGGTATTTCAATTCATTATAGGCCCACGCGGCCTTTTCGCGACAGCGCTGACGGGCCTGCTCCTCGTTGCCCTCATGAACCACCCCTCCGGCGAGATAGGGTCTCACCAACTCCAGATCTCCGGCAGCAGCCATGCTGGACAGGACATGGAAGGCCTTTCTTTTCCCCGTATTGACGCCGAGATTGGTTTCGATCAGGGCGATGGAAACCACCACTTCCCTGGGCACACAGTAATCCCGGTTGATCCGCCCCAGGAGATCACGGTGCCGCTCCATATAGTCATGGGCCGACCGCAGGCGCCCGGGACGGAGATACTGCCGGTAAACCATCCTGCTGATTGCATTTTCCTTTCCCGAACTCTGTCGGTGTAAACTTTTCATCAACTCGGTGATCTTCACCGCCATCGGCTCCGGATCGAACCGGAGGTCCGCCCGCCGGAAAAGCGCTTCGATATCAAGACGGTCGAATCCGTCCTTACTTAATCTCTGTTTCAGTCCCTCCCATTCTCCCGCCGCGGCCGGCAAGGACAAAAGCAGGATGACGGTCCCCATGAGAACCGCCGCGAGCACCCCCCGCCATCTCCCCTGTGCGCTATCCTTTTGCATCGCTGCGATCCCTCACCATAGCGAGCATTCAATCATTTTTACCGCTGATCCCGGCCTTCCATTCATGCAGCAGGTTCAGGGCCGCCAGGGGAGTCAGGCGGGAGGTATCCAACTCTTTCAAGGTCTTGATAAGCATCTCCCCTTCATCGGGAAAGAGACTCAACTGATTGTCCATCCGACCGCCGCCGATTCTTTTCTTTCCCCGGGCGATCCGCGGCACCCCCGTATCGTCCAGCTCCCCCTTTTCCAGGTTTTTCAGGATCTCGCCGGCACGCCGGATGACCTCCTCCGGGACACCGGCCAGCCTGGCCACCTGAATTCCATAACTGCGGTTTGTCCCCCCTTCCATAATCTTGCGGAGAAAAATTATCCGCTCTCCCCACTCCCGCACGGCGATATTATAATTCTTGACGCCGCTATGGGTCAGGGCCAGTTCCGTGAGCTGGTGGTAATGGGTGGCAAAAAGTGTCCGGGCGCCGATATGCCGTTCGTCATGGAGATACTCCGCTGTGGCCCAGGCAATGCTCAAACCGTCGAAGGTGCCGGTTCCCCTCCCCACCTCGTCCAGGATGATGAGGCTGCGACGGGTGGCATGCTTGAGGATGCTGGCCACCTCCTGCATCTCCACCATGAAGGTGCTCTGCCCGCGCGCCAGACTGTCGGCGGCACCGATACGGGTGAAAATCCGGTCCGCCACGCCGATACGGGCATGCTGCGCCGGGACGAACCCCCCCATCTGGGCCATGATGACGATCAGGGCCACCTGACGGATATAGGTGGATTTACCGGCCATATTCGGCCCGGTTAAAACGATAAAGCGGTTTTTCTGGAGATCGAGGCAGGTGTCGTTGGGTACGAAACCTTCGGCAAGAGGCATCCTCTCCACCACGGGATGGCGGCCCTCGGTGATTTCGATGATATCGCCGTCATCGACAACGGGGCAGCAATAGCCGTAATTCGCCGCTACGGCAGCCAGAGAGGCCAGGGCATCCAGGTCGGCCAGTGCCGACGCCGTCTTCTGGATCCGGCGAATGGACCGGGCAACCCGCTCCCGAATACCGAGGAACAGTTCATATTCCCGACGGCGGCTGTTCTCTTCGGCATGGAGCACCTCCTGCTCGTATTCCTTCAACTCCTCGTTTATATAGCGTTCGGCGTTGACCAGGGTCTGCTTGCGGATGTAACCGGGGGGAACCAGGCGGGCGTTCGCCTTGGTTACCTCGATGTAATATCCGAATATCTGATTGAAACCCACCTTGAGAGAATTGATCCCGGTCTTCTTTCGTTCCCGGTCTTCCAGGGCGGCGATGTTCTTTTTGCCATGTCGGGAAAGGGAAAGCAACGTATCGAGTTCGGCATCGAAGCCGTCCTTGATCATTCCCCCTTCCCGAATGGTAAGGGGCGGCTCGTCGCTGATGGCCGCTTCGATCAGGGCTGCCTCTTCCGGCAGGTCGTCCAGCCGCTCCCGCAGGGATCGTACGAGGGACGACGTCAACGGCACCAGCAGTTCTTTTATCCCCGGAATCGCCTGGAGAGACTTCTTCAAGGCCACCAGATCCCTGGCATGGGCCACATCCATGGCGATCCTTCCTCCGAGCCTTTCCAGGTCGTATACATCACCGAGCCGGCGGCGGAGTTCTTCCCGCAGCAGGTGATTGTCCTTGATTTCCGCCACCGCCTCGAGACGGCGCCGGATCTTCTCCGGCTCCCGGAGGGGATAGTTCAGCCACCAGCGCAGGCGTCTGGACCCCAGCGCCGTGATGGTTTCATCGAGAACGGAAAACAGCGAACCCTTCTTTTTCCCCTCCTGAATGGTCTGGAAAAGCTCCAGGGTCGCCTTGGCGGTATCATCCAGGCAGAGGGTTTGCAACAGCTTCAATTCTTGGATCCGGTTTACATGGGCCAGCCTTTCCCGCTGTGTTTCCTCTCCGTAACGCAGAACGGCCCCGGCGGCGCCAATGACGGCGGGTCGCCTCTCCAGCTCCAGAGCGGCGAGATCCTCAGCGGCAAAGTATCCCTCCAGACGGAGCCGGGATGCGTCGGGAGCGAAGTAATCACCGGGAACGGCATTGACCACCATCAGGACCTCGCTCTTGGTCAGGGCCTTGATCAGGGCCCGGTCCTCAAAATCTTCGGGAATGATGATTTCGCGCAAACCCAGCCCCGTCATTTCCGCCTGGAGCGTTTCCCGGTCCGTCAATTCCAGAACCCGGAATTCACCGGTGGACAGATCCATGAAGGCCAGCCCGTACGCCGCTGCCTCCCGGCAAAGCGCGGCCAGAAAACGGTTTTCCCCGGCGGGAAGGTGATCGGGATCGAGCATCAGCCCGGGGGTCACCACCCGGACGACATCCCTTTTCACGATTCCCCTGGCCTGTTTAGGATCTTCGAGCTGTTCGCAGACCGCCACCTTGTATCCCCGTTCCACCAACCGGGCGATATAGGAAGAGGCGGCATGATAAGGAACCCCGCAGAGGGGGATGCTCCCCTCTTGGGTCTTGTTGCGGGAAGTGAGGGTTATCTCGAGGATCTTGGCGGCAAGAACGGCATCCTCGAAAAACATTTCATAAAAATCTCCCATGCGGAAGAAGAGGATACAGTCCGGATAACGCGTCTTGAGTTCGAGGTACTGCTTCATCGCCGGGGTGAGGTCTGTCGCCTGAGCCGGCTGCCGGTCCTTTCCGGTGTGCCCGTCCCTCATTTCCCGGAATCGGCGATCAGGAGGTGAAGCAGCCAGTTCACGACGCTGATGACCAGCGCCCCGAATATGGCGGGCCAGAATCCCTGGATAGCGAAGCCGGGGATGACGGCAGCGGTCATCTTTAAAAGCAGGGCGTTGATTACAAAGGTGAAAATTCCCAGGGTCAGGATATTGATCGGCAGGGTAAGAATGATAAGCAAAGGCCGGAACAGGGTGTTCAGAAGGCCGAGAAACGCCGCGGCCAGAAAGGCGCTTCCGAAACCGCGGACGTAGATACCCTCGATAAAATAGGCGGCGGCAAGGATGGCAATGGTCATTATCAACCAGCGGACAATCAGTCCCGTCATCGGAAAAAACACCTTATTTGCGAATAACGTCAAGCTTCAGGATGTCTTCACCTTTTCCAGTCAAAAGACACCTTCCGCCCCCCCGGTTCACTTCACGGCTAAGCGAAACGATCGAACATTTCTTTTTTAGCGCCGCAGAACGGGCATTCTTCCGGCAGTACGCCGTCGGACACATATCCGCATACCTTGCAGACATAATAGGTCGTTTCCCGGGCCTCCAGCAAATGCGTCATCGCCTCCTTGTAGAGTTTGGCATGCACCTCCTCCACATCCCGGCTCTGGCTGAAATGAAGCACCGCCGCCTTATTGCCCGCCTTCTCCGCCATTTTGATGAACTCGTCATAAGCGACGCCGGCGACCTTCTGTTCCGACTCGAAGCTCGCCGCCAGATTTTCTTCCGTAGATTTCACCTCCCTGAGCAGTCTGAGGGCCCGGGTGCCGTGAATCTCCTCGGAAAAGGCGATGACTCGAAACAACTTGGCGATCTGGGGATAACCGTCCTTCTCCGCCTTGTCTGCAAACACCTTCAAACGCAGGGCCGCTTTCGCTTCCCCGACATAGGCCTGATAGAGGGCCGCCTTCAATTCATCCACTGTCTAAATCTCCTCCTCCTTCGTCAAATGGCGGTACGGGTTTTCTTCGCCTTTGCGCTATCCTATTCCGGGACAAATTCCTCTTTCCCGGAACCGCAGATCGGACAGATCCAGTCCTCGGGCAGGTCTTCGAAAGCAGTACCCGGCGCGATGCCGCCTTCTTCGTCACCAACCGCGGGATCGTAAACATAACCACAGATATTGCAGACATATTTTCTCATGCTCAGCCTATTCCTCTCTTCTCATCGATTATCGTTTATTGCGGCGCCAAAAATCTCCGTAATTCACCAGTTGATCAGCCCCGGCCAGGTCTGACGGTTTACCGGTTTAGGATAACCGGGATCAGCCTTGTCCGCGGCGATATCATAGCGGATATATTCATAATCCTTGAAGAAATAAGCCTTGCCGTTGCCCCAGTTGACGACATCGTCAATCCCGGAGGTCCAGATCATTCCCGGCCAGTTCCGGGAATCGATTCTTCTAGGATAACCGGTGTCGGCACGGTTGTTTTCGACATCGTAACGCAAGTATTGTCCACCCTTGAAAAAGAAGATCTTCCCGTTGCCCCAGTCGACGGCGGCGTCGACACCGCCGGTCCACGGCAGCCCCGGCCAGGTTTTGTCGTTGATCTCCTGGGGGTAACCGGGATCGGCCCGATCGGCACCGATATCGTAACGGATGAATTGTCCGCCTTTGAAAAAACAAACCTTGCCGTTGCCCATGTTGACTACCGCATCCACATCCTTCCAGATCATCCCCGGCCAATTGGCTTCGTCGAGCGGTTTCGGGTAACCGGGGTCGGCCCGGTAACCCATGAGATCTTCTTCCAGGTCGGGACGGGCGGAATAGCGAACATACTTATCGCCCTTGAAAAAATAGAGTTTACCGTTGCCCCAGTTGGCGCCGGCCCCGATCGCCTTTTCCGGAACATACTTCTCCCCGTAAGCGGTAAAGGCACCGGCCACCACCAAGATCAATACCGAGATAACGAGCAGCGATCCTTTGGTCGTTTTCATGCAACCTCCTTGCTTTTTATCCTCAATTGTCGAGCCATCTCCTCCCCCAGGTCATGACAGCGCCGCAGATCGTCCTCCGTGGGTGCATGCTGGACCTTCAAAGGCGCCCCGATGATTTCCACCTTCATCTCCTTCAAGACATCACCTATGTGTACCGCCGCTTCACCACTCCAGCCGAAAGAACCAAAGGAGGCACCGAGAAGATTGGCGGGGCGTAAACCCTTCAGGTAAGTCAGGACATCGGCGATCTGCGGCAACATATTGTTGTTGAGGGTTGAGGAACCCACGATGAGGGCGCCGGCATCGAGGATCTCATAGGCGATGTCGCTGCGGTGGAATACGTCCATGGACATGCATTTGGCCGCGACGCCGGCGGCGGCCAGCCCTTCGCCGATCGCCCGGGCCATCCGTTCCGTACTGTGCCACATGGTGCCGTAAACAACGATCGCCTTTAAGGTCGGCTTTTGCGCCGCCCACTGTCCATAGTTCGCGATCACTCCCGGGATATCCCGGCGCCAGACCGGTCCGTGATCCGGGGCGATAAATTTGAAGTTCATCCCGGAGGCGGCGACACGTCCCAGCAACCTCGTCACCAGCGGTGCATAGGGCAGAATGATATTGGCAAAATAGGTGGCGCCCTCGTAGCGGAGGATGGCGGGATCGATCTCGTCGTCGAATCTTTCGAGCGTCGCCAGATGCATCCCGAAGGCATCATGGGAAAAGAGGATCTCTTCCTCGGGCAGGTAGGAAAACATGCTGTCGGGCCAATGGAGCATCCTGGTTTCCAGGAAGCGGAGCTTCATGTTCCCCAGACTCTTTTCCTCGCCATCCTTGACCGCGGTGATTTTTTGGTCCCGGTGAAAGATATCGCCCAGGGTCTTGACCCCCATGGTCGAGGCGATGACCTCCTCCGGCCGGATGAGATCGATCATTTCGTGAAGGCAGCCGGAATGATCCATCTCCGCATGGTTGGAAACGATTATCCGGATATCCCGGGGATTGACCACGGAAGAGATCCGGCTGATCAACTCCTCCCGGAAAGGCGCTTTGACGGTATCCACCAGGGTGATCCTGTCCGCCAGGATCAAATAGGCGTTGTAGGTGCTGCCCCGGCGGGTGGTGTAACCATGAAAGTCACGGATATTCCAGTCTATGGCCCCGACCCAGTACACCTTGTCCGTTAGTTTTACCGCCTTATATATGTCTGCCATATTTTCTCCTTTTGCCTTGCTGAGGAATGGTGAACTTGTAACATTAGACAATTGACCTGTCAATCCCTATCAACCTTATCTTGCATTTCCTCCGGCGCCGGCGGCGCTGTCTTGCCGGCTGCGGCGGCGCTCTCTTTTTTCCATACCTCGATCTGCTGTTCCAATTTTTTCATCGCCTCCGGATCCTGGTTTTCCAGCAGCACCCCCAGATCGGAACGATCCTTCATAACGTCATCGTATTCAGGGATTACGATCCCTCTTTTCACCATAATCCTGTAGATCCGCTCCGACCTGGCGACAACATAGCGTGCGGCGCTTTGGGGATTGTATTTCCTGGGATTGGGAAGTACGGCCGCCAGGCGCGCTGCCTCCTGCGCGTTGATATCCGCCGCTCTTTTGCCGAAGTGGGTGCGGGCCGCCATTTCTATACCGAAGATCCCGTCTCCCCATTCGACCACGTTGAGATACAATTCGATAATGCGCTTTTTGGACAGATACCTCTCGATCCGCCAGGTAAGGATGGCCTCCTTGAGCTTCCGGACGGGATTCTTGGCGGGAGAAAGGTAAAGGTTCTTGGCAAGCTGCTGACTGATGGTACTCCCGCCGGCCTTGATTTTCCCTTTTTGGAGGTCCTTTTCCAGGGCCTTTTGCATGGCCTCGAAATCGAATCCTTCATGGCCCCAGAATTTGTCGTCTTCGGCGATGATCACCGCTTTAATCACATAGGGGGAAATCTGTGTCAGCGGAACCCATTGCTGGCGGATCTTTTTCTGTTTTCCCTCCCGTTGCCATTCTTTTTCCCGGTACTCCATGAAGGCCGTCTTGGGGGGATTCTTCCTGGCCAGAGAGGCCACATCAGGAAAAAAGAAATAGAAGCCGATATTTAATGATAAACCCAGCGCAAATATTACGACAACAATGATCAATAACCTTTTTCCCATGTCCTTTCATAAATTATATCGTTTTATTTTTCAAGACATTAGACAAATCAAGCCGGCATAGGGATACGTTTTCCCGAATGGAAAAATAAATTTTGACTTGAAATCCATTTTTTTGTAAAAGGCAGGATCAGTTCTTGTGTACAGTTTGTCATCCATCGCCAAAATCTGTGCACCGTTAATAAATGGGGCAGCCCCCGCATTACAATGAGGAGGTACTCATGATGGAACGGCGGATTTTCCTGTGGATGGGACTGAGTGTCCTGTTCTTTTCATTGCTGTTCGGCACGGATGGATTTGCGGACCAGCAATACCGGGTGAAGCGAGGCGACAGCCTCGCCCGGATCGCCAAAAAATTTGGGGTTACGAGCCAAAGCATCAGAAATGCCAACGGTCTCAAAGACAATCGTATTCAAACCGGGAAACTGATCGTCATCCCCGCCAAAGATTCTCAGAAGCTCGCCAAGGCTTCAAAAGCAAAACCGCAGCATTCTGACCGGTTCTATGTCGTCCAGAAAGGCGATACCCTCTCGGGGATTGCCAGGAAATCCGGGGTAAACGTCGCCGAGATCAAGAGACTGAATCACCTCAAGAACAACAAGCTGCGCAACGGCCAGAAACTCGCATTGGGTAAAACGGCCCTTGGCGGTGAGCGGCGAAAGCCCGGAGGGCAATCCCGTCCCCATAGCGAAGCGGTGGAAGAGGAAGGAGATGACGATTTCCTCACCGAGGAGGATCCGCTCCCGGAAAAAACCGCCGAGCTGGAAAGAGAAGCGCTCTATTCGGAAACCACTCTCGGCAAATGGAAAGATCCCGATGAGCGTAGCCTCCTGGTCAAGGTAGCCAAGGGCTTCCTCGGGGCCCCTTACCGTCTGGGCGGCTCCAGCGTCCGGGGTTTGGACTGCTCTGCCTTCGTCAAGAAGATGTATGAGTTTTTCGACGTCAACCTGCCCCGGACAGCACGAGAGCAGGCCCATGTGGGGATGAAAGTCGCCAAGGGTGAGCTGGTGGAGGGGGATCTGGTATTTTTCAACACCAGAAGGGCCTTCGGACATGTAGGCATCTACATCGGCAACAACCAGTTCGTCCATGCCTCTTCGGGAAAGCGGGACCGGCATGTCCGGATCGACAGTCTGGACAAGCCCTATTACAACCAACGCTTTGTGAAGGCCGTCAGGCTAAAGTCCCTCGCTGAGGATAACGATATTTAATATTTCACTGCCAAGGAGAAATTCGATGACAAAAAAGACGTTTCCATTGCTGTTTGCCCTGCTTGCCCTCGTTCTCGTTACCGGCTGCGTGGCAAAAAGCGACTACCTGAAAAAGGTGGCCGAGGCGGACGGCAAGGCACAGGAACTCAAGACATGCAATTTGGAGAAAGATAAGCTTCTCGCACAGCGGGGCGAGCTCGAGAAACTCCTGAAGACAGAGGAAAACGCCGCCCGTCAGAAGATCGCCGATCTGCAGGCGGAAAACACCAAGCTGAAGAGTTCGGTGGCCTTTTTGCAGAAAAAAGAGGAGATCATTCAAAAGGAAAGTGACACCTACAAAGACCTCGTCCGGGAGATGAAAGGGGAAATCGCCAAGGGCCAGGTTACCATTACGGAGCTTAAGGGCAAATTGACCCTCGATGTCGTGGACAAAATCCTTTTTGCCTCCGGCGAGGCCAAGGTAAAGAAGGAAGGTCTGGAGGTGCTGAAGCGGGTGGTGGACATCCTCAAGAACCTCAAGGACAAGTCGATCCTCGTGGAAGGCCACACCGACAATGTCCAGATCCGCGGCCAGCTTGCCCAGGTCTATCCAACCAATTGGGAGCTCTCTGCCGCCCGGGCCATCAATGTAGCCAGATATCTCCAGTCCCAGGGCATCAACCCCGAACTTCTCAAGGCGGTGGCCTGCGGGGAATACAAACCGGTGGCAGACAACAGCACTGCCGAAGGTAGGCAGAAAAACAGGAGAATCGCCATCGTTCTGTCTGCCAAGGATTAAACGGCAGTCACTCGCTCCATCATAATCAATGCGGGCACGGCTGAACATTGCCGTGCCCTTTTTATTAGCGATCACGACGGCACCGGAAAAGCAGAGGCAAAAGACAAAATCATGGGCAAAACCATTACGGAAAAGATTATCGACTCCCACGGGGAAACAGGCCAGCGGGAGTCGGGAGAAGAGATCGGCATTCGTATCGATCAGACCCTCACCCAGGACGCCACGGGTACCATGGCCTATTTGCAGTTCGAGGCCATGAACCTTCCGGAAATACACACCGAATTGTCGGTGAGTTACATAGATCACAACACGATCCAGATCGGCTATGAAAACGCCGATGACCACCGCTATCTCCAAAGCGTCGCCCGGCGCTTCGGCATCCATCTCTCCCGGGCCGGCAACGGCATCTGCCATCAGGTACATCTGGAACGCTTCGGCAAACCGGGGAAAACGCTGATCGGCTCCGACAGTCACACGCCGACGGCGGGGGCGCTGGCCATGCTGGCCGTGGGCGCCGGCGGCCTCGACGTGGCCCTCGCCATGGCCGGCAAACCTTTTTACCTGCCGGCGCCCAAGGTGTTCCGCATCGACCTGCAGGGAAAGCTCCCCCCCTGGGTAACAGCCAAGGATGTCATCCTCAAGGTCCTCAGTATCTTAACGACCAAGGGAAACGTGGGGCGCATTCTGGAATACGGCGGCGACGGTCTGGCGTCCCTCAGCGTTCCGGAACGGGCCACCATCGCCAACATGGGCGCGGAATGCGGCGTGACCACCTCGATCTTCCCCAGTGACGACATGACCCGGCGCTTTCTCACGGCCCAGGGCCGTGCCGGAGACTGGCTGCCCCTCCAGGCGGACCCAGATGCCGTTTATGACGGGGAAATTCACATCGACCTGTCCCTTTTGGAACCCCTGGCGGCCCAACCTCACAGTCCCGACAATATCGGCACCGTCCGCGAAATCGGGCCGCTGGAGGTACAGCAGGTCTGCATCGGCAGCTGTACGAATTCTTCCTATAAAGACCTGGCCACAGTGGCGGAAATTCTCAAGGGAAAGACCGTTCATCCCGATGTGAGCCTGATTATCGCCCCCGGTTCGCGTCAAGTCCTGGATAACATCGCCCGCAAAGGATATCTCGTCCCCATCCTCGCCGCCGGGGCCCGGATCATGGAAAACGCCTGCGGCTTTTGTATCGGAAACAGCCAGAGTCCCCCTTCCCGCTCCGTGTCCCTGCGCACCTCCAATCGCAATTTCTTCGGCCGTTCGGGAACCAGGGAGGCGGATATCTATCTGGTCAGTCCGGAAACGGCGGCGGCATCCGCCCTCAAGGGCCGTCTCACGGACCCCCGGGAACTCGGGATACCCTACCCCGCCATCTCTTTCCCCCGCAGATTTCATCTCGACGACGGCATGATCATCCGTCCCCTCCCCCGGGAGGAACGGACCGGGGTGGAAATCATCCGGGGACCAAATATCGGCGCCCCCCCCGAAAACTCCCCCCTTCCCGCCGCCATCGACGGCGAGATAGCGATCAAGGTGGGGGACAAGATCACCACGGACCACATTATCCCTGCGGGCGCCAGGATGAAATACCGGTCCAACATCCCCAGATATGCCCGGTACGTCTTCGAGATTCTGGATCGCCATTTTCCTGAGCGGGCACTGCGGATCCGCGACGAGGGCCGGCAGAACATAATCGTCGCCGGCCATTCCTACGGGCAGGGATCGTCCCGGGAGCATGCCGCCATCTGTCCCATGTATCTGGGGGTGAGAATCGTGCTGGCGAAATCCTTCGAACGCATCCATGCCGCAAATCTCATCAATTTCGGCATCCTACCTTTGGTTTTTGAAAACGAAGGGGATTACGAAGTTCTCCGGGTCGGCGATCGCCTGCGGATACCGGATATCCGCAAGGTGCTCGAGGAGCGGCTGCCGCTGCGGATTCACGATACAACCCGGAATTTATTTCTTCCCGCCGTCTATGATCTGACGGACAGACAGCGCGCCCTTGTGCTTGCCGGCGGGGCGCTGCAGGCCCGCTGAGGGGACGCTTCCGTAAGGGTTGCGGCAGCCGGTGATATGAACTAACCCCCATGCCCGGGGCGGGCACAACGAATCATGAAAATAATCGGGCACCTGCCGACATTTTCATAAAAACGCTTTCGAAAAAATGAAGATATCGAGGAAAGAAGACCCATGAAAGACATAAAAAAAATCAAGGTCAAAAACCCCCTGGTGGAGATGGACGGCGACGAGATGACCAGAATCATGTGGCAGATGGTCAAGGACCTGCTCATCCTGCCCTATCTGGACATCGAGCTTGCATACTACGATCTCCACGTACAGCACCGGGACGAAACCGACGATCGGGTCACCGTGGAGGCCGCCCGGGCCATCATGAAATACGGGGTGGGTGTCAAATGCGCCACCATCACCCCTACGGAGGACCGGGTCCGGGAATACGGCCTGAAGGAACAGTGGAAAAGTCCGAACGGCACCATCCGGGCCATGCTGGACGGAACGGTTTTCCGCACCCCCATTTTTGCGAAGAACATCCATCCCTTCGTCACCGCCTGGAAGCGGCCCATCATCATCGGCCGGCACGCCTACGGCGATGTTTACAGCAACGCGGAGCTCCGCATCCCCGGCGCGGGCCGCGCGGAGATCGTCTTCACCCCTGCGGGGGGCGGGGAGCCCCTGAGAAACACCATCCACGATTTCTCCGGACCCGGCATCATCCAGGGCATTCACAACACCGACGCCTCCATCGCCAGTTTCGCCCGGGCCTGTTTTACCTATGCCCTGGACCGGAAGGTGGACCTGTGGTTCAGCACCAAGGACACGATTTCCAAGACTTACGACGCCCGTTTCCGGGCGGTCTTCGACGCGGAATACGCCGCGAACTGGCAACAGCGGTTCGAGGAAGCGGGTATCGCATACTTCTTCACCCTCATCGACGACGCCGTGGCCCGGATCGTCCGCTCCGAAGGGGGGATCCTCTGGGCACTGAAGAACTACGACGGCGACGTCATGTCGGACATGATCGCCTCCGCCAACGGCAGTCTCGCCATGATGACCTCCGTCCTTGTCTCCCCCGAGGGGTACTACGAATACGAAGCCGCCCACGGGACGGTGCAGAAGCACTACTATCAGCACCTGGAAGGTCGCGAAACCTCGACGAACTCCATGGCCCTGATCTTCGCCTGGACAGGGGGACTGCGGAAGCGGGGGGAGCTGGACGGCACCCCGGAGTTGCTCACCTTCGCCGACCAGGTGGAGGCCGCGGCCCTGGAAACGGTGGAGGCGGGAATCATGACGGGGGACCTGCTGGCGGTGGCGGAAAAAAACCCGGCCAACCGGAAGGTGAACACCCGGGAATTCATCGAGGCTATCGCGGCGAGGCTGGAAGAAAAACGGCGGTGACGGAAAAAATCAATATCCGGGACCTTTCCCCGGCAGAGATCGAACTGTTCATCGCCCATCTGGGCAAGGAGAAGTACCGGGCCCGCCAGCTCATGAAGTGGGTCTATCAGTTCGACGTCCGGTCCTTCGGGGAGATGACCACCCTTTCCCGGGAGCTGCGGGGGCACCTGGAGGAAACGGCCTGCCTGGACGGCCCGGAACCGGTGAAGACCCGGACGGCCGCCGACGGCACGAAGAAAATCCTCTTCCGGCTCCGGGACGGTCTGCACATCGAAAGCGTCCTGATCCCCGGCAAGAATCACTGGACGGCCTGCCTGTCCACCCAGGCGGGCTGCGCCATGGGCTGCCGCTTCTGTTTCACCGGCACCCTGGGCTTCAAGCGCCAGCTCAGCGCCGGGGAGATCACCGGTCAGCTGTCCTCCCTGAAGTTTCGCACCCCCGAAGGACCCAACGTCAAGAATGTCGTCCTGATGGGGATGGGGGAACCCCTGGCCAATTATGACCATACCGTCAAGGCAGTCCGGATCATGACCGACGATGCGGGGATGGGCCTGTCGAACCGGAAGGTGACGATCTCCACCTGCGGCCTCGCCCCGCAGATTATGCAACTGGGGAAGGACATCTGCGTGAATCTCGCCATCTCCCTGAACGCCCCGGACAACGAGCGGCGGGACTATCTCATGCCCGTGAACCGGCGCTATCCCCTGGAGACACTGCTTCAGGCCTGCCGGGATTACCCCATGCCGGGGCGGCGGATGCTGACCTTCGAATACATCCTCATGGCCGGCGTCAACGACAGCCCTGCAGACGCGGAGAAGGTGGCCCGCCTCCTGAGAAACATCCGCTGCAAGCTGAATCTGATCGTTTTCAATGAGTATCCCGGCGCGGAATTCCGGACGCCGGCGCCGGAGGCCGTGGCCGCCTTCCAGCAGGTGCTGCTGAAACACCATTATACGACCATCATCCGCGCCAGCCGCGGCAGCGACATCCTCGCCGCCTGCGGGCAGCTGACCGGTCAAGGCTGCTGAATTTTCAGGCGGCGGCTACATTTACGTCCCCTCTGCCCTGCCCGGTGACCGTGGACCCCGGCAGGCGAATCCGCCCCGACGGGAAAACGGCGGCCACCCCGCCGTCAACCGCCGGGTCACCCAAAACGCCGGGGAGCCGGGACAGCCGCTGCCGGTCTTAATAGCGTCTTCTGCCGCCACCGCCCCCGGGACTGCGTTTTTTGTTGAAACCGCCGCGGCCGCCGCCGCCCTCCGCCCGGGGACGTGCTTCATTGACGTTCAGGGCCCGTCCGTTCACTTCCTTGCCGTTGAGACCGGCCACCGCCGCTTCGCCCGCAGCCTTGTCGGCCATTTCCACAAACCCGAATCCCTTGGACTGATTGCTGAACTGATCCCGGATTATATTGACCGAATCCACCTTTCCGAAGGCCGCGAAGGCCTGTTGCAGATCTTCCTCGGTTAGGGTGTACGCCAGGTTGCCCACATAAATATTCATCTTCTCCTCCTTTTACGTGCCAGTCCTTCCTCTCCGGAAAACCCGCCGGCGGCAACACCGCGCCGCCGGTATTCCCGAACAGTCATCCTGTGCACTATGGTTGTCCCTCTTCGGCAACCGCCGCCTCGACGGGCCGCTCCGTCAGATCGCTGCGTGCCTCCTCTTCCGCCTGTTCCCGTTTCCGTTTGCCCTGGCGGCGGGCCATCTTCTCCTGGGCCTCCTGCATCCGCTTTATTTCCCGCTGCCTTTTAAAAAACGAATTCTGGTTTCTTCTCGCCATAGAAACTCCTTTCCCGACCTTATTCAAAAGCGATTTCTGAGCGTTATCAAGACAGGAGGTCCAAAAAAAATCCCAGCAGCCGTTCCTCTGGCTCTGGGATTGTCGAATGAAACCAAAACCGACTCAGAATTGGAGTCAGTATCTATTCGCCGACGGTTTTTGTCAAGGTTTATTATCTCCCCTGGAAGGCGGGGGCGCGTTTCTCCAGAAAGGCGTTGACGCCCTCCCGGTGGTCCTCCGTTCCCAGACAGAAGAGCTGGATACCCGTTTCCAGCTCGATCCCCGCCTGGAGATCCAGCTTGTCGCTCTGGTTGAGGATCTTTTTCATCAGGCCGATGGCCAGGGGGGCGTAGCGGGACAACCGCCGGGCAAATTCCAGGGTCTCGTCCCACAATTGTTCATCGGCGATGACCCGGTTGACGAGGCCGATCTGGAACGCCCGCTCGGCGTCGATGATGTCCCCGGTGAACATGAGTTCCTTGGCCCGGTGCAGACCCACGGTGCGGGGCAGAAAATACGTGGCGCTGCCGTCGGGAATCAGGCCGATCCGGACGAAGCTCTGGGAAAAGCGGGCCGCCCGGCCGCAGAAGATGAGATCGCAGGCCAATGCCAGGCTGAATCCCGCCCCGGCGGCGACGCCGTTCACCATGGCGATGACGGGTTTGGACATATGGACGATAAGATTGACGATCTGGGCGATGTCCTGGATATATCTCCTGGACTTGGCGATGTTGTCGAAGGTGAGGATATAGGGCAAATCGCCGCCGGCGCAGAAGGCCCGGCCCGCCCCGGTGAAGATGACGGCCCGCACTCCGGGGTCTTCCTCCACCTCCCGCAGGGCGTCCCGGGTGTCGTCGAGGAGCGCCTGGGTCATGGAGTTGAGGGACCCCGGATTGTTCATCGTGATCCGGGCGATATTGCCGATCTTTTCCAGTAACGCCGCTTTCTCTGCCATGGGTTCACCTCCGTTGTTTTTTTCGCCGCCCGCGGCGCCCCGGCCGTCGGTTGCGACGCCGGCCGCACCCGGGTCTTGGCAGTCCGTGCCGGCGTCCCCGCCGGCAAATATCTCTCCCGGGGCACCGAACGGCCGCCATTCTCTATAAACGTTTACGGGTAATAATTCAACAACCGCGGCTCCCCCTTGACAAAATCGCCGGGATGGACCATGAACTGATCCCGATAATCATAAAAACTTATGAGGAGGAAGGAAATCATGAAGGTCGTCGCGCTCAACGGCAGTGCCAGGAAAAACGGGAACACCGCCATTCTGCTCAACACGGTCCTGGAGGAACTCCAGCAGGAAGGCATGGAAACGGAACTTATCCAGATGGCGGGCATCGCCCTGCCGGGCTGCCGGGCCTGCTACAAATGCTTCAAGAACAAAAACCGGCACTGCTCCGTGGAAACGGACATGCTCAACGAGATCCTCGACAAGATGCTGGCGGCGGAGGGGATCCTCCTGGGATCACCGACGTACTTCTCCGACGTCACGGCGAACATGCGGGCCTTTATCGAGCGGTGCGGCTTTGTCGCCCGGGCCAACGACTACATGTTCAAACACAAGGTGGGAGCCGCCGTGGTGGCCGTCCGCCGGGCCGGCGCCATCCCCGCCTTCAGCGGCATGAACCTGTTCCTCCATTACATGCAAATGGTCATGCCCGGGTCGAGCTACTGGAACCTGGCCCTGGGCCGGGACATCGGCGACGTCCGCAAGGACGAAGAGGGCATCCAGACCATGAAGGATCTGGGAAAGAACATGGCCTGGCTCATGAAAAAGGTCTACCGGTAAGGGGACGGCTTCTCCTCAAGCCCTGATCATCACCAGCAGCATCTTTAAGGACTGCCCGGCGCTCAGGGCGTGGGGCTTGCCGGCGGGCATGATGAACATCTCCCCCGCCCTGACCCGGTGCGGTTCGCCGGCGATGCTGATCACCGCCTCGCCGTCGAGAACCGGCACCAGGGCGTCTAAGGGGCCGGCAATGGTCCGTTCGCGACGCGGGAACCGGATGATCCCGACCTGACACCCCGGAGGCTTCTCCGTATAGTCCGGGCGGAGAAACAATCGACATTCGTCGCCTTGGTTTTCCAGAAAGCCGGCCGCACCTGGAAATCCGAAGGACAACAATACCGCCGGAACGGTTTACAGATCACGATTATGCAGGGTGCTCACCCCTCATTTCTGCCCGTCACCCCGGAAGAGGTCCGCGCCCGGGGCTGGACGGCCCTCGATGTCATCCTCGTCACCGGCGACAGCTACCTCGACAGCCCGCACGTAGGCGTTGCCGTCATCGGCAAATGGCTCCTCGCCGCCGGTTACCGCGTCGGCGTTATTCCCCAGCCTGCTGTCACCACCGGGGCGGACATCATGCGCCTCGGAGAGCCGGAACTATTCTGGGGCGTCACCGGCGGCGGCGTGGATTCGCTCATCGCCAACCGCACCGCCTCAGGGAAACGGCGCCGCACCGATGATTTCACCGCCGGGGGGATCAACAACCGCCGCCCCGACCGGGCCGTGATCGTTTACGCCAACCTGATCCGGCGCCACTTCCCCGGGACCAAGCCCATTGTCCTGGGAGGCATCGAGGCCAGCCTCCGGCGGCTCGCCCATTACGACTTCTGGTCGGATCAGGTCCGACGCTCCATCCTCATGGACGCCAAGGCGGACATCATCGTGTACGGGATGGGGGAAAGGGCCGTTCGGGAACTTGCCGCCGCTTTCCGTTCCGGCGGGGACATCGCCGACATCCGGGGCATCTGCTACGCAGCGGCGGAAAAGAAGCCGGGGTTTCTCGAACTTCCCTCCTGGGAGGAAACGGCGTCCGACCCGGCGGCCCTGGAAAAGATGTTCCTTACCTTCTACGGCCATCAGGACAGCCGGACGGCCCGGGGCCTCTGCCAGCGGCAGGACAACCGCTGGCTGATCCACAATCCGCCGGCAGCGCCGCTCACGGAAGAGGAAATGGACGGGGTTTACGGTCTGGAATTCGCCCGGGACGTTCATCCCTGCCATAAGGCCGCGGGGGCCGTCCGGGCCCTGGAAACGATCCGGTTCTCCATTCCCACCCACCGGGGTTGTTACGGGGAGTGCCACTTCTGCGCCATCGCCGTCCACGAGGGCCGCACCGTCAGTTCCCGGAGCGAGGAGTCCATTTTGCAGGAGGCGGTCCGCATTGCCGCTATGCCCGGCTTCCGGGGCTACATCCTGGACGTGGGGGGTCCCACGGCCAACATGTACGGGTTCGAGTGCCGGAGGAAACTGGCCCGGGGGGCCTGTCCGGACCGCCGCTGCCTCTATCCCGCCGTCTGCGAAAATCTCCGTCCCGACCACCGGCGGCAAATTTCCCTGCTGGGGAAAATCCGGGCCCTCCCCGGGGTCAAACAGGCGGTAGTCGCCTCGGGAATCCGCTACGACCTGCTCCTGGCCGATAAAAAATACGGCCCGCAATATCTCGGGGAGATCGTGCGCCACCACATATCCGGGCGGTTGCGGATCGCCCCCGAGCATTGTGTCCCCAAGGTACTCCGGCTAATGGGGAAGCCGGGCGTCGCGCCCCTCCTGACCTTTCGCGATCTCTTTTACAAGTTCAGCCGGGGGGCGGGAAAAAGGCAGTTCCTCTCCCCCTACTTCATCGCCGCCCATCCGGGATGTACCGCGGCGGATATGAAGTCGCTGCAACTCTTCGCCACCCGGGAGCTGTCCCTGCCGCCGGACCAGGTCCAGATCTTCACCCCGGCACCGGCCACGATTTCCACCCTGATGTACGCCACGGAGCGGGATCCCTTTACCTCCCGGCGCATCTTCGTGGAAAAGACCGCCGCCGGCCGGGAAAGACAGAAACAGATTTTGGTTGTCAAAAAAACGCCGCTAAAGTATGGACATCCCACAGGACCGACAATCGTCAAGGAGGAGACATCATGGCCAAAGACAAAGACGTCAAGAAGGAAACCAAGAAGAAGCCCGCCAAGACGCTGAAGGAAAAAAAGGAGGCCAAGCGGCAGAAAAAGGCCTAATAACGGGATTACCGCCTTTTCCTCCCCCGACAGTAATACCGGCTGGGGAGCCCCGGAATTGCGGAACCGGCACGCCGGTCCGACCGCAACGGGAAATTTATTGGCGGCGGGGCCGGCTCGGCCCTGCGGGTCGATGGGGAAGGAGCTGCCGGGGCGGGTAATACCGGTTTCCCGCCGGCGCCGGCAATGTCACGCGAGGGCGATTTTCGGCCCGGCCGTCGGTTCTCTTTTTTGACAGCGATTCAGACGGCACAGGGCGTGGCGCGTCCGGGCAGTAAGGCTGGCTCATACTTGCGGACGGGAAGACCGGCCACATCCAGCTCCCGATAAATCTCCCCCAGGGTCCGGCAGCGATAGGAGTGTTTCGTGTCTTTCCGGTAAGGCTGCGTGAAAGAATTTGGGGCGGCGGGTATGGTTGGTCATCAACCGAGAAGGAGGATGACCAATGG
>DAOTJR010000029.1:0-35691 GCA_035448805.1 Syntrophales bacterium
AAAGGCTTAACCCAAAAACAACCCCCTGAAAAGATGAGTTCATCTGACGCTTACCTTGCAGGGAGGCTACTCTGGGCGTCTCGATGCCGATGAACACGGAGCGGAAATTTGCCTGATACATGAGATCGAGGAGTTCCGCATCATCCGCCAGGTTGATGCTGGCCTCGGTTGTCAGTCGCAGTGGATAGCCATGTTTACGTTGCCAAGGAATGATGAGACGGAGCAGGTCCTTTGCCGATTTTTTGTCGCCGATGAAATTATCATCCACGATAAAGCAGGAGAAAAACCCTACTTTCCGCATGTCTTCCAGCTCTTCCAGGACTTGTTCCGGCTCCTTGGTCCGGGAACGACGGCCGAAGGTGACAATGATATCGCAAAATTCACACTGGAAAGGACAGCCGCGGGAGAACTGGACCGATCCGGAATCATAACGGTCAACCTTGAGGAGGTCATAGCGCGGTTTGGGCATAGCGGTCATGACCGTTCGGTGTTCCTGGGTGTAAATCTTTTTATTAATCCCGCCCGCCGCGAAGGACGCCACAAAATCCGGCCATGTTTCGTCCGCTTCACCGGAAAAGACCACATCGCATAAATCCGCGAAATACTCTTCATCCACCGAAGCGTAGGCGCCGCCCACCACCGTGAAGATTCCCAGGGCACGGAGCCTGAAGAGAATTGCCTTCATCCTTTCTTTCTGGACGACCATTCCGGTTATCCCGACGATGTCAAAGCCCCTGAGAAAATTGAAATCAATCCGCTCGACATTCTCGTCAAGAAGATAGACCTCGTGCTCCGGCACAAGTCCGGCGAGATGGGGCAACGCCCCGGTCGTCATGGTGCATCGCTTGTTCCCCGGATAGATGGGCAGTGCGTAATCCATGCCCCAGTAGGAAGGCTCAAATTTTGGATTGATGAGACATATTTTTAATCTTCTGGTCATTGGCAATTACATCGGCCGCTTCATTGCCGAAGGCAGGTCATGAAAAATAAAGAGGCGCTCCCCGACAGATGATTGTCATGGAGCGCCTCTGTTATCTCCTAAGGATTATTTAATTGAGTTTCACATTTTCTGCGGCCGGGCCTTTTTTGCCCTGGACGACATCGAAGCTTACCGACTGGCCTTCCGTCAAAGTCTTGAAACCGGCAGCCTGAATGGCGCTGTAATGGACAAAAACATCTCCACCGTCATTCTTTCTCGATAAATCCAAAACCTTTGCTCTCGTTGAACCATTTTACTTTACCTTCCGACATAATAAGCATCCTCCTTTCTACAAATTTACCAAAAGTCGAATTACCATTATGACGGAAATAAAAAAGCCGCCAAGACTCTCAAGAGCATGGTGGCTTCCTTTGCACTTTCAATCTTTTTAACCCAACTTTAACTGTTCCGCGCTTAGGTATATATCAAAGCGCGAGCCAGGATATGGTGTCCTTATATTCCGTGTCTTTTACAAAGTCAAGTAATTTTTGAAAAAATCTGATCATCATTTCACCTTGACAGGAGAGCGGGACTTGCCTATAGTCCGCAAGCCCGGCGCGACATTATTGTTCAAGAAAGATACATAATTGCGCCGTATTGCCCGACCCAAGGAGACATCCCATGCCCAAGAGAAGCGATATAAATTCCGTCCTTATCATCGGCTCCGGACCGATCGTCATCGGCCAGGCCTGCGAATTCGATTATTCCGGCACCCAGGCCTGCAAGGCCCTGCGGAAACTCGGCTACAAGATCATCCTCGTCAACTCCAACCCCGCCACCATCATGACCGATCCGGGCATGGCCGATGTGACGTATATTGAGCCCCTGAACATCCCCTCCCTGACGGAGATCATCGAAAACGAACGCCCCGACGCCATCCTGCCCAACCTGGGCGGCCAGACGGGCCTCAATCTCACCTCGGAACTGCATAAGCAGGGCATCCTGGACAAATACGGCGTGAAGGTCATCGGCGTCCGGGTGGATGCCATCGAGCGGGGGGAAGACCGCATCGCCTTCAAGGAGACGATGAACCGCCTCGGCATCGAGATGCCGAAAAGCGAACCGGCCTACAGCGTCGAGGAAGCGGAGAAGATCGCCGCCGAACTGGGCTATCCGGTGGTCATCCGCCCCGCCTATACCATGGGCGGCACGGGCGGCGGCCTGGTCTACAATCTGGAAGAACTCCGCACCGTGGCCAGCCGGGGCATCTCCGCCAGCATGGTGGGGCAGATCCTCATCGAGGAGTCCGTCCTCGGCTGGGAAGAACTGGAGCTGGAAGTGGTCCGGGATGCGAAGAACCAGATGATCACCGTCTGCTTCATCGAAAACGTGGACGCCATGGGGGTGCACACGGGCGATTCCTACTGCACCGCCCCGATGCTCACCATCAGCCCGGAACTCCAGGCCCGGCTTCAGAAGCATTCCTATGACATCGTGGAGGCCATCGAGGTCATCGGCGGGACGAACGTCCAGTTCGCCCACGACCCGAAGACCGGCCGGGTGGTGGTCATCGAGATCAACCCCCGGACCTCCCGGTCCTCCGCCCTGGCCTCCAAGGCCACGGGATTCCCCATCGCCTTCATCTCCTCGCTGCTTGCCGCCGGCCTTACCCTGGATGAGATCCCCTACTGGCGGGAAGGAACCCTGGACAAGTACACACCCTCGGGTGATTACGTCGTCGTCAAGTTCGCCCGCTGGGATTTCGAGAAATTCCCCGGCTCCCTGGACCGCCTGGGCACCCAGATGCGGGCCGTGGGCGAGGTGATGAGCATCGGCAAGAACTACAAGGAGGCCTTCCTGAAAGCCATCCGCTCCCTGGAGAAGGGCCGGTACGGCCTGGGGTTCGCGAAGGATTTCCATGAAAAACCCCTGGAGGAGCTGCTGGAGCTGCTCGCCGAACCGTCCAGCGAACGGCAGTACATCATGTATGAGGCCCTCCGCAAGGGCGCGGACATCGACACCCTCTGCCGCCGCACCCACATCAAGCCCTGGTTCATCGGGCAGATGAAGGAGCTGGTGGAACTCGAAGAGAAAATCCTCGCATACAAAGGGAAAGCGATCCCCGACGACCTGCTGGTCCAGGCCAAGAAGGACGGCTTCGCCGACCGTTATCTGGCGCAGATTCTGGGGGTCCCCGAAGGGGAAATCCGCCGGCGGCGCACCGCCCTGGGGGTGGTGGAATGCTGGGATGCCGTACCGGTGAGCGGGGTGGAAAACGCCGCCTATTACTACTCCACCTACAACGCCCCGGACCGGGTGGCGGTTTCCCAAAACCGGAAGATCATGGTCCTGGGCGGCGGCCCCAACCGGATCGGCCAGGGCATCGAATTCGACTACTGCTGCGTCCACGCCGCCTTCACCCTCCGGGACGAAGGTTATGAATCCATCATGGTGAACTGCAATCCCGAGACGGTCTCCACGGACTACGACACCTCCAATAAGCTCTACTTCGAACCCCTGACCGTGGAAGACGTGCTGGCCATCTACGAAAAGGAGCGGCCCGAAGGGGTCATCGTCCAGTTCGGCGGGCAGACGCCCCTGAACATCGCCCAGGAGCTGGCCCGGGCCGGGGTGAAGATCATCGGCACCTCTCCGGAAACCATCGATCTGGCGGAGGATCGGGACCAGTTCCGCAAGATGATGAAAAAACTCGGTATTCCCATGCCGGAGTCGGGCATGGCCGCCAATCTCGCCGAGGCCCTCACCGTGGCGGAGCGGATCGGCTACCCCCTCATGGTCCGTCCCTCTTACGTCCTGGGCGGCCGGGGGATGGAGGTCGTCCACGACGAGGAGATGCTGAAACGCTATGTGGCGGCGGCCGTGGGCGTGACCCCGGAGCGGCCCATCCTCATCGACAAATTCCTGGAAAACGCCATCGAAGTGGAGGCGGACGCCATCTCCGACGGCACGGACGCCTTTGTCCCCGCCATCATGGAACATATCGAACTGGCCGGCGTCCATTCCGGCGATTCCGCCTGCGTGATCCCCCCCATCAGTATCTCCGCCCGGCACATCGACACCATCAACGACTACACCCGGCGGATCGCCGTGGAGTTCGGCGTCGTCGGCCTGATGAATATCCAGTACGCCATCGCCAACGGCGTCGTCTATATCCTGGAGGCCAATCCCCGGGCCTCCCGGACGGTGCCGCTGGTCTCCAAGGTCTGCAACATCTCCATGGCCCGCATCGCCACCCAGGTCATGCTGGGTGGTAAACTCGCCGATTTCCAGGTCGGCAAGCGGGTCATCCCCCATTTCGGGGTCAAGGAGGCGGTATTCCCCTTCAATATGTTCCAGGAGGTCGATCCCCTCCTGGGTCCGGAGATGCGCTCCACCGGCGAGGTGCTGGGACTGGCGGATTCCTTCGGTCTGGCCTTCTACAAGGCGGAGGAGGCGGCGCAGCAGGTGCTGCCCGGCGCGGTGACGGTGCTGCTCACCGTCAACGACCGGGACAAGGGCGGGGTGCTGGAAGTCGCCCGGGCGTTCCACAACCTGGGCTTCCGGATCATGACCACCACCGGCACCCACCGGTTCCTGGCGGAGGAGGGCATCCCCTCGGAAGCCCTCCTGAAGATGCACGAGGGACGGCCGAATATCGTGGATGCCATCAAGAACGGGACCATCAACCTGATCATCAACACCCCCAGCGGGAAGCTCAGCCAGTACGACGACTCCTACATCCGCAAGGCGGCCATCAAATACAAGATCCCCTATATCACCACCATCGCCGCGGCCGTGGCGGCCGTCAAGGGAATCACGGCCTTCCGGAAGGGGCACGGCCGGGCCAAGTCCCTGCAGAGCTACCACGCCGATATCAGGTAGGGGGGACGGACCAAGGCCATGGTCGGACGACGAGCCGCGACGAAGCCGGCGCGGGTTTTTTTGCAGCCATAAAGAACGATCCGAGCGGCGGGAAATAAACACCGGGAGAACAAGGCAAGAAATGAGCGAAACAAAAGACAATTGCGGAGTATTCGGGATCTATTCGCAATTCCCCTGCGTATATGACGTGTACAACGGCATCGATTTCCTCCAGCACCGGGGGCAGGAATATTGCGGCATTGCCACCTTCGACCGGCACATCCACCAGGTCACCCATCACGGCAAGGTCGGCAACTCCTTCACGGAACAGGATCTCCTCTACCTCAAAGGCAACTGGGGGATCGGCCACGTCAGTCTCTGGGAACGTCAGCCCATGGCCTGGCAGTCCCGCCTCGGGAACATCTCCGTGGCCTTCAGCGGCAACGTCATCAACGCCGAGGAGATCATCGCCGCCATGAAGGATCAGGGTCACTCCTTCTACCGGAGCTACAACATCGAAGTCATCGCCAAGACCATCATGGAGGCGGACGACATGACCACCGGCATCGCCGCCCTGGCCGACCGCATCAGGGGGGCCTATTCCCTGGTCGTCCTCGCCGCGGAGGGGATCTACGCCACCCGGGACATCTACGGCTTCCGGCCCCTCATCCTCGGCCGGAACGGAACCCGCTTCGCCGTCAGCTCCGAATCCCGGGCGCTGCAGAATCTCGACATGGAGGTGGTCCGCGACGTCCACCCCGGCGAGATCATCCTGATCGACGCCGAGGGCTTCCACACCCTCCGCCGGCTCCCCTCCCCCCGAAAGGCCCACTGCGCCTTCGAATGGGCCTATACGGCCAGCATCGATTCCGTCATCGACGGCCTCTATGTCCAGGAGGCGAGAAACCGCCTCGGGCAATCTCTCGCCCAACGGGATATCGACGAGCAGGACGTGACGGCGGATATCGTCGCCCCCGTCCCCATGTCCGGCATCGGCCATGCCCTGGGCTATCATCAGCGCTCCCGGCTCCGCTATCAGGATGTTTTTCTCTACAACCGCTACGCCGACCGGAGCTATACCCAGTCCAGTCAGCACGCCCGGGAAAAGATGGCGAAACGCAAGCTCTCCATCCTCAGATCCGCGGTGGACGGGAAAAGGATCGTCATCTGCGATGATTCCATCGTCCGGGGTACCCAGATCCGGGACAAGGTGCGGGATCTGAAAAACGCCGGCGCCAAAGAGGTCCACGTCCGCATCGCCTGCCCTCCCCTCATGTACCCCTGCGATTTCGGCGTTTCCACCCGGACGTTGGAAGAGCTCGCCGCCCGGCAGTGCTTCCCCTCGGGAACCATCGGTTGCTTCGACGATTTGCGGACCCTGGAAAGGTGGATCGCCGCCCAGATCGATGCCGACTCCGTCAAGTACAACGGCATCGATGCCTTTGTGGAGGCCCTCGGGATGCCCCGCGAGGATCTGTGCCTGAAATGCTGGGACGGCGTCAGCCCCCTGGTTCGGTAAATATCCCCATTTTCGTGCCATAAGGAAACATATTTGTATTGACAGCGGGGTCAATTCCATGTAGAGACCATCGGCAAATGATGGCCGATTGCCGATGGGAACGAACCTAACCGATCCGAAAGATATCGAGAGAAAAACGCTGCTGATCCTGAGAATCCTCAACGAGGTCCAGGGTCCCGCAGGGTCGCGCCTGATCGCCCGGCGGATGCAGGAGCTGGGCGCAAACCCCAGCGAGCGGGCCGTCCGTTATCACCTGAAGCTGATGGACGAGCGGGGGCTCACCAGACTCGTCGGCCAGAAGGACGGCCGCGTCATCACCCCTCTCGGCATCGAGGAGCTGCGGGCGGCCCGGGTGGAAGACAAGGTCGGCCTGGCCATCTCCCGGATCGAGACCCTGGCGTTTCAGACCACCTTCGACCCGGAGCGGCAAACGGGCCTGCTGCCGGTAAACGTCTCCCTGTTCCAGAGCGACGATTTTCCCCGGGCCATCCGGATCATGACCCCCGTCTTCGCCGCCGGCTTCGCCGTCAGCAACCGGGTGGCCGTGGCCGCCGCGGGGGAGAGAATCGGGGACATCACCGTTCCCGAGGGGAAGATCGCCCTGGCCACGGTCTGCAGCATCGTCGTCAACGGCGTCCTGTTGAAACAGGGCGTCCCCATGGACTCCAAGTTCGCCGGCACCCTCCAGATCAGGCAACGCCAACCCCTGCGCTTCGTCGAGCTGATCTATTACTCCGGTTCCTCTCTCGATCCCTCCGAGGCCTTCATCCGGGCCAACATGACCGCCGTCCGGAATGCCGTCCAGAGCGGCGACGGGATGATCCTGGCCAATTTCCGTGAAATTCCCGCCATCTGCCTGTCCTTGACCCGGGACATCCTGGAGAAAATGGAGGCGGCGGATATTCGCGGGGTCTTTGTCATGGGGGAGGTCAGTGAGCCGGTCTGCCAGATCCCCGTGGAGATGAACAAGGTCGGCGTCGTCCTCGTGGGCGGGCTGAACCCCGTCGCCTGTGTCCAGGAAGCCGGCATAGTCGTGGAAAACCGGGCCATGTCCGCCGTGATGAACTACGCGGAGCTGACGCCCTTTACAGATATGGACAAAAACCACATAAAATAAATTTAGGGGGTATAGTTATGTCAGTAATCAAAGATGTCATTGCCAAGGTCAAACAAACCGATCCGGACCAGCCGGAGTTCCATCAGGCGGTGGAAGAGGTGATGGAAACCCTGGAGCCCACCACCAAACGGCATCCGGAGTTCGTGAAGGCCAACATCTACGAGCGGATCGTGGAGCCGGAGCGGGCGATCCTGTTCCGCGTTCCCTGGGTGGACGACAAGGGCAAGGTCCGGGTCAACCGCGGCTTCCGCGTCCAGTTCAACAACGCCATCGGCCCCTTCAAGGGCGGGCTCCGCTTCCATCCCTCCGTCAACCTGGGGATCATCAAGTTTCTCGGCTTCGAGCAGATTTTCAAGAACTCCCTCACCACCCTGCCCATGGGCGGCGGCAAGGGCGGTTCGGACTTCGATCCCAAGGGCAAGTCGGACGGCGAAGTGATGCGGTTCTGCCAGTCCTTCATGCGGGAGATGTTCCGCCACATCGGGGCGGAGTGCGATGTCCCCGCCGGCGATATCGGCGTGGGCGGACGGGAGATCGGTTACCTCTTCGGCTACTACAAGAAGATCCGCAACGAGCACACCGGCGTGCTGACCGGCAAGGCCCTGGAATACGGCGGCAGCCTGATCCGTCCCGAGGCCACCGGTTACGGCACGACCTACTTCGCCGCCGAGATGCTCGCCACCCGGGGCCTGGATTTCAAGGGGAAGATCGTCGCCATCAGCGGTTCCGGCAACGTCGCCCAGTATGCCGTGGAAAAGGTGAACCAGTTGGGCGGCAAGGTCATCACCCTCTGTGATTCCACCGCCACCATCGTGGATGAAAAGGGCATCGACGCCAAGAAGTGCGACTACGTCATCGAACTGAAGAACGTCAAGCGCGGCCGGATCAAGGAATACGCCGACAAGTACAAGACGGCCTGCTTCGAAGGGTCGAGCGTCTGGGACGTGATCCGCGACCAGGGCATCAAGGTGGATATCGCCCTGCCCTGCGCCACCCAGAACGAGATCGACGGCTCCCATGCCGCCGCCCTGGTGAAGAACGGCTGCTTCTGCGTGGCCGAAGGGGCCAACATGCCCTCCACGCCCGAGGCGGTGAAGATCTTCCAGGAAAACAACATCCTCTACGGCCCCGGCAAGGCGGCCAACGCCGGCGGCGTGGCCACTTCCGGTCTGGAGATGAGCCAGAACAGCCTGAAGCTCTCCTGGACCAGGGAGGAGGTGGACAACCGCCTGCTCATCATCATGAAGAGCATCCACAAGGCCTGCGTGGAGACCGCCGAGGCTTACGGCCGCAAGGGCGATTACGTCATGGGGGCCAACATCGCCGGCTTCACCAAGGTCGCCCGGGCCATGCTCGCCTACGGCGTGGTGTAAGCGGCTCCATCACCGACAAACGCTGCCTGCCCTCCGTTCCCTCCCTACCCGGGGGAGGGAGGGGGGCGGGGCGGCATCGGCGGGTTCCCCGCCGCCCTTTCCCCGGACTGAAAACGGATAAGCATGAGATTGCTATGCAATCCTGCCGACATCCATGGCGTTGCCGTGCGGGAAGAATTTCGCCGCCGTCTCTGGAACTCTTGCGCGGTAGATGAACCCGCAAAAAGTCATCAAAGGTTGGGGTCCGGAACTGCGCCGCTCATGACGGCTCTGTATTCAGGCCCCTTCAAGTTCAAAACCTTGCTCGCGGAAAAGTCTCAGGCAGGCATCCACCACATCCCCGTCATAAAGCCTCCCTTTGTTGTTTTCAATCTCCGCCAGGGCCGCATTCAACCCCAGGCCCGGACGATAGGGCCGGTGGGAGGCCATCGCCTCCACGACGTCGGCCACCGCCAGGATACGCGCCTCCGGAAGAATCTCCTCCCCCGTCAGGCTCCTTGGATAACCGGAACCATCCATCCGCTCATGATGCTGATAGACAATCTCCGCCAGCGGCCAGGGAGATTCCACATCCTTCAGGATCTCGTATCCCTTCTCGGCATGGGCCTTGACCAGGGAAAATTCGATATCGGAGAGTTTCGTCGGCTTGGACAATATCTCCGCCGGCACGGCCATTTTCCCGATGTCGTGGATGGAGCCCACCATGTGGATGCCTTCGACTTTATCCCGGGGCAACCCCATCTCCAGGGCGATCGCCCGGGCCAGCTTCGCCGCGCGCATCTGGTGACCGGCCGTATAGGGATCTCTTGTCTCCACGGCCTGCACCATGACTTGAATGGTTGCCGTATATGCCTTCCTCAGCAGCTCAAGAGCGTTCCGGAGCTGATTCTCCGCCCGCTTGCGGTCGGTGATGTCACGGGAAACATTGGCGATAACTGAAGGGATCCCGCCGGCAGGATTTTGAATGGGAAAGAGCATCGCATAGACGTCCATCAGTTTCCCTGTTTCGATATTCCGGTATTGCAGCTCCCCCTCCCAAGAACCGCCGCTCATGAGGGTGGGTAAAATGTCCGTCTGCACCTTGGGGAGGATATGTTCCGGAAGGACATCACGGATTTTGTATCGATTCACCGCCTCCGGATCGATGCCCAGCATTTTGCCGCCCGCTTCGTTGAGAAAGGTCATCTTCCCGTCCGGCGTGGCCAGATTAATCAGCTCGCCGCTGTGCCGGACAATGGCTGCCAGTTTTTGGACATCCTCCTCGGCCTTCTTACGTTCCGTAATGTCGATGACGGCCCCCCGGAGCCCCACGGGTTTGTCGTCGCGGTAAATGACGCTCGAGACGACAATGGCCGGAAACCGGGTCCCGTCCATCCTCGTCAGCGTGTATTCCGTGCCTTCGACACGCTCCCCCTTGAGCAGACGCTCGATATTCCGGGCGGATCTTTCCCTGTCTTCAGGCGAAAGGATCATCCAGGCGTTGGCCCCTTTTCGGAGGTCCGCTTCCGTACCCCGGAAGGTTTCGAAGACGGCGCGGTTGGCGGCCGTGATGTTGGCCTCGAAATCCATCTCATAGACGGGGATCGGCAGGAAGTTGTACAGGTCCTGATATCTCTTCTCGCTCTGCCGCAGGGCATCCTCGGCCCGCCTGCGGTCCGTGATGTCGCGGGCCACCGAGACGATCCCGCCGATCCTGCCCTGCTGCATCAACGGGGAGCCGCTGACCTCGCCGTACTTGACGGTCCCGTCCCTGGTGATGAATTCATATACCGCCGCCGCGATGGTTTGCCCCCCGAGGATGGCGGCCGCATCGGCGATCGCACGCTCAAGGGATTCGGGCGTCAGCACGATGTGCCCGAATTCCGAGAACGGCCGGCCGACGAAAGTCTGCGCCTCGTACCCCAGGATACGCTCCACACTCGGCGAAATACTCTGTATATTCAGATTATTGTCAATCGTGCAAATGACATCCGACGCATTCATGAAGGTCTGGCGGTAGCACTCCTCGGAGACCCTCAGTTTCCGGTTTGCCGTCTCCAGATCCTGCATCTTCTTTTCGAGCTTCCGGAAGAGGATCTCGTTGTACTGCCGGAAGAACTCCATCTCCTCCTCGAGGGGTTTGGCCTCCACCTGCCTGGCCCGGTAGCCGTCAGCGAGCAGCTCCCGGAATATGCGGATCAGCACGTCCGGCTCCTGAGGCTTGAGGATTAACCGGTCGGCCCCGAGGGACAGGGCAAAGTCCTCGTTCTTGGAGCTCGTGTAGGTGGCCGTGTAGAAGGCAAATGGCCGGTGCCGAAGCGTCTCGTCCGCCTTCCACTCGCGGCACAGATTGTAGCCGTCCATGACGGGCATCAGGATGTCCGTGACCACCAGATCCGGCGGGTTCTCTCGGGCCTTCTCCAGGGCCTCCCTGCCGTTTTGGGCCTTCGTCACTTCGTATCCGTATCCCTTGAGCAGGGTCTCCATCATATAGAGATTAGTGGGGTTGTCGTCGACGATCAGGATGTGTTTCTTCATCATCGTCGTCACGCTCCTTTCCTTCGGTCCGGCAGGTGTCACTTCACTTCGGGGACAAAGGTGTCCGCCTCAATGGGCTTTTCGATATCCCCGCCGCACCCGGCCACCAGTTGAACTGCATGGATAAGGGCCCCCGTTGCGGCGCTCCGAGTATATGATTATTGGATTGATAAGCACTTTTTGTCGCCCTGGGGAGTATAGGGAGGGCCGATCATGCTTGTCAAGGGGTATTTAACCTGGGGTCATTTTCACTCATTCCCCGGAATTCGTGCGCCTTGCCTCGCCGTCTGTTTTTATGGCTTATCGGGAAATGTCGGGATGAGAGCCTTACCGATTGAGGGTATGGTTCACATGGGCAGGTGCGTCAAGAATGGAACCATGAATGGCTCATCGGAGCCGCGCCGGCGATGTGGGGATGGTAAAATAGCCGGGTGGAATTATTATATTGACACTTGACTTTCTATGTCCTATCTATTTTGTCATTTTGAATAAGGGGTGATGAACCAATAAAAAACTCTCCTGCCTTATGAAGCACCACCAAGCATAAAAATGAAGTTTTCACGGCAAATCATCAGGGGTGAAACGCATTGGGGAAAAGAGTACTGATTGTAGACGATGACCGCGACAGCCTCTACCTTTTGGAAGTCATCCTGAAGGGAGGAGGCTGGCAGGCGATCAAGGCGACAAACGGGGCGGAAGCCCTGGCCAAAGCGCGCCGCGAGCCTCCCGATCTGATTGTCACCGACCTGCTGATGCCGGTCATGGACGGCTTCTCCCTGTGCCGGGCATGCAAGGCGGACGAAACCCTGAAGCACATTCCGCTGGTCTTCTACACCGCCGAATACACTAAAGACCGGGACAGGGAGTTGGCCCTGAGCCTCGGCGCGGTGCAATTCATCATCAAACCCCAGGAGCCGGATGTCCTGCTCCAGGCCTTCACGGAGGCCATGGAAACGGGCGGCATGATCAACCCGGAGGCAGCCGGGCCGCTGGGGCCGGAATTGGAATTTTTCCGGCAGTACAACGAGGTCCTCTTCAAAAAGCTCGAAGAAAAGATGCTGTCCCTGGAAAGGGAAAACGAGCGGTTACGGCATCTGGAACAGGAGTTGCGCCGGAATGAAGAAAATTACCGGCAGCTCTTCGAGAATGCCCCGTCGGCAATCTATCAGGTCAATTTCCGCACCGGCAAATTCACCAAGGCCAACGACATCGTCTGCGATCTGTTCGGCTGCACCCAGGAAGAGATAACCTCGTTGAGTCCCTTGGCGTTGATGACCGACGAGAGCAAAAATTTGTTCGCGGAACGGCTGCACAAACTGTCCCGGGGTGAACAGGTCCCCGCCAATCCCGAATACGAAATCATCACCAGCAAGGGGGAGCGCCGGTGGGCGCAATTGAACAGTAAGTACATCTATGACGAGGCAGGACTTCTCGGCGCGGATGTGGTGGCCCACGATGTTACCGACCGGAAAATCATGGAAGAGCGTCTGCAGCGCGCCGAGAAAATGGAAGCCCTGGGATTCCTGGCGGGCGGGGTGGCCCATGACATGAACAACGTCCTGGGGGTCCTGGTGGGATATTCGGAATTGTTGCTGCGGGAAGTCCCCGCGGAGAGCCGGGCCGCCAAGTATGCCGGGAGCATCCTGCAGGGGGCGGAAAGGGCCGCCGCCATTGTCCAGGATTTGCTGACCATGGCCCGACGCGGCGTCACCGTCACGGAAACGGTGAACCTGAACCGGCTCGTGGTCGAAGTCGTCCGGACGCCGGAATTCTCCCTGCTGGAGACCCGTCATCCCGACATCACCTTCCGGGTGGAGCTTCAGGAGGACCTCTTCAACATCAAAGGCTCACCGATCCACCTCATCAAGACGATCCTCAATCTCCTGACGAACGCCGCGGAGTCCATATCCGGAGCGGGCGAGGTCACCATCACCACGGAGAACCGGTATGTGGATGCCGATCTTCCCGGATATGAAAACACCCGGGAGGGGGAGTATGTCGTTCTGACGGTCCGGGACACCGGGACCGGGATCGCGCCGGCGGACATCGGCAGGATCTTCGAGCCCTTCTACACCAAGAAGGTCATGGGACGGAGCGGAACCGGCCTCGGCCTCGCGGTGGTCTGGGGCACCGTAAAGGATCACGGGGGCTACATCGATGTGCGGAGTACAGAAGACCGGGGCAGCGCCTTTACCCTGTACTTCCCCGCCTCCCGGGAGGCATTGCCGGAAAAGGCGGCGCCGCGGCCGCCGGATGCCTACCGCGGCCGGGGAGAAACGGTGCTGGTCGTCGATGATGTGGAACCCCAGCGGCTGCTCGCCGCCAACATCCTGGAGGACCTTAATTACCGGGTGATCACGGCGGCAAGCGGCGAGGAGGCGGTGGCATATCTGCGGGAAAACCGGGCCGATCTGCTGATCCTGGATATGATCATGGAACCGGGCATCGACGGTCTGGAAACCTACCGTCGGGTCCTGAAATTACATCCGGGGCAACGGGCGATCATTGTCACCGGCTTCGCCAAGACCGACCGGGTCGAGGAGGCCCTGCGGCTGGGCGCCGGGGGATACGTGAAGAAACCCTATGTGATCGGGAATCTCGGCAGCGCCGTGCGCCGGGAACTGGACAGAGGCTTCCCCGGAACGGTTGTGAAATGACGACGATACCTCGAAGTCATCGTCGTCCCGCCGGCAGTCGCCTTCCCTGCGTTGCCGTGCCGGCCGGTTTTCCTCCTTAACCGATGTAAAATCCGCCCCAAATACCGACGTATATTCAGAATCGGCCGCACGGCCTGAGCCGCGGTCCTACCGCCCCCGATCCCGGCACCCTCCCCCCGTCGGCGTCATTTCCCGAAGCAGATCAACTGCTGGGTAACCACGTCGGACATGAGGATCAAACCCCGTTCCCGGACGTCATAAACCCGGACCGTCTCCGCGTACTGCCGGTCCCGGGGCGCCAGTTCGGCCAGGCGGTTGGGCATCCCCGCCAGCCACTCCCGGTTGAAGAGCACCCCCTGCTTGTCGGGATATATAGCCATGTAAAAGATGTCCATTTCCACCAGATCCTGGAAGAAATGGGTCCCGAACGACAGATCGGGGATCAGGCTGCCGTCCTGGTAGGCGATCTCCGCAATGGCGGTGATGTTGTTGATCTCCGAGAAGGTCACCGGAACGCCCATGGCCGGCGTGGTGGTCCCCCAGCGTCCCGGACCCAGGAGCGCCGTGGGCGTGCCCTCCCGGTCTTCGATGAGCTTGTTGAGCCGTCCCACCAGCCGGGCGACGTCGTACTTCTCCGACAGGGAAAGCCGCGTGTAACCCTGGGGATCCACATAGATGATCCGGGCCAGGGGCTGGGAGACGCTCCCGCCCATGAAATTACCCTCCTGACGGAGGAGGATGCGTTGTTTTTTGATCTTCGCCGGAATCTCCACCCGAATATGCTGTCCCTTGGTCTGGAAGGGCCGGCACTGGAGGAGATTCACCTGGAGCCCCCCCTCGGCATTGAAATTGGCGGTAAATTCTATATCCACCGGATATTGATAGACCTCTTCCAGGGTCTTGAGCATCCGGGACATGATCTCCGTAAAGGGCGTGGCCGTCAGGAACTCGTCGAAGGTCAGGACCCAGGGGTCCGCGGCGCTCCGCCCGGTGGCCCGGAGACGCTCCGCCGCCTCCGTGTCCCGGACCCCGATCAGATCGAGACGGTTGTCCAGCTCCTCATTGACCACCTGGACCAAAGACAGGGAGTGGAAACGGTTGTCCGTCAGGTTGAGGACATCCACATCGTGCTGGGAAAAACGGCGGATATCCGCCATGCCGCCATGGGGTTTGACCAGAGGGGCGTCGAGGGCGACGATGCGGGGATAGTCGTTCTCCACCCGGTTGACCGCCCGGGTTCCCAGCCCGAAGACGATGCGCAGCATCCCGGCCCGGGGGTCCATGCCCTGTTTCCAGACGAAGGTGTTGTAGGAAAGGCCCACCCCCGCCACCTCGGGGAAGAAATAGTGTTTCCGGTAGGTGCCGGAGACGCGCTGCACCAGGAGGGCCATCTGTTCGTCCTGCTGGTCCAGGCCGCGCTGGAGGCGGTAGGTAAGGGCGTCTTCGTTCATGGTGCTGGCGAAGATCCGCCGGACCGCCTCCTCCAGGGCCTCGTACCGCTGTTCCGGCGTCCCCTGGTTGACGCAGAAAAAGCTCTCGTACTTGCCGGCAAAGGCATTGCCGAAGGCGTCTTCGAGGAGGCTGCTGGAACGGACGATGATGGGGGATTGGCCGAAATACTCCAGCATGAGCTGGAACTGCTCCCGGACCTCTTCGGGAAAGACGCCGCGGAGCATCCGGGCCTGCAGTTCCCGGGCGCCGGCGAAATAACCCTCCTTGGTTTTCTGGGCCATGAGGAGCTTCCACCAGCCGTTCTGGACGATATAGGAATAAAAGACATCGGAGCCGATATAGAAGGAGTCGTGCAGCTCCAGATGGCGCGGCCAGTCGAACCCCTGATCCCGGCGGAGGATATTCCGCGCCAGGAGCATCCCCACCGACTTGCCGCCGATAAACCCCGTCCCGATGAGGCGGTTTTTGATTTCCAGCAGATCCTCCAGGGTAAAGTAGTCCCGGGCCAGGGCCAGCATCCGCCGCTCCCGGCCGATGAGCACCCGGGAGAGCTGATCGACCATCTCCTGCCTTGCCGCGGTCGCCTCCGGGTCCGCCAGGATTTCTTGGGCCCGCAGGAAGATCCGGTCCCAGTAATCGAGATGCCGCTCGGCGTTGACGGCACTCTTGTGGGCGAGAAACGAAAACAGTTGCGTGGCGTCCACACTGTTTATGATGGGCAGGTATTTTTCCCCCTCGGTGATATGGGGCAGGAACATCGTGGGGCTGTAGCGGTGCCAGGCCTTCAGGGGATGGACACAGATCTTGCCCTGATAATTGTAGACGTCCAGGAGGACCTGGGTGGTCTCCCGGATCCGCGCCACGGTCTTGAAGGAATGGCGTCCCCGGAGGATGGCGAAATAGGCCACGGTGTTGAGTTCGAAAAGATAAGGACAGGTGATCACGAAGAAATTGCCGATCATGAGGTCCGTGGCCCAGGCCAGCAGCAGATCGGAGAGGCAATCGAAGACATAGAAGACATCCCTCCCCTCCTGCCGGATAATGTTGTGCACCTGGCTGGAAAAGGATTCGAACCCCGTATCGGCGTTCAGCTTGTACACGGTGACCCGGCCGGCGTCGAGAAGGGGGGCATGGCGGGCAAAACGCACATACACCACCCGCTCGTTGTTTTTCAGGGCCTCGTCCACGAAGGGGAGGACAAAATGCCGGTAATCCTCGATGCCGTCCACCTGGAGAACGACGTTGTCGCCGGTCTGGAGAAAATTCAGGACCTCGTCCAAACCCTTGATGCCGGAGCTGACCCGGGAAAAAGAGACCATCGCCTACCCCCTGGGAGAATTTGGTATGATATTTGATTTCAAAATTCATACCAGAAAAGATTGGCGCCGCCCATTGCTTTTTTAAACCATATTGTATAAGAGATGATAAATTTTTATTGTTGTCCATTTTTGTCCGAAATGAGCGCACACACTTACGAAGAGCTGGCGGCCCTCCACGCCATCGCCAAGACCCTGGCCCAACCCTGGGATCTCCGGGACCAGCTCGAGCAGGTTCTGGGGGAGATGAACGCCCGCCTGGGGATGAAACGGGGGATGATCTCGCTCCTGGACCGGGACACCGGCGAGGCCTGGCTGGAGGTGGCCCATGACGTCAAGCTGGACGGGATGGAGATCACCTACCGGCGGGGGGAGGGGATCACGGGGAAGGTGGCCCAGACCGGTATCCCCCTGGCCATTCCCAATCTCGGCGCGGAGTCCCTTTTTCTGGACCGGACCGGGGCGCGGCGCCATCTCGACCGCAACGAGCTGGCCTTTCTGTGCGTCCCCATCATGTATGATTCCCGCGTCGTCGGCATCCTCTCCGCGGACAAGGGCGCCCGCGAGGTGGCGGACCTGGACCGGGAAATGGCGCTCCTGTCTTCCGTGGCGGAACTGATCGCCAAGGCGGTCCACATCCTGGGGCTGGAGGAGGAGAACCGGCGGCTCCGTCGCCTTGTCAACTCGGGCAAGCCCCTGTCGGTGGATATCATCGGTCATTCCAAGGGGATGGAGGAGGTCTTCGGCCTGATCCGCCATGTCGCCGACTCGGGGACGACGGTCTTGATCTTCGGGGAAACCGGCACGGGCAAGGAGCTCGTCGCCCGGGCCATCCACATGAACAGCGCCCGCAGCAAGGGCCCGCTTATCCAGGTGAACTGCGCGGCCATCCCGGACACCCTCATCGAAAGCGAATTGTTCGGCCATGAGAAAGGGGCCTTCACCGGGGCGTTGCGTCAGCACCGGGGCCGCTTCGAGGAGGCAAACAACGGCACGATTTTTCTGGATGAAGTGGCCGAACTGTCCGCCGCCGCCCAGGCCAAACTCCTCCGGGTCCTCCAGGAAAAGCAATTTCAGCCGCTGGGTTCCCCCCGCCTGGTAACCACCAACGCCCGGATCATCGCCGCCACCAACCGGCGTCTGGAGGACTGCGCCGCCGCCGGCTCGTTTCGGACCGACCTCTACTACCGCCTGAGCGTTTTTCCCATCTACATCCCCCCCCTGCGGGACCGGGGCAACGACATCATTCTTTTGGCCGATCATTTCGTGCTCAAGTATGCAAAAGAAATGAACAAACCGGTAAAGAGGATCGCCACGCCCGTCATCGAGGCCTTTCTGGCCCACCACTGGCCGGGAAACGTCCGGGAACTGGAAAACTGTATCGAACGGGCCGTGCTGCTGGCGGAAGGCGATACCATCGAAATGATTCATCTTCCCCCCTCGCTCCAGATCAGGAACCGGGAGGGCGGCGAAAAGGAAGCGGGCCGGTTCAGCACCGTCATCGAGAGCCAGGAGCGGGCCATGATCGTCGAGGCCTTGAAGGCCGCCCACGGCAACCAGAGCCAGGCCGCCCGGAACCTCGGGGTCACAAAAAGGATCATCCAGTATAAAATCCAGAAGTTGGGCATCGATCCCTGGAAATTCCGCACCGGGAGAAACAATCGGTCGTCGGGTGTTTAGGGAACCGGTCATCGTGCCCAGGCGGTTAACTTCCGGGCCGGGAAACAGAAACGACGGCCTTTTGCCGAGCCGCCGGCCCATACCGGCGGCGCTCTTGGCGAGCCGGAAGCCGGCAGCACAAATATGTTCAGAAGTTTGGTGCCAAGGAACAAATTTGTCATCTCATATACCCAAGGAAAGAACTTTTTTGTGCTCGATTTAGAATTCCTCAAGGAAAACAAGGTTGATCACTCTCAGCAACGACCGGCGGCCTGCGGAGTGTGGCATGTTTTTCGCACAGGCAATAAGGCGCCCTTTAGATAATTAACGTCACGGGTAGTAAAAGGATTATCAGACATGTGCCGTTTATTCGCCATCACCAGCAAGGAGCCGCAGTCGCCCATGGCGGCCATCAACGCCCTGAACGTCATGAAGGAAGGCCACGACGGCTCGGGGGTGGGGCTGTTTCTCACCGATCTGGGGGGTAGCTTCGAGCGGTTCAAAGGGGCCCCCATCCTCTCCGGCATCTTTTCCAACGAGGGGATCCGGGCCCTGGACCGGTACATGCTGGAGCTGGATTTCATGGTTAAGTACAAGCTCTCCATCCGTCCGGCCCAGACACCGCCGCCGGGAACGCCGAAACGGGACAACTATCTGATCCGGGTTTACGACTATCCGCCGGACTGGCTGTCCTTGAGCCAGGCGGAGATCGAGCACCGCCTCATGCTCACCCGCCTCAAACTCCGCCGGATGGGCGAGGCGGACGGCTCCATGATCGTCTTCAGTTTCTGGCCCGATGTGATCATGATCAAGGAGGTGGGCGATCCCCTGGTCCTGGCGGAATACCTGGGGCTGGACAACGAGGAGTTTCAGGCCCGGATCATCCTGGCCCAGGGCCGGCAGAACACCAATTACTCGATCGACATCTACGCCTGCCATCCCTTTTTCATCCAGGGATACGCCACGATGACCAACGGGGAAAACACCGCCTTCGTTCCGATCCGGGAGTATCTGACGTCGCGGAACTACGAGGGCTACACGGGCTATCAGTCCGATTCGGAGGTCTTTACCCATATCCTCCATTTTGCCCAGAAGCGGCTCGGCCTGGGGCTGGATATGTACAAGCATCTCCTCACGCCGCTCAAGGACGAGGAGCTCCAGCGTCACCCCCAGGGAGAGCGGCTGCGGGCGGTAAAACACGCCTGCCGCCCCCTGATCATCGACGGCCCCAATTGCGTAATCGGCTGCCTGCCCGACCGGACCCTCTTCATGGTCCAGGACAGCAAGAAGCTGCGGCCCGGCATCGTGGGGGGCTCCGCGGGGATGTTCGCCTTCTCCTCGGAGATGTGCGGCCTCGACGCCGCCATCCCGGCGCGGAACAAAAGCGAGGATTTTCAACCGATGAAATACGACACCGTCATGGTGCCCCCCAACCGGCAGGAGGTGGTGAGATGGAACCAGTGGGAAAGATAACCCCCTCCACCTTGAGCCGGAGCGACCTGCCCTGGCAGATCCTCTGGAACCGGGAGGCCTGCACCCTCTGCGGACGCTGCACCGCCGTCTGTCCCGTCCGGGCCATCGAGCTGGGGGTCCACCGGAAGCGGGTCGTCCAGACGACGGTCGGCCTGGCGGAGAAACCGGGCAATGTATTCACCGTCTATCACGGCATCGATCAGCGGACCGACGCGGCCCATGCCTGCATCGGCTGCGGCATGTGCGACCTGGTATGCCCCAACGGGGCCATCCGCCCCCTCCGGAGCGCCGAGATCGACAAGCTCCGCTTTCACGTCAACCAGGACGGGGTGCCCCGCCGCCGGGGGGGACGGCGCAACGATCCCCGGAGCGTCCTGGACGAGATCAAGTTCATCCGCATCTCCATGCTCACCGACCCGGCCCTGGATGCGGGCCGCCACGACTTCGAGCTGCGGACCCTCCTGGGGAGAATCCTCCCGGCGGAGGAGCTGGTTAAAATCACCGGTGAAAAGGGCTGGATACCCCCGGTGCGGGAGATCTATCCCCTGATCATCGGCAGCATGTCCTTCGGCGCCCTGTCGCCGAATATGTGGGAAGGTCTCCAGATGGGGGTGGCCTACCTGAACGAGGAGCGGGGGATGCCCGTGCGGATCTGCACCGGCGAAGGCGGCTGCCCGCCCCGGCTGTTGCGCTCCCGATTTCTGAAATACGTCATCCTCCAGATCGCCAGCGGCTATTTCGGCTGGGACGAGATCATCCATGCGCTCCCGGAGATGAAGGAAGACCCCTGCGCCATCGAGATCAAATACGGTCAGGGGGCCAAACCCGGCGACGGCGGCCTGCTCATGTGGTACAAGGTCAACAAGCTCATCGCCGCCATCCGCGGCGTGCCCCGGGGAATCAGCCTCCCCAGCCCGCCCACCCACCAGACCAAGTACTCCATCGAGGAGTCGGTGGCCAAGATGATCCAGTCCATGGCCATGGCCTGGGGGTTCCGGGTGCCGGTGTATCCCAAGATCTCGGCCACGAGCACGACACTGGCGGTTCTGAACAACCTGACCCGGAACCCCTACGCCGCCGGGCTGGCCATCGACGGCGAAGACGGCGGCACCGGGGCGGCCTACAACGTCTCCATGAACCACATGGGCCATCCCATCGCCAGCAATATCCGGGACGCCTACCTGAATCTCGTCAAGATCGGCAAGCAGAACGAGATTCCCCTGTTCGCCGGGGGCGGCATCGGCAAGAACGGCAACCTGGCCGCCAACGCCGCGGCCCTCATCATGCTCGGCGCCAGCGGCGTGCAGATCGGCAAGTACATCATGCAGGCGGCGGCGGGCTGTCTGGGCTCCGAGGCCGACCGCTGCAACATCTGCAACATCGGCCTGTGCCCCAAAGGCATCACCTCCCAGGATCCCCGCCTGTACCGGCGCCTGGATCCGGAACAGGTGGCCCAGCGGGTGGTGGACGTGTATCTTTCCTTCGATCAGGAACTGCGGAAGATCATGGCCCCCCTGGGCCGCTCCACATCGCTGCCCATCGGGATGTCCGACGCCCTGGGCATCACCGACGCCGCGGCCGCCGCCCGACTTCAGATCCGCCATGTTTTATAGGAGAATCCGGCATGCTCTATAAACCCACCATCATCATCCCCGGGATGAAAAACGGCCTCCGCGTGGACACCCGCACGCTCGAAGCGGCGGTTCAGGAGGCGGTCTGGGCCGGGCACCGGTGTATCGAGATCCACGCCCACGGCCAGCACGGCATCGGCGGCCGCATCTGGAAATCCGGGGAGGAAGAGGTTCTGATTCGGGTCCTGGGTTCGGCGGGACAGCGGGTCGGCGCCATGGGTTTCCCGAACACCACCATCGACGTCTTCGGTCCCTGCTCCGACGACGTGGGCTGGCTCAATGCCGGCGCCCGGATCATCGTCCGGGGCAACGCCACCAACGGCGTGGCCAACGCCATGGCCCAGGGCAAGATTTACATCGCCGGGGACATCGGCGCCCGGGGCATGACGATGACCAAACACAACCCCCGTTTTGACCCGCCGGAACTATGGGTTCTGGGCAGCGTAGGTGATTCCTTCGCTGAATTCATGGCCGGCGGCGTGGCGGTGATCTGTGGCTACGACACGCCACGCCAGGAGAACGTCATGGGCTACCGCCCCTGCGTGGGGATGGTGAGCGGCAAGATCTTTTTCCGGGGCCCCCACCAGGGTTACAGTGAAGAAGACGCCAACCTGACCCCCCTGGACGACGAGGACTGGAAATGGTTGAAGGACAACATGGCCGCCTTCCTCACCGCCACGGGACGTACGGAACTATATTCCGTCCTTACCGCCGAGCGGGCCTCCTGGCAACTCCTCACCGCCCGTAAACCTTATGAAAAGGCCCGTCGGATTGCCCGGAGCATGCACCAGTTCTGCGCGGAGGTGTGGGACCGGGAGTTGGGGGCGGGAGGGCTCATCGGTGATCTCACGGACATCCCCCGGACGGCCATCGACGTGATTGCCACCGGCGAGCTGCGCCGCTTTGTGCCGAGCTGGGAAAACGAAAAACATCTCCCCCCCTGTCAGGCCTCCTGTCCCACCGGCATCCCGGTGCAGAAGCGCTGGAGACTGATCCGTCAGGGCAAAACAGAAGAAGCCGTGGACCTGGCTCTCAACTACACCCCCTTTCCGGCCACGGTCTGCGGCTATCTCTGTCCCAATCTCTGCATGACCAACTGCACCCGCCGGATCGCCCGGTTCCCATCCCTGGATGTTGCCGCCCTCGGCCGGGCCTCCCTGACCGCCCAGGCGCCGACACCGGCACCGTCTTCGGGAAAGACCGTGGCCGTCATCGGCGGCGGTCCCGCCGGTCTTTCCGCCGCCTGGCAGTTGTGGATGAGGGGTCATGCACCGGTCATCTACGAACTCCGGGAGCGACTGGGGGGGAAGATCGCTGCGGCGATTCCCCGGAGCCGCATCCCCGACGAGGTCGTGAACCACGAATTGCAGCGGGTGGCCGAGCGGATCGAACAGGTGGCGCTGAAGAAACCCTTGACGAAAAAGGAGTTTCAGAAACTCAAAGGAAAACATGACGCCGTGGTGATCGCCGTGGGCGCCCAGAAACCCCGCCTGATCCCGGTGCCGGGACATGAACGGGCCCTGGCGGCCCTGGATTTCCTTCAGGCGAGCAAGGCCGGTCAGGCCCGGGTGGGCCGGCAGGTCGTCATCATCGGCGCCGGCAACGTGGGCTGCGACGCCGCTGCGGAAGCGGCCCGCCTGGGCGCCGAAGACATCACCCTTATCGACATTCAGGAACCGGCCTCTTTCGGGGTGGAGCGGCGGCACGCCGAGGCCGTAGGCGCCAGGTTCCTCTGGCCGCGCTTCACCAAGGCCGTCACGGAGCGGGGTGTGGAGCTCACCGACGGCACCCTACTCCCCGCCGAGACGGTCATCATGGCCGTGGGCGACGCCCCGGAGCTGAGCTTCCTACCCGAGGAGATCATCCGGGAGAAGGGTTTTCTCGCCGTCAACGAGCGCTATCAGACGAGCGATCCCCAGGTCTTCGCGATCGGCGACGCCGTGCGGCTGGGATTGCTGACGGAGGCCATCGGCGCGGGGCGCCTCGCCGCCCGGGCCATCGACGAACTCCTGCGGGGGCGGAGCGACGCCTACGACAACCTGCCGGCCATGGAACCGGCCCGGATCCATCTGGAGTATTACGATCCCCGGGTAAACCCGGCGGGAGATCTCGACTCCTGCTCGACCCAGTGCGCCTCCTGCGGCGCCTGCCGGGACTGCGGCCTCTGTGAGACCCTCTGCCCCCAGCAGGCCATTTCGCGACGTCCTCTGGAGGGCGAGGCCTATGAATATGTCGTGGACGGGGAGAAGTGCATCGGTTGCGGCTTCTGCGCCGCCGCTTGTCCCTGCGGCATCTGGGAACTGACGGAAAATACGCCGTTGGAATAGGCCTGCGCCGCCGCCGGTTTGAGGGCAAACGGATGGATGGGGTGCGCCCCGCGGGTGGCAGCGGGAGCGGCAGCAATATCAGGGGCCTGGTCGCCGCCATCCCGGGGAGGAAAGACCCAGCCCGAAATTTGTCGTTTAGAGTAAGCAATTTATACCAATAGAGATTTAACAGGGAGGAATTATGAAAAAGACATGCCCGATCATCGCCGTGGAAAGGGACTATGAGGTCGTCAAGGAAAAGGAGATTCCCGTTTCCGAATATTATGGTGAAGACACCTTCAATATCCGGGTAATGAAGCTCAAACTGCCCGGGGATACCTACCGGCGGATCATCGATGCCTATCACGAGGGGACGATCCTCGATCTGGATACCGCCAACACCGTGGCCCACGCCATGAAGGAATGGGCGCTGGAAAAGGGCGCCACCCACTTCGCCCACTGGTTTCAGCCCATGACGGGGTTCACGGCGGAAAAGCACGATGCCTTCATTGATCTCATCGGGGTCACGGAAGTCATCGAACGCTTCTCGGGCAAGCAGCTCGTTCAGGGGGAACCCGACGCCTCCAGCTTCCCCAGCGGCGGCATCCGCTCCACTTTCGAGGCCCGGGGCTACACCGCCTGGGATATGTCGTCACCGGCCTTCATCCGCCGCAACGGCATCTCCACGACCCTGTGCATCCCCACGGCCTTCATCTCCTACACCGGCGAAGCCCTCGACAAGAAGACCCCGCTCCTCCGGTCGAGCCGGGCGGTAAGCCGGAGCGCCCTGCGGATCATGAGGCTTTTGGGCAACACCACGGCAAAGGGGGTTTACGCCACCCTGGGGCCGGAGCAGGAGTATTTCCTCATTGACGCGGACTACTTCTACAAGCGCCAGGACCTCGTCTTGGGCGGTCGGGCCGTGGTGGGCGCCCCCCCGGCGAAAGGTCAGGAGCTGGAGGATCAATACTTCGGCAGCATCAAAGAGCGGATCGCCTCCTACATGCACGATATGGAAGAAGAACTCTTCAAGCTGGGGGTGCCGGCCAAGACGCGGCACAACGAGGTGGCCCCCAGCCAGTACGAGCTGGCGCCGGTGTTCGAAGAGGCCAACCTGGCGGTGGATCACAACCAGATCCTCATGGACACCATGCGCTCCGTGGCCAAGAAGCACAAACTGGCGTGTCTACTCCACGAGAAGCCCTTCGCCGGCATCAACGGTTCCGGCAAGCACCTGAACTGGTCCCTGTCGGACAACAAGGGGACCAACCTGCTGAATCCCGGCCAGACGCCTCAGGACAACGTCCAGTTTCTGCTTTTCCTCATCGCCGTGATCCGGGCGGTTTACCGCCATGCCGACATCATCCGCGCCTCCGTGGGCTCCTATGCCAACGACCATCGCCTCGGGGCCAACGAGGCACCGCCGGCGATCATCTCCGTTTTCCTCGGTGACCAGCTTTCCAAGATCCTCGCCGATATCGAAAGCGGGAAGGTTACGAAGGCCACGGACAAGGAGATCATCAATCTCGGCATCTCCGCCCTGCCCGTAGTAAGCAAGGACAGTACCGACCGCAACCGCACCTCGCCCTTCGCCTTTACGGGGAACAAATTCGAGTTCCGGGCCGTGGGCTCCTCCCAGTCCATCTCCTTTCCCGCAACGGTGCTCAACACCATCATCGCCGAAAGCCTCGATGAACTGGCGGAGAAGATCGAGGCCCAATGCCGGGAATCCGGGAACGTCAAGAAGTGCGCCCTTTCTGTTATCAAGGAGGAGTTGAAGGAAATCAAACCGATCCTCTTCAACGGCGACAATTACTCGGCGGAATGGGAGCGGGAGGCCGCCCGGAGGGGACTGCCGAACAACAAGACCACCCCCGTGGCCCTGAAGGCGCTGATCACCGAGAAGGCCTTGAATCTGTTCGAGAAATACCGGGTGTTATCCAATGTGGAGCTCCGCTCCCGGTACCTGATCCGCGTGGAGCGATACATCAAGGACCTGGAAATCGAGGCCAAATGCCTGAGCAACATCTGCCTGAGTCAGATCATCCCCGCGGCGACGGTTTATCAGACACGCCTGGCGGAGGCCATCTCCGAAACCCGGGAGGCCCTGGGAAAGGCGGCTCCCCTGACCGCCCAGGAGGAGGTGTTGAAGCGGCTGGTGGAACTTGTCGACAAGATCCATGCAACCCGCAAGGAGGTCCTGGCCGGCGTCGCCAAGGCCGAAGCGGTCCACGACGAGCAAAAGAAGGCGGAGATGCTCTGCAACAAGGTCAAGACAAAGATGAACGAACTGCGGGATTACGTGGACGAACTGGAAGGCATGGTGGACGACGAGCTGTGGCCCCTGCCGAAATTCTGGGAGATGCTCTTTATCAGTTGATAACCGGGCGCCCTCGGACGGGGCAAAGACAACCATCGTGGACGGATGCATGATGAGGGCAAATATCGGCGCTTGACATCTTATGCATTAACGGCTATTTCTATGCATAAGGAGGATGGTCATGAGAACGACGCTGGATTTGCCGAAGGATTTGCTCGAGGAGGCCATGCGGGTTACCCAGATCTCCACGAAGACGAAGCTCATCATAACCGCTTTGGAGGAATTGATAAGGAAAACAAAAATCTCCGGGCTTAAGGAATTCAAGGGCAAGGTGGACCTGGAAATCGAGCTGCATGCCCTAAGAGGGCGTGAATGCCGGTATTAGTTGACACCTCGGTATGGATAGAATACTTCCGGAAGGGCGAAACTGGGGAAATACTCGATTTCCTGATCGAGGAAAATCTTGTTTTCATCAATGATCTCATCCTGGCCGAGCTTGTTCCCTACCTGAGAGTCCGCCGTCAGGACCGGGTTGTGGAGCTTCTTCACCATCTCAACAATCCAGGGTTGGAAATCGACTGGAAGGAAATCATCGATTTTCAATATCTTTGTCTGCATAACGGCCTGAACGGTATCGGCACCCCCGATCTGATCATCGCCCAGAACGCCAAACAGCACGACTGCGAGATCTATTCTCTTGATGGACATTTTCGGCTCATGAAAGATATTCTGGGGTTGCGGCTGACAGAAGACAATAAATCATGGAAGGGCCGGTCATGACGTGGCGGCGAGATCGAAGGAAAGCGACGCTGGTTCTGGAAGACGGGAGCGTCTTTTCCGGTTACGCCTTTGCCGGGGCGGGGGAGGCCTGTGGCGAGGTGGTCTTCAACACCGGAATGACGGGCTATCAGGAGGTCATCACCGACCCCTCCTACAAGGGGCAGATCGTGGTCATGACCTACCCCCATGTGGGCAACTACGGGATCAACCCGGAGGATATGGAATCGGCGGGGATTTATCTCGAGGGCTTCGTCGTCAAGGAGTACCATCCCCGGCCCAGCAACTGGCGTTCCCGGCAGACCCTCCGGGAGTTTCTGGAGGAGCACGGGAAGATCGGCATCGCCGGCCTCGACACCCGGGCCCTGACCCGGCGCCTGCGCCTGTCCGGGGCCATGAAGGGCATTATCTCCACCCAGACGGAGGACATCCCGACCCTCCTGGAGAAGGTCCGGGCTTATCCCGGCCTGGTGGGGCGGGACCTGGTCCGGGAGGTATCCTGTAAAACCCCGTATCTATGGAAAGACGGCGGCCGTCGGGAGATCCCCGCCGCCCCCGGGCACAGTTATTCCCCCCGGGTCGTCGTCGTCGACTGCGGCGTCAAATACAATATCCTCAGACACCTCGAAGCCCGGGGATGCGAGGTGATCGTCGTGCCAGCCACGGTGTCGGGAGAGGAGCTCCTCTCCCGCCATCCCGACGGCGTCCTGTTCTCCAACGGTCCCGGCGATCCGGCGGCCCTCCCGTATTTGGTGGACACCGCCCGGCAGATCCTGGGAAAGGTGCCGGTCTTCGGCATCTGTCTGGGACATCAGATCCTGGGCCAGGCCGTCGGGGGCAAAACGGAAAAGCTGAAATTCGGCCATCACGGCATCAATCAGCCGGTGAAGGACCACAGGACGGGTAAAATCGAGATCACCTCCCAGAACCACGGCTTCGTGGTCGTCCCCGCATCGGTTGCCCGCCGCCGGGAAGCGACCCACGAAAACCTCAACGACTGCACCTCGGAGGGATTGTCCTACCCGGATCTCCGGGCCTTCAGCGTCCAGTACCACCCCGAGGCGGCCCCGGGACCTCACGACGCCGCCTATCTTTTCGACCGGTTCCTGGCCCTGATGGAAAAAACACCCGGCCGTCCCGAGCGCGCTCCGGAGGTGAAGCAGGAGGCGGGGGTCCATGGAAAGCCTCCGCTTTTGCCGAGCAACGAACCACAAAGCAGCCGGACATATCCGGATTGGAAAGGAGTTTCCGCTTGATCCTCATCATCGATTTCGGTTCCCAGTACAACCAGCTCATCGCCCGGCGGGTCCGGGAACACCATGTGTATTGCCAGATCGAGCCGCCGGACATCCCCCTGGCCGTCATCAGGGATATGCATCCCGAGGGGATCATCCTCTCCGGCGGACCGGCGAGCATCTACGAGAAAAACAGCCCCCAGGTGGACGGGGGCATCTTTACCCTGGGCATCCCCATCCTGGGGATATGTTACGGGCTGCAATTCATGGTCCACACCCTGGGAGGCGAGGTCATCGCCGCCGCGAAGCGGGAATACGGTTTTGCGGAGCTGAACATTCATCAGGCGGGGGGGGTTTTCGCCGGGGTGGAAAGGACGACGCGCTGCTGGATGAGCCACGGTGACTCCATCGGGCGGCTCCCCGGGGGATTCCGGGTGACCGCCACGACTCCCAACACCCCCGTGGCCGCCGCGGAAGACCCCGGCCGGCGCTTCTACGGCCTCCAGTTTCATCCGGAGGTGGTGCATACCCCGGAGGGGAAAAAGATCCTCGGCAACTTCCTCTTTGCCGTCTGCAACTGCAAAAGGAACTGGACGATGAAATCCTTCGCCCGGGACGCCGTCGCGGAAATCCGTCAGCAGGTGGGCGGCGGCAAGGTCATCCTGGGGCTCAGCGGCGGCGTGGATTCCTCCGTGGCCGCCGTCCTCCTCCATCAGGCCATCGGCGAGCAGTTGACCTGCGTCTTCGTGGACAACGGCGTCCTGCGCCACGGGGAAGCCCAAAAGGTGCGGGAGGTCTTCAAAAAACACTTCCGCGTCAATCTGCGCTTTGTCCGGGCGGGTAAGATTTTCCTGGACCGCCTCAAGGGGGTGGAGGCGCCGGAAAAGAAACGCAAGATCATCGGCCGGACCTTCATCGAGGTCTTCGACCGCGAGGCGAAAAAGATCAAAGGGGCGGATTTTCTCGCCCAGGGGACCCTCTATCCCGACATCATCGAATCCCGCTCCGCCTTCGGCGGCCCCAGCGCCGTCATCAAATCCCATCACAACGTGGGCGGCCTGCCGAAACGAATGAAGCTGAAGCTGGTGGAGCCCCTGCGGCACCTCTTCAAGGACGAGGTCCGCCTCCTGGGGAAGGAGCTGGGGCTTCCCGAAGAGATGGTCTGGCGGCAGCCCTTTCCCGGCCCGGGCCTCGCCATCCGGATCATCGGCGCGGTGACGGAAAAACGGTTGAAGATCCTCAAGCAGGCGGACGTCATCCTCCTGGAGGAGATCCGGGCCGCCGGCCTTTACCGGAAGCTCTGGCAGTCCTTCGCCGTCCTGCTGCCCGTCAAGAGCGTGGGGATCATGGGGGATCAGCGGACCTACGAAAACATCCTGGCGATCCGGGCCGTGACGAGCGACGACGCCATGACGGCGGACTGGGCGCGCCTTCCCCAGGAACTGCTGGCGCGGATATCCAACCGGATCATCAACGAGGTCCGGGGGGTCAACCGTGTCGTTTACGACATCAGCTCCAAGCCGCCCGCAACCATCGAGTGGGAATAGGCAGGGCATCCCTGATGCCGCTGATGCCGCCTTCGCAAAAAACGCTAAAAATCAAGACCTGACCCCATGGCGAAACGAACGGACCTCAAGAAGATACTGATCATCGGCTCCGGCCCCATCATCATCAGCCAGGCCTGCGAGTTCGACTACTCCGGGACCCAGGCCTGCAAGGCCCTGAAGGAAGAGGGTTACGAGGTCGTCCTGATCAACAGCAACCCCGCCACGATCATGACCGATCCGGAGACGGCGGACCGGACCTACGTGGAACCCATCACCCCCGAGGCGGTGGCGAAGATCATCGTCAAGGAACGTCCCGACGCCCTGCTCCCCACCCTGGGGGGGCAGACGGGACTGAACACCGCGGTGGCCGTGGCGGAAAGCGGCGTCCTGGCCAAATACGGCGTCGAGATGATCGGCGCGTCCCTGGAGGTGATCCACAAGGCGGAGGACCGGGAGAAGTTTCGCCGTGCCATGGAGAGGATCGGCCTCCGGGTTCCCCGGAGCGGTTTCGCCCGGACCATGGACGACGTCCTGCGCATCGCCGGCGAGATCGGTTTCCCCGTCATCATCCGCCCCTCCTTCACCCTGGGCGGCACGGGGAGCGGCGTGGCCTACAACCGCGAGGAACTCGTGGAGATCGCCAAGGCGGGCCTCGATGCGAGCATGATCCACGAGATCATGCTGGAGGAGTCGGCCCTGGGCTGGAAGGAATACGAACTGGAGGTCATGCGGGACCGGGCGGACAACGTGGTCATCATCTGTTCCATCGAGAATTTCGATCCCATGGGCGTCCATACCGGGGAGTCCATCACCGTCGCCCCCGCCCAGACCCTCACCGACCGGGAATACCAGCACATGCGCGACGCCGCCATCGCCATCATGCGGGAGATCGGCGTGGAAACCGGCGGCTCCAACGTCCAGTTCGCCGTCCACCCCGACACCGGGGAGATGATTGTCATCGAGATGAATCCCCGGGTGTCCCGCTCCTCCGCCCTGGCCTCGAAGGCCACGGGGTTCCCCATCGCCAAGATCGCCGCCAAGCTGGCCGTGGGCTACACCCTGGACGAGCTCCCCAACGACATCACCCGGGAGACTATGGCCTCCTTCGAGCCCACCATCGACTACGTGGTCACCAAGATCCCCCGGTGGACCTTCGAGAAATTCCCTGAAACGGAGGATTTCCTCACCACCTCCATGAAGTCCGTGGGGGAGACCATGGCCATCGGCCGGACCTTTCCGGAATCTCTCCAGAAGGCGGTCCGCTCCCTGGAGATCGGCCGTTTCGGCCTCCCGGACAGACTGCCGGCGGAGGCCGCGAGGAATCCCCGGGAGTATTTCGCCCCGAAACTGCGGGTCCCCAATTCCCGCCGCCTCTTCCAGGTGGCGGCGGCCCTCGCCGCCGGGATGAAGACAGAGGAGATCCACGCCCTGACGAAGATCGACCCCTGGTTCCTCTACCATCTCGAGGAAATCGTGGCAGCGGAAAAGGAACTGGCCGCGCTGGGGAAGGTGGTTCGGGACGATCTCTCTGCGGATCGTCCCTTGTCACCAGCCTTCGCGTCGCTGCGTACCTGGGACGAAAATGTAAACCTCGCGGGAAACCAGGGGGCGACATCAAAATACAATAGAGACGGCGATACGATGGACGGCGTTGATGAGGTCGCGACCCCGGCAGCCACCAATGCGGCAACGGACAAGATAATCCCTGGCGACTCCCCGGCTGGAACTCTGTCAACGGCAGGAACCGAGCCCCTGTCCGCCTTGTCCGTCCCGGAGCTTCTCCGGGCCGCCAAGGAGATGGGCTTCGCAGACCGGCGCCTGGCGGATCTCTGGGACACCGACGAGGAGACGATCCGCCGCCGCCGGTACGAATGGGGCGTCCTGCCCGTCTATAAGCTCGTGGATACCTGCGCTGCCGAATTCACCGCCTACACGCCCTACTACTACTCGACCTACGAGACGGAGGACGAGGCGAACCCCTCCGACCGCCCCAAGGTGATCATCCTCGGCGGCGGTCCCAACCGCATCGGCCAGGGCATCGAGTTCGATTACTGCTGCGTCCATGCCTCCTTCGCCCTCCGGGAAGAGGGCATCGAAAGCATCATGGTGAACTCCAATCCCGAAACGGTCAGCACGGATTACGATACCTCCGACAAGCTCTTCTTCGAGCCCCTGACCCTGGAGGACGTCCTCCACATCATCGACCGGGAGAAGCCCCGGGGGGTCATCGTCCAGTTCGGCGGCCAGACCCCCCTGAACCTGGCGCAGGGACTGGCAACGGCCGGGGCGAAGATCCTGGGGACCTCCCCGGACGCCATCGACCGGGCGGAAGACCGGAAGCGTTTTCAGGAGATCGTCAACCTCCTGGAGCTGAAGCAGCCGGCCAACGACACGGCGATGGACACCGAGGAGGCGGTCCGGGCGGCGGCGCGGATCGGCTACCCCGTGGTCGTCCGCCCTTCCTATGTCCTGGGCGGTCGCTCCATGGAAATCGTCTATGACGAGCAGACACTCCGGACCTTCATGACCAAGGCCGTCCTGGTCTCCCCCGGGCACCCCATCCTCATCGATCAGTTTCTCGAGGACGCCGTGGAGGTGGACGTGGACGCCATCAGCGACGGTGTCGAAACCGTCATCGGCGGCATCATGGAGCATATCGAGGAGGCGGGGATCCACTCCGGGGACAGTGCCTGCATCCTCCCGCCCCAGACCCTGCCCCCGGCCATGATCGACCTTATCGAAGCCCAGACGAAGAAGATCGCCGCGGCCCTGGGCGTCGTGGGCCTGATGAACATCCAGTACGCCATCAAGGACGGGGAACTCTACCTCCTGGAGGTGAACCCCCGGGCCTCCCGGACGGTGCCCTTCGTCAGCAAGGCCATCGGCGTCCCCCTGGCCAAGCTGGCGACCAAGGTGATGCTGGGCAAGTCATTGAAAGAACTTGGCTTTACGAAGAGAATCCATCCCCGGCACATCGCCGTCAAGGAGGCGGTTTTCCCTTTCAGCCGTTTCCCCGGCGTGGATGTACTCCTGGGTCCGGAGATGAAATCCACCGGCGAGGTCATGGGGATCGACTCCTCCTTCGGCCTGGCCTACGCCAAATCCCAAATGGCCGCCGGCTGGCGCCTGCCGCTGTCGGGCACCGTCTATATCAGCGTCCACAACCGGCACAAGGATAAGACCGTGGCCATCGCCCGTTCCTTCCAGGAGATGGGCTTCCGGATCGTCGGCACCCGGGGCACCGCCGCCTATCTCGCCGACCACGGGATCATCATCACCCCCATCAACAAATTGACCGAAGGGAGGCCCCATGTCCTGGACGCCATCAAGAACGGGGAGATTCAGCTCATGATCAACACCAGCGTGGGCCGGAAATCCTCCTACGACGGCTACAACATCCGCCGGGGGGCCCTGATTTACAACATCCCCTACACCACCACCCTGGCGGGGGCCAGGGCCCTGAGCGAGGCCATCGCCGCCCTGAAGCGGCAGGACTGGGAGGTGTCGCCCCTCCAGGATTACTACCGGCAGCAGGCAACAGGCAATGGACGATAGGGGGAAGCAGGCAACCGTTATGGGTATTGACAAACAGGAAAGCGGCAACGGTAAGGACCCGGCGGTCCGGGGAAAGAGAACGGCTTCGGTAACAAATCCGAAGCGAACCACTCCAAACCGGCAGCCAACAGATATTTGGCGAGGAACCGCAGCGGGGGAGAGAAAGACGGGTGCCGCCCCGTCCACCCCGGCCCGGGTCTGCTCATCGCCGGCAGCCCGCGGCCCGCATCATGATCCGCCGGCGACCGCCCTTTACCCCCGGGAGGAATGCGGCGTCTTCGCCGTCTATGGTCATCCCGAGGCGGCCCGGGTGACCTTTTTCGGGCTCTTCGCCCTCCAGCATCGGGGACAGGAAAGCGCCGGCATCGTCGCCGCCGACGGCTGCGACGTCTGGCATCACAAGGGGATGGGGCTGGCCTCCGAGGTCTTCAAGGAAGACAACCTCTCCCGACTCAAGGGACATCTGGCCATCGGGCATGTCCGCTATTCCACCACGGGCTCGTCGGTCCTCTCCAACGCCCAGCCCTTCGTCGCCCACCACGGCCAGGAATACTACGCCATCGGCCACAACGGCAACCTCACCAACACCCGGCAGCTCCGCGCCGCCCTCGAAGAACGGGGATCGATCTTCCAATCCACCATGGACACGGAGGTCATCGTCCATCTCATGGCCGCCCGGCTGAAGAACGGCTTCGAGACGGCCCTGACCGAGGCCCTGGGCCAGGTGGAAGGGGCGTACAGCCTCGTCATGCTCACCCGCCACCGGATCATCGCCGCCCGGGACCCCCGGGGTTTCCGTCCCCTCTGTCTGGGACAGATCAACGGCGGCTGGGTGGTGGCCTCGGAGACCTGCGCCTTCGACCTCGTGGGGGCGACCTATATCCGTGACGTCAGACCGGGGGAAATCGTCATCATCGACGAAACCGGCCTCCGGAGCCTCACCCCCTTCGCGGAACGGCAACACGCCCACTGCATCTTCGAGCTGATCTATTTCGCCCGGCCGGACAGTCAGATCTTCGGCCAAAACGTCTATCTGTGCCGGAAACGGCTCGGTCATATCCTGGCCCGGGAATATCAGCCCGCCGTCGATCTGGTCATGCCCTTCCCCGATTCCGGCAACTACGCCGCCCTGGGCTATGCCGAGGAAAGCGGCCTGCCCTTCGAGATGGGGATGATCCGGAATCACTACGTGGGCCGGACCTTCATCCAGCCCACCCAGCCGGTGCGGGACTTCGGCGTCCGGGTCAAGCTCAACCCGGTGCGCCCTCTCCTGGAAGGCAAACGCATCCTCATCGTGGAGGATTCCATCATCCGCGGCACCACCAGCCGGAACCGCGTCCGGAACCTGAGAGAAAACGGGGCGAAGGAGATCCACATGGTCATCAGTTGCCCCCCCACCCGCCACCCCTGCCCCTACGGGATCGACTTCTCCTCCAAGGGGGAGCTGATCGCGGCCCAGAAGGGCGCAGTGGAGGAGATCGCCCGCTTCATCGGCCTCGACTCCCTGTACTACCTGTCCCTCCGCGGCATGGTGGCCGCCACGGGCATGAAAACCGACGCCTTCTGCCTGGCCTGCTACACCGGCAGTTATCCTCTGCCCCCGCCGGCGGCGATGGATAAGCTCTGCTTCGAATCCTGAGGAAAAGCAACCGCTTTCCCCTGAAAATGCAATCTTATACAGTCAAAGCCACGTCAGGAAGCGGTTCCATCGCGGCGATCACGGAACGGCGCTATAGCACCGATCATTGACAGCCCCGATAACAACTGCCGCCCCAAACGTCGACATGGGAATGCTCGTACGCGTGCGTCCCCAGCGCCACTGATGCCGAATACGCGGGTTCAACCCCAAGACGGCAACGAGGCATGTGATCGCCAACAATACCCAGGCGATGGATGGATGTTTGCCCATGTCTTTGTCTGTGCCTGACGACCAAGCTCGCCGGGAGCGGGTCGAAGGCACGCGATCCGGTGTAGCGACTTGTTATCAATATCTGTATTTTACATGCAGTCTGTCAGCCACTTGTGCTAGTTTATTATCAAGTGTCCAAATTGGAACGCCGGTTAATACAGCGGACGCGACAAGCTGAGCATCAACATAACCGATACCTTTTCCCATTAAACGGTTATTTTCAATAAAGGATAATACCTCTTCATGCTCTGCTTCAATGCTTATTGGTAACAGTTTAAGAAAAGATATTATAACCGCTCTGTCTTTTAGATTTCCACACGCCAGTTCCCCGACGATCAATGGGTGACATAATACGCTGCCATTATTGAGCAAGTTTGCCAATTCAGTGTTTCCATCTCTCAAATGCGAAACCCAAACGGACGTGTCCACAAGAACCATGATCTATCATGCTCCTTTTCTTCTCGGTATTTCTTGAAGCTGTTTTTGAGTTCCACCTAACTTTGCAAGCCTCCGTGCGCTTTCTCTGGCAATAAGCGCTTCCAATCCTA
>DAOTJR010000030.1:0-35160 GCA_035448805.1 Syntrophales bacterium
ACCGCCGGCGGGGTTGCCGGCTTATCGCTTGCGACTTTTGGCCATCTGCGATGCCCTCAAGGCCCGGATGAAAGATTCCCGGGGCAGTCAGGTGCAACCGGCCGATGGTGAATGCATCGGCGTGGCGCTTCTTCAAGATGGCCTATGTACCGGAAAAGAAACTTCGCGTGTTTGTTCTCCCGTGGGTACAGCCGCAATCGTGCACCCATATATAGCCAAGCATGATAGATACTGCATTGCCATTGGGTCTAGTCATCGTTGAGAATAAATATCAATCGCCGCTATGAAGCAAATTTGTCTTTGACGCCGGCGGCGGCGAGATACCGCGCCGCCGCCTCCCCGGCCACCCAGCCCGTGGAAAAGGCCGCCTGGAGATTGTAACCCCCCGTATCGGCATCGATATCCAGAACCTCGCCGCAGAAATACAGGCCCGGCACCAGGCGCGAGGCCATGGTCCGGGGATCGACCTCTTTTAGGGATACGCCGCCCGCCGTGACGATGGCGGCCGCCATGGGGAGAGAACCGGTGATCGTAAAGCGCAGGGACTTGAGCACTTCCACCAGCCGTTCCCGTTCCGCCGCGGTGATCTGGTGGGCGGGTTTGTCGCGGGGTATCCCGGCCTGGGCGGCAAGCGGATCCACCAGCTTCCGGGGGAGGAGCCCGGCGAGGATCCCCTTGCACTGCCGCTTGCCGTGGGCATCCAGATCCCGCTGCAGGCGCGCCCGGAGTTGAGGATAATCAAGGGCGGGCTTGAAATCGACGGCGACGCTCACCGGCCCGTCCTCCAGGGCATCGACGACGGCCAGGCTCATCAGCAGGGTCACCGGGCCGCCGATCCCGAAGTGGGTCATCATCATCTCCCCGCAGCGGCTCTCGATGAGGGGGCCCCGGGCCTTCCGGCCGCCCGTCCCCCGGCCGGTGTCCCGGAGGGGGACAAACTCCGGGCGGAAATCACCGGGAAGCCCCCGGTAGGCCGTCAAGCGCACGTTGCGCAGGCTCACCCCCTGCATGGCCCCCGCCAGGGCGGTTTCTTTAACGACGAGGGGCACCAGGGCGGGTCGCAGCCTTTCGATGCGGTGGCCGGCGCCCCGGGCCAGTTCGTAACCGTCGCCGGTGGAGCCCGTGGCGGGCCAGGTGGCCCCTCCCGTGGCGACGATCACCGCCGCGGCCGGCAGCAATCCCGCCGCGGTCTTCACCCCGGCGATCCCGCCCCCCGCAAGGGCCAGGGAAAGGACCCGCTGCCCTGTCGCGAGTTCCACCCCCGTCTCGGCCAGCCACCGCCCGAACGCCGCGACGACATCCGCGGCCCGGTCGGAAACCGGAAAGATCCGTCCACCCCGCTCGGCCTTCGTCTCCACCCCGTAGCGTCGGAGGAGTTCCAACAGGTCGTCCCGGAAAAAGCGGTGAAAGGCGGCATGGAGGAAGGCGCCTCCGGGCCCGTACATGGCGATGAATTCCCGGAGCTCCCGGGTGTTGGTGAGGTTGCAGCGCGTCTTGCCGCTGACGAGGATTTTTTTGCCCGGCCGCTCCATCTTCTCCAGCAGCAGGACCCGCGCCCCCGCTTCCGCCGCCCGGCCCGCCGCCATCATGCCCGCCGCCCCGGCCCCGATGACGATCACCCGCTCCTCTTGTCCATCGCTTCCAGCCTCCACGGGGCCACCCCCTCCCACTCCCGGTTCCGGGAAAGGAGGTCCTCCTTTCTGAAACTTTTCCTTCAGCAGTATCCCTTTTCACCCCCGTCGTCAAGGTCCCGGCCGCGATTTACACAACCGCCCGACAAGGGTTGCAACAACGCAGCCAAATGTCCGTGGCGCATCCGGACTTACCGTCGGCGGCGCTTTAACTCCGGGTCGCCGGAGGGGCCGCAAAAAAGAAACCCCCCTGACGAACCGGTTTCGCCAGGGGGGTTTTTGAGGGACACAGACCGGGGGTTGTCCTGAGGGGAGTTGTCGCCGTTATTTTTTTCCCCGCTCTGCGCCGTTATGTTCCGCTGCCTATCCGACCAGATTTTTGATGCCTTCGATCACCGGATTGGTGAACAGGGCGATCAGGATCGTGTAGAGGGCGAAAACCCCGGCCACCTCGCCGGTGTACATCTTCTCGTACTTGTGCTTCAGGCTGATGATCACCATGCCGCCCACGATCAGGCAGCCCAGCTGGAAGTAGGGGAAGTTCGCCACACCCGCCGCCGCATACTCGGCCAGGGCGAAGGTCCCGGTGCAAAGAACGACCACAACCGCCGCTACCAAAGTTCCCAATGTCTTTTTCATCTTCTGTGTCCTCCGTTTATTTTTTATTTTTTTTGTCGGCGTCTGTTTGACTTTGCTTAATGCAGAAGACATGCCAGCATTACAAAAGCGCGCCATAAAAATGACAAATATCTGATATCACAAGATATTTAATTGAACAGACACGCCTTTAACCAAGGGCGGCACCGGTGTCAACCCCAACGCTTGAAACAAATTTTCAACCGGATTGAACGAAATAAAGGCTGGGGGGGATCAAAAGATGCTGTTGAACTCCCGGAGGGACTCACCGCTCAGGCGTTGGCGGATTTGATCCGGGTTCCGGGCAATGTCGGCAACGATCTTTTTCATATCGTTGAGATTGTTGGTAAAACGGCGATGCAGCAGATTCTTCAGCCTTCCCGCCGTCAGCTTCATCAGCAAATCGGTGGTCTTGTTGTCTCCCCGCAAATAGGCTTGGAAGGTTCCCTTGATTTGCGGCCCTTCCTCGGCGTACCGGAAGCGGAAGACGCCCTCGGCGCTGATGAAGGACGGAATGGCCCAGTGATCGACCGACCCCCGGCCGTAAAAGCTGCGGCGGTCTGGAAGACAGTCGGTCATGATCAACTGGCCCCGGATTCCCGAGGGATCGACAACCAAGACACCCTCCCGGGCATCATGAACCTCGTAAGCAGGCTGGAAATTGTAGAGGTTCCACAATTTGGCCATAAGCAGCGGATGTGCCAAAACCCGGTTCCAGACTTCCAGGGGCACTGCGACGACAAAATCGGTCTCATATTTTACCGTGGGCTGCTCCAGGAGGGTCCGGAACTTCAGGCCGCGGTCGTCAGCACCGCCGGAGGCAGTAAAAAGAAGGAAGACCGCCGGGATGAAGATCCAAATCAGCCGGGGGACGATGCGGTGTTTCAACCCCGCCTCTTTGGCCGGCAGATGGAAGCCCCGGCATTCGCTCATATACACCTTCCAAGGAAACGGACCGAATTTGCTCCTCGATAGGGTGCCGCCGCGGTGGCGTGGGCCGCCATAAACTTTTCTCCCTCCGAGGGAAAGACCGGTGGGGGGACGGGCCGCGTATCATCACCCCCCCGGGGACGGGACGTCGTCATGAATGTTTCACGAACAGATATTCGAACCACGGGAGAAGGGGTTGAAATTCGTCCGGTAATCGTAGCAGTCCTCCTGTTCCGCCCGCTTGAGGGCGCCCACGGCGGCGTAAGTTACCGGCGTCATGACCACCTCCACCCCAACCTTGAAGAGATAATTGGTCAAGACAAGGGTGACAAAGAGGGCGGCGGGAAAGACGCCGCAGAAAACCGCCACAGAGACAAAGGCCAGGGTGTCGATCCCCTCGCCGACCAGGGTGCTGCCCACGGTGCGCGTCCAGAGCCACCGTCCCCGGGTGGCGATCTTCATCTTGGCCAGGACGTAGGAATTGGAGAACTCCCCCAGCCAATAGCCCAAAAGACTGGCCGCGACGATACCCCCGGAGGTCATGCCGGCAAGGATGGCGTCATAGGCCTTCTGTCCGGCCTCTTTTTCCCAGATTCCCTCCCCGGGCATGAGCTTGACTAAATACAAAAGGAGGCTCGAGATGATCAGGCAGGCAAACCCCATCCAGATGACGCGCCGGGAGCGCCGGTAACCGTAAACCTCCGTGAGGATGTCGCCGAAGATGTAGCTGACGGGAAAGAGGATCGTCCCGGCGTCAAAGGCCAGGGGCACCCCGAAGAGGGAAACGCCCCAGTCGACGATTTTGGCCGAGGAGAGGATGTTGCTCATGATCAGGACCGTGACGAAGAGGGCCATGATCATATCGTAGTATTTCAAAGCTCTCTTTTCCAATATTCAATTCCACCTCTTGCGCGGGCGCAGGCGATGACGTTCCGGTCGGGTTCGTAAGATTTGCCGGCGATGAAGCCTGTTGCAAGAACTTACCCCCTTTCCTGACCCCTTGTCCCTGTTCGGGCGCCCCCGGCCTTAGGTCCGGGGACGGGGGCCGGAACCACCGCGATCCGGCTTTCAGGGCTTACACGAAAGATCGGCGGCGGTCAAGGGCATGATGCAAAATTCCTCAATCCTTGGGGATTAATTCTCCTTTACCGCCTACGGCCGGGGGGGAGGCCGATGGCGGTAGTTATCCCTTTAAGGTCTCTTTTCAATACCTTAGGATCTATGATCATCGACAGTGCCCCGATCATGGCACAATCTTTGCGTCTCCAATCCCCATACCGAGGGTGCCGGTAATAACGAAAAGATATCGGCTCTGTATCTTGGGTTGGACAAGAAAAGGGTAAGCTGGTGAAGCGCAGGTTTCTGATAATTCTTTGTATTTTCTTCATGGGTGTCGCAGCCTCCCCGGCTCTCGATCAGTCCCATTCCGATCCGGCAAAAACGGCCGCGGTGAAATCGCTCCCCAAAAAGGCGACGACCCCGAAGACGCCGCCGGAGACGCGCATGCGGGCCACCGGAAAGGTGATCGCCATCACATCCTCATCATTGACGATAGAACGAAACGTCAAGGGGGCCGTGGAAACCATGGATTTTATCCTCACCAAACCCCAGGACAAGATCCTGGCGGGAGACGAAGTAGGCGTGAGCTACATCACCAAGGATAACCGGAATATTGCCAAACGGATCACCAAGGTGGCAAAAAAGAAGCTCCTGCCCACCAAAAGCGCCTCCTCCCCGGCCCCTTCCCCCGCCGCCAAATAGCAGCCGCCGGACTACCCGGTCAAAAACGGGTCCTGTTGCCGGAACCTGCCTCCGGAACAAAAACAGCTTGCAGCTCCCCAAGGTTATGTTAAAGTTCGCCCATGACCATTCGCACCCGTCTGATGATCGTTACCGTTTTGGCCATCGCCATGACTATGGCCGCCTGGGGATGGGTCCAACTGCAGGTCTTCGACAATCTCCTGACGGAACAGCAGGCCCAGCGCCTGGAAGAGCTGGCCGATGTCGTGAGTACCTATTACGAGCACTTTCCCTCCCGCCAGGGCTTGTCCGTCTTGGATACCACCCTGAAGGACCACGTCCAGAACGACCCCCGCCTGGCCCGCATCGATCTTTTCGCCATCGAAAAAGGCGCCATCGAATTTGTCGCCGGGGCCGGCCGGACCGCCTATGACTGGCCGGAAAGCACCTTCACCACCGCCATAGAAACGATGCGCTCCCAGTATCTGAACATCGACACCGAAGCCGGACCCGCCCTGGCTTTGCTCTATCCCGATGTTTCCGAACGGGACAGAAGCCTCCATGTAGTGGGAATCATGAGTTTCTCCCAGACCAGGAACGAAATCCTGGGCCGGGCGAAGGTGTTGCTCCTCTACAGCAGCGCCGGCTTGCTGCTCGCCATCTTCGCCGTTCTGTTCATCAGCTACGACTGGCTGATCGGCCGGTCGTTAAGGATCATCACCAAGACGATCGACGAATTCCAGGAAGGAAAGTACCGGCACCGCATCGACTTGAAAAGGCGGGATGAGCTGGGACACCTGGCCGACCACTTCAACGATATGGCCACCGAGATCGAACATGTCCTGGCGAAGAACCGGGAGTTGACCCGGCACCTGGAGCTGCGCGTCCAGGAAGAAACGATCAAGGTCGTGGAACTGCAGAATCAGGTCGGACAGCTCAAGCAGCTCACCGCCATGGGTCATCTGACCGCCAATCTGGCCCACGATCTGGGCACACCCCTCCACTCCATCGCCGGTATGGCCAGGCTCCTCCTGGAAAGGGGGGACTGGGATCCGGATGTGAGCCGCAAGCTGGAAATCATCGTGCAGCAGACCCAGCGTCTCCATGCGGTCATTCAGAACATCCGGCGCGTTACCCGGCCGCCGGAACCTCATTTCGAGGCCACAACCGTGGAAGAGCTGCTCAATGAAACCCTGCCCCTGGTGGAGCCCCTGATCCAGAAAGCGAACATCGCCCTGAAGGTCCAGACTCCGGGGGAACTGCCGCACCTGCATGTTGACCGGTACCGGATTCAAACCGCCCTGATGAACCTGCTCCAGAACGCCACCGAGGCCCTGGCGGGGAGGGAAAACGGCGCGATCACCGTCACCGTCGCCCTCGACGCCCCGCGCAAGCGGATCGGCATCTCTGTCGGTGATAACGGGCCGGGTATTCCCCCGGAACTCCGGGACCGGATCTGTGAACCGTTCTTCAGCACCCATGCGGAAGAGCGACTCCGCGGCCTGGGGCTGGCCATCGTCCAGGACATCATGAAAATCCATTCGGGTTCCCTGGAGATAACGGGCACCCCGGGCGGGGGCGCCACCGTCACCCTTTACCTGCCGGTTTACGATCAGCAAACGGCCGTGACCGCGCCGGAAGCCGCCCCGCTCGGTGCACCGCCGGCAGACCATAAGATCTTTGCGCCGGCATATCCCTTGCCGCCCCTGTCCGGAGGCGCTCCGGCGGACATTCTCACAAACGCATCCCGACTGGCCCGGTCGGGGAAATGAACGGCGCCCCGGCAACGGGCGGCCACGACCGACGGCGCCGGGCGAAGCAGCGGCGGGAAAACGACCCCGTCGGAATGATCGGCCAAGGAGACTGGGGGAAGGGGAAATGTTCAGGTCGGGGGGGCATCGCCCCCATCATTTCATCAGCCCGTAGCGCTGAATCTTGGTGCGGAGGGTCTTGCGGTCGATGCCCAGGGACTGCGAGGCCCGGGTCTGGTTCCAGGCCGCCTGTTTGAGACTTTGAAGGATCTGCTCCCGTTCCGCCTCCTCCAGAGGTGACAGCGCCTCCTTCTCCCCCTCCTTTCGCTTCTGCGGGAGGAAACGTTCCGGGAGATACTCCGGCAGGATCAGACCGAAGGGGGAAAGCAGGAGCGTCTGCTGGAGGACATTTTGCAGTTCCCGGACGTTCCCGGGCCAGTCATAGGCAAGGAAAAGCTCCATAACCTCATCCGAGACCCGCACGGAGGATGAGCCCAGCTTTTTCAAAAGCGATTCCACGAGTTGGGGCAGGTCTTCCTTATGTTCCCGCAGGGGGGGGATATGGAGGCGCACGACGAAGCGGTAGAGGAGATCGGAACGGAAGGTGCCTTTCCTGATTTCTTCGTCGATGTTCCGGTTCGCCGCCGCCACGACCCGGAGAGAGACATGGCGCACCGTGTGCCCGCCCAGACGCCGCACTTCCCCGTCCTGCATGAAGCGCAGCAGCTTTGCCTGAAGCCCCGTGGACATCTCCGTGATCTCGTCGAGAAAGATGGTGCCGTCCTGGGCGGATTCGATCAAACCGGCATGGGAATGATCGGCGCCGGTAAAGGCCCCCTTCTCATAACCGAACAGCTCCGATTCCAGCAGGGTGTCGGGAATGGCACCGCAATGGACGACAACGAACGGCTTGTCCCGGCGGATGCTCAACTGGTGGAGGGACCGGGCCGTCAGTTCTTTGCCCGTGCCGCTCTCCCCTTCGATCAGGACACTCGCTTCGGCATCGGCCACCCGTGCCACCTGTTTGTAAAAATCCACCATCGTCGCCGACGAGCCGATGAACTGATGGTCCTCCCTGATCTTCTGGGTACCCCGGCCGCGTTTCTGCCGCAGCTCCCGGACGTCGAGAACCTTTTTCACCATCCCCCGGATGGCCTCGGGGGAGAAGGGCTTGCTGATATAGTCCCACGCCCCGAGGCGCAGCGCGTTCATCGTCGTCTCCAGGGAACCGTAGGCCGTCATGAGGATCACGGGCAGCTCCGGCCATTGCTCATGTACCCGCTTCAGAAACTCCAGCCCGTCCATACCCGGCATCCGGATATCCGACAGCAGGAGATCGTAACGGCTCAGGTCCTCGGCGAGGGCGGCCTTCGCCGAGGTGAAGTAATGGACTTCGTAACCCTCCCGCCGCAGCGCTTCCTGAAGAAATTCACAGGCCACTTCGTCGTCGTCGATGACCAGAATGTGAACTTTCATGACTTCCTACCAGCCCTTTTGAGCGATTAAGTTGGCCAGATCGGCGACCCGGCAGGAATATCCCCATTCGTTGTCGTACCAGGCCACCACCTTGGCCAAATTGTCCTGGAGGACCATGGTAAATTCCAGATCGATGATCGAGGAATGTTCGTTGCCCTTGAAGTCCATGGAGACGAGACGTTCCTCCTCACAGGCCATGACCCCTTTGAGGGACTTGCGGGCCGCCATGACGAGGACCTTGCGGAGATAATCCGTCGTGGTCTTCGTCTTCAGTTCCGCCGTGAAATCGACGATGGAGACCGTGGGCGTGGGGACGCGGAGGGAGTAGCCGTCAAAGCGCCCGGCCAAATCGGGAATGACGAGAGACAGGGCCTTGGCCGCTCCGGTGGTGGTGGGAATGATATTCTGGGCCGCCGCCCGGGCGCGGCGCAGATCCTTGTGGGGCAGATCGAGGATCCGCTGGTCGTTTGTATAGGAATGGACCGTCGTCATCATCCCCTTCTCGATCCCGAAGACCTGGTGGATGACCAGCACCGGCGGGGCCAGGCAGTTGGTGGTACAGGAGGCGTTGGAGATGACGTGATGTTTCTGGGGGGAGTACTGCTTGTGGTTGACCCCCATGACGATGGTAATGTCTTCCTCTTTGGCCGGGGCGGTAATGATCACCTTCTTCGCCCCGCCCTGGAAGTGGGCGGCCGCCTTGGGACCGGTGAGGAACAGGCCCGTGCTCTCCACCACGATATCCACCCCTTCGTCTTCCCAGGGGATGGCCGCGGGATCGCGAAAGGCGAAATTTCTGATCTGCTGGCCGTTGATGAGAAAGCTGTCCTTCTTTACCGTCACCTCACCGGCAAACCGGCCGTAATTGGTGTCGTATTTCAACAGATGGGCGTTGGTTTCCACAGGGAAGAGGTCATTGACCGCCGCCACCTGCAGGTTCTGGGGATACCGCTCCATGACGGCCTTGAGGACCTGCCGCCCAATTCTTCCAAATCCGTTGATGCCCAGGCGAATCATTTGCGTACCTCCCTCAATTGTCGTCGATGCGGTATTTGTGGGCCGCCATCAGTTCACAGCGGACCTGGAGAAGTTGATGGAGCCGGGCGTTTTCAATGGCAATGGCGCTGAGATCCGCCACGGCCTGGAGAAACTGAAGCTCCTTGTCGTGGAATTCCCTGATTTGGTCGCTATAGACCCTCAGGACGCCGATGGCCTTCTTTTCCACCACGAGGGGGACGACAAGGACCGACTTGATACCTTCCGCCCGCGCCTTGTCTCCGTACTGGAAACCCTTGTCCGTCTGGGCGTCTTTGAGATAGATGGTCCGGCCTTTGAGGGCCTTCTTGTCCACGCCGCTCTCATCGACGAGGATCGGTCCCTTGTGGATATAATCCTCGGAAAGGCCATACGCCCCGCCGAGAACCAGTTTCTTTTCCCGGTCGTCGAGGAGTCTGATGCTGGCCGCCTTGAGATTCATGGCCCGCGCCACGGACATGACGATCTTTTCCAGTACCCGTGCCGGTTCCAGGGAGGCGTTGATTACCCTGGCCACCTCGTACAGGGCGGAAAAATAATCCATCTCCTTCTTTTTCATCACCCGCACCTCCACTAAATTTCATTCTCTGCCTTTTAATATTTTTTTCTTATGATGACAATGATTTATTGAGGGCCGGACGGAGCATACTAAACGAAGTACGGGGAAGAACGGCGGCGCCGGCCGGCAACCGGGACCGGGGCAGGAGCCGCCCTTACCCCGGCGGCGGCGGGGGAACTTTCATCCAGGAAGCGCCAGGAACCGCCAAGGGTAGGGGCGGCGAGGGCGCGGTCCAGCAGGGTTAGAAAATCCGCCCGGTCGATCAGCTCCGCCCCCAGGCGCTCGAGATGCTCCGTATAGACCTGGCAATCGATAAGCAGAAAGCCCCGGGCCGCCAGTTTTCGCACCAGGGTGATGAGGGCCGCCTTCGAGGCGTTGGGGATGCGGCTGAACATGGATTCTCCAAAGAAGCACCGGCCCAGGGAAACGCCGTAAAGTCCCCCCGCCAGCGTCCCCCCCGCCCAGACCTCCACGGAATGGGCCAGTCCCAACCGGTGGAGCCGGATGTAGGCCTCCTTCATCCCGGCGGTGATCCAGGTTCCTTCCTGCCGCCGGCGTCCCTCCTGACAGGCCGCCACCACCGCCGCAAAGGAGACATCGAAGGTAATGGCCAGGGCATCCCGCTTGAGCAACTGTTTCATACTCCGGGATACCTTGAGGCGGTCGGGAAAGAGGACGAAACGGGGGTCCGGCGACCACCAGAGGATGGGGTCCCCCTGGGAAAACCAGGGGAAGATCCCGTTTTGGTAGGCCAGGAGGAGGCGCGCCGGGGAGAGATCACCGCCGACGGCCAGCAGCCCCCCGGCGGCGGCAAGGTCCGGCGGGGGGAAAACAAGCTCCTCAGTGAGCCGGAATACAGGCATCGAGGATCGTCAGACTGATCTTGTCGTCCGCAACGTCGGCGCGCACGCTGCCGCCCGCCGCGAGACGTCCAAAGAGGACCTCGCCGACGAAGAAGTCCTTGACCTCTTCCTGGATAAGACGGGCGATCTGCCGGGCCCCGAAGTCGTCGGAATAGCCCTTGTCCGCCAGCCATTCCACCGCCGCGTCGGACATCTCCAGGCTGATGTCCTTCTCCGCCAACTGCTGCCGGAATTCCCGGAGCTGTTTCTGCACGATGCTGATCACGTCCTCCCGCGTCAGACCGTTGAAGGTCACCATGGCGTCGAGGCGGTTCCGGAATTCGGGGCTGAAGATCTTTTTGAGCGCGTCACCCACCGCCCGGCGGCTGATCCGGCGCTCCCCGAAGCCGATCTCCACCCGGCCGATGTCCCGGGCGCCGGCATTGGAGGTCATGATGATGATGACGTTGCGGAAGTCGGCCTTCCGGCCGTTGTTGTCCGTGAGCGTCGCGTAGTCCATGACCTGCAGCAGGGTGTTGAAGATGTCCGGATGGGCCTTTTCGATCTCGTCGAGAAGGAGGACCGCATGGGGGGATTTCCGGATCGCCTCCGTGAGGAGCCCCCCCTCCTCGAAGCCCACATAGCCGGGCGGGGCGCCGACCAGCCGGGAAACGGTGTGTTTCTCCTGGTATTCCGACATGTCGTAACGATGCAGGGGAATCCCCAGGGACAGGGCAAGCTGCCGGGCCAACTCCGTTTTCCCCACCCCCGTGGGACCGGCGAACAGCAGGGAGGCAACCGGCTTGTTCACATCCCCGAAGCCCGCCCGGGAGCGGCGAATGGCCTGGACCACCGTGTCCACGGCCTTATCCTGACCGAAGATCCGGGTCTTGAGATCCATATCGAGGTAGCGGAGACGGGACCCTTCCGACGAGGAAACGGATTTTTCCGGAATCCGGGCCATCCTTGCCACGATGCGTTCCACATCCGCCGTGGTGATCGTTACGGGTCCCTCCTCATCTCCCCGGAACAGACGGGTCTTGGCCCCCGCCTCGTCCATGACGTCGATGGCCTTGTCGGGAAGATAGCGGTCGTTGATGTGACGGGCGGCCAGTTCCGCCGCCGCCTGCAGGGCCTCGTCGGTATAGACGACCTGGTGGTACGATTCATAGCGCTCCTTCAAGCCCTTGAGAATACTCACCGTATCCTCTACGGAAGGCTCGGGGATGTCGATGGATTGAAAGCGCCGGGACAGGGCCCGGTCCTTCTCCAGGCATTTCCGGTATTCGTCGTAGGTGGTGGCGCCGATACATCTCATCTTGCCGGAAGTCAGGGCGGGCTTGAGGATGTTCGAGGCATCCATCGCCCCCCCGGAGGCGGCGCCGGCCCCGACGATGGTATGGATTTCGTCGATGAACAGGACGACGTTCTGGATCTTCTGCAGTTCGGCGATCACCTTCTTGAGCCGTTCCTCGAAGTCCCCCCGGAAACGGGTCCCCGCCAGCAACGCCCCCATGTCCAGGGAGTAAATCTTGGCGCTTTTCAGGGGTTTGGGAACCTTGTCCTGGGCGATCAACTGGGCCAGGCCTTCGGTGATGGCCGTCTTGCCCACCCCCGCCTCCCCCACATGGACGGGATTGTTCTTGTACCGCCGGCAGAGGACCTGCATGGTCCGTTCGAGGATTTCCTCCCGGCCGATCAGGGGATCCAGTTCCCCCGCTTTGGCCTTCTGCACCAGCTCCGTCGTGAAGCTGGCCAGGATCTTGTTTTCCTTGCCCCCCGGCACCGCCTTTTTCTCCGTGTCCCCAACGCCGGGTTTTTCCCGGGGGGCCGCCGTAATGCCGTGGGAGATGTAGTTGAGCAGATCGAGCCGGGTGATCCCCTCCCGGTGGAGAAAGAAGGCGGCATAGGACTCCCGCTCGTCGAAAATCGAGATGAGGATGTCGCCGATATCGAGCTCGCCTTTCTGGGCCGAGGTCGTGTGCCAGACCGCCCGTTCGATGACATTCTGGAAGCTGGCGCTCTGGATCGGATCTGTTTCCCGTTTCATTTTCGGTAGTTTGGTGGCAAAGAAATCTTCCAGTCGGGTCTGGAGACTCTTCACATCCCCGCCGCAGGCCCGGATAATCTCACTGGACGATTCGTAGAACAGGGCGGCAAAGAGGATGTGCTCCGGGGTCAGGTACTCATGGGACCGGAGCTTGGCCTCCGTATAGGCCGCACGAAATATGGAATCGAGTTCTTCACTTATCTTCATCTTGTCACTCCTGATGCTTCATCAATCCTGCTCAAAACTGCACCTGAGGGGGAAGCCCCTGCTTCTGGCCATGGCGTGAACCTTCCGTACCTTGGTCACCGCCAGGTCATAGGTATACACACCGCAAACACCGTGGCCCTGCTTGTGGACATCCATCATTATTTTCGTGGCCTCCGCCGCCGGTTTATGGAACACCTGCATGAGCACTTCGACGACAAAGTCCATGGCGGTGTAGTGATCGTTATGGAGGATCACCCGGTACATGGGCGGTTCGGTAAGCGCCGTCCCATAATCAATCGCCGTCCGGTCGCCCGGCTGGAATTCCGGAGGCTGCAAGTCAGGGGCCATGTCGTTTTCCCTCTCCTGTTTCGGGTTCTTATTTTATGAATTGTTGCGAGAAATGCAAGGGGGGTTTCCAACAAACCGGGGCAAAATTTTATCCTGCCGCCGCCCTATGCTTTCCTGCGCCCTCCCGCGGACTTGCCAGGAACACGCCGTTTTTCTGCGGCGGGGGGCTCCGGGGCGGGAGTTTTTTGCTTCGTCGTCTCCATGCCTGCTCTTTGTGCGGGCATCATGTTTTGTTTCCCGCGGTGCGCCCCGGGAAGAGGTAATGACTTTTTCCGGCCGTTCTGTTATATATTGACCCGGCAGGGCACCGGAAGCCGTTTTTTTGGAAGCCCGGGTAAGGATAAGGGCAATTTCAGCAACATAAACCGTAGGTCGCAAATGATCTTCACCAGTTTCCATTTATCATATGCCACCTCCGCAGGGACGGATGTCATCGACATCACCGGCGATGTCGCCGCCAAGGTCCGGGAGGCGGAAATCGGCGAGGGGCAGGCCTTGATCTCCGTCCCCGGCTCCACCGCCTCCCTCACCACCATCGAGTACGAGCGCGGCGTCGTCCGGGATCTCATCGACGCCCTGGAACGCATCGCCCCGGCGGACATCCCCTATCGCCACGACGCCCGCTGGGGAGACGGCAACGGCTACGCCCACGTCCGCGCCGCCCTTCTCGGTCCCTCGGTGGTGATCCCGGTCAACAGCGGGCGCCTGGTCCTCGGCACCTGGCAGCAGATCGTCCTTGTCGACTTCGACAACCGCCCCCGCCAACGGCGGATTTTCCTGCAAGTATCGGGAATATAACGAATCTCTCACGCGGAAACGTATTACGACACCGATTTCCCACCGGCGCGGGAAGGATACAAGCACCAAAGATGGCTTTTACAGGGTCATGGTAAATCAGAAGGAAAAAGGGGGACGAAATGAACGGCACCAGTACGATCAGGATCTTGATGGCGAAATTGGGAGAAGGCTACGAGGATGCGGTGGGAAAATTGTGCGTGGCCTTCCGGGAGGCGGGCTATGAAGTCGTATACGTGGAGAATCAGCGTCCCGAGGCCATCGTCGCCTCGGCGCTCCAGGAGGCAGTGGACCATATCGGCATCACCACCCTCCCCGGGGCGCGAATCGAGGATATCGCCCGGGTGATGGAGCTCCTGAAAAAGGAGGATCTCTCCTATGTCCGCGTCACCGCCGGAGGTTTTCTGGATTACAACGACATTCACAAAGTCAAGGAGGCCGGGGTGGTGGAGTTCTTCCCCAAAGGCACCTCCATATCGGAACTTATCGCCTGGGCAAAGGCCAATATCAAACTGACGGACGACTGGTCAAAATAGTCCCCGCCGGCCATCGGTCGGGGATTCCCGTCTGGATAGATAATGGCGCGTCGTTCAACGGCGTTGGAAAGCGGACAAACGCCTGGGTTTATTTTTTCCGGCTCGGTGTGTTATGGGAAAGCGTCTTGTCAAAGTGATTTCGAACAGGTGGTTTCACGGGGCGGTTGAGCCGTCCCGGTGTTCCGTTGTTCCAAAGGATTGGAGAGGATTGCCCATGAAAAGATTGCTCGTCCCGGTGGTGGCGTTGATGTTGTTTTTCGCGACCTCAATGCCGGCGGCCGCCCAGACCGGCCTCGAGGCGGTCAAGGCGTTGATGAAACTGGAGGGAAGGATAGAGACGGGGCTCAATTTCAAGGAGTACTCCCTGTCCCTGGCCGACGCCAAGGTGGAAACGACTCTGTTCCTGGAGAGTCGCGAGGCGAAACAGCGGCCCGAGCTGGCGGATCAGGTGCGCAAGATTCTCGATCACTATGACACGGCCCGGCAGATCTGGAAACTCAAGGTCACCAAAATCGAGGATTTCGGCACGGCCTTCGGGCACCTCATTTCCCTGCAAAAAGGCTCGGAGGGCGACCTGGGAAGGCTCCTCCTGAAGAAGTATCCCCAGGCGAACAAACCGGCGGACAAGGGCGGCGCCCTGACCATGGGCGCCTACGGCAGCCGGGGGGCCAATGAGATCCTCGTGGACCATATGATCAGCATCATCTGGAAAGAAGCCTCCCAGGAGCTCAAGGAAGCGATCCGCATGGTGGTTAAATGAACACCGCCGCGAACAAGACCAGCAGCGGGCCTGGAGACCGACGGCAGACAAGGCAGGATGACCGCACTGCCGCCGGGCATCCCCGCCTGGCGGAGCAACTGTCACAGCTCGACGTTTTGCGGGACATGTCCTTTTATTCCGAGGAGTTCCGAAACTGGCACCGGGCGACGGGGGAGCTGCTGGCGGAGTTGTACGGCCAGAGTTCCCATCCCTTTCAGGCCTTTCAGGCCATTATCTTCACCCCGCTTTTTCTCAGTTGCCGGTGCGGCGACACCGTTTTTGCCGAGGCCTACCGGCAAGGGCTGGCGGAGGCGGAGGCGCTGCTTATGTCCTGCCGGTCCGGGTCCTGATCCCGACACCTCCCGCGGTATTTTCCGGGCAATCCCCAGGCCCGTTAAACGGGGACAACGGAACATGAAAATCGTCGCGCTGTCATGGACATTTTCATACAAAGCCGGCTTAATTTATTCTGTGATAAAGAGGCAACCCGGGGATGTGGGTGGTTATAGAAAGCGGCTAATCAATGTATTGTTCGGTAGACACCTATAGACAGCCGATATTAACTCATGGGAAACTGCAATATGCGCGATTATTTATTACGCTCTGTATCATACCGCCCCCCCTCGCGGCGAATCCGGCGGTTCGAGAGGTAACCCCACGCCGGAGGTCGCCTGCCGAAAAGCCGCATCGGCCTCCGCCAGTAGCTCCCCTTCCCGTCCCCGATACTTCGGGGAAAAGTGAAAGAGGACCAGGCGTTTCGCTCCCGCCGCCCCGGCCAGCAGTCCGGCCTGCCGGGCTGTCAGGTGATATTTCCGGGACGCCTGTTCGGCATCCTCGTGAAGAAACGAACCTTCGATGAAAAGGATATCCACCCCCCGGGCCATGGCCAGGATGGTGCGAATATTGGCGGCGTTGTAAACCGTGTCGGTGACATAGGCGATCTTTTGCCCCGGGGTGATCCGTACGATCCCGGCCGCCAGTTCGCCCAACGGCACCTGTCGCTCCCTCCATACCCCCTCTCCTTCCCGCCAGCGGATCCGCACGGGAAAATCCGGCGGTCGTCCGTCGATAAGGCAGTCTTTCAGTTCGTTTAGCCAGGGACCGGTAGGCAGACCAAGTTCCTGCAACGCGTCTTTGCGGATGTTGATCCGCTGCTTCTCCTCCAGGCGGAAGGCGAGGCAGGGGATCCGATGGTCCAGGAAGGCCCCGTGCAGGGAGAAATAACGGTCCGTCGCCAGCGTTCCGGTAAAGACCTGCCGCGCTTCCTCCCCGGTGCTGAGAAAGGCGCGACGGCACGAATAGCGGCGGGTCCTCATCCATCCTCCGGGATCGATCTCCGTGGCCACGATCTCGAAATCATTGGTATACTCCTTAACGAGGTTCCAGTTGTAGGCCTGGAGTCGCCCCTCCACCTGGGCGAGGAAACCCGGCGGACCGAAGAGGGCGATGCGGCGGTTCCGGCCCAGACAGACCCGCACCAGGTGATCGAAGCCGATGAAGTGGTCCATGTGGGTGTGGCTCACGCAGACAAGTTCGATCTTGAGGAGGTTGCGGGGCGGCAGGACATTGATCTCGCCCAGATCGAAGAGGAGGGCCCGGCGCCGGTACTTCAGCTCCAGATAAACCCCCGGGTCGCCGCCGGGCGGATTGACCAGGGAGGCGTTAAACACGATCCCCGCCGTCCGCGCTGCGGAACTCATGCGGAAATGCCGTGGCATCTTCAGCGGTCAGTAATCTATCTTCCATCCGATGGTGCATCATCAAGTATTTGAAATCATTAGCTCATTAAGCTCCCGCTGCAAGGGGAGGATCAGGGCGGTGACAGATCCTATCAAATTACCCCTTCCTCCTCTGGATCTCCCCTTGAAGAGGGAGAAACACCTATCTTCATCGCCCTTGGCGACGATAAGCCGTCATTAATGTCTCAATCGATGATGGGAAAGCCCTTTTTCTTCATGGCCGCTCAAGCTGCCGCGACGGGTCGGAACCGGCAACAATGCTGAATATTCGGTTACTTACGGCTTCGATGAGGGACGTAGTCTCTTCGGGGCGGCCCTCGGTGTCAGGAAGAACAAAGGGAAGGATCGTCACCCGGCCGGGGAATACCTTCGCCAGGATCGTCGCCGTCCGTCGCTGTCGCTCCGCCACCTTTTCCCGACGGCCGTAATCGTCCCCGGCCGCCTCGTTGGCACCAAAATCGTCGATCAGGAGGACCTCACCCCCGGCGGCGCCTCCGATCCCCTGCCGGAGGCATCGCCAGAATCCGTCCTGATCCTTGCGATAGGCAAGATCCGCGGAATTGGCGATGTAAACGTTCCGTTCGGAAGCGGTTTTCGCCGCGGACAGCGGCCGGGCTTCTATCCGCATCGTTTTGAAATGATGGCCTATTGCCGTCGTCGCTTCGGCATAATGATCCGTTGCGGCCACGACGGTAACCCGGGACTCCTCGACAAGCCCTCTGAGCAGATGATGCCAGGCGGGGTGAATCAAGGACGAGGCGAGATAGCGGGTCACGAACATGGCCGCTGCCCGCTCCAGCGACGCGAGGGAAGTCTTCCTTCTCTCTTCGCTCCAGCCGGCGCAGACCTCCCGCACGATGAGGCGACAGTAAGGGGCGACGCCGAGGCTTCCTTCCTCCCAGGTGGGATTGACGATCCGGTTCCAGAAAGTTTCCGGTGCCGCGACGCCGAAATCGGCCAGACCGGAACGGTAAAGTTCCCCGGCCAGAGAAGCGGGACGGGCGAAGGCCACGGCATCCAGGGACAGGGTCCCCGAATAGTCGAAAACCACCAGCAAAGATTCTTCCTCAGCCTCCCAGGATGTTTTCATCTTGCCTTACCACCTGTGGGAACGGATGGGAAACCCGGCATAACCGGAAAAATTGTTCGCAGGCAGCGAAAAGTCCTCCGGCGGGGCGGTGAAGCCATTGTTCAAGGCGTGCGGCCGGCCGCTATCACCGTTGCCGGTTTTCGCCGATGATGCGGCACAACTCCCGGGCCGCCGCAAAGGGATCCGGGGCGGCACAGATCGCCGAGACAACGGCGATGCCATCCGCACCGGCCCGTACCGCCGCCCCGGTGTTGGTCGCATTGAGACCGCCGATCGCCACCAAGGGATGGCGGGAAAAGGAACGGATTCGGGTAATGCCCTCCAAACCCCAGCTTCCCTTCGTATCGGTCTTGGTCGGTGTGGCAAAGACCGGGCTCACGCCCAGATAATCCACATCCCATTTTTCCGCCGCCTCCACATCTTCCCAGGTCTCCACGGAAAGGCCGATAATCATCTTTTTGCCCAAGACAGCCCGGGCCAGGGGATAAGGCATATCGTCCTGTCCTACATGCACGCCGTCGGCCCCCACGGCCAGGGCCACGTCGAGACGGTCATTGATGATCAGCGGCACCTTATGGGGCGCCAGGAGGGCCTTGACGGCCGCGGCCTCCTCGACGAAGGCGCGGGTGGACAAATTCTTTTCCCGCAGTTGCACCCAGGCGGCGCCGCCGGCCACCGCCGCCCGGACAACGTCCTGCAGGGGACGGCCGCCGCAGAGGTCGCGATCCGTCACCAGATATAAGCCCTGCATCGCCCTCAATAATCCTCCACCTTCATTTTCATCCTGGTTTCGATGTCTTGGCGGGACAATCCATGCAGGGCGTCGAGAAAGTGGACCTGCATACTGCCCGGACCGGCGGCGCGGGCGGCGGCCATCTCGCCGGCGATCCCCATTACGGCCATGGCATATGCCGTCGCCGCCGGGAAATCACCCTCCGCCACCGCCGCAAAGGCCCCGCAGAGCGCCGAGGCGGTGCAACCGAGGCCGGTCACCCGGCTCATCAGGGCATGGCCGTTTTCTATGATCACCATTCTTCCTCCGGCTACCACAAAATCCCGCTCGCCGCTCACACAGACCACGGAACCAAACTGTTCGTTCAGGGTCCGGGCCGCCGTCAGGGCGTTCACGGAAGCCTCCGTACTGTCCACGCCCTTGGTCTGTCTGTCCGCCGCTACCATGGCCATCGTTTCCGAGGCGTTGGCACGGATGATTGTCGGGGCGGTGATTTCGATGAGCTGCCGGGCCGTCCGGGTGCGGTACGAGGTGGCACCGGCACCCACCGGATCGAAAACGATGGGTATATTGCGGGCACTGGCCCGGCGGGCCGCCATGAACATGGATTTCGTCCACTGCTCGCTCAGGGTGCCGATATTGATCACCAGCGCCGAGGCGATATTCACCATCTCCTCCACTTCCTGCTCCGCATGGGCCATGACCGGCGAGGCGCCGATCGCCAGCAGGGCATTGGCGGTGGAGTTCATCACCACATAGTTCGTAATGTTGTGAACCAGCGGGCTGTTGCTTCTAACCCGCTCCACTGCTTTCCAAACATCTTCCGGCCGGTATGGCATGTCTGGTTTCTCCTTTACAGAACGATCTTTACCGCCTCGTGGTTCCGCAGGGCCTGATAAAGGGCAATCCGGTGGCCCTCGCTCTCCACGATCATCTCCACGCAGAAGCTCTGGTACTTACCGTTGGCGCTGCTCCGGGAAAGGACCATCCGATAGCTCCGGTCCTGCACTATTTCCGCCACCGCCCGGCGCAACTCCTCTTCGTCGGCGCCGATGACCCGATAGCTCCACGGGCAGGGATAATTGATAACCGCCTTCTTTTGCCCCGCCGCTTCCTTCATCTGCAACCGTCTCGCACCATCTCAATTTTATCCTTCTTCGGCAACGAGATAGAAACTTTTTATCGAAGCGTCAAGACCAAAATGATCACCGGAAAATACTGTTTGATGTTTTATAATTAAAGTGTTATCAAATTTTAGATCCAGAACAAAACAATTGTTCATTCATTAAGGATGTATTTCCTTAAATGGTTGTTTTTTCTCAACAATGGTCTTGTCATGGGTTACTTGCTTTCTTATCATAATAACAATAGCCATATTCCCATCACCCTTAAAAATCAGCAGGCCATTTATATGGAGCAAGCATGTTTCATTTCATCCATGCCGCCGACGTCCATTTGGACAGCCCCCTGATCGGGTTGGAGCGCTACGGAGACGCCCCCATCGAGGAAATCCGCGGAGCAACACGGCGGGCCTTTGAAAATCTCGTTGAACTTGCCCTGAAGGAAGATGCTGCCTTTCTAATCCTCGCCGGTGATCTTTATGACGGCGATTGGAAGGACTACAACACCGGGATTTTCATTGCCCGTCAGATGGCCCGTCTGAAGGAGGCGAATATCCGTGTTTTCATAGCCGCCGGCAATCATGACGCAGCAAGCCAGATCACCAGGTCCCTAAAATTGCCCGACAACGTGCACCTTTTTTCGCATCGCAAGGCGGAAAGCATTCTCTTACCGGAATTAAATGTGGTCGTTCATGGCCGGGGGTTCGCCGAACGGGTCGTCCCCGATGACATATCACAACAATACCCGCCAGCGAGGTCAGGCTCATTCAACATCGGGGTCCTGCACACGAGCATGAATGGCCGGGAGGGGCATGACGTCTATGCCCCTTGCAGCATTGACGGCTTGAAGACGAAGGGCTATCAGTATTGGGCCCTGGGACATGTGCACAAACACGAGGTCGCCTCCCGTGACCCCTGGATAATCTATCCCGGCAACCTGCAAGGAAGGCATATCCGGGAAACAGGACCAAAAGGCTGCGTAATAGTCCATGTTGAAGATGGAGAAGTCAGATCCATGCGTCATGAACCCGTGGATGTGCTGCGCTGGTCTGAGGTTGAGGTCGCGGCGGCGGGGACAAAGGACCCCTTGGAAGTAATCAATCTTGCCGCACAGGCTCTCGATCAGGAATGGACAAAGCATGGCGGCATGCCGGTCGTGATTCGCTTGCGGATCAGCGGTACGTCGGCCGCTCATGATACCTTCCGGGCCTACCCGGAACACTGGGCAGCGCAGTTCCGGGCCATAGCCCAAGAATACGGTCAAGGCCAACTATGGATTGAAAAGATCCTGTTCAACACCCAGCCGGCTGTGGATACAGGAGATTGGTCGGGAGATGAAGCCATTGCAACGATTATTAAAGAGCTGCGGATGCTTGCAACCGACCCATCACAAGTAGCCGGTTTGCTGGACGATTTAAATCAGTTGAAGCAGAAGCTGCCCCCCGATTTACTGCTCGGACCCGACAGTGCCGATCCCACCGAACCTCAAACCATGGATAGCATACTTTCCGAGGCGCGCGACTTAATCGAAGCACGCCTGCTAAGAGGAGGAATGCAACCATGAGAATTCTGGAACTCCATTTAAAGGCATTTGGACCTTTTACTGACCTGAAACTTTCCTTTGCTGAAGCGCTTTCCGGACTTTATATTGTCTATGGCGGCAATGAAGCGGGGAAAAGTTCCGCCCTGCGCGCCCTGACGGATTTCCTCTACGGCATCCCCGTACGTACCCGTGACGGTTTTCTCCACGGCAACGACCAGCTCCGGATCGGCGGGCGAATCTGTTTGGCTGACGGTCGAACACAGTATTTTGTCCGCCGCAAAGGGCAAAAGAACACCTTATTGACACCGGATGAACGTCAAGCCGTCAAAGATGAAGAGCTGGCCCCCTACCTGGCGGGTATTAATCGGGAAATGTTCACCACCATGTTCGGGATAGATCATGAAGAGCTTGTCCGTGGTGGCAACGACATCCTGACCAACCGGGGCAAGGTCGGGGAAGCATTGCTGTCTGCGGCCATCGGCGCGGAAAAATTCCGCACCCTTCTGAAAGAACTCGAAAACGCCTCCAATGAGCTATTTAGCCCCCGGGCATCCAAGCCGCGCATCAATTCCAGCCTGTCAGAATTAAAAGGGCTTCGCGACAAAGTACGAAAAGAATCCCTACCGGCGCGCGAATGGGACCAGCATTGGAAGAGGCGGCAGGATTTGGAGCAGGAACGGCAAGCGGTGGATGAGGAGATCAAAAAGCTGCAAGTTGAGCAACACCGCCTAACGAGGATACAGCGGGTTTTAAAAGGCCTGACGGAAAGGCAAGGCCTGCTCACCCGTCTCTCTGAGATGGGAGCGGTTCACACCCTGGCAATCGATTTTCCCGTGCGGCGCGCTGCTTGCCTGAAGGAACTGGAAAACGCCAAAGAAGAAAAGGAAAAGATTTCAAAAAAACTTGAAAATCTGCGCTTGTCCTTAGCAAAGCTGGAGCTGCCGTCGCCGCTTCTCGACGATGCGATGACCGTTGATGACCTTCAGCAGGACCTCGGCAGTCATCTCAAAGCCCTGAAAGATAAACCGGATCTGGAAGGCCGTCTGCGACAGATGAAAAATGACGCGCGCCTCCTCATGGAGACCATTGGTATCGAAGCCCGGCTTGAGGCCGTAGGGGAGATCATACCCCGCGTAGAGAGAAACCGGGTCCTCGTGCTCGAACTGGCCCGTCTTCACGAAGCTGTTCTTAATGCAAAAAAGAAGGCGGAAAAAACATGGGAACGAAAAATCCGGGAACAGGAGGGGATGGAGAAAGAATATCAAGGCTTGCCGGAATTATGCGATCCGTCATCCTTACGGGAGGCTGTCCGGAGGGCGCAGAAGGCCGGCGATCTGGATGGTGAGCTTGGCAAGGCACGCAAGACACTAAAAGCAATCGAAAAAAAGGCGCAACTGTTGCTTTCCGGCCTGGGGTTGTGGAAAGGCGACATCGATAACGTTCTCACCCTGCCCATCCCTGTGAAAGAATCCCTCGATCGCTATGAAGAGGAATTTCAGACCGCGCTGGAAAGGCGCAAAGAAATCGAACGAAAAGCTAAGGAAATAGCTGCAGCAAGCCTTGATGTCCGTGAAAAGCTCGACAGTTTCAATATCACCGGCAAGGTGCCCACAGAGGCCAATCTGGATGAAGCGCGTAAAAGGAGGCAATCGGGATGGGCCTTGATTCGCCGGGCACTGGTGGAAGGCATCCATGACGAGGAGGGAAGCCGGGCCTTCAGTCCCGACATGCCTCTGGAGGATGCCTATGAAGTGACAGTGGCCAATGCAGACGACATCGCCGACCGGCTGCGCAGAGAGGCACAGCGCGTGCATGTCCTTGCTGATCTTCAGGCGGCGGAACGCTCGCTGGCAGAGCAGCGCGAGCAAATAGAAGCGGAGTCGGCAAGACAGGTTGAGCGAGAAAACAGAATAGAGAATGAATGGCAGGCCTTATGGGCGCCTTGTGATATCAAGCCGCACTCACCTAAAGAAATGCGCGCCTGGCTGGTCTCTTTCCGCGAACTCTGCACCATGGTTGTCCAGATGAACCAGGCGGTTGATGACCTGAAAGAGGTGGAGCTTAAATATGAATCATGCCTGGTAAACCTTAGGGAAGCCCTGCGGCCTTTTAAACCTGATGTGGACCAGAAACAGTGGATTTTTCATGATCTCCTCGCAGAGGCCGACCGTTGCCTGGAAAACATTTCCGAGCAGATCAGAAAACATCAAGAACTTAAGAAGCAAATTGAAAAAAACACCGGGCAGATTCGGGAGGCGGCGACAGAAAAAGAAATTTCCGCTGCCGAACTTCAGGCCTGGCAGGAAAAATGGCAGTCCGCCATGACAGGGTTGGGGCTGGCACCGGACACCCTTCCAGCGCAAGCGATGTCCGTATTGGAACAGTATGCCGAACTTTTTAACCAGGCAAAAAGCATCGATGAAATGGCCCGCCGCATCTGGGCCGTCAATCAGGAAGTCTCGCGTTTTCAAGAAAAAGTGACTGAATTTGCCCGGCGCAAAGTGCCGGAGTATGCATCCTACCCGCCCCAAGAGATTGTCCTGCGTTTAAAGGATGATCTAGACAGGGCAAGAGTGAAACAGGAAGAGCGCCAGAACCATATCGACCGGATCGGGGAAATGGAAGAAGATCTCGGCAATGCCGAGGTGACCTGTGCAATCATGGAACAAAAGGTTGCGGATCTCCTGAAGGAAGCGCTTTGTCATGATCCTTCCGAATTCGAAGCAGCGGAGGATCGCTCGTCAGAATATCTCCGTCATAAGCAACGCCTTGAAGCCGTGGAACAGTTCCTGCTAGAGAATGGCGATGGCCTGCCTTTAGCCGACCTCGAAGCGGAATCCGCCTCCATAACACCTGATGAAATACCGGCATCCCTGGAGAATATCAGCAAACAACTTGATGAGCGAATATCACACCGGCAGGAGTTGAACACGAAGATCGGAGAGGAGAATGCGGAGCTGCGCAGAATGAATGGGCTTTCTATCGCCGCGACGGCCGAAGAACAGGCGCAGGCCATCCTCGCCTCGCTAAGGAATGACGTGGAAAAATATCATCGCGTCCGGGCCGCCTATTTTCTTCTGAAGAATGCCATGGACCGGTATCGCGAGAAAAATCAGGCGCCCCTGCTGATCAGAGCCGGTGAAATATTTGCTCGGATAACCAACGGCGCCTTCCCAAAGTTGACGACGGATATCGGACCCGACGATGAACCGGTCCTGACCGCACTGCGCAACGACGGCGCCCGCCTGGGTGTTGAAGGTATGAGTTCGGGCACGAGAGATCAACTTTATCTTGCCTTACGACTGGCTACCGCGGAAACTTACCTGCACGGGGAACCGATGCCTTTCATCGTGGATGATGTCCTGGTCAACTTCGACGAAGAGCGGGGCGCTGCTACCCTGGGCGTGCTTCAGGAAATGGCAGAGAGAACCCAGGTGATTCTATTCACCCACCATCGGCATATTGTGGATATGGCAACAGAAATCATGAAGGAGCAACCGGAGGTATTTATCAGGAACCTTTAGTACAATGTCAACCATGAGTTTTGTTGATAACAGAGAACAACATGAAAAGATTCAACAATTGATACAATCTATTGCCATAAAAGCTAACTTGCCATCTATATGTTTTGATGTCTTAACTTGTAACATGGCCCATATAGGTCCCAAAGATTCACATTAACTGCGGCATTAACTGCAGATATAAAAGAAACCATATAATTCATTAGACGAGGGAGGATAGCAATGTCTCATCACCTTGTTGAACGAAGAAAAGAGTTAAAAAGACGGCGCAAGAGAAGGCGGGAAAGATTTAAAGAAAGAGATAAAACATCCGCCCTCTTAAAAACTGCTCCAATAGTACCACATAAAGTCTCCAATGATCCCGAGAAGGTTACTACGATTCTTACAAGGCCGGTTGTAACACCCGCCATCCCAGCAAGGTATTCGAACGAAACCCATCTCACAGATCCGTTAGTTATTTCTATTACACCAGTAAGGAATACTTATGAAGCAGACTGGAAAGAAACTCAATCCATTAAGGAATTAATCAAACTCTTGCCAGAAGGTATCAAGACAAAAAAGCTTTGGCCAGCCATCCCCAAGCATCTAAAAGAGGGAATCATCACACAGGCACAACATTTGGCAGCCTCAAGAAGTTTTGCCGCACCGGCAGGATGGTATGGCAGCCTCAAACAAGCACTTTTGTTGATGGGTAGCGGTCGATTACCAAACGGATTTAGATATTTCTTGGGTATCGCATGAAGTTTTGTCATCACTGTTTTCAGGGATTTGATGAAAAGTTGATACCAACGGGATTCACCCGACAGCAATAAGTGGGAGCTGCTAACTTATGGCTACAATGATCCCCGATGATATTCAGGTTTTTACAACACCAGGCGAAGGAAAGTTCTATCGTTTTCTCAAAGTATGCGCCAAGCCGGATGATAGATATATTGCATGGTATCAGCCTGATATTGCGGGGCGTGAACCTGATTTCATCCTATTCGCCCATGATGCTGGCCTGATCATCTTCGAGGTCAAGGATTGGGCCTTGGATCAGATCGTTGCTGCCGATCCCCAATTCTTCACTCTGCGTCTCGAAGGAAAAGAGGAAAGGCGCAAGAATCCCGTTCAGCAGATTCGGGAGTATTTCAGCCAAGTCATGGACAGGATCAAGCATGACGGCCAACTCGTTTCAAGAGATTCTCATACCTACGGCCGGCTCAAGGTGACTGTCAACAGCGGCATCGTTTTCCCCAACATCAACAAGCACGAGTACGAACAGAAGGGGCTCCAGCATGTCATTCCTTCGGAGCGAATTTTCTTCTGGGATGACCTTCATCCCCAGTCACCGATATGCGAAGACCTGACCGGCCAAATTTTCCGCCAAGCTCTGGAGCGAATGCTGACCGCAAAGCCCAGGTTCTCAATTACCGGGAGGGAACTGAACCATCTCCGGCAATTGATCTTTCCTGTGGTGCGGATTGATCTGCCGGACCGGGACAATCGGAAGAAGCGGACCGATGCAACCCGCCGCCTGAAGCTCCTCGATCATAACCAGGAGAGCATTGCCAGGCAGTATGATGGCGGGCACCGGATCATCACTGGGCCGTCTGGAAGCGGTAAGACGTTGATCCTGGTCCACCGCGCCACTATGCTGAAACATTACAACCCGGCCATCCGGAATATCCTCTTTGTCTGTTACAACATCACCCTCGTCAGCTACATTCGCCGCCTTCTGGCCGACAAGCACGTCCCTCTCGGGGATGGCGGTGTTGAAGTTTGCCATTTTTTCCAGCTTTGCGCGAAGATTACGGGGGAAAACATCCCTTACGAAAAGGCGGATTCAGAATATTACGATATGGTAATTCAGGACACGCTGGAAAAACTGCCGGCCTGCAATATCCGGTATGATGCGGTCCTCATCGACGAAGGCCAGGATTTTTCCGACGAGATGCTCAAAATCGTCACCACCCTCCTTAATCCCCAGACCGATCACCTTGCCATCGCCCTGGATGACAATCAGAACATTTACCGACGACGATCTTCCTGGAAGGAGGTTGGCATTCATGCCCGGGGACGGGTACACCGGCTGACGTGGATATACCGTAACACAAAAGAGATTGCCGATTTTGCGAAAAGGATTATCGAAGACGGCAAGGAATCACTTCGGGACAGATCCCAGGCGGAATTGTTCCCAGAGATCTTTGAGACCATGCACGGTCCGCAACCGGAGGTCAGGTCGTTTAGCAGCTACGAAGCTATCATCTCTTGGGTCGGCGACGGGATCCGAAACCTGAATGAGGATAAAGGCTATCCCCTATCGGAAATCGCCGTGATCTATACGATGCGTTATCCAGAAAATGATAGCGCGATGCACCTTCCCCGGCTCCTGGAGGCAGCCTTGGAGAGAAAAAGCATCCTTCACAACTGGATCTCGGAGGATTACCGGGCGAAGCGTTCCTATGACGTGACGACGGATAGCGTGACGATCTCAACGATTCATAGCCTCAAAGGATTTGATTACGCCTGTGTTTTCGTGCTTGGACTGGACTGGCTGACACCGGGGAAGCGTTGGACGGAAGAACAGATCAGGAAGCTGGCCTATGTGGCAGCTACGAGGGCGAGGGAGAGACTGTTTATCCCGTATTGCAGCAGGAATGAAATTGTTAAAATACTTCTGCGTTGATACAGTCCATCGTTGATCAGCTTTTGTGAGGATTCAATGGGAATCATTATTGATGTGAGGAAACCAGCATGAATTGGATTTTAATTGCAAATATAACTACATATGTATATTGCACCGTTCAAGTATTATTCTTTTTTGCATCAATAATCAGATATATCAAGCCACTCTCAAAACGACTTGCGGAACTCAAAGAAAACAATACACTGGTCAGTAGCTTTTCGTCATCCAACGATGAAAGAAACCAAAAGCGGAACGAATTAGAAGAGAATTTGTTTAAAGGAGCACAGTGGGCACAGTCCCACTTTCGGCATTATGCTGCAGCATGGCGAGATGCGCGATTTCATGGTGAAGAAAGGGCAGCATGCACGGTTCGGCTAAAATATTTTTTGACGCCACAGATTGTTATCAATTCGGCTGCAAACCAGAAAACAGCAGAAGCTATTCCGGGATATTTTCTCGCCGGTGGGATATTCGGAACTTTTCTGGGCATTGTATTCGGTCTTGCCGGCGTTAACCTAACGCAATCTGCCGAACCAAATGTTCTTCTGCAAGGGGTGCGGGGCATAGTGGAAGGAATGAAATTGGCCTTTATAACGTCACTTATCGGTATAATATCTTCTGTTGCCTTTTCATGGTGGCATCGCGGAATTGTTCGTCGTCTGGAAATGGTTGTCGCAGAAATAGATGATGAGATAAGTGAACTATATCCTTGTATAACGGAAGAGTATTATGCCAGGCAATGCTTGGAGAATCTCATAGATATTAAAGCTCAATTCCAGACCCTTGCTACCGACATCGCCCTAAAAATATCAGACAGCATAGTACCGGCCCTGGATACGGCTGTTTCAAAACACTTGGTCCCAATCGTTGGTGAAATGCAGGACATTATGAGTCAATTTTTTCAAAAAGCAGATGAAAGCCAGTCAAAAGCTGTTGCAAAGATGCTTCAGCAGTACGTCAATATGCTTCAAGGATCTTTTGCAGAGCAAATTAACAAGATTATGCGGATGATAGAAGAAACGTCAGATGCGCAAGAAAAGATGAGAGAAGCCATTATTGATTTTAGCAAGAAACTTCAAGATCAATTTACCGTTCAAAGTGAGTTGCTGGCGAAAACTACACAGACCGTAAAGTATCTTGATGATATTTTGGGTGACCTTGGCGACTGTGCATCAGACCTAAAACAGGCGGCAAGTACATCGCATGAAATGGCCACACTTTTCTCTGAAGCTGCAAAAGCCATGGAGGGGATCAAATATATCAAGGAGAATCTTTCCGATCTGACTACGGCGCTATCTAAGGACATCAGGGAACTTACGGAGTACATGGAAAAGCTCATTAATAGAATGTCAACAGCTTTGAGCGAGCAGCTTACGGGGGCATTGAATTCATTCGATGATAAACTTGCTGAGGTTTTAAGTCGATTCAGCGGCACGCTCTTGGAGACAAAAGACACAATAGGCGAGCTTCCTTCATTTCTTGGGGATCTTTCCGGAAGTTTTGATGCCATTGCTACCAAGATGGAAACACAGAAAGAGATCCTCGAAGAAATCAAAGGAACAACCCAGGGGCTCGTTTCTGACAATATTGAAAAAGCCGTTGAGGCTGCTTCTGTATTGTCAGCATCTGTTGAACAGATAAGCACCACCGTAGCAGCTTTGGGTGGCTTTATGAATCAATTAAATGAAACAATAAAACGAACAGAGAATCTGAATCAGGTCATCGAAAAAGAAGAAGGAAAAACGCAACCAGTTTTTAGGGATGAGGCCTACAATATAAATTGGGAAGAAGAATTGTGTTCATTGAGAGCAGACATTTCTTCCCTGTTGGAAACCATTAAGAATTCAAGCGTTAACCTCAACGACACAGCTCGCAGGTTGGTAGATGATACGTTTCAGAAAATTCAGACGACCCATGGACAAACTCTTGATGAGATGAAACAATTTCGTACTCTATTGCAGAACATTGAAGCCTCTGCAGAGAATATTTCAAAAACATTTTCAGATATTAAGACTAAGGAACCTCCTGAGAAGAAAGGTATTTTCGGAGGTTTGTTCGGGCGATGAGGCATATCTTTTCCCACCGAAAAGATGATTGGTCAAATACAGAAAAGAACGAGCCGGAGTCTTTCTGGGTTTCATATAGCGACTTGATGGCCGGTTTGTTATTGATTTTTGCCTTGAGTACCGTTGCCATGATGGCCGGGATCGGTCACAGCTTTGCAAAGCCTACAGAAATTATCAGAAAATGGCATAAGGCGATACAAGAACTCGTTACAGATCCTACATTAAAGTCAGTTCCCGGTGTCACTATAGATAAGAAAACAGGTGCATTGATCATTTCCAGTGATCATCTCCAATTTAAGTTTAATGACAGCCGTCTCGGCATGCAGGGTAAAGAACTTCTCAAAGAGGTCGTTCCCAAATATCTGCAAATTATCAGGAGCAAACCTGGATTGGAAAAGTTCATTGATGTAATTGAAATCGCAGGGCATACCGATAAAAGAGATGCTTCTGGAGCAAATCCTCAGATATCTCGAAATCGCGCCGCCTCCGTGTTTGACTATTTGCTGACAGAGTCTACCATGACACCACACAGAGATTTTCTCAAACAAAGCGCAATAACCGTGGGATATGCTGACACCCGCTACCCAGCCACGGATATATGTCCCGGTGACGAATGCGCCACTGCAAGAAGGGTGGAGATAACCATCAGGCTTAGAAGTGATGAAGTGCTTGGGGAGATCTCAAGAATACTCGATGAATTGAGATTTTGGCAGAACAGATGAAAATTGACTTCTACCCGAAGGCAGTTGAGAAGGTTTTAACTGAAATAAGAAGGAAACACCAAATACTTAAACACATTACGCATGAAGTAGCTCAGAGCATCATCGAGAAAGTCCGCGCCAAGTTGCTTGCCTGCCCAACTGATGAGATAAAAAAGCTTGCCGCGGAATTAGTGCCGGAGGAAATCAGGGCATGTCTGTACCTCTTAGATGATCATGCAGTCTCCGACAAAGCTGCGGAGATTATTCTTCAGAGGCCCCGCAAAGGTATATTAATCGCAGCATGGAAAAGATGGATACAGAATTACCCGGGTCCGAAGAATCTTGAAGATGTTGTCAGGGGGTTGATTGAGAAACTCGGCACGGACTATTTGATTGAAAGAGCCATTGCACCACAGTATGTAACTGTATGGCTTAAGGATTCACTTATTCCTTCAGGTGTTCTGTCGCATTATCATCAGACGAAAGGGCGCACTGGTTTAGATGCCTATCTTTTCGCCTCAAAAATAAAAGAAGAGCAAGGACTTTTTCATGCCGTCTGGCATCGATTACTTACGGCGGGGTCGGAGAATCAGCTTAATTCAGAATCGCCAGATCGAATACTGATGGAGTTTGTAAAGCCGACTACGGGCGGCGCTGACAAAGTGGCTTATGGTCGTCACTATCTTAATGTGCTTAGAAAACAAGATAAGTGGCATGAACCGATTCTTAATTTCATCGCCACGCGCTATGGCCGTCCAGCCAATTCGAATCAAATCGAAGACGCTTTTTGGCGTGGTGTGGATGACGATGTCAAAGATGAATTTCTGAAATGGTACATTACAAAACAAATTATCGATTTCTTTGAAGGTGAGCGTGCTGACTTTTGGCGCCATTTTGTAAAAACGCGCTCCGTTCGTGATGTTTTGAAAATACTTGACGGGAAGGGGTTCATGTTAGATTTTGGTTCTTTTGGCGTTATCGAGTTTAAAGACAAAGGCAATGCTGCTTACGTGTATCCAAGAGATGTATTCCGGTTCTTCCAGAGCATAGCTGTAAAATACACCATCCCCACTTACTTCAAGAATCGCAACACAACGGTAAAAACATCCTTTGACCCATATTGGGATGGACGCATTATTCACTCCGGTGCGTGGCAACCAGGTGCCAGGCAACGCATTGAGGGAATTATTAAATCCATATGATTCAGAAATCACTAGACAAACAAACCTTACATTTCAGAAGAACTTATGAACTCGATGGCATTCATATCGTTTGGTTGGGTTCCCGCGACTGCACAATCAGGTTTCCTCTTAATTCAAATGAGGAAGCAGCATTACATATTCTTAAAGAAAATAGTGAAATCTGGGGCGCTCTCGAAGAATTATGGCAAGATGACTTCTTGAAAGATAATGGCCCCAATCAGTGGATCATCTTTTGGGAAGCAATGGATAGCTTCCAGGCAGCCGAGGATTCACCTTTGGATATTCTTGGCATACCACGTCCCGATCCCCTGGATGTTGAGGTTTTATCACGGGGCTCTGTAGCAGATAAAGCCTTTAGAGCTTCTGTAGAAATTCGCCACCCCATAAAAGGTACAATCCGTGATGGCGATTATTCTTGTCCAGGTCCGGTGCTCATTTTCGATAAATCGTCCATTCTTCCGCTCTCACCGGAAATGAGGCTGTTACTGGAGGCGGCGCGCGGCAGGGATGTGGATTGGGACGACTTGGAATCAAGAATGGCATATCTTGCCCATGTTAAGTTAGCAGCCAGACAGGCAGGTGCACGACTTGATTCATATTTCCGAAATGAGAATTATGAGATTGCAGATACCGCACATCTTGATATCCGTGAAGATTCACCTGAGGAGATTACGCTGATTCCGCGCGTACCAAATATTGATGAATTTGACCCGTCAGGAGGTGAAGCTCTCCTCTCTGACAGGCCGCCGAGTGTACTGAGCAGGCCCGGGCCGGGGTTACAAAGAAAGCGATTGATCATTGACAAAAAGCTGCGCAAAGATCTTTCTCAATTGCCACCCAAGGGGAAAGTACGTGGTGTGGATGTACCTGTTCTGCTCACAAATCCCGAACAGATTGTGCCGGAGGGTTTTGACCTTTCTTTGTTCAGCCAACGCGTTAAAGGTATAAAAACACGTGTCTATAATTCACGGCCCTATATTCATGTTCGCCGTTCCCAGGTGGGTGGGTGGTTTGAAGGTGTTCCGGGAGTTGAAGTGGAAGACTGGTCGCCATCGGACCGGTCAGATGGTCAAGAGGATTCGACAGCATCAGGTCTTTCGCCAGAGACATACAGGGAACTTGCCCAAAGGGCCAAGGAAACGGGTAACGAATATGTTCGGTGGAATGACGGGTGGATTCGAATAGATTCAAATACATCAGATCGATTTGAAGACATCCTGGATAATTTGACGCCCCAAGATGACGGGTCTTTAAGACTCCCTACGGGAAGCATCCTTGATATTTACGAGAATTTGTCGATTTTGGAATTTGTCGATAAGAAATCATTAAAGGCCCTTGAAGGAGACCTCATGCCGGCAGATTTGCCGGACGATTCGCCCCCAATAAACTTTAACGGTCAATTATACCCTTACCAAGTCCAAGGTTATCAATGGCTAAGCCGCCTTGGCAAATATCAGTTAGGCGGCTTACTTGCCGATGATATGGGTCTCGGAAAGACCGTACAAGTAATTGCCCACATTATGCAATTGAAAAACATGGGTTCGTTGGGGCCCCATTTGATTATCGTGCCTAAAACCTTACTTGAAAACTGGTGGCGTGAAATTAACAGATTCTCCGATAATTTGTTGTCTGTACTAATATATCATTCCGGTCACTGCTGGCCAGGTGCAGAGGGTTTTGATGGGTATGACATTGTTTTGACCACGTACGAAACCTTGCGCAGAGATCAGGCAAGGATGGCAACCATTGATTGGGATTTGGTTGCGTGTGATGAGGCACAGTATGCAAAGAATCCAACCGCGCAGAGGACATCGGCGGTAAAGGCGCTTAAGTCAAAACATCGTGCGGCATTGACAGGTACGCCTGTAGAAAACGGTTTAATCGAATTCTGGTGTATAATGGACTTTGTTCAGCCAGGCCTATTGGGGAGCTGGAACGATTTTCGCGCAAATTATGAGCGACCGATAATAAGTTCGGCTACCGAAGAAAGAGAAATAATAATCAGGAAACTTTTAAAGGAGATTCGCGGCCATTATCTTCGTCGTCTTAAAAGTGAAATCCTGAAGGATCTCCCGCCAAAGGTTGCTAATCATCGCCGTGTACCGCTCGATGATAAACAGTTACAACTATATCGCGAAATTGCCCGCCAGGGGAGATCAGGCGGCAAGGGCGCCGCTCTCGGCGCAATCCAGAGGCTTCTTATTATGTGTGCTAACCCATGGGGCTCGTCATGTGCGGGCGCCAATAATCAAACTGAATACTCATTCCCAAAGCTAAATGAAACTTTATCGATTTTAAAAAATATCCGCTCATTAGGAGAGAAAGCAATTGTCTTTACCGATTTTAAGGTAGTCCAGCGCATGCTCCAGTCCGCTATACGGAATAAATTTGGCATATGGCCGGACATTATCAACGGTGATTTAAACAGCAACAGGCAAGCTGTTATCGATGTATTTTCACAGAAACAAGGATTTAACGTTATCATATTAGGACATCAGGTTGCAGGAGTTGGCCTTAACATCACAGCCGCCAATCATGTAATCCATTATACGCGTCCATGGAACCCCGCGAAAGAGAATCAGGCCACTGACAGAACACATCGTATCGGCCAATCTAAACCTGTCCATATTTATTATCCAATCGTTACGAATGATCGTTTCACAACCGTTGAAGAACGTTTAGATGAGTTACTAAGATCTAAAGAAGATTTAGCCAGAGATGTCTTAAGACCTTCTGTTGATCAGCAGGTTAAGATTGAAGAACTTTTGGACTGCCTTGATGAAGTTTAATATTTGTACTCACTGCGTTAGGAGATGACTGGATCTATTTAAGCTTTTCCTGACAGGTTCAATCCAGATTGTATATGATTCGTTTGCAAGTAGTGACGAAAATGGGCCTTTTGTGCAAACGAAACATACAGTCAGGCAAGACATCGATTTAAGTTGCGAGCGGGAAGAAGGTGCCGGGGGCAGCGGCTCGGGAAATGTAATGCCTGACATGTCTGCGACGGCGGAGACAAAGGGTGAGCGGACTGGCCAGCTCACCTTATGTCATAATCGCTTTTTTAAATTAAGCGGATCTCATCCGGAATTGAAGAGGCGCAGCCAGCCCGCTACTCCCTCCCGCGTGAATTTATAGAAATGCCAGTGGGTGGCACACCGGTTCATATACTGGGCAAAACCCACAATATCGTTTCGATGGCCCACGCTGCTTCCGAAGAAATAACGGAGATAAATGCCGCCCACCGCTCTCAAGCTGCCGTCCTTGAAAAGGGCCCAGAAGAGATTCCATAGCAGGATCAATCCGTACGCCAGAGTAGGGATGCTTTTGCCTTCATTGGCCCGGAAGCATATTTCCGCCCGCCGGCGATTGAACTCCGGAAATCTGTAAACCAGGAAATGACGATCGAGAAAGGCTTGTGGGCTGTAACCGTCTGATGAACTCATCTTGGCATTTGTTTCAAAGTTGATTAAGGTGCGG
>DAOTJR010000031.1:0-28853 GCA_035448805.1 Syntrophales bacterium
CTTCATACCCTTGCCGCCGGTGACGGCTATCTGTTTTTCCTCATTTCCTTCTGCTGCTGGTCATAGCGGTAAAACAGATTTTGGCGGTGGGGGGTATTTTCCTGTTGCTGCCGGTAGTCCTGTTGCTTGTGGGGCCGCCCTTTTTGGTAGTGCTTTTTGTCCGCACCGGTTCGCTGGGGTTGCCCAAGGGAGTTGCCTGTTTCATCGCCGCGGGGATCGCGATTGCGGTGCCGTGATTCGCTATCGCCTCCATAAGCGGCGAACGCCGTCAAAAGGACCAGCATAACCAGAAGTTTTTTCATGATGTCGCCTCCTTTTTCATTATCAATGCCTTCTTCACTTCTTTATCTCGTACAGGGCGCTGTCCCTGCCGCAGTTAATGATCAAAGGCGTCTGGCGGTGGCCGCTCCGGGTCGATATTTGCGCTACGATCTTTGCGCGCATTTTAGCCCGGGCTTTAGAAGGTGTCAATAGTTAATTATACGATTTAATTGCAATAAAAGTAATTATAAGGAGTTTTCAGATACGCCGGGAATGATTGATACTATCATCAGCCTGCAAAAAGTTTCCCCCGGTAAATCCGGTTATTATTCCCCCGGGTAATTACCCCGCTTTTTCGGAAGCGCCGCCGATGTTCTTGAGGAAGTTCTTTTCTTTGCGGATCTGGAAAATAATGGTATAGGGGAATCACGATAGGAGAGGTGAATCATGAAAAAAATTCTGTGTGTGGATGATGAACCCATCAACCTCATGATTATCGAGGTCAATCTCATGGCCCAGGGATATGAGGTGTACAAGGCCGAGGACGGCTTGACCGCGATCCGGATGGTCAGGGACATCAAGCCCCAACTGGTCCTCCTCGACATCATGATGCCCGGCCTCAACGGTATCGATACCCTCAAGGAAATAAAAAAGATCGATCCGGATCTTCCCGTCATCATGGTGACGGGCGTCACGGATGAGGAAACAGCCAAAAGCGCCGTGGAGCAGGGTGCTTATGATTACGTGACGAAACCGATCGATTTCGAATATTTGAATACCACCATCTTGATCAAGTTACTTTGAGAAGCCGCTGCCGATCGTTCATCAGGGACGATCACTTCGACCCGTATCTGCCAGGGAGGGGCCATGTTTGAAAGCAAGTTTTTCAAAAAGGGCGAGCTCATCATTGAAGAGGGAAAAACGGAAGAAATCGCCTATCTGATCCAAAAGGGGAGCGTTGAGCTCTTCCGGATGGAGAAGGGGAAGCGGATCGCCCTGGGGAAACTGGGCGTCGGCAGCGTCATCGGCGAGATGAGCCTCCTTACCGGCGAGGCCCATGCCACCGGCGTCGAAGCCCTGGAGGACACGGGGGTGAACGCCATCAGCCGGGAAGACTTTGAAACGATGCTCAACACCAATCCGCGCAGCATCATCCCCATCCTGAAAGAGGCGTTTCGCAAGTTGATCTACATGAATCAGATTGCCGCCGCCTTTTCCGAAAAAGGGGAGGGAGCGGCGGCGCCGGTGGCGCCGGCGGCGGTGGAAGCAAAACGGGGTATGCGGTTGACCGCCCGGACGGCCGAGGCGGAGCGGGCGCTCAAAGGCAAAGAGGTTGCGGTTGCCAAAACCCCCTTCAATATCGGCAGGGCAACCCGAGACGGCGCCTTCGACAACATCGATTTGAGACTTCAGGACCAGGATCCGTATCAGCTTTCCCGGACCCACTGTTCCCTTGTCTATGTGCAGAACAAGTATTACGTCATCGACACTTCCAGCACCCTGGGGACGACGGTCGACGGGGTCCGGATCGGCAAGCGGGAAGCCCTGAAAAAGGTCGTTCTGGAGCCGGGCAGACACACGCTCGTCCTGGGCAGCCCCAATTCCCCCTATCGCTTTGAACTCGACATCCCGGAGGCATAGCGCCGTCCCCATTTCCCTCTCCCGCGGCGCCGCTTGCCGGAAAGGAGATCCCGCGCTTTACAGGGGGTCAATCGTCGGTGCCGGCGTGTGGAGATGACCCCTCTGGGAGATCCCGCGTCTTCAGGGGTTCAATTTCACATCCCGGGACGGGGCCGTCCTATTTTACGATCCGCAGCGTCCCCGTCCCCGGCGTATCCCTTTCCGAACCGGGGGCTGGGTATGGTCAGGGGCCGGCAACGATCCCGGCGGCCTATGATACTGCTTGCGGTTTACCGGGCCAGCTCCTCATCCGTATCTTCGTAAAGCTTGGCGATTTTTCGGAATTCATCGGCACACTCCAGGAAGGCGTCCACAATATCGGGGTCGAAGTGACTGCCCCTGCCCTCCGTGATGATGGCCACCGCCTTTTCATGGGGCATGCCTTCCTTGTACACCCGCCGGCAGATCAGGGCGTCATAGACATCCGCTACGGCCATGAGGCGGCCGGAGATGGGGATGTCATCCCCGGACAACCCCTCCGGATAGCCTGAGCCGTCCCATTTTTCCTGGTGGGAATAGGCGATCTCCTTGGCAAAGGCCAGAAAGGGCATCTCCACCCCCAGCCGTCTTTCCGCCGCAACAATCGCATCACGGCCCAAGGTGGTATGGGTCTTCATGATCTCGAACTCTTCCGGCGTAAAACGACCGGGTTTGAGAAGGATATGATCGGGGATGCCCACTTTCCCGATGTCATGCAGCGGGGCGGATTTGAAGATGAGATCGATGGTCTTGTCGTCATCGAGAAAATGGCTGAACCTGCTGTTTTTCCTGAGATTTTCCGCCAACGTTTTGATGTACCACTGGGTCCGGCGGATATGATTTCCCGTATCGTTGTCCCGGGTTTCCGCCAGGGAAGCCATGGCGAGGATGGTAACCTCCTGAATGGCCACGACCTCCTCGGTACGCCGCCGCACCTCCGCTTCCAAAAACTCGTTCTGGTCCCGGAGATAGTCGCGGACCTTCTTCAACTGCAGTTGGGTCTGCACCCGGGCCAGGACGATGGGGGGACTGATCGGTTTGGTGATGTAATCCACGGCGCCGAGCTCAAAACCCCGCATCTCGTCATCGACCTCGGCCTTGGCGGTGAGGAAGATGACGGGAATGTCCCTGGTTTCCGGATTTTCCTTCAGGTGCCGGCAGGCCTCATAGCCGTCCATGACCGGCATCATGATATCCAGGAGGATGATATCCGGCGGTGTTCCCGTCATGGCGACCTTGAGGGCCCGCTCCCCGTTGTTCGCTATTTTTACCTTGTACTTATCCTTGAGAAGCCCGCTCATCAACGTCAGGTTGTCCGGCGTGTCATCGACCACCAGCACGGTGGGCTTTTCCAATAAGGTATTCTCTCCGGCCATTGTTTATCCTCCTTGCCCGCTCGCTGCGGGGGATGACCCGGTTACCAGAGGTCTTCCCGCTCGAGCTTGCTTTTCAAATAGTCCGTTACTCTTTTTAACCGCAGTTGGGTGCGCACCCGGGCCAGGACGATGGGGGGACTGATCGGTTTGGTGATGTAATCCACGGCCCCCAGTTCAAAGCCCTTGATCTCGTCTTCCACGTCCGATTTGGCGGTGAGAAAGATGATGGGGATATCGGCGGTCTGGGAGTCGCTCTTGAGTTGCCGGCATACCTCATAACCGTCCATCTCCGGCATCATGACATCCAGGAGGATGAGGTCCGGCGGTTCACCGGAAAAGGCGATCTGGAGGGCCTTCTTCCCGCCGGTGGCAATCTTGACGCGATAGGTGTCCTTGAGGAGGGAGGTGATCATCTCGAGGTTTTCCGGTGTGTCGTCGACAACCAGGATCGTCTGTCTCTGATCGTGATCTGTTTCGTTCATAATTTTCTTCCTTCAGAGTTTATTTTTCAAAGTTCTGTTTTCGTCTCCTGCACTTGTTCCCCGATCAGCGCCCGGCCTTTTGGAGGTCCCAATCCCTAACGGCCTGCTCCACCGCCGTAAATGAGCCCATTCCCCCAGGCCCTCTCAGCCGGGCGCCGCCCGCGGTTTGATCCACTTCACCAGCTTGGCGAACAGTTCCTCCGGGTCGATGGGCTTGGCCACATGATCGTTCATCCCTGCCTCCGTGCATTTCTGGATGTCGGCGGCCATGACGTTCGCCGTCATGGCGATGATGGGCAGCTCCCGGAAGGCCTCCTGCTTCCGAATCTCCCTCGTGGCCGACACGCCGTCCATGACGGGCATCTGCATATCCATCAGGACCACATCATACGGACGTTTGGCGATCATTGCCAGTGATTTCCGTCCGTCCTCCGCGATATCGACGACAAATCCCGCCTCGGTGAGGAGTTCCCTGGCGATCTGCTGATTGAACTCGTTGTCCTCCACCACCAGGAGCGCCGCGCCCTTCACCGCGTCCAGAGAGGCCGGCAGGGAGGCCGCTTCGCCCTCCGCCGCGTCTTTTTCCCTGGCCGTAGCCTTGCCGAGGCGGGCCGTGAACCAGAAGGTGCTCCCCCGGCCGTAGTCGCTCTCCACGCCCACGTCCCCGCCCATGAGGTTGGCCAGCTTCTTGGAGATCGCCAGCCCCAGGCCCGTCCCCCCGTACTTCCGGGAGGTCGAGGTATCCGCCTGCTGAAAGGATTGAAAGAGCTTCCCCATCTGCTCCGCCGTGAGACCGATCCCCGTGTCCTGGACGGCGAAGCGCATCAGGACGTCCGCCTCCGTTTCTTCCGCCACGGTGACGGCGATGGTGATCCTTCCCTGCTCGGTGAATTTCACGGCGTTGTTGGCGTAATTGACGAGAATCTGCCCGAGCCGTAATGGATCGCCCACCAGGTCGCGGGGAGTCCCCTCGCCGACGCTGAATACCAGCTCCAGCCCCTTGGACGCCGCCTTGTCGGAAACGAGGTTGGCCACGTTCTCCAGGACCTTATCCAGCTCGAAATCCGTCTGCTCCACTGCGAGCTTTCCCGCCTCGATCTTGGAGAAATCCAGGATGTCGTTGATGATCCCCAGCAGATGGTTCCCCGACTGCCGGATCTTGGCGATATAATCCCGCTGCTTGGCGTCCAGGTCCGTCTTCAGGGCCAGACCGGAAAAACCGATGATGGCGTTCATGGGCGTCCGGATCTCGTGGCTCATGTTCGCCAGGAAATCCTGTTTGGCCTGGGAGGCCGCCTCCGCCGCCTCCTGCGCCACCTTCAGGTCCTCCATGATGTTCAGCATGGCCCGCCGCGCCCGGTTTACCTCATCGACCCTGCTTTGCAGATGCTCCTGCATTCGCTTTTGTTGGCTGATATCCACCAGCCAACCGAGGATGCCGTTTTCGCCGTTGTACGTGATCGGCAGGAATGTCACCATGAAATGCAGGCGGTGTCCTTCCCTGCCCGGCAAGGTGATTTCATGGTTGTTCACGACGCCGTCTCTCCGGAGTATCTCCATGAGGGCCGTCCAGGTTTCCGGAGCCATGCGGATATTGTCTATAGGGTCGCCAAGCCGGATAGCGAGGGTTTGCAGAAAGGACTGGTTGGCAAAGCGGAGGATACCGCCGGTGGATATGCCGACGCAGATGGGGCTGCTGTCCAGCACGTGGCGCAGCATTTCTCTTTCCTTCCCTATTGCCTCCGTCAACTGCTTCCGCTCGGTAATGTCCTCCTTCACCGCGACAAAATGAGAGATGACGCCATCCGTCCTTTTGATGGGCGATATATTGGTGGCCTCCCAGAACAGACCGCCGTTTTTCCTCCGGTTGCAAAGCTCTCCCCGCCACTGTCTGCCGGAAAGAATCGCTTCCCACATCTCCCGATAGAACGTGTCCGTATGCTTCCCGGATTTGAGGATCCGGGGATTCTGTCCGACCGCTTCTTCATATCCGTAACCGGTGATCTCCGAGAATTTGGGATTGACGTATTCGATCTTTCCCGTTCTGTCGGTAATCAATACCGACATGGGACTCTGCGTTACGGCCATGCTCAATTTGTTCAGTTCCAGGGCCCTGGACTCCAACTCCCGGTTCTTCTCCTGCATCAGCGCCATCAGCTCCTCACGGGATAGGCGGGCCAGCAGCTCCCGCTGCGCCTGGATCAAGGAGGGGTCGGAAATCCGGCGGGGATCGGGGAGGTTTCTGAAAGCGGCGATCAAGTGGCCGCCGGCCGTTTTTTGGTATTGAACCCGATGGAAAATCCGTTCCAGACCGCTGGGGGGAGATATTTCTTCCGCGCTGTAAAATGTGATGATCAGGGCCGGCGTAATTTCCGTCGCGATGCCCACCTCGATCCTCATTTCCTTTCCGCCGCGGCAGCCGATATACCCCAGCTCGGAGACGATCGAGGCCAGACGGGTGGCGTGGATGGCGTCATAGGCCAGATTCTCGGCCAAACAGCGGATCTTCTTGCGGGCGGCGATGACGCTGTCGTAATCGTTGATCGACAACCGGCCGAGTTCTATCATGACAAGTACCTCAAAACGATACATGACGCATCGTCGTCTTTCTTGCCAAACCGTTCCAGCAGGCCCTGGGCCATGGTTGCGGCGTCGCTTTTCAACAGATCGGAACAGTCCAGGGAATTGAAGTGAGGACGAATGCCGTCGGAATACATGACCATGATGTCTCCCGGGGATATTTGCTGACGCTGCTGTTTGGGACTGGGCATCAGGTAGCCGATGATCCCGTCGCGGGGGATGAAGGTAAAGCTGCTGGTGCCCAATGTTCTTACGGTAATGTTTCCCGTCCCGACATAATCTACGCAGCCCGTATCCATATCCAGACGGCATAAGGCCGCAACGGCGCCCTTGGTTCGTTTCAGGTGCTCGTGAAGTCCCTGCATCATCTCCAAAAGCGGGGCGCGAAAATGCCCTGCCAGGTATTCTTCGGCCAGGCAGGCGATTTCATAGGCTACGGGACCATGACCGAGGGCATCGACCAGGGCCAGGAAGCAGTTGCTTCCGTCCCTTCTGATCACGCCGGTATCACCGCATTCCGTTGTTTTCCCCGTCAGGGGCCGGAAGACGAAATGGCAGTCAACTTTTCCCATCGCCTCTCCATATTCCGTTGTTTTCCCCGTCAGGGGCCGGAAGACGAAATGGCAGTCAACTTTTCCCATCGCCTCTCCATTTTCGCGCCCGGATATGCGTGCCCTGTCCCGGATGCGATGTGATCTCGAATTCATCCATGATCCTCTTGACACTAGGTAACCCCAGGCCAAGGCTCCCTTTCTGACTGGAATAGTGATCCTGCATCGCCAGCATCGTATCGGCGATCCCGGGTCCCTCATCGGCAGCGATGATTTCCATGCCCGTGCGCCCTTTTTCCCGGAGTATCTTCAGATGCAATTCCCCCCGGCCGGCGTAACGAAGGATGTTGGTGGCAAGCTCCGACACCGCCGTGGCGATAAGCGCCTGACCGGTCTTGTTGAATCCCGCTTCTGCAGCAAGATCCCGCGTCTCCAGAACGGCGTGCTCCTTGTCCCAGATCTCGGTCACAACGATGCGCCTCTGCGAATTCCCGTTCCTATCCGTCCCTTGCGGCGAGATCATCAACGCTTTCCTCCTCCGGCCACGCTTCTGTATCCCCCTCAGGATTTTCGCCCTCCTCATGGTGCGGCGCCAGCGGGGAAAGATGCGCCATTCCCCTTTCCAACGACCGGAAGGCCACAATATCGTCCAGCGGGGCGTCCATGTCCACGAGAAACGAGACCACCCCCGGCTGAAAGCCCACAAATGCCGCTTTTGATCCGAGGAGCCTGACCATCAGGGCGGTTTCGGCAAGATGGGCGAAGGCGTGCGTGTCCAGGACGGCGACGCCGGTCATATCGAAAATAACGCCTTTTATTGCGCCGTGATGGACCCTGTTGAGAACAGCCTGCCGGACCCTCGTCAATGACTCGTCGTTGAGATCCCCCGACAGGGAAACGATGAGGCACCCCCGGAGCACACTCAGGGCGACTTCGGCGGTCAGAAGCGAATCGCCGCTCATGATCCGCTCCGCGCCGCCGCCCTGAAGGGGCGCACCTCACAGTTGATGAGCGTGAAGGCCTCCGCGAGGGCGTCGTTCAGGGTGGAATTGGTTTTCACGCCCATGTCGATTCCCAGGCTGACGATCGTCTGGGCCACGATCGGAGAGATTCCCGAAATGATGGCCTGGCAGCCCATGAGGCGCGTGGCTTTGACAATCTTGATCAGGTGATTGGCCACGGCGGTATCGACGGCCGGAACGCCCTGGATGTCGAGAATGGCAACCTTGCATGAGGTTTCGGCGATTTTGTTCAGCATGATGTCCATCATTTGCTGGGCCCGCATGGAATCCACCAGCCCGACAACCGGAAGAATGACGATGCCTTCCCACAACTTGATCGCCGGCGTGGAAATCTCGCTGATGGTGCGGGCCTGCTCCCGGAGCCGCTCCTCATACCGGACCCTTTCCGTGATATCGAGAACATACTCCAGCCCGCCGATGATCTTGCCGTCGGGGTCCCGTAAGGGGGCGGTATAATACTCGATGGGGATTTTCCGGCCCCTGATGTTGACCTCGTTTCGTGCCGAGTATGGCTTGCCGTCCGCTATGGCCTTTTTCATGCAGCAGTCGGGGGTGTTGCAATGCAAAGAGTTCATCATCAGGGAACATTGCCGGCCCCCGATCTCCTCCCATGACTTACCGAGGAGCTCCCGGCCGGCGGCGTTGAGAAAAATAATCTCCAAATCGGTGTTGACCGCCATCACCGGTGTGGGGAGCTGCTCCAGCACCTGTTCGGCCATAGAAAAAACCATGCCGCCGTTTTTTCTTTCCTCCATATTCGTTTATCCTCCTTTTTGATCGATCAGACCCTATTTATTCCACGATCTTGTACTTCGCCTCCTGACCCAGCCGGGTCAGGAGGGCGTTGATTTCCTCCTTGAGGGCGATCATCTTTTCCTCACGGTCGACGGTCAACTTGGTGAAGCGCTCCAGCTCTTCCATGCGGTGCTTCAAGTCTTCTTCCATGGCCTTCTGCTCCGAGATATCCACGAAGCTCTCCAGCAGATATTCCCGATCCCCCAGCAACACGGGCGCCACGGTCTTGAGGACGGGGATCTCCGCCCCCCCGGCGGTCAACAGAACGCGGTCGGCGTTGTCCACTTTCTGTCCCAGATCGATGATCGGACAGTCGTGAAGCTCCCGGGGACAGATGAACTTATGACAGGTACTGCCGATGATGTCCTCCCGGGCCAGCCCGATCATCCGGGCGGCGATGGGGTTGACATCCGTAATCGTCCTGGTTGCCGGGTCGATGATCACCGTCCCCACGCTGATGGCATTCAGGATCGCCCGGCTCCTTTCCTCCGCCCTTTTCATCATTTCCCGGCTTTTTTCCAGCTCTTGGTGCTGGGCGAGGAGCAGTTCCTTCTGTTCCTCCAACTCGGCCTGGCGCGCGATGAGTTGCTGCTCCGATGCCGCCAGGGCCGCGGCCTGGGATCGGCTCTGCTCGAGAAGCTCCCTGGTCCGCAGGTTCCGCCGGAGGATCTCGATATTCAGGGCGGTGATCGGCATGAGGTTTTCCAGCAGCGTCCGCTGTGCCGCGGTAAAGGGCTGCAGGCTTGCCAGCTCGATCACGCCCAGGACCCGGTCCGATTGCAGCACCGGCCATAAAAGGATCTCGGCGGGGTAGAGCTGACCGCCGCCCCAGGTGACGCGGACCGGGCCCGGCTGCGGTGCGGTGATGTCCAGGGGCGTCCGTTCCCGGGCACACTGCCCGACCAGCCCCTGGCCGACGGCGAAGGGACCGGCCTCGTCTTTCTCCTCCGGTCGGCCGTAGCTGCCAATGGATTTCAGCAAACCGTCCTGTTCGTCCAGAATATAAAAGGCGCCATAGGAGATTCCCGTCAGGGGCGCCACTTCGTACAGAAAGACCTGCGCCAGGGCGGCCAGGGTTTCCGCTTTTTGCATTTCCGCGGCTATTTGCGAGAGTTGCGATTTTAGTTCCGCCCCGGTCCGGAGCTGATCGGCATACGCCTGCAGCTCCTTTGCCGCCTGCCCGCGCTCCCGCAGGGACCGTCGGAAGATATAGACCGCCATGAGGAAGCCGATGGCGATCAGGTCGGTCAGGGCGGTGAGGGCAATTCCGAAGGAGCGGTACATGCCGACCTCTGCCATGGGCCAGAGGAGATACACCGAGATGCCGTCATAGGGCGTCTGCTGCTGCGCCGCCAGATAGCGCTTCCCCTTGAATGCCGTTTCCGTTCCGGCGGTGATTTTCTTCGCCATGATGGGATCGAACGGCCCCGGACCGAACTGCTTGGAGGCCGCGATCTCCTTCCGGGTCGCTTCTTCCAGGGGCCAGAGGCTTTTCAGACGCGCTTCCGGCAGGGAGGACAGAAAGATGATCCCGTTGCGGTCCGCGAGAAACCAGAGGTATTGGTTGAGTTTCGTTTCGATGTCGTCGAGCTCCTTTTTTATGGCCACGACGCCGACGATGCGGCCTTCCTTGTCCTTTACGGGAGCGGCGGCAAAAAATCCCCGTTTCTTCGAGACGGTGCCGAAGGCGAAATACCGGCCTCTACCGCCTTTGACGGCTTCCCGGAAATAGGGACGAAAGGTGTAGTTCTGACCGACGAAGCTGTCTTTCTCGTTACGGTTCGAGGAGGTAATGGTGATTCCCGAGCGGTCGATGAGATAGCAGGCCGCCGCTTCCAAAGATTGGTGATAGCGGTCCAGGATGTTGTTCGCCTTGGCGATGTTTTCCGGGGTCCGGGCCTGCAGCACCGGCAGGGTCAGGGGCGATCCCGCCACGGCCGCGGCCGCGCCTTCGATTCGCTTCAATTCGTTGATCAGATGGAGGGAGATGATGAGGTTGGCGTCGGCGACGTTCTTCTTGACGGTCCGCGCCGCCAGTTCCGTCAGATAGCCCGTGAAGAACCAGCCCGCGGTCGTTATGACGAAAAGGAGGAGGGCGGCGAAAAGGACGAACCGGGATTTCATTGAACGCCATAGCTTCATGATCGCGCTCCTATGCGGTGTGCTCCCTGAGCAGCGTCAGGGCCTTTTCGAAGTCGTAATCCTTGGCGGCCTTCGCCACCGCCCGGAATCGGCTCATCCCCAAAAGCCCGCGGAGCAGTTCGCCGGCCTCGTCGAGATAATCCACCGCCTCGCTGTCGTCGTTGGCCAGGAGCCCGTCGAGCTTCTTGAGCGCCGCCGCCGCCTCCTCCCGATCCGCCGGCCCGGCTGCTTCTTTTGCCTGCTCCGGAACTGCCGGGGCCGCCGTCACCTCACGCAGACGGCCCACCATAACGGCATGGGCCTCCCCATAGGCAATCAGCAGCTTCTCCAGCTCCTCCCCCGGCAGCTTCTCCTTTATGCCCTTCTCCAGCCGGGCCGCCAGCTCCTGCAGCGCCGTCGCCCCGATGTTCCCGCTTACCCCCTTCGCCGTATGGGCCAGGCGCTCCGCCGTTTCCATGTCCCCGCTATCCAGACACCGCCGAATCTGCGCCGGCGCATCACCCTGGTTCGTGACGAACATCCGCAAGATGTTCAGATAAAAATCCTTTTTCCCCAAGACCCGCTTCAAACCCAGGGCCGTGTCCAAACCGGGGATCTCCGGCAATCCGTCGGGGGATTTCTTTCCGGTCGGCGGCGGTGCCGGTTCCGTCGCCGCGGGTGCTTTTTCACGGGCCGCAACCACCCCGGGGATCTGCTCACGATCTGTCTGAACATCAACCGCTTTGGCCTCCCCGGCAATCTCCGGCTCTGTCTTGGCCGGCCGCGGCCGGATCCACTTCACCAGCTTACCGAAAAGCTCGTCCGGGTCGATGGGCTTGCCGATATGGTCATTCATCCCCGCCTCCGTGCATCTCTGGACGTCGGCGGCCATGACGTTGGCCGTCATGGCGATAATGGGAATATCCCGGAAGGCTTCCTGCTTCCGGATCTCCACCGTGGCCGTCACGCCGTCCATGACGGGCATCTGCATATCCATGAGCACCACATCGTAGGGACGCCGGGCGATCATTTCCAGGGATTTCCGTCCGTCCTCCGCGATATCGACGACGAACCCCGCCTCGGTGAGGAGTTCTTTGGCGATCTGCTGGTTGAACTCGTTGTCCTCCACCAGCAGGATCACCGCCCCTTGCAGGGCGGCCAGTTCTCCCCTCAAGGGGGCCGTCTCTTCCTCCTGTTGCTGTTTGCCTGTCCGCTCTCCGCCCAGGACCTGCATGAGGGTATCGAACATCGTCGAGGAACTGACCGGTTTGATCAGCACATCTTCCAGTCCCGCCAGGGCGGCTTCCTTCAGGACCTCCTCGCGGCCGTAGGCCGTAACCATGATCATATGGGGCGGGGGAGAGATCCCCAGCTTGCGGATGGCCCTGGCCGTCTCGATGCCGTCCATTCCCGGCATCTGCCAGTCGAGGAGGACAACCTCGTAAGGTTCCCCGGCCGCGGCCGCCGCCTGGATTTCCTCCAGCGCCGCCTTTCCCGAGGCCACATCCTTCACGAGGAATGTCATTCCCGTCAGCATGTCGGAAAGGACTATCCGGCTCATCTCGTTGTCGTCCACGATCAGAATCCGGCGTCGCCGCAGGTCGGGATCGGGCATGAACCGCTTCGCCTTGGCCACGCCCTTGCCGAGGCGGGCCGTGAACCAGAAGGTGCTGCCTTGGCCGGGGGTGCTCTCCACGCCCACGTCGCCGCCCATGAGGTTGGCCAGCTTTTTGGAAATAGCCAGGCCCAGACCGGTGCCGCCGTACTTCCGGGAGGTTGAGGTGTCGGCCTGCTGGAAGGACTGGAACAGCTTCCCGATCTGCTCCGCCGTCAGGCCGATCCCCGTGTCCCGCACGCCGAAGCGCATCAGGACGTCGTGATCCGTTTCCTCCTCCACCTCCACGGAGATGACGATCTCCCCGTGCTCGGTGAACTTCACGGCGTTGTTGGAATAATTGACGAGGATCTGCCCCAGGCGCAGCGAATCGCCCACCAGATAATTGGGAGTCCCTTTCCCGATACGGAAGACCAGCTCCAGCCCTTTGGCCGTCGCCTTTTCCGATATGAGGTTGGAAACGTTCTCCAGGAGCTTCTCCAGTTCGAATTCCGACTGCTCCACCGCGAGCTTCCCCGCCTCGATCTTGGAGAAATCCAGGATATCGTTGATGATCCCCAGCAGATGGGTCCCCGACTGCTGGATCTTCCGGACATAGTCCCGCTGCTTTCCGTCCAGGTCCGTCTTCAGGGCCAGCGAAGAAAACCCGATGATGGCGTTCATGGGCGTCCGGATCTCATGGCTCATGTTGGCCAGAAAGTCCGCCTTCGCCCGGGAGGCCGCCTCGGCAACCTCCTTGGCCTCCCGGATGGCGTCTTCAGCGGCCTTGCGCTCCGTGATGTCGAGCAGGAAGCCCATCACTCCCTGCCGGCCCTCGTGAACGAAGGGCATGAACGTCACGAGAAAGTCCCTGAGCTGCCCCCCCCGGCCGATCAGTTGCATTTCCCGGTGGCGCACGGAACCGTGCTCCTTGAGCTCCGCAACCATGTTGTCTCGATCTTCCGGATGCACATAGATGGAAACCGCCGGATCGCCTTCCTTCAAATCGAACATCTCGACGAAAGCCGGGTTGGTATAATGGAAGATGCCGCCCACCGTGAACGCCGTCCCTACGGGGCTGTGATCGAGGATATTTTGAAACGCCTGGCGCTGATCGGCGAGGGCCTTCTCCGCCGCCTTCCGTTCCGTAATATCGTGGATATTTGTGAGCAGATGCGGCATGCCCTTCAGGGTAATCTTCATGAGGGTAATTTCACACGGGAACTCCGTTCCGTCGGTGCGTCTGTGTATCCAATCGAAACGCAGCGGCGTACCCATCTGCATGGCGGTCGAGATATATTCTTTAGCGGCGGCTTCTGATGGCCGCCCATCGGACTGGCAGGGGGGAGAAAGCTCAACCGGTCCGCACTTGATCAGATCGTCAATGCCGGCGAAGCCGAACATCGCCGCCGCGGTCTGATTGGCATGGATGAATCCCCCCTCCGGGGCGAGGATCAGCAGACCGTCGGTTGCGCTGTTGAAGTAGGCGTTGATGTATTCCTGGGCTTCCTTACGCTCCGTGATGTCCCGGAACGAGACCACCGTCCCGATGACCTCGCCGTTTCTTCGCATGGGGGTGGTCGTGTATTCGACGGGAAATGACACCCCGTCCTTGCGCCAGAGCACCTCGTTGTCCACCGTGCGGGCGATGCCGTCCTTGGAGGTCAAAAACATGGGACACTGCAAATGCGAGAATTTCGTGCCGTCGGGGTAGGCGTAGTGAACCTCGGCATGCATCAGTTTGCCGAGCAGTTCTTCTTCCTTATAGCCGAGCATCGAGCACGCGGCGGGGTTGACGAAGGTTACCCGGCCGTCTTTGTCGATGCCGAAGATTCCCTCGCCGATGGCGCTAAGGAGCAGGCGACTCCGCTCCTCGGCCTGGGTGATGAGCTCTTGCTGCCGCTCCAGCTCGTCGCGGCGGACCTTGAGTTGCTGCTCCGAAACGGCCAGGGCCAGGGTCTGCTCCCGGCTCTGTTCGAGGAGGCGACGCGTTTCGATGTTGCCGGCCAGGATCTCCAGGTTCATGGCCACGACCGGCAAAAGCGTCTCCAGGATCTCTTGCTGCTCCGCGGAAAATTCCTGCAAAGATCCCAGCTCGAGGACGCCCGCGACCTCGTTGTCGTTCATGATGGGCATGATCAGCAGCGACTTGACCTGAAGCGTGCCCAGACCGACCGAAGCGCCGATTTGTTCCTCCGGCGACAGGGAAAGCCGGATCGTCCTCTTGTCCAGAGCCGCCTGACCGACCAGTCCCTGCCCCCAGGCAAAGCGGCCGTGATGCAGGTTTTCGTCACAGGCGTAACCTCCCGCCCGCTCCAGAGAAGTACGGGTTTCATCGCTGAGATAAAAAGCACCGTAAACCAGGCCCAGCAGCGCGGCCAGCCTGGAGGTGAGGACGTTGCCGAACTCGGCGAAGGACGTGCACTTCTGCAATGCCTGGGCCACCTCCGCGGAGACGGTCTTGGTGCGTGTGGATACGGCCTGCTCCCGGGCCACATGGCGCAATTTTTCCAGGGCCCTTCCCATATCCCCCAATTCGTTCGGCATCTCCCGTCCCGGGGCTTCCTGGTCGAGGCGACCGGCGGAGATTTCCCGGATACTGTGGCGTAGCAGATCGAGAGGCCGGTTGATCGATATGAGGGTCAGCAGGCTCAGAACCACCGCCGCGGCAATGACGGCGATGCTGACGATCAGCAGCAGACTGTGGATCGATTTCCCGGCGGCTGACGATTGTTCTATCTCTTCCCCGGCTTCCGCTTTTTTCAGGGCGATGAGACTGTTCAAATCCGATCTGGTCTGGGCGAAAACCGGCCGCAGGACTTCATATTGACGGAAAAATTTTTTGAACAACACTTTTTGAACGGCAGGATCGGTGTTCTTGCTCAATTCCTGAAGCGTCTGATTGATATCGGCGTCGGTCTTTTTTACATCTTCCCAACCTGCCTGAAGCCGGTTCCATAAGTCCGTCTCTTCCCTGCTTGCCCTCGGAACGGCGCTGTAAGCCGTCCAGCTTTTTTCGATTTTATTCCACAACTCTGCTTTCCGTTTGACGATGTCCGCAAAGCGCTCCTGAGCCTGATCGTTGTTTTCCCAAATGGCCGTTTCTAAGGTGGTGCGGTTGAGGATGGCCCTCGTTTCACTGATCGTCTGGAGCTCGGTGATGGCCGGCAGGAGGTTCTTGGTGATCTTGTTGATCGTATCGGTATGGTTCTTGACGGCCAGACCGCCGATCAGGGCGATCATCATGACGGACGCGACCATAACGGCCGCGAGGATCAGTATCCTTGCCTTGATGGTGAGATTATTCATGATCTCGGCGCTCCTTGGTTGGTATGTTGCAAAGGATGGGTTACGATCGCTTCCGGGGGTGTTACATCAAGGATGCGGCGTGGAACTTGGCCGATTCCTGAGGTCGCTGCTGAAAAAGCCTCGGTCCCTCTTTATTGCTTGGCCGGCGTATGGCGAAGATCAAATTGCGACACGCTTCACTATACGGAGATCTTGGCGATAAGTCAATTACTTACGACTTAAAAACATTCATGCCCCGTGGCACACCACGAGGCATGAAAATTACGTATTCATAAGGTCCAAATGCGCGGGTAAAGCGCCTCATCCTCCGCCATGGCGACGTACGCAAAAGTACTTCTCGTGCCTCGGGATTCGCGCGTCTTGCCTTGGGAACTTTTGCTTTGTCGTCTCCCCCCGTGATTTGCCGTGAAAGGATCATCACGGCTTGCCGTCACAAATAAGAACGGAAAATGTCAACGGAAACATTTTCACTAACGGCATTCGCGGATGCCGCCCCGGCATGAAAGTTTGTGCCTGCCCGTGGGCGTGGGGAGTCATTTCTTGCGGAAGCGGGCATAGTCGGGCGGCCGCTTTTCCATGAAGGCGGTCTTGCCTTCCAGGGATTCGTCCGTCTCGTAGAACATGCTCAGGCCGCCCACCCCCAGGTTGGAGATGCCCATCACCCCGTCCGTCTCGCCGTGGAAGGCGTACTTGAGCATCTTCAGGGCGGTGGGGCTCTTCTCCAGGAGTTCCCGGCACCATTTTTCCACCTCGGCGTCGAGCCGGTCCGGGGGGACGACGGCGTTGACCAGCCCCATTTCCAGGGCCTCCCGGGCGGTGTAACGCCGGCACAGATACCAGATTTCCTTGGCTTTTTTCATGCCCACGGCCCGGACGAGGTCGCCGGTGCCGTAGCCGGGATCGAAACTTCCCACCCGGGGGCCCGCCTGGCCGAACTGGGCGGTCTCGGAGGCGATGGAGAGGTCGCAGACCACCTGGAAGACGTTGCCCCCGCCGATGGCGAAGCCGTTGACCCGGGCGATGACCGGCTTGGGAATGGTGCGGATGAGGAGCGATACCTGCTGCCAGCCCACCTCCAGGGGGAGGGCGGCCACGGTGCCGCCGTAACCGCCTTTTTCCCGGAGCGACTGGTCGCCGCCGGTGCAGAAGGCCCTGTCGCCCGCGCCGGTGAGGACCACCACCCCCACTTCCGTGTCCACCCAGGCGTCCGTGAAGGCCCGGGTGAGTTCATAGATCGTCACCGGTGTGCAGGCGTTGTACTTCTCCGGCCGGTTGATGGTGACCGTGGCGATCCCGTCCTTCTTTTCGTAAATGATTTCCTTGAATTCCACCCTTCACCTCCGCCGATGTTCCCAAACCGTTTTTTTGGGTTTGGAAAGATTAAGGATACCGACGCTCACTCCGTCTCTTCCCGGGGGAGCATCTCCTCGGGCTTGATCTGTCCGGCCTCCACGGGCACGGCCCCGGGGGGCGTGGTTCCCTCCAGGAAACTCTCATAGATGGTCCCCGGCCCGGAGCCGGGCACCCCGGTTTTCGGGTTCACCTTGACGAAGACGATCCCCTCCGGCACGGGGAAGGTTTCGACGGGTTGTCCGGCGAGGGCCTGGGACATGAAGTAAAGCCAGATCGGGGCCGCCGCCCGTCCGCCCACTTCCTGATGGCCCAGGGACCGCTCCTGGTCGAAGCCCACCCAGACCCCGGTGATCAGCGAGGGGGTGAAGCCGAGAAACCAGGCGTCCCGCACGTCGTTGGTCGTGCCGGTCTTTCCCGCCACGGGCCGGCCGATGCTCTTCACCCGCCGTCCCGTGCCGCTTTCCACCACGTCCTGCATGATATAAGTGGAAATGAAGGCGATGCGCGGGTCGATCACCTGTTCCACCTTCGGCTGGTTCTCCTCGAAGACGTGACCGGTGCGATCCACAATCCGGGTGATGAAGTAGGGCGTCGTCCGCCGGCCCTGGTTGGCCAGGACGCCGTAGGCCCGGACCATCTCCAGGAGCGTGACGCCGGAGCTGCCCAGGGCCAGGGAAAGATTCCTGCTTAAGGGTGAGGTGATCCCCATGACGTTGGCGTAGGAGGCGGCGTAATCCACGCCGATTTCCTGAAGCACCTTGATGGTGATGACGTTCCGGGATTGGACGATGGCGTTGCGCAGGGTCGTGGGGCCGTGGAATTTCCCGTCGAAGTTCTTCGGCTGCCACACCCCGTCCGGCTGGGAGGGATCGGGGAAGGAAAGCGGGACGTCCACAAAGCGCGTGGAAGGCGTCAAGCCCTTGTCGAAGGCGGCGGTATAGATGAAAGGCTTGAACGCCGATCCCGGCTGGCGTCGGGACTGAGTCGCCCGGTTGAACTCGCTTTTGGAGAATTCCCGGCCGCCGACCAGGGCCTTCACGGCGCCGGTACGCACATCCATGGACAGGAGCGCCCCCTGCACCACGCCGGTCTCGTATCCCTGACGCTCTTCCAGCTCCCGCAAACCCCGCTCCACGGCATCCCGGGCCGCCTTTTGCGCGGCGATGTTCAGGGTGGTGTAAACCTCCAGCCCCTCCTTGTAGAGGACGTCGCTGCCGTATTTCTCCACGATGTACCGCCGGATGTGTTCGATGAAATAGGGGGCGATCTTCTCCTTGGGACGGACGGAGCGGAGTGTCAACGGCGTTGCCAGGGCCTTTTCCCGGTCCGCCCGGGTGATGTAGCCGTCTTCCACCATACGTTCGAGGACATAGATCTGACGCTGCCGGGCCCGGTCGCTGTGGGTGAAGGGGGAGTAGGTGCTGGGGGCCTTGGGGAGTCCGGCCAGCATGGCCGCTTCGGGCAGGGTCAGGTAGCGGGCGCTCTTTCCGAAATATCCCTGGGCCGCCGCCTCGACCCCGTAGGTGCCGTGGCCGAGATAGATATGGTTCAGATAGAGATTGAGGATCTCGTCCTTCGTCAGGTAACGGTCGATCTTGTAAGCCAGGATGGCCTCCTTGATCTTGCGGACATAGCTCTTCTCCGGCGACAGATAGAGGGATTTGGCCACCTGCTGGGTGATGGTGCTCCCGCCCTGGACAATACGCCCCGCCTGGATATTCTTGAAGAAGGCACGGAAAATGCCTTGAAAATCCAAACCTTTATGTTCGTAGAATCGTGAATCCTCGGCGGCGACGAAGGCCTGGATGACGTATTTCGGCAGTTCGGCGATCCTGATGATCTTCCGGTCTTCCAGAAAGAACTCGTCGATGAGTTCGTTGTTGTCGGCGTAGACCCGGGTGGCGATGCTGGGCCGATAGTCCTTGAGGGTGTCCACGTCGGGCAGTTCGCCCAGGAAAAAATAGAGCAGATAACCGGAGATCGCGAGGATCATGACGACCGCCAGGCCGACGGCGATGGTCAGCAGGCTGGCGAACCCCCGGCGGTCGGGCGGGTGTTCAATCGCCATCGGCACCTCCCGCTTCCTCTTTTTCGTTCCTTCCATTCCCCTCCCCGTCCCTCCGGTCCCCGTCCTTCTTCTTCCCTGCGTAGCGGGCGACAACGATGCTGATTTCATAGAGGAACATCAGCGGTATGGCCATGAGGATCTGGCTGAAGGCGTCCGGGGAAGGGGTCAGGACGGCGGCGGCGATGAAGATCATCAGGATGGCATAACGGCGATAACGGGAGAGGAGGGGGGCGTTGACGATGCCGATCTTGGTGAGAAAAAAGATGAATACCGGCAGTTCAAAGGAGATCCCGAAGGCCAGCAGAAACTTCATGGTAAAGGACAGATACTCCCGGAAGGAGATCATGGGCTTCAAGAAGTCCGTGGAAAAGGCGACAAAGAACTCGAAGGCCGTGGGCAGGACCAGAAAATATCCGAACACGATGCCGCCGATGAACAGAAAACTGGAGACCGCGACGAAGGGCACGACGTATTTTTTTTCCCGTTCGTAAAGGCCGGGGGAGACGAACTTCCAGATCTGGTAGAGGGTGTAGGGGCTGGTGATGACCAGGGAGGCGAAAAAGGCGATCTTCATGTAGATGAAAAACGCCTCCGGCAGCCCGGTAAAGATCATGTGACTGTTTTTCGGCAGGACCTCGGTGAGCGGTCTCGTGATGATCCGGAAGAGCCCCTCTTTGAAGTAGTAGCAGGCGAAGAATCCCAGACCCACGGCGATGAGGATCCGGTAGAGACGGCTCCGCAACTCCGCCAGATGGCTGGTCAACGGTAGTTTTTCGTCCTCGGCTCGATCCATGGGGATAGTTATGTCAAAGGTTTGTTTTCAGGATTGATTCTTGGGGGTGGTTGCTCTGTCTTGTTCCTCCCCCTTGCCGTATAGGAGGGAATCCTTCAACCCTTCGACATCTTTCTTGATTTCCTCGGGTTTGAGGGTGTCTTTGATGGATTCCGTGACGTCTTCCGTGGCCCGGCGGAATTCCTGGAGGCCTTTCCCCAGGGATTTCGCCAGCCCCGGCAGTTTTTCCGGGCCCACGACCAGGAGGGCGACGACGGCAATGACGATAAGTTCCGGCAGACCGATTCCAAACATGAGCGACTTTATATAGCGCCTCCCGAGGCCTTGTCAATGGCAAATATTTTTGCACTTCCGGGGGTTTTGTGATAGAAGGGGTCTGCTTTCTCCACGATATGGTTCCGGAGCCGCCGGGTGAGAAAGCGGCATTTATTCCGGGGAGCGGTTCATGTCCAACAGAACGGGGGTTGTGGTCGATGAGCGGTACCTGCGCCACGGGGAGGGGTATTATCATCCCGAGTCCCCCCGCCGCCTGGAGGCGGTGTATGCCATGCTGGAGAAACCGGATATGGCGGGGAAATATGTCGCCATCCCCCCCCGGTACGCCACCCACGAAGAGATCGGTCTGGTCCACTCACAATTCTACATCGGTGTTGTGGCCGGTACGGCGGGGAAGAAGTATTTTTCCCTCGATGCCGATACCCAGACCTCCCCTGAATCCTACGATACGGCCAAACTCGCCGTCGGCGGGGTGCTGAACGCCGTCGATGCGGTCATGACGGGGGCGGTGGATAACGCCTTCGCCTTTGTCCGCCCCCCGGGGCACCATGCCGCCAAGGAACGGGGGGCGGGATTCTGCCTGTTCAACAACGTGGCCATCGCGGCCCGCTACGCCCTGGCAAGATACGGCCTGCAGCGGATCCTCATCGCCGACTGGGACCTTCATCACGGCGACGGCACCCAGGAGACATTCTATCGGGATCAAAGGGTCCTCTATTTCTCCACCCACCAGTATCCCGCCTATCCCGGTTCGGGGACCATTACGGAAACGGGGCAGGGGGCCGGGGAGGGGTACACCGTCAATGTCCCCCTGAAGGCCCGGACCGACGACGCCCTCCACGTGAAGGCCTTCCGCGGCGTCCTGCAGCCGGTGGCCATGAAGTTCCGGCCGGAGCTGATCCTCCTGTCGGCGGGATTCGACAGCTATTTTCAGGACCCCTTAGGCGACATGCGGGTGACGCCCAAGGGTTATGTGTATATGACGAGAATAATTATGGATATCGCCGGGGCCTGTTGCGGGGGCCGCCTCGTGGCGGTGTTGGAGGGGGGCTACAATATCGACGGTCTTACGGAATCGGTGCGGGCGGTGCTCCGGGAGATGCGGGGCGAAACCCATGCCGCGGAGGACGATCTCTACCGTATGGAGTACGAGGCCGATCAGGGGAAGGATCAGATCCTGAGGCGGGTGGCCGACCAGCTCAACCCCTACTGGCAGGTATTTTAGCAATAAATGAAAATGGGGACGGTGCTGATTTTCCGTCCTTGGGGAAAAAAGAACCGGCACCAAAATTCACGTTAAGGGAAAGGATTTGCTGCTGTGAAGATCACCAGAGAAGAAGTCGCCCATGTGGCCCATCTGGCGCGCCTGACCTTCCGGGAGGAGGAGATGGACAAGTTCACCTCGCAGTTGAACGACATCCTCCTGTATATGGACAAACTCAACGCCGTGGACACCACGGGGGTGGAGCCCATGACCCACGCCACGGTCCTGCACAACGCCTTCCGGGAGGATGAGGTAAAACCGTCCCTTCCCAACGAGCAGTCGCTGGCCAATGCCCCGGACCCCCGGGGGGAATTCTTCCGGGTTCCCAAAGTTATTGAATGATAAAGAGGTGTTATGGAACTATATGGGTTGACCGTTCACGAACTTCAGGATAAACTCCGGGCCGGCGAGGTCACCGCCGCCGACGTGCTCGCCTCGGTGTACCGGCGGATCGCGGCGGTGGAAGACAAGGTGCACGCCTACATCACCCTGATGAAGGAAACGGCGGCGGCCCAGGCCGCCGCCGCCGACGAGGCCCTCCGCCGGGGTGAGGTCCGGGAATTGACGGGCATCCCCATTGCCCTGAAAGACATCTGCTGCACCCGGGGGATGACCACGACCTGCGGCTCCCGGATCCTCGGCAATTTCGTCCCCCCCTACGACGCCACGGTGGTGGAGAAGCTCCGGGCGGCGGGGGCGGTCTTTACCGGCAAGGCGAACATGGACGAGTTCGCCATGGGTTCCTCCACGGAGACCTCCTGGTTCGGGGTGACGAGAAACCCCTGGGATCTCGAGCGGATCCCCGGCGGCTCCAGCGGCGGTTCCGCCGCGGCGGTGGCGGCCGACGAGTGCATCGCCGCCCTCGGTTCCGACACCGGCGGTTCCATCCGTCAGCCGGCCGCCCTCTGCGGGGTCGTGGGAATGAAGCCCACCTACGGCCGGGTCTCCCGCTTCGGCCTCGTGGCCTTCGCCTCCTCCCTGGATCAGATCGGTCCCTTTACCAAGGATGTGGAAGACTGCGCCATCCTCATGAACGTCATCGCCGGCTATGACCCCCGGGAATCCACCTCCGTCAATATCGAGGTTCCCGACTACCGTTCCTTCCTCGACCGGGGGGTGGCGGGCCTCCGGATCGGCATCCCCAAGGAATACTTCATCGCCGGGATCGATCCCGAAGTCCGTGCCTCCGTGGAGGCGGCCATCGCCGTTCTCGAAAAGGGCGGGGCGCGGTGCGTCGAAATCTCCCTGCCCCATACGGAATACTGCCTGGCGGTGTATTACATCGTCGCCCCCGCCGAGGCCAGCTCCAATCTGGCCCGCTACGACGGCGTCAAATACGGCTTCCGGGCCGCCGAGGCGCGGGACCTGATGGACATGTACAAGCAGTCCCGTTCCACCGGCTTCGGGGCGGAGGTGAAAAGAAGGATAATTATAGGTACTTATGTCCTTTCCTCCGGTTATTACGACGCCTATTACAAGAAGGCCTCCCAGGTCCGGGCCCTCATCCGCCGGGATTTCGACGCGGCCTTTCAGCAGTGCGACGTTATCGCCACCCCCACCTCGCCCACAGCGGCCTTCCGGATCGGCGAGCGCACCGACGATCCCTTGCAGATGTATCTCTCCGATATCCTGACCATTTCCGCCAACTTGGCGGGGATTCCCGGGATCTCCGTGCCCTGCGGCTTCACCCGGGACGGGCTGCCCATCGGCCTGCAGTTTTTGGCCGGACATTTCCAGGAAGGGCTGCTGATCCAGGCCGGGGCCGCTTACGAAAAGCTGGCGGCGACCCGGGACCTCATCGCCCGCTACCGGCGGGAAAAAATGCCTCTTTCATAAGGAGTTGGAACAATTATGGAGTTTGAACCAGTCATCGGCCTCGAGATCCATGCCCAACTGCTCACCGCTTCCAAGATCTTCTGCGGCTGTTCCACCGGCTTCGGGGCCCCCCCCAACACCCATACCTGCCCGGTCTGTCTCGGCATGCCCGGTGTCCTCCCCGTTCTCAACCGGAAGGTGGTGGAATTCACCATCAAGATGGGGTTGGCCACCAACTGCCGGATCAACCGGGAGAACGGCTTCGCCCGGAAGAATTACTTCTATCCCGATCTGCCCAAGGGCTATCAGATCTCCCAGTACGCCTATCCCCTCGCCGAGGACGGGTATGTGGAGGTGGAGACGGAAGCGGGTCGGCGGCGCATCGGCATCATCCGCATCCACATGGAGGAAGACGCGGGCAAACTGATCCACGACGAGCACTTTCCCGCGAGTTACGTGGACCTGAACCGCACCGGCGTGCCCCTCATGGAGATCGTCAGCGCCCCGGACATCCGGACCGCCGAGGAGGCCGCCGCCTATCTGCGCCGCCTCCATGAGATCCTCGTCTATCTGGAGATCTGCGACGGCAACATGGAGGAGGGGAGCTTCCGGTGCGACGCCAATGTCTCCCTGCGTCCCCGGGGGCAGGAGGAATTCGGCATCCGGACGGAGCTCAAGAACATGAATTCCTTCCGCAACGTCCAGCGGGCCCTGGAGTATGAGATCAAGAGACAGCAATACGTCCTCGAAGGGGGCGGGGAGGTGATCCAGGAGACCCGTCTCTGGGACGACGCCCAGGGGGTCACCCTCCCCATGCGGGGCAAGGAAGAAGCCCATGATTACCGCTACTTCCCCGATCCCGATCTGGTTACCGTCGCCATCGGCGCGGAGTGGGTGGAGGAGATCCGCCGTAACATGCCGGAGTTGCCCCTGGAAAAGCGGGAGCGTTTCCTCCGGGATTACGGGATCCCCGCTTACGATGCGGGAGTACTGACCATGAGCCGGGCCCTGGCCGATTACTACGAGGAGGTCGTCCGCCTTTGCGGCCGGCCCAAGATTGCCGCCAACTGGGTCATGGGGGACCTCCTGCGGTTCCTCAACGAGGACCGGCGGGACATCAAGGACTGCCCCATCCCGGCGGCGTCCCTGGCGGAGATGATCCGCCTTATCGAAGAAGGGACCATCAGCGGCAAGATGGCCAAGGAGATCAGCGAGGAGATGTACCGCACCGGCAAGGGACCGAAGGAGATCATCGAGGAGCAGGGCCTGGTCCAGATTACCGACGAGGCGGCCCTCATCCCGGTGATCGAAAAGGTCATTGCCGCAAATCCGACCCAGCTCGCCCAGTACCGGGGGGGCAAGGACAAACTCTTCGGCTACTTTGTCGGCCAGGTGATGAAGGCCACCCAGGGCAAGGCCAACCCCCAGTTGATCAACGAGCTGCTGAAAAAGATGCTGGCATGACCAATCCGATCCGCACGGTTTACTGGGAAAAAGGCGCCGTGGTGTTTATCGATCAACGCCTGCTTCCCGGCGAGGAACGTTATGTGGCCACCCGGGACTACCGGGAGGTGGCGGCGGCCATCCGGGAGTTGGCCGTCCGGGGCGCCCCCGCCATCGGCGTCGCCGCCGCCCTGGGCATCGCCCTGGGCGTGCAGGAAAGCCGGGCCGCCGATCCCGCCGGCCTGGCCGGGGCGTTCGCGAAAATCTGCGCGGAGTTTGCCGCGACCCGGCCTACCGCCCGGAACCTTTTTTGGGCCATCGAGCGGATGCAGCACTGTTTCCGCAATGCCGCCGCTGCGGCGGGTGAGGGGCCTGCGACAACCGCGGCGGGTTCGCTCCCGGATGTGTCCGCTCCCGGATCCCGGATGGAAAATAATATCGGGCAGTCCGGCTCCAGGGCCCGCCCGCCGTCCGGCAGGAGCGGTGATGGTGATTTCCCCATGATCCGCAAGCGTCTGCAAGCGGCCCTCGTTGCCGAGGCGCAGCGGCTCTGCGCCGAAGACATCGCCATAAACGAACTGCTGGGCGCCCACGGCGCGGAGCTCATCGCCCCCGGCGACCACATCCTCACCCACTGCAACGCCGGCGCCCTGGCCACGGCGGGCTACGGGACGGCCCTGGGGGTCATCCGGGCGGCGTGGGCCCAGGGGAAGAAGATTCATGTCTATGTGGACGAGACGCGTCCCGTCCTCCAGGGGGCGCGGCTGACGGCCTGGGAACTGCAGCGGGAGGGCATCCCGGCGACCCTGATCACCGACAACATGGCGGGCTTCCTGATGAAGCAGGGGAAGATCCAGAAGGTCGTCGTCGGCGCCGACCGCATCGCCGCCAACGGGGACACGGCCAACAAGATCGGCACCTACAGCGTCGCCGTCCTGGCCCGGGCCCACCGGATCCCCTGCTACGTGGCGGCCCCCCTGTCCACCTTCGACGGTTCCACCCGGACCGGCCGGGACATCCCCATCGAGGAGCGGGCGCCGGCGGAGGTCACCACTTGCCGGGGGGTGCCCCTGGCCCCGGCGGGCATCGCAGTTTACAACCCCGCCTTCGATGTCACCCCCGGACGCTATATCACCGCCTTTGTTACCGAAAAGGGGATCGTCCGTCCCCCCTACCGGGAGACCCTGCGCCGGTTGCTGCGGCCTTGAGCCGCCGGTCCGGACGGGCAGCCGGATGCGGCGTGTTCCCGGTCGGGGGAGAGGGTTTAGGGCGAATCCGGGGGATTTTTCCGTGCGACGGCGGGAAACGGGCGCTTCCGTCCCACCCCCGGGCGGACAAAAAGAAAGACGAGAATATCCGGATATATGCAGACAGTTACTTCCAAGCTTTTCCTCTTCGATTTCGACGGCGTCCTGGTGGATTCCCTGGATGTCTATCATCAGGCCGTTGCCTGGTGCCTGGAGAGGATCGGGATGCCCTTCGTCAAGACACAGGAGGAATACGTCGCCCTCTTCGAGGACAACTTCTATGCGGCCCTGGTGGCGAAAGGGGTGGATCTCGACGCCTTTTCCCGGGCCCTGGGCGAGTATGCCGGCCGGGTGGATTACTACCGGGACGTGAAGCCCTTTGCGGCGGTCCTGCCCGTCCTCGCGGACCTCTGCCGTGACCACGTCCTGGCGATCATCTCCTCCAATTCCGCCCAGGCCATCGGGAAGATCATGGCCCGCTTTCACTACAACGGCTGCTTCCGCGACATCCTCGGTTCGGAATTCCATTGGAGCAAAAAGGCCAAAATCGAGCATCTCGTGGCCAAGTACGGCCTGGCGCCTGCCGACACCTTTTATGTGGGGGATACGACGGGTGATATCAGGGAGGGCCGGGCGGCGGGCGTCCGGACCGTCGCCGTGGCCTGGGGCTGGCACACCCGGGACGCCCTGGCGGCGGCGGAACCCGACTTCCTCATCGCCGCCCCGGAAGAGCTGCGCGCCCTCGCCGCCGCCTGACCGCGGCCGGTTCATTCGCCTTCCTTACTCCCTGCTCCCCGGCGGAGGGAAAGCTGCCGCTCCCCCCGGAGTCCCGGTGGGCCAGGCGGCCCGCGGGACTTTCCCCGGCGCGCCGTCCGCCTCATGCCGAAATTCCGCCCCCGCTCCCCGCCGGTATCTCCGGGATGTCTCCCCGCTCAGGGAACAGCAAAGGGGGCCATTCCCGGGATTGCGACCGGAATATTCTCTTTGCTCTTGGCGCAGCTACAGAATAAGCTACAGAATAAGGTTGACGTCCCGCAGGATTGTCATTATACGCAGGGGAAAAAGAAATATCCTCCCCTTAATACCGGAATCGCTGCCGGCCCGGTCCCGAGGCAGGGACTCCCGAGCGGCCGGGGGCGGGCGGATAGGAAATGGCGGTACCCCGTGTTGTTGCTTGTTCGCCTGCTCATTCAGGTCGGCATGGTTCTCGTTTTATCGTGTCCGGTCGGGGCCGCGGATTTGAGCCCGGACTTCGAGCGGGCCATCACCCTGTCCCGCCAGCATGCCGACAGCCCCCCGGGTTGGGTTCCCACCTCCGCCGCCTCGGAAGCCCGGCAAATCATCACCATCTCCGGTAATCCCGCCACCGATGCCGCCTTCGGCATGAAATACGACAGCGGCTACGGCGACGGGAAGAACTACCTCATCGTCCGGACCCTGGGCAAGAGCGCCTACATGGGCGGCAATTACGTCAATCAGCCCGGCTACACGGTTTACGGCAAGGCCACGGAAAGCGCCTACTGGGTAACGACGGGCAACCAGGCCACGAAGTTTCTCCAGGAAAACAACGCCACCAGCACCGACATGGTGCGGCTGCTGGAACGCGGCCTGGGGATGAAGGACGACAACTCCCACACGGCGATCGTGGAATATGCCGTTCTCGCCGACAACGACCATATCCTCCGCCCCACGAAGAATCCCGATATCAAGACCTATGCCACCGATCCCGCCACCTACGGGACCAGCGCCGCCTATGGGGCGAAGCCGGCCGATATGACCCAGGCCACCTACGACAACTATGTCGGTACCGCCACCCAGAAGGGCTATTACGAATACTGGAAGGAAAAGACCTACGACAGCCCGGTGACCAGCAGCGACGCCTTCCCCTGGACCCAGATCGGTTATACATTTTATTGGGGCAACGGTGAGGCCACCGTAAAAGACATCCAGGGGATGAGTGAATTTATCCTCCTGGGCGGGACCTCCGTGCAGATCTACGGGCTCTATTCTCCCCAGTCCTATTTTTACACCCTCAACAAGGACGGTGCCTTCAGTACCGCCGCCGACGCCCAGTACGGCAACGGTTTCGCCGGCTTCAAGGTCGATGGAACGTGCGATTCGATCTGGGCGGGGCATCGCTTCCAGAGGAAGACAAAGTCAGCAACGGACAACATACAAAACACCATCACCATAGAAAAGAGCGGTTCTCTCTCCGGCGGCCAGGGGCTGCTGATCTGGTCGTTGAACTATGCCGTGGACAACCAGGGGACGATCAGCGGCGCTACCGCCAACAAGTTCGCCACGACGGACACCGCCAATATCGCCGTCCTTTTCAAGGGCGATACCACCGCTTATGGCGGTGTCGCAGCCCCCACCGGCGTGAACACCCTGACCAACTCCGGGACCATCTCCAGCCCCGGCATCGCGGTCATGGCTGAGGCGGGAGATACAAACATTACCAACAAATCCGGAGGCCTGCTTGCGGGGGATACGGTTGCCGTCCAAATTGGTCAGGCAAACGCTGTTCCGGCGGTAAAAGGAATTATCGACAACAACGGAACAATCAGGAGTTCCGGGACGGCCGTCAAGGCGGATCGGGGAGACAATACAATCACCAACAACGCCGGCGGCCTCATCGAGGGGACAAATTACGCTATTCAGACCGGGGCGGGGAACGATACGGTAACAATCAAAGGCGGCGAGATCGCCGGCCGGGTCGATCTCGGCAAGGGGACGGACAAGTTTGACGTCACGGGCGCGGGCGGCGATGCCAAACTGAGCTTCACCCTCAACCGGGATACCGCCGACGCCGCCCAGGTCCTGGTGCAGGATGCCGGGGCGAGC
>DAOTJR010000031.1:28953-33936 GCA_035448805.1 Syntrophales bacterium
CAACCGGGATACCGCCGACGCCGCCCAGGTCCTGGTGCAGGATGCCGGGGCGAGCACGGTGAGTATTGCGGACAATACCAAACTGGCCGTGACGGTGGCCGGAACGAAGAATGTCCGGAACAACGACCGCTTCCTCATTGTGGATACGGACGCCCTCACTGTAAACCCGGCGAATCTCGCCGTCCAGAACGACGGGTCCCTGCCCATGGTGAGTTTTTCCGCCCGGAAAGACGGCAACAAACTCTATCTCGTGGCGGCGCGGAGCAGCAGTTATTACGGCGCCGACAGCGGCAATGCCTCCCTGGGCTACCTCCTCGACAACCTGGCAAATTCCGCCACCGGGGACATGGCCAATGTCCTTGCGGATCTGGACAAATCCGGCGCTGCCGGCAACGCCTTGAAATTGCAGCCGAACGTCGATGGCGGGGCGCTGCAGGCCGCCTATGGGGCGATGAATAAATACACCGGGGCCGTCGTGACCCGCATCGAACAGGTCATGACCGGCCGCGCCGCCGGAACGGGCATGACCGGGATCGCCACAGGTGATGAACCGGCCCGGAACGGCGTCTGGGCCCAGGGCTTCGGGGAGTACCTGCACCAGAATCCCCAGGGGACGAACAACGGTTATGACGCCCGCATCTGGGGGGCCGCCTTCGGCTGCGACCGGAATTTTTTCCCCAATCTCCTGCTGGGTCTGAGCGGCGGCTACGCCCGGAACAAGATCACCACCGGCGATCCCAACACCGGCATGGAAGCCGACAGCTATCAGGCGGGTTTCTACGGCAATCTGGCCCGGGAGGCCTATTACCTCGATACGGTCCTCTCCTTTGCCTACAACAGGTATAACGCCGCGCGACACATCGCCTTCGGGACGACGAACCGGGTCGCGAAAAGCAGTTACGACGGGCAGCAGTATTCCGGTTATCTGGAGGGGGGGTATGCCTTCGACATGAGCGGTTTCACCGTTACCCCGCTGATCTCGGTCCAGTATATGCGCCTCCAGCTCGGCGACTATACGGAGACGGAGGCCGGGGACCTGAACCTCCATGTGGAGGGCCAGGGATACAACCTGCTCCAGGCCGGCGCCGGGGCGAAACTGGCTTATGCGATAACCCGCCAGGAAGTGAAGATCGTTCCGGAAATCCACGGCAAGTTTCTCTATGACTTTATCGGCGACCGGCAGCAGGCCACGGCGACCTTCACCGGGGGCGGCGCCTCTTTCGCCACCAATGGTTTCGATCCGCCCCGGGCGAGCGGCAACCTGGGGGCGAAACTCACCGTGATGACGAAGGAAAACCTCACCTTCGCCCTGAACTACGACTATGAATGGAAAGAGGGATTTTACAGCCACAGCGGTTTTTTTAACATCCGGTACGCCTTTTGAGGAAAACTCCCCCACGTTTGCCCGGGATGGTGCGGTAAGGGACGGATTGCCGCCTCCCCTTCGGAACGGCAGGCCCGGAATTTTTCGTTTGCGGGGTGAAATCGCCCTGCTGCTGCTGATCGTCTGCCATTTTTTTCCCGCCTGCTCCATACGGGCGACCCCGGCGGACCGGTATGCAACCGCCGACATGATCGCGCAGCGGGCGGGATGGGAGAAATCCTATCTGCCGACGAAGAACTTTACCCTGACGGCATACCGGCGCGGTGCCCGACCGGGGGCGCCCCTGAATCTCTATATCGAAGGCGACGGGGCGGCCTGGATCGACCGTTCCTGGCGGTCCGACGATCCCACCCCCAAAGACCCCCTGGTCCTGGAGTTGGCGGTACAGGATCCCGGGGCGAATGTGGCTTATCTGGCCCGTCCCGGTCAGTACGTCGCCGCCGGCACCCCCCGGGGCGACCCGGCCTACTGGTCCCACCGGCGCTTTTCCCCGGAGGTGGTGGCGGCGCTGGGGGAGGCGGCGGACATCCTCAAGGTAAAGTCGGGGGCGGAAAAGATCAATCTTGTCGGCTATTCAGGCGGGGCGGCCCTGGCGGTGCTCCTGGCCGCCGAACGGGACGATATCCTGAGCCTGCGCACCGTGGCCGGGAACCTCGATCCGGCGGCGGTGAACCGCCGTCATCAGGTTGACCCCCCGGCCGGTTCCCTCGATCCCCTGGCGGCGGCGGAAAAAATCAAAGGACTGCCGCAACGCCATTTCGTCGGCGCCGATGACGCCGTCGTGCCCCCGGTTGCCGCCCGCAATTTCCTCGCCCGTCAGGGCGGAGACCGCCGCCGCCTCGTCGTTGTTCCCGGGGCCGGGCACAGCCGCGGCTGGCGGGAGCGCTGGCGGGCGCTGTCGGCCTATCCCCTGTTTTGAAGACGGGGAGGCGCCGCTTTCCGGGGCGGGGAATGGCGGCGGGCGGGGGTATATGCCGGCGCCACGCCGGGCCCCCGGTTGTCGCCGGCGCTCGTGCGGTTCGGCCGGCGGGAGAAAGGTAGGGATAGTTGTCTGGAAAAAAGAACGCTCAGGGAGAAGGAGACGGAGGAATGAACAGGAACGGGGACGGCCGGATGCCGGTTGCCGGGGAGCTGCCCCGGGAGGCCGGCGCCGATAATGGCCTTCGGAGCTGGAAGGCGGACGAACTGGATCGGGAGCGGGCCGACCGGCGGCAGGTGGAAGCCGGGCGGGAAAAGAGCGAGGCGGTGTTGCGCGGGGTTTTCAGCGCCGCCCCGGTGGGCCTCTGCGTCATGGACGGGCGGGTGATCCGGGCGGCGAACCGGGCCTGGTACGACCTGATGGGTTATCCCGAGGAGGAGATCGTCGGCCGCACGACCCGGATGCTCTACGCCGAGGAAGAGGAGTACGCGCGGGTGGGACGGGAGCTCTACGGGGGAAACCCGGCGCGGGGCGTGGCCCGGGTGGAGACGCGGCTGGTGAGAAAGGACGGGGAGCGGCGGGATGTCGTGTTGACGGCGGCGCCCCTCGACCCGGATAACCCCGCTGCCGGCGCGGTGGTCGCCATCGAAGACATCACGGACCGGCGGCGGACGGAACAGGCCCTCCGGGCCAGTGAGGAGATGTACCGCACCCTTATCGAGACCTCTCCCGACCCGGTGGTCATCTACTCCCTCGACGGCAGGTTCATCGCCGCCAGTCGCCAGGCCGCCTGTCTTTACGGTGTGGAGAGCGTGGAGGAGTTCCTCGCCGCGGCGGGCTCGGTATACGACCTCCTCACTGAGGAAGGGCGGGCCAGGGCCGCGGCGAATTTTCCCGTGGTGCTCGCGGCGGGCTATACCCGGGGAAACGAATACCAGCTCCGGCTGCGGGACGGAAGGACGATCATCGCGGAGATCAACAGCGCGCTGATCCGGGACGGGAAGGGCGATCCCCGGGCCTTCCTGAGCATCATCCGGGACATCACGGCGCGCAAGCAGTCGGAACGGATCCTGCTTTGTCAGCGGGACCTGGGCATGGCGCTCACCCGGGCGACATCCCTCACGGAGGTCCTGGAGCTGTGCCTGGATACGGCCCTCAAAGCGACGGATTTCGATGCCGGCGGGGTCTATGTCTTCGATGCGCCGACGGAAAGCTTCCGGCTGGCCTGTTATCGCGGCGTTTCCGAGGGCTTTGCCGCCCACGTCCGGCGGTATGAGGCCGGTTCGGCCCGGGCGGAAACATTGTGGCGGGGCGAGCCCCTGTATGTCGAGGGGGTGGAAGACCTGGCCGCCGGCAATGCCGCGGACCTGGTTTTGGAAGGGATGAGATCCGTGGCGGTAGTCCCGATCCACAACCAGGGAAGGGTCATCGGCAGCCTGAATCTCGCCTCCCGGGTTTTCGACGTCATCCCGCCGCGCAGCCGGGACGCCCTGGAGACGATCGCCCATCAGATCGGTGCCGCCGTCGCCCGGATGGAGGTGGAGAACCATCTCCGGGAATCGGAGGCCAAATTCCGGGACCTGGCGGAAAAATCCATCGTCGGTGTCTATCTTATCCAGGACGGCCGGTTCCGCTATGTCAACGGGGAGTTCGCCGCGATCTTCGGTTATCGTGCCGAAGAGATGGTCGATCTTATGGGCCCCCGGGACGTGATTTACCCCGAGGATCTGCCCATGGTGGAAGAGAACATCCGCCGCCGGGTGGCGGGTGAGGTGAAGTCCCTGCGCTACGAGTTCCGGATTTGCACCCGGGACGGCCGGGTTCGAACCGTGGAGGTTTACAGTTCCCGGACCGTGTATCGGGGGCGGCCGGCCGTCATCGGGACGATGGTGGACATTACGGACCGGCGCCGGGCGGAGGAGGAGGTGCGGCGCCTGAGCGTCGCCATCGAACAGGCGGCGGAAGGCGTGATCGTCACGGATACGGAAGGGGTCATCCAATACGTGAATCCGGCCTTCGAGACCCTTACCGGTTACACCCGCGGGGAGGCGATAGGACGGACCCCGGGGTTTTTGAAAGGCGGCCCGCCCGACGACGCCTCCTTCCGGAATTTTGCGGCGACGGTCAAAGGGGGGGACATCTGGAAGGGGCGCCTGGCCACGCGCGGCAAGAACGGGAAACTGATCCAGGTGGATACGACCATCAGCCCGCTGGTCGCTTCCACCGGAAAACTGATGGGTTACGTGGCCCTGGGCAGAGACGTCACCGAGGCGGTGCGGATGGAAGCGCAACTCCGCCAGGCCCAGAAGATGGAGGCCATCGGCACCCTGGCCGGCGGTATCGCCCACGATTTCAACAACATCCTCGGGGCGATGCTGGGCTACGCCGAACTGGCGCGTTTCAAGACCGCCGATGTCAAGATCCATTCCTATCTGGACCAGATCCTCACGGCCTGCGACCGCGCCCGGGATCTGGTGCGACAGATCCTGAGCTTCAGCCGTCAGCAGGAAACGGAAAAGAGGCCGATGGCGGTCACGCCCATCGTGAAAGAGGCCATGAAGCTCCTCCGCTCTTCCCTGCCCGCCACGGTGGAGATCCGGCAAACCTACCAAAACCGTCATGACACCGTTCTTGCCGATCCCACCCAGATCCATCAGGTGCTGATGAATCTCTGCACCAA
>DAOTJR010000032.1:0-33721 GCA_035448805.1 Syntrophales bacterium
TCACAAATCAAAGAACAACGCCAAAACGGCAATGTTGCCGTTAATAACGCAAAAGCCCGCTTCCCTGTTTGTGGGCAGCGGGCTGTAATTTTTCCGATGTTGCCTGACTCATGGATCACCTTTTCAGTACGTGTTTATGTGATCGGGCAAAATCTGTGGTTTAACTACCACTGAAATCTTAAAAATGCAACCCTATAATTCCAGCACAAATGTCGGCCTTTCCCCTTCTTTCTTTTCCCGGCGCAATTCCCCCAGGGCGGTATGGACGGAGGCTACTCCCGTCTCGTCAAAGAAGCTCGCCAGGCGCTCCTCGTAGCGGGCGAGCAGCGTCTGCGACTCTCGCAATTGCTTGCGCAATTTCAGATAATCCTGAAGAAAATTCTGGAACTCCAGCGAATCGACGGCAGTGCCGGGGAGGGGGCGGCTGGCGGCTCCTACCGCGATCTCCGTTTCCCGGACGTGGATCAGCGGGGAAGGATAGAGATTCGTCCCCGGATCAAAGACACAGTGACAACCTGCCGTGGCGGTGACTTCGGGGATCCGGGCGCGAATTTTAGGGCAGCTCATGGGGTGGCCCCGGAGTCTCGATTTGAGAAACAGGGCCGGATCGGCCTGCCAGGCCCGCTCGAAGAGATCGTTCACCGCCGCCGGTCCCTGCTCCAGGTGACCGAGGGTATGGATGAGGACCTGTGTTTCTTCGTGAGAGAGGCGGCCGGTTCGATGTACCTGTTCCACCAGCGCCTTGATGACGGCACAACGCGAAAGGAGGGTCTGGAACTGGCGATCCTGTTCGGGATGATATTCCTCCGGAATCTCCGGTAACTGGTGGTGCCGCTCCGCAGATGTTCCGCGCCGGCCCGCCGTTACCGCTTCCCGGTCCGGCCACATTCCCGTCTCCCAGGGAGGTAAATCACCTTCTCCTTCAGACGGCGGCATTGCCGTCAATGGTGGCAATGCCGCCGTCCCGTCCGTTCCGCCGTTGCTTGCGGCGCCCCGGGCCGCAAGTGATGACTTCTCCCCGCGCAATGACCCGGCAGCGGCGCGGGGAGAAGTCCCGAACACCATGCCGGTTACGGGCGAGCCGATCGTCGCCGTCCGCCGCTGGGCCTGTTGAATGAAGGCGTAAATGGCCCGCCGCGTTGTCTTCCGGGCGGAGAGGAGGAAGCCGAGGGGGTCGGGATGATCCGTACCGTCGGGGAGGATGATGCGGGAAAGCCGGCCGGTGCGCCGGTGGATCCCCAGGGGCAGTTTGATGAGATTACCCAGGCCGCCTCGGGCGACACTGCCCTGGCGGGGGAAGACCTCGACGGTGATTTCCCGGGGAAGGGGCGCCAGGGCCGTCGTCATCAGATCGCCGAACTTCTTGGCCACTCCGGCGGGGATGGGCGTTTCGAGAAATATCCAGGCGTGGCGGCCCTTGAATCCCGAATCTTCCAGATGCACCGGCGTTTCCCAGGCGGCCCCGAGATCGACGATACGGCAGGCTGTCTCATGGGCCAGGGCCATAACGGCGTCCCAGCGCCGCTTGACGGCGATTGTTTCCCGGACGGCGAACTTGGCGATGTCGATATCGAAGGCGATGAAGTTCACGGTATTGTCCAGACGGACCGGATAGACCCCTACCGTGAAGTTGCCGAGGAGATGATGTTCCGCCACCTTCGGCGTCAGGGGTTCCTCCACGGGGGTGTATCCCGTTTCGCCGGTGGGGCTTGTCCACTGACGGGCGTAAACTCCTTCCCGACCGCCGAACAGGGTCAGAAAGGCGACGAGATGGTGAGGTTGGGGGAGGAGCGGGGAGGGGGCCGCCGGGGCTCCCTCACGGCCGTTTCCATGTTCCGCCGCTGTCTCCGCCAGGAAGTCGAGATTCCTCAGGAGGCTCTTCAGGGTGGCATCTCCCGTCGTTTCCAATCCTTCGGCATAGGCGGCACGGGCCTTCTCGAACTCTCCCGCCCCTTCCAGGGCCGCACCCCATTCCCGGTAGAGATCAGGCTCCGCAGGGAAGCGCCGTGCCAGGGCCTCCCAAATCCGCGCCGCCCGCGCCGGTTGCCCCTGGTCGAGATAGATCTCCGTCAGGCGTATCTGGGCGTCCCGGTTTTCCGGATCGTCCCGGACGGCAAGATTCAGCTCCATGATCAAATCGTCGATCAGCCCCAGCTCTTCCAGAACTTCCGCCCAGCGGAGATGGAGGGATGCATCGCGGATCTCCCTGGTATCACGGCTTTTCGCCAGTTCTTCCGCCTCTCCGTTACGTCCCGCCGCCGCCAGTTCCCGGATTTTGGCAAACTGCACTTCCAAGGTTTCCATTATCTTATCCGTACCATCCGGGCAAGATATCGAGGCGGTACCTCGTTGACCGTGGCGATCCGCAAGGTATGACCTGTGGAGCCGCTTACATTTTTGGCGGCGAGGGTTGCGGTTACATCCTCCTGCAGGGTCCACATGGCCCCGGTGACCGGATCGACGATTAACCAGCCGATCAGTCCTCCGAAGAGGATGTTGCCCAGGACATACCACATGCTTACATCTCTCTTGATGACGGTGGTGTGTTGTTCGAAACCGGGTTTGCTGAAGGTGACGCTGTAATCCTTGCCGTGAAAATAACCGTCACCGCCCGAAAGTGTCACCGTGGTGGGTGTTTTCCCTGCAAAAACGGTTTTGCCGCCTTCATCGACAATAACAATGTCCGCCTGATCCGGTTTGCTGTTGATGACTACGGGATGCATGGTTTTGCCGACAATGGACGCGCAGCCTGCAGCGGCCGTCACCAGCACGAAGACGGCCAGATAACGATAGAACGAACGCTTCATTATTAAGAACCTCCCTTATAGAAATTTGATGGGCAATTCTATAAGGGAGGTTGGGGAGGAAAGGCAAAAACGGCAATGTTGCCGTTTCTTACCGGTCACCAGACGACACGGATGTGGGCCCGATCCAGGGGGATCCCGTAACGGGTATCGGGACGGCGGCCTTTGCCCTCGATGACCAGGCGCCGGGCGGCGACCTCGCCGAAGCCGTCCAGGAGATCACGGCGAATCTTGCCCTTGTAGGCATGAAAATTCTCCGCCGTGAGGCCCATGATCCCCGTGTCGCTCATGGCCATCAGATCCCGGCAGCCCTCGGTGATGCGATTGTAGAGGTCCGTGATGACCTCCTGATTTTCGCTGACGCCCTGAAAATCAAGATAACAGTCATCGCACCCCCGGCAGGTGGGGGCGGCGCAGCCTTCATCCCTTTTTTGCAGGGCGAAGAAGGCGTAGAGGGCCAGCCGGGCCGGCGAGATTGGTACGGTAACACCCCGCCAGGTAAGACCGCCGCCGGGGAGATCTACTATGAGATCTTCGGTTTTGCGATGGATGAGGTGCCGCATGAGTTCTTCGGGATCGAGGGGTTCGTTGAGAAGAGCGGGGGCCAGAAGGCGACGGACCGAGAGGAAGGGGATATCGACGAGGCGGATTTCGGCATAGCGCGTCTCCCGGATGTAGGGTCGGCCCCGTTTGTCCTTCAGGGTGACGGGCGCGGATATCTTGGGGATGTAAAAGAAATCGGGATGGTTCTCGAATTCCGGTGTCACCAGGACGTGACAGATCCGGTCGTGGGAACGGGCATACATGGAGGCGGCGACCATGAGGCAGGCCGTCATGGTCTTGCGTCCCCCGGCGATGGAGAAGATCAGGCGCGTGTCGTTGTCCCGGGTCAGCTCCCAGGTCACATCCAGGCAGGTGCGCATCACGTCTTCGTTGTCTTCTTCATAAAGGATGTCTTCTATTTCCCGCCCCAGATCGTTCCGGACGCAATGGAGATGATGGTGGGAGAAGGCGATGCTTCCCGGATCGATGCCGTATTCCTGGAGATAGCGGAAATAACGGCCGTCTGCGGGCGACAGGAGCGTGGCGTTGACGGCCTCTTTACCCGGGCGGGTGGTGATGACATGAATGGCGTCGATACGTTCCCCTTCCTGGTGGAGGGCATAGAGGGTCTCCGTGAGGATCTGGGGGTTCAGGCCTAACACCGCCAGCAACACCGTTTGTTTCATAGCCCTTTTCCTATGCCTTCTTCAGTTTGAATTTGCCCAGACCGAAAGTTGTCTGCTTGCCGAGATGGACTTGTTCGCCGAATTGGAGGAGGGGAAGAAATTCATCGAGTTTCCCCGAGTAGCGGACCCGACCCATCAGTCCCCCCATGAGCATCTTTTGATCCTGGCGGCTGGAATAGCGCTCCCAGTCGAACCAGTAAAGGCCGGTTTCGTCCGCCTCCACGGCCTGGGCCCGGGCCGTAATCCCCCGGTAGTCGAGGTCCGGTTCGCCGTCGCCGTGATAGCGGCACAGGGCGGCGATCCGGCGCAGGGTGGCCCGGATCAGGACATGAAAGGGGAGGGATGCGCCGAGGTGGTTGCCGTATTTCAAGCGCAGGGGGGTAAGCAATTCCAGCTCGATCTCCCCTGCCGTTGCCTGACGGCCGGAAGCGGGGAGCAGAGAGGGCGCCGCGGTGGTGGGCGGGGCGGGGTAGGTGACCATTTCCCCGGTCGTGACGGCGGCAGGGACGGTGCAGCCCAAAAGCGGGTTCAGGAGTGGACGGAGATCCGTGGTGACGTCGGCGGGAAACATGCGGTTTTCCTTCCCGTCATAGATAAGCTGCCCGGCTGAGGTAACGGACACCAGGGAAAATCCGGCCCGTCGCCCGTCGATCCGGCTGCCGATGCCGCTCTTGCCGACCTCGTTGAAGGCGTAGATGAAATAGGGAATACTGTCGTTGGCCCTTCCGAAGAGGAGCAGGTCGAAGGAGAAGGTTTCGCCGGCCCGGTAACGGATCCTCTCGCCGGGCGGTGCCTCGATGACATAGGGATGAGGACGGGCGGCGAGACGTTGCCGGATTCTCCCCCCGCCCCCGCCTTCGACGTTGGCATCGTCGCTTCCGTTCAGGGGCGAAGTCTCGAAGACGTAGGGGTAAAGACAGCGCGAGGCCAGAAGACAATCCGTGCAGGACCGGCGCCGTAAGGCGCAAACTACCGAGCGGAGGGCATGGCCGAAGACGCCTCGAAACGTCGAGCCCTTGTACTCGGGCAGCCGGGCCTCATCGTGGAAACGGGCGGAAAAGCTGTAGGCTCCGAAGCGCATATCCTCTCCCTTTTGTCGGTTTACGAAGCGGTTTCTCGGGAACGTCTGCCCACCTTTATAGGGATCGCGGGCCGCGGTGTCAACGGGAAACTGCCCACGGGAAACTGCCCCTGTCCGATGGTGTCGGTTTTCCAGCGCGCCGCAGTGGGGGATGTGAACTTTATCCCGTTCGGGATGACGGTGGGGCGGCCCCGAAAGAAAGGCCGGCACGCAGCCTCGTGCCGACCCGTCTCGAAGCTGACTCCCGGATCGATAATGCTTTCCCCGGATAATCAAATATGGTAGTCGTCTCTGAAAATTTTATGGGGAAGGTTTCCGTCATCGCGGTAAACCGCGAGCCGCCCCGCGGCAAGCTGCGGTACAGTTGCCATCAGGAGGCGAAGTAAGTTCCGTAAAAAAACCTTAGCGATTGCCGGATATTAGGAGGGAGATGGCACACAGAGGAACGAAGGGGGATACGCTGGAGCTATGGGCGGCGGGGCAGGAACTCGGCGCCTTTCTCACCCCCGATGGCGACCTTCAGCTCGAATGGACGCCCCCGGAGCAGGAGATCGGCGGGGAAACCGCCCGGCTTCAGGAGGAGATCTTCCGGCGTTACGAGTCCGGAGTCGCGGTGGTTTCCCCGCCGGGATCGAGAAGAAACGCCCCGGGCACCAACCGCCGCCCTGAAGGCGGCCGTCGTTCCGAACCTGCCCGCCGTACCGGTCCCGGCCGTTCCCTCGCGTGGCTTCTGTATCTCGGGTTCTCCGATCCCTCCGTATCCCTTTCCCGGTCCCTGACCTTCTGGCGGACCTTCGGGGCCCTTTTTGCGAAAGAACTCCGCCTGACCCCCGATCTGGAAGAACTCCGCGGCCGGGCGGCGATAGCCGTCCCGGAGGAAGAACTCACGACCCTCGCGGCCCGGGCCCCGGACGCCGCCGGCATGGAATACCTGACCCCGGATCTTCTCCGTTTCTTCTGGGAAAGTTTGCGGCGGACCTTCGCCGGGGAGATGGAGGACTACCGTGGTTCCGTGGCCGCCTATATCGCCTCTCTGAGTCCGGAGGCACATCTGGCGGGCCGGGTTTTCTTCCATCTCGTGGAGAACCGGACTGAGGCGGGGCCGTTCGCCTTCCTCGCCACCTATTCCCATCGGCGCCCGGGGGAGGAGAAACCACGCCACCTGCCCTTGAAACATGCCCTCATAGAATATGCCGGTGATGAACGGCAACTCCTCGATCTTTTGGTGACGGTGCACGAAGGGGCGAAGAAGAGCGCCTTGATCTCCTCCCTCATTGAGACGGGCGAGTTGTTCCATCCTTTGGTCTGGTCGGCCCGGGAGGCCTATACGTTCCTGACGGAGATCCCCGTCTATGAAGACGCGGGCATCGTCTGCCGCATTCCGAACTGGTGGAAGCGACAGACCGCCGGTCCCCGCCTCGGCGTCCGGATCGGGGAGAAGAAGCCCTCCCGGGTGGGGATGGACGCCATCCTCGATTTCCGTCCCTCTATAATCCTTGACGAAGAAGAGATCACGGTGGCGGAGGCGGAGAGACTCATCGCCGCCGGGGAAGGGATGGCTTTCATCAAGAACAAGTGGGTGCGGGTGGATCCGGAAAAGCTCCGGGAGGTCCTGCAGGCCTACGAACAGGTGCAGGGTCTGATGAAAAAGGGCCTGACTCTGCGGGAGGCCATGCGCCTCCAACTGCAACCCGGCCGGGAGGCGGGCGGGGATGGTGCCGTTCTGGAAACCGCCGTCTTCTCGCAAGGCGACTGGCTCCGTTCCGTCATGGCAAGGCTGAGGAATCCCGGCGCAATCCCCGCCCGTGCTCCGGACGAAACCTTCCGCGCCTCCCTCCGGCCCTATCAGCAACAGGGTTTGAACTGGCTCTTGCTTCTTCATTCCCTCGGATTCGGGGCCTGCCTGGCCGACGACATGGGGCTGGGGAAGACCGTTCAGCTTCTCGGTTTCCTGAACGTCCTCCAAAAAGACAACGGTAGTGGTGACAGAAGCGCCGCAAAGGATGAAAGCGGCAAAGAGGATGAGCGCGGCGCCGGCAACGGCAGTGGTACCGCTCCCGAAAAGAGTGCCCAGAGCGACGGCGGCGGCGACGACGGTCATGAAAAGAGAACCGGCGGGGGGACCGGAGACGGGCGGCGGGCGAGCCTCCTGGTCATTCCGGCCTCCCTTCTGGGAAACTGGGCGGCGGAGATCGAGCGCTTTTATCCCACCCTTAGTTATGAGATCGCCCATCCCACCGCCGGGGCGACAACAGGAGCTGCGGCAGCCGACGATTTCGCCGGGCGGGATCTGGTCATTACCACCTACGCCATGGTCCAGCGCTATCCCCGGCTCCGGAACCGCCGGTGGCGCTACGTGATTCTCGACGAGGCCCAGGCGATCAAGAATCCCGGCACCAAACAGACCCGGGCGGTCAAACAACTGCAGGCGGAAAACCGCATCATCCTCACCGGCACCCCGATCGAGAACCAGCTGGGTGATCTGTGGTCCCTCTTCGATTTCCTCAATCCCGGGCTGCTGGGAACACAGAAAGAATTCAAGAACTTTGCCAGGAAATTGCCGGACCATCCCGAGGGCTACGCCCGTCTACGGGACCTCGTGAAACCTTATATCCTCCGCCGGATGAAGACCGACAAGGCGATCATCGCCGATCTGCCCGAGAAGGTGGAGATGAAGAATTACGCCCTGTTGACGAAAAGGCAGCTTGTCCTTTACCAGCGGCTCATCGAGAATCTCGCCGCCGCCCTGGACGACTGCGGAGAGGGAATCCAACGCAAGGGACTGATCCTCGGGACTCTGATGAAGGCGAAACAGATCTGCAATCACCCCGATCAATACACGGGGAGCGGCGGCCCTTACGCCGGGGAGGAAAGCGGGAAATTCCAGATCCTTCGCGACATTTGCGAAACGATCTATGCAAAGAGGGAGCGGGTTCTGATCTTTACCCAATTCCGGGAATTGACCGAGCCGCTGGCCGCTTTCCTACAGACCCTTTTTCATCGGCCGGGCCTTGTCCTCCACGGCGGTGTCCCCGTGGCGAAACGCAAGGGGCTGGTGGATGCCTTTCAGGGCGAGGCCTATGTCCCTTTCATGGTGCTGTCCCTGAAGGCGGGGGGCGTAGGCCTGAACCTGACCCGGGCCGCTCATGTCGTCCACTTCGACCGCTGGTGGAACCCTGCCGTGGAGAATCAGGCCACGGACCGGGCCTTTCGCATCGGGCAGAAAAACAAGGTGCTGGTCCATAAATTCATTACCAAAGGCACCATCGAAGAGAAGATCGACGGGATGCTGGTGGAAAAGCAGCGACTCTCCGCGGAGGTAATCGCCGCCACCGGGGAGGACTGGATCACGGAGTTGGACGATAAGGCCCTGCTTGATCTTTTCCGGCCGGCCTTTTGAGGTCGGACCTCGTTGTTTTACAAGCGTGGGAACACCGGGGGCCTTCGGGCATGAAAATATAAGAAATCACATGGGATTATTTTGCTTCGTCATGTTACGTGCGTGACCGGATATTTATTGCAGACCGTCGCCCGCAAACGGGATGACGGCAGGAGGTGAAGATGAGGTACCGGGAAGGTTATCCCCCCTATGTTTCCGTCGGTGAGAAACGGGCCAAGGCGGCGGCAAAGCTGAAAAAACTGCAAAAAACCGATCCCCATATCCAGCCTGTCATCCTGGCGGGTAACACCATCGCTGCCACCTGGTGGGGGAAGTCGTGGAACCGGAACCTGGAGCGCTACGCCGACTACGCCAACCGGGTCGGCAGGGGCCGGAGTTACGTACGCCACGGCGCCGTTTTGGATCTCCGGATTTGCACCGGTAGAGTTTCGGCTCTGGTCCAGGGGACGAGGGCCAAACCTTATGAGGTCAATATCGGGATCGAGAAGTTGGCCCCCCCGCGCTGGGATGCCGTCAAAGCCGCCTGTGCCGGGCGTCTCGCTTCCCTGCCCGAGCTGCTGGCGGGGAAATTCCCCCGTGAGCTGGGGGAGATTTTCATGGCCGAAGGTGAGGGGCTCTTCCCGGCCCCTCAGGAGATCTGTTTTACCTGCTCCTGTCCCGATATAGCCGATATGTGCAAGCACGTCGCCGCCGCCCTCTACGGGATCGGCGCCCGTCTGGACAATGATCCGGGCCTTTTTTTCACCCTTCGGGGTGTCGAGGTCGGGGAACTGATTGCCGCCGCGGTAGCGGACACGACCCGGGGCCTCCTGAAGAAGGCCGGGCGGCAAACCCGTCGTGTCCTCACCAACGTCAATCTTTCCGATGTCTTCGGCATCGATCTGGATGAAGCGGCCGGGGAGACAGTACTTGCGGCGACGCCGGGGGCGGTTCCCGGGACGGTGAGGAAGGCAGGGAAGTCGGGAGAGGCCACAGGACCGGCGGCGTCTATAGAGGCGGCGGGTCAATCTGGGGTGGAGCCGCAGCGTTTCTTCACGGACGGAACTCCCGTATCACCGCCGCCGGTGGGGAGCAGGCAGAGGCAGGCTGCCGGGGCAGTAAAAGTTCCCCCGGCGGCGCTTCCGCCTCTGGAACTTGTGGAGCAGCTGATAATCAAAAGCCGTAAAGGGATCGACACGGCAACCCTGGTGAAAAAAACGGGTCTGAACGCGTCCCGGATCCGAAGCATCGTTCAGCGCCTCCGGATGCTGGGGCGCATCGCCAACCTCTCCCGGGGCATCTACGGCAAGGCGGGGAGTTGAAATTAACAAAAACAGGCCGCTTACACGAAAATGCAGGTAAGTGCCCGATTGTTTTCATGTTTCGTTATACCCGACCGCAGGCGTGGAGGTATGCGAATAAGCAACGGGGAGGTTTATAAACATATCGTCCCCATTTATATTGCCGGGAGGGACACCCCCAAAGTGGAGATGTCCCTCCCGGCCCCCGGCGGGGAGGCGCCCCTGGGGCAGGTCCGGGGGTGACGTTCGGATGTTCGTCTCCGGGAGCTGCGTCCCGGCACCAATCTCCAGGATCCGACGGCTTTCGTTTTCGGCCTGTCCGCCGTATCCCTTTCCGGTAATATAAAATCGTGACAAGGCGGGTGTTCGGGCGGCAACGGGTTAAGACCCGGCAGCTTTGATATTCTTTATCATTCCTGTTGCCTGTTTTCCAAAGGTAGTTTAATATCTTCGGCAGCAAATCCACTTTCGAGGTCAGCCGTGATGCAAAAATTCTCCATCAGCTCCAGGTGGATTATTGCCGCCACCCTCCTCCTGGCGACAGCCGTAATTGCCGGTGTCTATTTAACTTTAACCATGAATGAATATGGGCGCCGAGAGGTGCGCATGGAAAGCAGGACGATGCTGTCCGTCGTTTCCATGCACCTGGAAACCGATATCAAGACGATTAACGGCGCCATCGTCGCCTTGGCCGGCTCTCCGTGGGTCCGTCCCGCCTTGATGGTGCCTTCAGCAATCAACCGCGAGCATGCCAACTCGGTTTTGGATCGCTACAATCAGGCCATCGGGGCTTCCGTATCTTATCTGATCGATGGACGGGGCGTAGTGATCGCCTCTTCCAACCGCAAACAGGCCGACAGCTTCATGGGGCAGTTCTACGGGTTCCGCCCGTATTTCACTGAAGCCATCAAAGGAAAGCCGCACAGTTACTTTGCCTACGGCGTAACCTCCCGAAAAAAAGGTTACTACACGAGCGCCCCCGTCCGTTCACCCGCCGGTGCCGTCCTGGGCGTTGTGGTCATGAAAAAGGATCTGGACGAACTGGAAAACTTCATGGCGCAATTCGAAAAATGCTTCCTCATCGATCCCCGGGGAATAGTCTTCCTCTCCAGCAGGCCGGAATTTTCCCTCAAATCCGTTTGGCCGTTGACGGAGAAAGAGCGAAACGATCTGGCCGCCTCGAAGCAGTTCGGACCGGGTCCCTTTGAACCGGTGTTCCCTCGCCGAGTTGCGGACGGATCTGTGGTTACCCTTGACGATGAGGAGTTTCTGGTTTCGAAAAAGGATTTCGGCAAGGAAGGATGGTCGCTCATGGCCCTGGTTCCCCTGCAGGCGATGGCCGTATACCGGGCCCTGGGCATTCTCACGACCCTGATTCTTTTCGCGATCACGGCGGGATCTTTGACATTTCTCTACATCAGGGAAAAATCGGCCTATGAAGTGCGGCTGAACGAGGAGCGGTTCAAACAACTGGCGGAAAACTCCCAGGACTGGATATGGGAGGTCGACGCGGAGGCCCGCTTCACTTATTCCAACACCTCGGTGACGGAAATTACGGGTTATACCGTCGGGGAAATCATCGGGAAATCTTTCCTCGACCTCATTGCCCCGGGCGAACGGGAAAGGATTCGCCGGCGTATCGAGGCGATCTTCCGCGACCGCAGATCCGTGAAGCGTAACCGGAACCGTTATCTCCACAAGGACGGCCGCGAAGTCGTTCTGGAACTTTCCGGCCTGCCCATGATGGATGACAAAGGAAACGTCATCGGTTTTCGCGGCCTCAGCCGCGATATCACCGAACAACTGGAGATCCTGGCCGCCTTGAGGGATAGTGAGGAAAGCTTCCGGGCCTTGGCGGAGAACGCGCAGGATGCCATCATCGCAATGGATGATGAGGGGAAAGTCGTTTACTGGAACAGGGCGGCCGAAAAGATCCTGGGACACACCCGTGCGGAGGTCCTGGGAAAGAACCTCCACGACCTGATCGCGCCGCCCCGGTTCCATGACGCCCATCATGCCGCCCTGCCGAGATTCCGTGAAACCGGAACAGGCGCCGCCGTCGGCAAGACGCTGGAACTTGTCGCCTTGCACAGCGAGGGAAGGGAATTTCCCGTCGAGCTCTCCCTGTCGGCGGTAAAGATCAAGGATCGCTGGACCGCAATGGGGATCCTGCGCGATATTACAGAGCATAAGCAGGCGGAGGAGGCCCTCCGCCGGGCGAAACAAGAGGCCGAGGCCGCCAGCCGCGCCAAGAGCGAGTTCCTTGCGGGGATGAGTCACGAAATACGGACCCCTATGAATGCCATCATCGGTATGGCCGAGCTCATCATGGATACCTCCCTGACCAGGGAGCAGCAAAAATACGTTACCGTTCTCAAGAATGCCGGGGATCATCTTCTGGAACTGATCAATGAGATTCTTGACCTCTCCAAGGTGGAGGCGGGGATGTTGCAACTGGAGACCATGGTTTTCAATCTGCCCGAGATGATGGAGCGGATCTGCGAGGAAATGGCGGTTCGTGTTCATGCCAAGGGGCTGGAGCTGATCAGCCGTGTGAGTCCCGACATCCCTCCGCTCCTGGAGGGTGATCCGGTCCGGCTGAAACAGGTTCTGATGAATCTCATGGGCAATGCGGTCAAATTTACGGAAAAGGGAAGCATCTACGTCGATGTCAGCCGGCTGACCCCCACGGAAAAGGATGAGGAAACGGCAACCATCTGTTTTCGTGTGACGGATACGGGCATCGGCATCCCCGCCGACAAGCAGGAACTAATCTTCGAGAAATTCACCCAGGTTGACGCCTCCGTCACCCGCAGGTACGGCGGCACAGGTCTCGGTCTGGCCATTTCCAAACGCCTGGTGGAACTCATGGGGGGTAAGATCGAGCTTGAAAGCGAAGTCGGCCGGGGCAGCACTTTCCGGTTCACCGCGCGCTTTCCCATCGGCAGGGAAATAACCGGGAAACCGGCGGAAGAATCACCGGTGGATATGAGCCGTCTCCGGGTGCTGATCGTAGACGATAATGAGCTCAGCCGGCTGATTCTCTCGGAAACAGTAAGTATCTGGGGTATTGAAGCCGTAGCCGTCGAAAACGGATATCGTTGCCTCGAAGAGATCAAAAAGAGCCGGGAGGCAGGCAAACCCTTTCATCTGGTTCTCCTCGACTATCAGATGCCGGAAATGGACGGATTGGAAGTGGCCGCCGCCATCCAAAAGATGGAAGGCGCGGCGGAAACGGGGATAATCATGCTCACTTCCGGGTTTCAGAAGGATGATGTGGACCGGGCTGCGCAGCTCCGCATCTTCAACTATCTGTACAAGCCCGTCAAGAGGGCGGAATTGCGGGAAGCCATCGTCGCCGTCACGGGCGGCGCCGCCACGGGCGGTGCGGAAGCGCCGCCGACTCCGGATACCGTCCCGCCGGCTCCGGATACCGTCCCGGCGGCTCCCGGTACCGCCCCGCCCGTGGAGGAAGGGCAGGGCGCGGAACCGCCGCTGCGGATACTACTTGCCGAAGACAACGAGGATAACCGCCTCCTGATCCGGGCGTATTTCAAGGCCTCCCCCCACCGGGTCGATATGGCGGAAAACGGCCTGGAAGCACTGGAAAAGTTCAAGGCCAATCGCTACGACCTGGTACTCATGGATATGCAGATGCCGGTGATGGACGGCTACACGTCAACGGCGGCGATCCGGGCCTGGGAACAGGAACAGGCGCTCAAGCCGGTGCCCATCCTGGCCCTGACGGCCCACGCGCTGAAGGATGACGAAAAGAAGAGCCTGGCGGCGGGCTGCGACGGCCATCTCACCAAACCGATCAAAAAACGCCAACTACTGGAAGCGGTTACCCACTGGACCTCGCCGCGCAAGATTTCCTGAGTTTTTTCCGGCCGTAACACCGGCAGAATGCGCTGCGCCCTCTCATGGTCAATGTACTTTAACTAATTGGAATAATTGCCGAACGCCGTCATTCATCGGGTTCGGGGACATCACCTGCACCGTCCGGGAACTGAGCGACCATGTCCCCATTGTCACCACCGCCGGCGCGCCGTATTCGGATGACATCCGCCAAATTTTTCTTTTCATCGGCGGGCCTGTAGAACACACATCATGCCTCCCACTTGATGATCTTCAGGTCGAGAACGGCAATGGCGTAGATGACCGGCACCAGGATGAGGGTGATGAACGTCGCCAGACTCAACCCGCCTATCTGGGCATAGCAGAGTGGTTCCCAAAGGGGGCCGCCGTGGAGGGCCAGAGGCACCAAACCGAAGACCGTAGCCCCGACGGTGACCAAAACGGGTCGTAAACGAACGATGCCGGCGTCCAGCAGGGCCTCCTCCAGAGGTTCTCCCTTTTCCCTCATCTCCTCGATGAAATCGAAAAGAACGATGATATGGCTGACGATAACGCCGACGAGGCTGATAATGCCCAAAAAGGCCATGAACCCGAAGGGGAGGTTCATGAAGTACAGCCCTCCGTAGGCCCCCACCATGCCGAAAGGAATGGCGGCAAAGACCAGCAGGGGCTTGACGGCGTTTCTGAACTGGAACACCAGGGCCAGGAAGATGGAGAACACGCAGGTGACAAGGACAATCGCAAGTTCCTTGAATCCCTTTCCCTGCTCCTCCTCCTCGCCGCCGATCTCCATCTTGTATCCCAAGGGCATTTGCTTTCCGATTTTAGCGAGTTCGGACCGCGCCCGATCCATAACCTCTGAAGCCAGGTATCCTTCCGCGGGAAAACAGGAAACGGTGATCGTCCGGAACTGGTCGCGGCGCCTGATCTTTTCCGCTTCCATGTCATAGCCGATGTCGGCAACCTGTCGGAGGGGGACCTTGAACTTCTCCTGGGATGAAGAGATGTAAAGGTTCGACAGGTCGCTGAGCTGTCCCCGCTCGTCCATGCGCAATCGCATAACGACGGGAATCTGGCGGTGTCCTTCCCGGAGTGAGGCGACGGGGAATCCGCTGACCGCCGTGGCGGAAGAAAAGGCGATATCCGCATTGGACACCCGTGCCAGGTTGGCCCGATCGGAGTCGATGCGATATTTTACTTTCAAGCTTTCCGCTCCCCAGTCATCCCGCACTCCCGAGGCCTCGGGCATTTTCCGGAAGACATCGCGGATCTCATCGGCAAGTCGCCTCAATGTTGCAATATCGTTGCCGGAAACCCGCACCTGCACGGGGATGCCCACCATGGCGCCCGTTTCCAGGGGCCGCACATCGATCCTCGCTCCCGGTACCGTATCGGCAAGGGCCGTTTGGAGAGGTCCGAGGAGAGGGGAGGTGTCATGCTTGTCCTTAACCAGAATGACGATTTGGGCGTAATTGAGTTGTTCCATCTCCGGGTTGATGGAAAACCAGAACCTCGGGCCGCCGCCACCGACGAAGGTGGTCAGGGAATTCAGAATCTGCCTGGGTTTGCCCGCATCGTCGGGATGGTCCTTCCCGTACTGTTCAGCAACCCGGCGGATGATCTTCTCCGCTTGTCCTGTGGCTTCGTAGGTGGAACTCAGGGAGGCGTTTTCCGGCAGCCATATGTCAACATAGGAGAGATAGGAAAGATCGTTGGGGAAATACTGCATCTTCAAACTGACCATGAAGAATACACCACAGGCGAGAAAGATCAGGGACGCCGTCAACACCTTCCAACGATGACGGATGGCCGCGGTGCCCAGACGGAAGTAGAAGCCGGGGAATCCCCTGGTGCGCCGCTCCTCCGGTGCTAACGGTTTCTCTTTGTCGGGCCGGAGGAGGTAGTAGGCGAGGAAGGGGATGAAGGTCATGGAGACGATCCGCGAGGATACGAGCGAGCAGGTCAGGACGATAGGCAGGCTGTAGATGAACGTTCCCGAATCGCCTTTGAGGAGCAAAAAGGGGAGGTAGGCCACAATATTGGTAATCGTGGCGTACATGATGACCGTCGCCAGTTTTGTCGGTCCCAGCCAGGAAGATACGGCGGGGGGATGACCCATGTTCAGGTCCCGCTTGATGGCGTCGCCCGCCACGACGGGATCGTCAACGAGGAGACCCAGGGCGATGATCAGGGAGGCGATGGAAACCTGCTGCATGTCGATGCCCAGAAGGTGCATCATCCCGAAGGTCATGGCCATGGTCAGGGGGATGGACAGGGAAAGCAGGGCCGCGGAACGCCATTCCCAAAAACCTATAAACGCCATGAGGACGACTAAGGCAATGGCCTCGTAGAGGCTTTTCATAAATAGATCGATGCTTTCCTTGACCTGGAGGGGCTGATCGGAGGTCCGGGCGAGAATCAGGTCGGCGGGAAGATTCCCCGCGATGCCCGCCAGGGCCTCGTCAACATGAAGGCCGAACTCGGCGATCTGATGCCCTTCCCGCATCTGCACGGCCAAGGTGACGGCACGGCTGCGATACCAGTTCCCAGCGGCATCTTTACTTGTATAAAAGTTCAGGAAACGCACGGGGTTTTCGTAGCTCCGGGTGATCGTCATGAGGTCCCGGAGGTACAGGGGTGCGCCCGAGGTCGATGCAGTCAGGAGCACATTGCCGATCTCTCCCTCGTTTTTAAACTCGCCGGAGGAATCGATGGAGATGTTCCGGCCGGAGATCTCCACGACGCCGCCCTGGCCGGTAATGTTTCTCGCCCCCAGGATATCCCGGATCATCGTGGGCTTTATCCCGTAGGCGGCCAAGCGTTCCTGGGAATACTCCAGAAAGATCTGCTCCTGCTGCACCCCCACCCGGTCCACCTTGGCCACGTCCGGCACCGTTTTCAAGGTTCTGACGATCAGATCCGTCATATCGTCGAGCTGGCGGTAGCTGTATTTGTCACCGGCGGTCTTCCGGAGGACCGCCGCTACATCCCGGCTGTTGCGGACCACGCCGACATCCCAGATGTCCGGGTGAAACTCCGCCTCATGCAGGCGCTCTTTCATGAACCTGGCGATATAGGCGTTGATCGCCCCGTCGTCCAGTTCCGTTTCCCCGTCCAATCCGAGAAACCCCGCTCCCCTGATAATTTTTGTGTTCTTGAGGACGGCGTCCTTTTCGATGGCACGGATCAATATCCGAAACGGCGGCAGCAGCGTCTCCGGGGGGATGGTAAAGGGAAAACAGACCAGCAGCGTGGCTCTTGAAGATGGGCGGGCTGCGGAGGACCTGGCCGAGTCGACGGCCTTCCTGACGGCATCCGCTCTGATGGCCAGTTCGGTGTCATCCGCCTTGGGGCTGGAGACGGTGAGCATCAAGGCGGCGGTGTCGGAATAATCCTTGAGGAAGAAGATCGGGCCGGCGTTTTCCGGAAGATCGCGGATGCCGTCCAGCCTGAGCTTGATATCGTCAAACTCCTTGGCGGCCTCTTTGAAGTCGTCGAGAAGCTCCAGGTACATGACCGCCATTCCGGTCCGGGCGGTAGTATATATCCTTTTAATCTTTGGATTTTCAGCTATCTTCTCTTCGATCCTGCGGGCGATGAGTTGTTCAATCTTTTCGGCGCCGGCGCCCGGCCAGGGGCAAAGGACAACAGCGACTCTGCCGGGAATGTTGGGGTCCTTACGCTTGGGCATCTCCAGATAGCCATATATACCCCAGAGAATGACGGCGAAGAATAACATCCAGGAGATATGGCGGTTTTCAACAAAGAATCTCGCCGTGTTCCGTGTCTTTTTTATTTGCTCTTCGTCCCGGAGGTGGCTCATCCCTTACTGTTCCTGTAGTTTACTGCACAGTTCTGACTTCATCGCCGTCCTGAAGGAGGGCGGCGCCATTGCCGACGATCTGATCTCCCGCCTTCAGTCCCTCCAGCACGGTCATACGGTTTCCTACGACCTCTCCGAGCTTTACGGTCTTTGTCCTGGCGATAAGCTTTCCGTCTTGCCGGGCGATGCTGAAAACGGCGAAGGCCTTAGGGTCGCCGCGGGGTCTGACGATGGCATTAAGGGGAATGACCGCGACAGGCTTGGGCAGTTTCGCGTCATGGACAAGGAGAGACATGACCATGCCCGTCTTGAGCTTGTCCTGGGGATTGGGAATGGCGATCTCCACATCGAAGACGCGGCTGCCGGCATCGGCGGCCGCCGCTATCCTGGAGATGCGTCCATGGAACTCCTCCCTGGGAAAGGCCTCGCTGGTCAATGTGTATGATTTGCCGATCCGGATATAATTTAAAAGTACGTCGGGGACGCCGAATTCCGCCTTCACCGAGGAGGTGTCCGCCACGACGAAGGCCGGTGAGTTTGGGCCCGCCAGGCTGCCCCGTTCGACATTTTTCTTGAGCACAACCCCGGAGATGGGGGACCGCAGGGAGGCATCCTGCAACGCCAGAAGGGCCTCGTCGAGGATTGCCCGCGCCCCTGCCGTTTTTGCCGTCAGCATCTCCAGGCGGGCCTTGGCATTTTCGAAATCCGGTTTGGTCATGCTGCCGGACGAGAAAAGCTTCTCGGCTCTTTTATAATCCATCCGGGCCTGTTCGAGAGCGGCTTGAGCCTCGGCAAAGGAGGCCTTGGCCTGCTCCTCCTTGAGAGAGTAATCCCTGTTCCGCAGGGTCGCCAGGATCTGACCCCGAAAGATGCGGTCGCCTTCCTGAATGTCCCGCCGCTGACCGTCCTTACCCCGAATTTGAAGAAGCTCGGCTACATATCCCCCGTTCTTGAATGCCAGATCTATTTGTTGCTTGGGCTTTATGTTGGCCGAATAGCGAAGTCCGCCGGCCATGGTTTCTTCCTGCACAGCTACGATCTGGACGGCCTTCTGCTGGGGCCGGCTTTTGGGTTTGTCATCGCTGCACCCCAAGGGGATCGCCAACATGGTCATGACTGCGCCCATAAATAGGATCGTCAGGGTTGCCCCCATGCCTCCCCTTGAGGACAAGTTTCTCTCCCCGTTCTTAATATGAAAGCTCATCTTTCCTCCCCTCCCATGGCTTTCTGAAAATCGGACTTGGCAGCCAGACAGCCCAGCAGGGCTTGATGGAGCTGATGATTTGCTTCTGCCGCCTGGGCTTGACTCTGGAGCAGGTCTTTAAGGAGAGTCGCTTTATTGTTATACCGGTCCAAGGTTACCCGTAAACGCTCTTGCGCCGCTTCCCGTTTGATCTTGGCCACTTCCAGATATTCATACGCCTCGCGCATTTTCCGGTAACTTTGCGTCACCTCCATCCGGACCATCGATTCCGCCTCCTGGATCGCCGTATTTGCCTGGGAAACGGTTTTTTTCGTTTCCAAAAGCTCCTGCTGCTTCCTTCCCCAGTCAAAGGGCTCCCAGGTGAGCCTGACTCCGGCATAGGCATAATCCTTGGGCATGATTTCCATCTCCGGCAGGCGGGTATAGGAGAAGACCAGATCCACGTCGGGGATGTATTCGGAACGCTTGATTTTGATTCCATATTCCGCCTGGCGCGCCTTCAGCTTCGCCTCCCTGATTTCCGCCCTTTGCTCCAAGGCTTTCTTAATCGCCTCCGCCGTGTCCATCTCCGGGGGGGGCGGCGCCGCTGCTTCACTCACGGCAAAGGGGACGGAGAGATCCCGCCCCAGAAGGTGGTTAAGCTGCTCTTTCTGGGAAGAAAGGGCGTTTTCCGTCCTTGTCGCCTCATAACGGGCTTGCGCCAGCTTGGACTTGACTTCCAGGAGATCCGCTTTGAGGATCGTCTGTTCCCGGAGATGATCGTTCAAAAGCCTCTCCAGCTCCACGTAAAAGCCGATGGCTTCCTTCAGGGCCTGAAAAGCGCTCTGAGTCTCCAGAATGCCCAGATAGGCCTTGCGGACATCGTTGATAACGGCGGAGCGGGCATGGCGATATTGTTCTTCCGCAATGTTTTTCACCAGCCCGTAGCGGTCGATTTCCAGGGAGAGGCGGTACAACTGGGCAAGGGGTTGGGCCACCAGGGCCTGCCCCTGGTTTTCCCATTGTTTGGGGGTGGAGATCTTGGTATCCATGGGGGGGATCAACTCTCCGGTGGACAAGGAACCCAGCGATCCCCGCTTGAACTCGAAATCAAGAGCGCTCAATTGTTGGGCGCCCGTATAGCGGAGATTCAAATTGGGATAGCGGCGGGTACGCAGAGCGGCGATGGCGGCGTCGGCCTTCTCTATCTCCGCGGCGGCGTTCCGGATATTCCGGTTGTTTTTCAAGGCAAACCCGATGGCGTCCTCCAGGCTCAGGACTTCTTCCGCCCGGCTTGACGAAACGTGAAGAAACAACGGCAGGCAGGCGGCGCTGATAAAAACTATCCACGAAAGGAACAACCATTTAGACCTTGTCATCTTCAAACCCCATAAAAACACATTCCCGCCGGGGTCCCCATGCCGCCTGCACCAAGACGCAAGACCTTCATAAACCCTCCTTTTGTATGCTCGAAAGATTCCGCTGTTCAATTTGGAGCTGATGACCGGTCGTTTCCGGACCACACAAAGAGCTTTTTCAACTTCTCCCGGAATTCCCCGCCGAGAACAAAAAGGCTTAAAATAAAGATCACATCTCCGGCCGGCAATGCCGTGACCAGATAGTGGAGGTCCCGTCCCGTGGGGTGAAAAAAGATCAGGGCAACGGCGCCGAAAAAGGAGATCTCTCCGGACCCAACGTAGATCAGGGCAAACGATGCCGCTTCGGCATGGGTTATGGGGAGGAGAAAAAGGAGCTCTACGGTAAATATGGAGAGGAAAGAATAGATAAAAAGAGTTAAACCTAGATAATATTTCCAGTTTATTTCGGGATTCACAGGTCTGGTTCCTTATGATCTCGAATGCTTATCTAATGCTTATGGGAAGAGCATTACTTACAGGGTAAAAAAAGATAGAGTAAAAAGCTCCTGTTGTCAATGGTCAAACAGTCTGTTTTCGGCATCTCTTTATCTCCTTACCGCTATTTTACCGCCCCCTGTTTCTTTGCGACCCGCCCCCAGTGTGCGGGGGAAGGTCATTACGGCGATGAGAGGCTTATGCAGATGGGGAACGGAATGAATCCCTTTAGCCTGAATATGGCATGACGGTGATTACCACTCCTGATGGACGTGTGAAAATTCCCGATCATGTCGACGAAAAGAATGCCGGGGTATATATAAATGGGTCATGTGAGATTCCAATTTCTTATGTGGGAATGCAGACCCCAACCGGAGGAACGGAGATTTAAACCTTGACAGTCCTTAAATTTCCTCTGTATAAAAATTGAGTAAACAGCGGCGGCTTCCAGACTGGAAAGAATTTTTCAAGGCCATGAAGGCCGTGGCTGACCCGAATAGGTTAAAATTACTTAAGAATCTGCATGTGAAGGTGCTCTGTGCGTCTGCGGGACACAGGCGCTCTTGGGGATCGCCCAGCCAACGGTGTCCAAGTATCTGAAGGTCCTGTCGGTTCCTTAGCCCATGTGAAATGGAGCTTTCGGGACCAATAACGTAAATGTTTGCCGGCGGTAAGGATCTTTCGCCCCAAAGGCAACGGGATTTTTTTCTGATTCGCGATTTTGACAGTTATCGAGAGGAGGTTTTTATGGGTGACGACAATTATTTCCTTTTCATCATCCCGGATATCGACAAGGATCCCGATAAACCCACCTTTCGCGTCTTGAGTTTCAGCGGTCATGAGGAGATCTCCCGTCCGTATGTCTTCCGGATCAATCTCATGGCCACCGAGGAAAATATCAGCGGTTTGATCTTCAAAGAGGCCAAGTTTGTCATTCATATGGGCGACCAGTCCTCCACCTATTACGGCGTCATTACCCATTTCGACCAGCTCCGGAAGATCGACAACAACTATTACTATCAGGCCCGGCTCATGCCCAAGTGTTATCTTCTCTCCCTTTACAAGATGTCCGACGTCTATCTCGACAAGGGACTCCCTGAAATCATCAGGACGGTCTTCGCCAGAGGTGGTTTCACCGATTACGACTACCGCCTTGACCTCAAGGGGACCTACAACCCCCCGGCAGACAAGGATAGTCCTTATAACCGGTGGTCTTACGTCTGCCAGTACGAGGAGACGTATCTTGATTTTCTCTCCCGCCTCATGGAACGGGAAGGGGTTTATTATTACTTCGAACAGGGTGATGGCCGGGGCCGCATGGTTATCACCGACGATAAGATCGTCCATAAGCAGTCGGAACATAAGTTGTTTTACAAAGCCCCGGGAACGCCTTCCACGGGTAACGACAACAACCTGGTCCAGGAAATGGTCTTTCATCAACGCCTTCTTCCCAAAAAAGTGATCATGAAGAATTACAATTACGAGAGGGCATCACAAGGCGTCATGAAGGCCGAGGCCTTCGTCTCGAAAGACGGCCGAGAGGACCATAGCCTCTTCGGAAATGTGAACATCTTCGGTGAAAATTTCAGCTCCGGAGAAGAAGGTAACACCCTGGCCAGGATACGGGCCCAGGAACTCCTTTGCCGGGGAGAGACCTACTCCGGCTTTGGAACGGCTGTCCCGATGACAACGGGAGATCTAAAACATCTTACCCATGAAAACAAGCGTTTTACGGGCTGGTATCTCGTCACGGAGGTCAGCCATAACGGCAATCAGCGCCTTGCCGGCGCCGCCGGCCTGGGGGGAGAAGACGACGAAGCCTTTTCTTACAACAACAGTTTTACCATGATCAGGGAAGACGTCCAGTTTCGTCCCCGGCGTCTGACAGCCAAGCCGAAGATTCAGGGGACGATGACCGCCTTTATCGACAGCGAGGGCAGCGGTGATTTCGCCGACCTCGACAGCCAGGGCCGCTATCGGGTCCGCCTTCCTTTCACCCTGACCTCCCAGAGCGATGGTCGTGCTTCGACAAGAATACGCATGGCCACACCTTTCACGGGCGTAGGACTCCAGGGCTACGGGATGCACCTCCCCCTCCACAAGGGAGCGGAGGTGATCCTTGCCTTCCGGGACGGCGATCCCGACCAGCCCATGATTACCGGTGCCGTCTTCAACTCCCAGAACCTAAATGTGGTTAACGGAGATAACTACAAACAGCATGTCATCAGGACTCCGGGGGGTAATCAAATCGTCATGGATGATACCCCGGGAAAACAATCCATGTATCTTTTCAGTCCCTTCGGAACCCAGGGCAACTGGCTCTACCTGGGCCAGGGGGGGACGGGAACCCAGGCCGGGGCCTTCAAGGGAGAGAAAGGCGACAAGGGGGATAAAGGCGACAAGGGAGAGCAAGGTGAAAAGGGTGAATCGGGAGAGGAAGAAAAGAGCATCATGCATGTCAAGGCCTCGGGAAACAAGCACGAGTTGATCCTGGGCCAGGAAGACTCCTTCGTCATCGGTTCGGAAAATTACCTGACCATCGGCTCGAAGTCCGAGACGATGCTGGGAACCCAGACGGAATTCACCGCGGCGATGAAAAGCGTTTTCGAGTGGGCGGGAACCATCGAATGCAAGGCGGGTCATCACATCGAATTCGGCAAAACCACCGAGCGCATCAAGGATGAAGACGAGCTGTTGGGAACGGAAAAGGTGACGATTGCCGGAGGTCTCCCCCAGGGCGAAAAGGCGGTGTTAAGTACTCTGGCCAAGGCCATGGTCTTCGGAGGGGCGGCGGTGGGAGCCATCCTTGCCGCCGCCGCGGGCGATCTTGGCGCCCAAACAAATCCCGAAGGCAAGGGCGATACGGATCTGGCCTGGAAACAGGGGTTGACGACCACCTCCGCGGTCGTGGTGGGCGCGGCGGCCCAGGTCCTGGCCCTGTCTTATCTGGTCAAAAAGCTGAACATGGAACTTACCCATGCCATCTCCAAGATCGAACTGAGCAACGAGGGGATAAAGGCCACGGCCCTGGAAACCGCCCCCCAGGGGATCAGGATCGCCGTGCAAAAGGCCGCTGCGAATCTTCCCCTTCCCGATACCTATCTGGCATCGATCTCCATGTCTCCGGATAACGAGGGAAATATTCAGATCGCCACGGGGATCACCCCCGGAGACGTCATTACCGGAAGCAGTATCACCGTGGGAAATACCAATGTGAAAATACAAAGGGCCAACAACCAATTTCTATTGGGGGCGGCTAGCGTCAACATCCAGAACTCCACGCCCAACACCGCCAAATTCGTCTATAGCCCCGTTGAGATTCAGCTCCAGAAGCAAACCGCCGTAGCGAAGGTGGCATCTTTGGACGCTTCTCTGAAATATGGGGCCAACGGTTTTACCGTCAAGGCTGCGGAAACGAGCATGGTGTTCGGCGGGAAGGCCATCAGGATCAATGCCGGGAGTGTGGATGTCGGTGGCGCCGTGACCATCGTTGCCTAACCCCTTTATGGAAGAAATGAGCGAAGAGGAGAACGCCCGCCCATCGTGAAGATCGTCAAACCGCAGAACATGGCCCTGATGTTCAAAAGCCTGCATATCGACGGTAGCAGCCATTTGAGCTTGGCCGTCTGTGCCTGTTTTTCTTTCCAGGTCTCTCTTCCCGACCGCCTCCTGGACGAGCAGGAAATGTGGCCGCTGATCGAAGGGGCGCTGGAGAAAGAGGAACTTTTCGATTTCGGGGTGCCCAAAATACGGGGGGAATTCCTCGTCTATGGAAGCGCCCTGGCCCCCAAGCCCGTTCCGGCTCAGGAAGTTGCCGTTCAGGTGGGCGGGACAAGAAAGACTCTGGTTGTCTTTGGTGATCGTTACTGGACCAGGACCGGCGGCATTGAGGATCCCGCCCCCTTCACCTCCATGCCCATCAGATGGAGCTATGCCTTCGGAGGGCCGGATTTTACCGACAACCCCGCCGGTAAAGGGGCGTGTCCCGACGCCTCGGGGAGGCGTCCCCTGCCTAATGTCCAGGATCCCCAACAGCTCGTGTCTTCTCCGCATGATACCCCCAAACCCGCCGGGTTTACTGCCTGGCCCATGAACGTCCCCCAGCGTCTCCGTTATCTGGGAAAGGTGGATGAAAAATGGCTTCAGGAAGAATGGCCCCACTTCCCCAGGAGTACCGACTGGGAATATTTCCAAACCGCCCCGGAGGACCAGCGCTGGAAGGGTTTCTTTACGGGGGACGAAAAGGTTGAAATCGTCAATATGCACCCCCGCGAGCCCATTCTCCGTTCCGCCCTGCCCGCCCTCCGTCCGCGGCTCTTCGCCCATCGGCAGGCCGACGGGAAAGAGATCTTTCAGGAGATTTCCTGCCGGGCCGAAACCCTCTGGCTTTTCCCCGACCGGGAAGCGGGGATTCTCCTGTATCGGGGCGTCATAGGGACGGCGGATGAGGATTACCCGGATATTCTCCACCTCTACGGCCGCTGGGAATCTCTCCGGGAACCGCCGCAGCCCCTGGAAGTGTACGCCCGGATGTTTCAGGAAGAACTGACGCCCCCGGCGCCGGGCGAGGAGGCATCGGCACCGCCGCCATCCCCGGCGGCGCCGGTAGAGCCTTCACCCAAGCCCCCTGCCGCCCCGGCCCCGACATTAAGCCCGGAGTTGTCCGCCCTTCTCAAGGATGCGGAAGAACTGGAGTCTCAGTCAAAAGCGATATTGAAGAAGGCCGGAATCGACCCCGAGGAAGCGGTACGCCGCTTCATGCCGCCGGGAATAAGAGAGGGGGCGGGTAGTATGGAGGAGTTGGGGGCGGCGGTGGCGGTTCTGGAAAAACAGACCGCCGAGCTCATGAAAAAATTCAATGTCAGCGCCGCCGATGTGGAAAAGGCGATGAAGCTTCAACCACCGCCGCCGGCTCAATCTGCCGACGAGATCATTGCCGGGCTCCGCAGCGCGGGGTTCCATAAGCCGGAAGTCGAGGCCCAGTTGAAGGAGGCGGAACGGATGGCCAAGGAAGCGGCGGCGGGTCTGGACAACCTGGCAGCGAGGAAAGGAACGGCTCCCGTCCCCCCGCCTCCGCCGCCCCCGGAGCCCCCCCCGGCGGGAGATGTTGCCTTTACGGTGGATGAGGTTATGGCAAGATACAGTCATGGGGAATCCCTGCAGGGTCTGGATCTGAGCGGTCTGGATTTTACGGAACGTAAGCTCCGGGGAGCAGACTTCACCGGTGCCGCCCTTACGGGAGCAAGCTTCGGGAAATGTGACTTGACCAGGGCGATTTTCAAAGAGGCAATACTTAAAGACGCTGATTTCACCGAGAGCGATCTTACCCAGGCCGATCTGGAAGGAGCCGATGCCTCGGGGGCACGCTTTAAAGGCGCCTGCCTCAAGGGGGGGAAGATGACCGGCGGTGATTTTACCGGGGCCGATTTTACCGATGCCGATTTTACCGATGTGGCTGCCGCGGGGGCCTCGTTCGAGGGGGCGCTGCTGGAGGGCGTCATGGCCCAGGAGTTATCCGCACCGGGAACCCTTTTCGCCCGGGCGAATCTCAACGATGCCGACCTGTCGAAGGCGGACTTGGAAGAAGCGGATTTTACCGAAGCGCAACTGACCCACTGTGTCTTCAACCTGGCCAAAGCCCGGGGGATCTGTCTTAACGGGGCGACGGGGGAGCACACAAAATTCGGCCTCGCCGATCTTACCGCCTCCCGGGCCGACGGTGCTACCGCTCTGAAGGATGGCCGTTTCTACAAGACGGAGCTGACGGATGCCTGCTGGGAGGGGGCCCAACTACACCGGGCCCAGTTGATCGGCGCCGTCCTCACGCGAGCCGATTTCAGCAATTGTGACCTTACCGGGGCGACTATGATCCTTGCCAGCGCCCGGGAGGCTAAGTTCGCAAAGGCCGATCTTACCAACGCCAATCTCACCGGGATCGATCTTTTCAAGGGTTCTCTCCGGAAAGCCGTTCTCATCCGGACGGATCTGAAGCTTTCCAACCTCTTCGCCGTGGATTTCTATCAGGCCCAAATGAAACGGGTCAATCTTTACAATGCCAATATCAACAGAACCTTGCTGAAACTCCGAGGGGGGGCATGACCGGCGAAGAGGTCGTCTCACAGGCAAAAAGCGACGGTCGCCTTACCGGGGTGGATCTTACCGGAGTGGATCTTTCTCGTCAGGATCTCGCGGAGATAGTTTTTGAAGGGGTGAACCTCGCCCGGGCAAACCTGGAAGGCGCCAAACTCGCTGCCGCTGCTCTGGTCAACGTAAACCTCGCCGGCGCCCGTCTCACCGGAGCTGATCTCGCCGGCGCCCGCCTCGACGGGGTCGATCTGACCGGGGCCGTACTGGCCGAGGCAATCTTTGTTGATGCCGCTCTCGAAAACGTGATCCTTGCCGAAGCCGAGCTTGTGGGGACAGATTTTTCCCGGGCCGTTTTCGACCGCTGCGATCTAAGAGGGTGCCGGGCGGGCGGTTCCCTGTTGATCGGCGCCGCCCTGAGGGACTGCCGTCTTTACGGATTGGACTTGACAGGGGCGGATCTGACGCAACTGTTGGCCGCCGGCGGGGATTTCACCGCTGTGGTCTTTCAGAAGACAAACCTCACCAAGGCCTTTCTCGTGAAGGGAAAGTTTGTCAAACAGAGTTTTCGCGGCTCCACCCTCCTGCTGACCAGATTCGATCAGGGAGACCTGAAGGAGGCGGACTTCTCCGGGCTCGATCTTACCTCGACGAGCTTTGACGGTGCCGATCTCGGTGCGGCCCGGTTTGTAAAAAGCTTCGGCAGATACACCAATTTCAACGAAATCAGCGCCCCCGGGGCCGATTTCTCGCAGAGCGACTTCTTTATGGCAAATTTCACGAAAGCCCGTCTTGACGGGGCCGATTTCCGGCAGGCCCGGGTGGAACAGTCCCTTTTCCGGATGGCCTGCCTGGACCGGGGTCTGTTCCAATATCTCTCCGCCGCCTATGCCGATTTTTCCCGGGCCACGGTGGCCGGGGCTGATTTCTCCCGGGCTGGTCTCCGGCAGGCCAATTTCCACGGCGTCCGAAGGAAGGAAGCCAAATGGGAGGGGGCGGAGACGGCCACAATTTATAAGACCGATCCCGAACTCTGGGCGGCGGAGAGTTGGAAGCCTTTGGAGCAGATACCCGCGATAACGGATCATCTGCCTTGATCCCATGCCTGCCGCTGGCTTTCCACCCGGGGGAAAGAGGGGAAAAGATACGGAAACGAAAGAGGAATCGACATCTCGAAACGTGAAGTCCACCTGTATAACAAGGAGTGACAGGAATGAGTAAGATTGTGACCCTGAAGCATCAGACCCTGCCCCGGGAGGCGTCTTTATTCTACGCCTGCGTAGAGGGGAAAGTAGCGGGAGGAAACTATCGGCTTCGCCTCGACAACGGGGAATTCCTCACGGCCGCCCCGGCGGTCGGTTGTTTCCTGACTCCGGAACCGGGAGATGAGGTCCTCCTCGCCGATGACGGCCGGCGCTCCGTCATCCTCATGGTTTTGTCCAGGGTGAAGGACCGGGGCAGGATCAGTCTGCCGGAAACCTGCGAAGTGGCGGGAGGGGAAATAACCTTCACGGGAAGAAAAGACATCCGCTTGGAGGCCCCTCAAATCGGCCTCACGGGTCTTTTGGGGGAAGTGCGCTTCAATGTCCTATCCTTCCTCTCGCACTGGTGTGAATTCCGGAGCAAGAAGATCATTACCGTGGGCGAGGTCTGGGACCGGGTTATCGGGCGCCTTACAGAACGGATCCGGGACAGCTACCGGCGTATCGAAAACACGGAGCAGACAACGGCGGGACGAATCAGAACCGCCGTCCGGGGCCGCTTCGCCCTATCTTCCCAAAACGTCACTCTCACGGCGGCGGAAGAGGTGAAAGTGGACGGCAAGAAGATCCATCTCGGGTGAAGTGCGGAAGAAGCTCATCATGATCATGACCGGCAGCAGCTTCAATCTCACAGGGTTGGGCATCCCGAAGCCTGCGGCATGGTGATTCATTTATTTATCGAAAAAGGAGAGGCAAGAGATGTTCGCCGCAACGATCGAAAAAGGGCAGGTCATGGCCATGCCGGATGTCTGTAAAACCCCCGCCCCTCCGGGGCCGCCCGTACCGGTTCCCTACCCCAACACGGGCATGACCACCATGGGGAATCCCATTTCGAAAAAGGTCTTGATCAACGGCGCCCCCGCCCTGACCAAGGCTTCCAAGATTCAGCCCACCAACGGGGATCAGGCCGGCGCTGCCGCGGGCGTTGTTTCCAGTAAGATTATGGGCCCGGCGGAGTTCATCCAGGGGAGCATGAAGGTGAAGATCGAGGGCAACCCGGCGGTCTTCATGGGAAATCCCACGAAACAGAACGACGGCAACGCCTTGGGCTCTCATCTCCAACCTTCCCAAAACAAGGTGATGATCATGGGGTAAGGGGGCTAAATAAAGATGGTCTCTTGAAGCTTATCTTTCTTTCCCGAAGAACCCACCTGCCCGGCGCGGTCATAGCTGAGCATGAAAATAATCGACCATTTACCGACATTTCACTCGCAAATGCGTGCATATGTTATTGATCTGCAAGGGTTTATCATTAACAGGGCCGCTGCGGACACTGGGGACTGGGGAGCGCGTCCGCAATTTTCATCCTGCCTTGTGACGGCATGCTGCCATGGGGGGGTTCATATAAGGGAATTAGAACCGTTCCCTTAAAACGGCCTTGATCGCCGCCGCCGGTATCGCCCCCGCTCTCAGAATCGAAGGCGGATCGGTGGTGACATCGACAAATGTGGAGCCTTTCCCGCCGGGAGTAGTACCGCCGTCGAGGAATGTAGTAAGCAGGTCCGAATGGATTTGTTCCCTGACTTCCCCGACCGTCGTGCATTCCTGACAGCCGGAAAGGTTGGCGCTGGTTGCGGTAATGGGACCGCCAAGGGCGGCGGCCAGGGCATGGGCGACGGGATGACTGGAGATGCGGATGCCGATCTTGCCTGTGCCGGCCGTCAAGAGGGGACTGACCGACGGAGAGGCCGCAAATACCAGGGTCAGGGGTCCCGGCCAGAATATGTCCAGCAGTCGGGCCGCCGTTTTTGGTACCGCCGTCGTCAACTTATCCAAAACCTTCTTTTCGGCAATTATCAGGGCGATGGGGCTGTGAAACGAACGTCCCTTTATCCTGAAAATGTTCGTTATTGCCGCTTCGTTCATCCCATCCGCGGCGAGGCCATAAAATGTTTCCGTAGGATAGGCCAGTAATTTTCCCGATCTCAGGCTGGAGACGGCCTTTTCAATGCCCACCGCCGCGGGACGGACGGGATCGAGATAAATGATTTCCGGCATGGGCGTGTCGCTGCCTTTTAGGCGAGAATGTAGGAAACTACCAGAATACTTTCTGTTTTTAACTTTAGCATTGTCTGCCGGCCTCCGGACCTGGGGGATTAGCGATTGCTCAGGTAATCGTTTTGGAGCTTATGGTTCTTGTGTTCCACTTCCTCCGCCATCCGGGCTACGTAACCGGTCAATTTCTTCAATAAGGCATGGTCCTGGAGCGACAATATCCGGACTGCCAAAAGCGCGGCGTTTTTCGCGCCGGCCTTGCCGATCGCCATCGTGGCCACCGGAATGCCGCCGGGCATCTGGACCGTGGCCAGCAGGGCGTCCAGCCCCTGGAGGGCGGTGGCGTCGATGGGCACGCCGATAACCGGCAGGAGGGTTTCCGAAGCGATGACGCCGGCCAGGTGGGCCGCCGCTCCGGCGCCCACGATAATGACCTTTATCCCTCGTGCGGCGGCGTTTTGGGCGAAAGCCGTCGTCCGCGCCGGGGAACGATGAGCGGAGGTCAAGAACAGTTCGTAAGGTATGTTGAATTGCTCCAGGATTTTGGCGGCTTCCGCCATGACCGCAAGGTCGGAATCACTGCCCATCACCACGCTGATCAAAGGGGTTCTAACAGTACCGGATCCTTTCCGGCCCCGGGCTGACTTTTCCATCGCATTTAACCTCCTGCCTGCCTGCTGTGGAAATCCGAGGGATTTCTGAACACCGGCCGTTCCTCATGAAAACTTGTCGGCAACGAAGAGGGCAGGAGATCTTAAAAAAGAGCCCCGCCCCCGACTTACCCCGCTAACGGCGGGATTAAAAACCCGCACCGCGATTAATGCTTGAAATGGCGTTTACCGGTAAAGATCATGGCCATACCGTGTTCATCCGCCGCCTGGATGGCCTCTTCATCGCGGACGGAGCCGCCGGGCTGGATAATGGCCGTCACTCCGGCCTCCGCCGCCATGTCGATGCCGTCCCGGAAGGGGAAGAAGGCATCCGAGGCCAGAACCGTCCCGGCAGTGGGGAGGATGGCCTTCATCCGGGCGATCCTTACGGAGTCCACCCGGCTCATCTGGCCCGCCCCCACGCCGACCAATTGATCTCGGGTGGCGAGGACAATGGCATTGGATTTGACGTGTTTGACCACCCGCCAGGCGAAATCCAGGGCCTGATACTCCGCCTCCGTGGGGGAGCGTTTGGTCACCACCCGGGCCCGGCGGATGTCGAAGTCGTCGGTATCCCGCTCCTGGATGAGCAGTCCCCCGACCACGCGGCGGAAATCATAATCCGGCGGGGCATCGGCGGGTGCCGCCGGTACTTCCAGCAACCGGACATTCTTCTTTGCACCCAGGATTTGCCGTGCCTCGTCAGTGAAGGCGGGGGCGATGATTACTTCCAGGAAGGTCTTTGACAGCTCGGCGGCGGTCTTGCCGTCCACGGGACGGTTCAGGGCCACGATGCCGCCGAAGGCCGACACCGGATCGGTCTGCAGGGCCTTTTCATAAGCAGTCAGCAGCTCTCCGTCGGAGGTGGCGGCGCCGCAGGGATTGGCATGCTTGATCACCACGGCGGCGGGGAGTTTGAAATCGGAGACCATCTGCCAGGCCGCGTCGGAGTCCATGATATTGTTGTAGGAAAGTTCTTTTCCATGGAGTTGGCGGGCGTTGGCCACGGCGGAGAGGAAGGGTTTGTTTTCCCGGTAGAAGGCCGCCTTCTGGTGTGGATTTTCGCCATAGCGCAGATCCTGGGCCCTGGTGACCTGGAAGGTGAAGGTCTTGGGGAAGTCGGACTGTTTACCGTCCGGTTCGATCCGGCCCAGGTAGTTCGAGATGGCGGCGTCGTAACGGGCGGTAAGCTGAAAGGTCTTGGTGGCGAGATAAAAGTTCGTCGCTTCGGAGATCTTTCCCCCGGTCCGCTTCATTTCCTCGATGACTCTTTCGTAGTCCGCCGGATCCGTCACGACGGAAACGAAGCGGTAATTCTTGGCGGCCGCCCGGAGCATGGTCGGGCCGCCGATATCGATGTTCTCCACCGCCTCCTCCAGGGTGCAGCCGGGTTTGGCCACGGTGTCCTCGAAACGGTAGAGGTTTATCACCGCCATGTCGATGAGGCTGATGTCATGGGCCTGCAACGCCTCGAGATGGCGGGGATTGTCCCGGAGAGCCAGGAGACCGCCGTGAATCTTGGGGTGGAGGGTCTTGAGGCGTCCGTCCATCATTTCAGGAAAGCCGGTATAATCGGACACATCCCGGACCGGCAGGCCGCTGTTGCGTAGCTGGGCCGCCGTACCCCCCGTGGAGAGGATTTCTACCCCCAGGGCGTTCAGCTCCCGGGCGAATTCCACGATGCCGGCCTTGTCGGTGACGCTGATCAGGGCCCTTTTGATGACATTCATATGCATAATTTGCTCTCCTTGTTCCTTTTCCGTTTGTCTGTTTGCAGGTTTGGCGGTTGTTTGTCAAGGCCTCACTCCCGGCGCAGTTCCTCCATATGGCGGACCCGCTTGTCGATGAGGGCCGCCGTGCCGATGTCCGGGCGGTGGGCGACGGGACCTTTGATGGCGGTCACGGCCCTTTCGGCAATACCTTCCGCTTCCGGTAAATTGTCGGCGATGCCGACGATGCCGATGGCCCGGGAGGTGGTCATATACAGTCCGTCCGCCCTTTTGTCTACCGATGAATAATAGAGCCGGGCCGGGCCCGTGTCCCCGACTTCGATCCGGGCCGATGTGGAGCGGGCGTCGGGATGGTCCTTGGGAAGACCGTATCCCCGGGGGACGATGTATTTACAGACCGTCGCCCGGCGGGCGAAAGTGACCGTCAGCCGATCCAGCGTACCGGTGATGATGGCCCGGCAGAGGTCCACGAAATCCGTCTCCAGGAGGGGCAGGATGTTCATGGCCTCCGGATCGCCGAAACGGGCGTTGTATTCCAGGAGGCGGAGCCCCGTTTTGGTGATCATGAACCCCCCGTACATGACGCCCCGGTAATATTCACCGGTTTCCCGGCGGATGGCTGCGGCCACCTGCCGGGTGATCTCGAGGCCGGCGAGAACATCCGCCTCCCGAAGAAAGGGCAGACGATGATCCTCGCAGGAGTAAGAACCCATCCCGCCCGTATTGGGACCTTTATCGCCGGCGAATCTTCTCTTGTGATCCTGGACGGGCGGCGTGGCGACGACATGGGTGCCATCGGTAAGGCATTGCAGGGAAAATTCTTCGCCGGCGAGCTTTTCTTCCACGATCACCCGGTCATGTTCCGCCAGGATGCCGCGGCAGATCTCCAGGGCCTCCTCTTTGGTCTCAAAATGATCACCCTGGACCATCACCCCTTTGCCGCCCGTCAGGCCATCGGGTTTTACCACCACCTCCGGCAGCGCGGCCATAAACTCCGCGATTCCGGAAAGGGAAGTAAAGACCCGGAAGGGGACATTGCCGGGGATGCCGTACTTCTGCAGCAGGTCGCGGGTGAAGGATTTTGATGTCTCCAGTCTGGCCAGGGACTGCGTGGGCCCCACCGCCGGAATGCCCGCCGCGCTCAGGGCATCGACGACGCCGGCATTCAGGGGGTCTTCGGGACCGATAACGGCGAAATCCGCCCGCATGCTCCGGGCGAAATCCACGACGGCTTCCCGGTCGCCGTAACCGCCCTGGCGGACTTCCGCGGAAAGTTCGGCAATACCGGGATTGTTGGCTTTCATGTAAGAAAAGAGACGGGGGCGCTGCTGCGAGCGGACCAGCGCCTCAGCGATGGCGTGCTCCCGGGCGCCGTTACCGACGAGGAGGACATTGAGCATGGCTTTTTTCCTTCCTTTCACTCGAAAATTCACACATATGTTATTGATCTACAACGGTTTATCATTGACGGGGCCGCTGCGGGCACGGC
>DAOTJR010000033.1:0-29961 GCA_035448805.1 Syntrophales bacterium
TGCCGAAAGTTTAACCCCCCTTCTTTGCTTAATGGTGCCGAAGCCGGGACTTGAACCCGGACGGGCGTGGCCCACTACCCCCTCAAGATAGCGTGTCTACCAGATTCCACCACTTCGGCGTCACTGTAAGTATCACTTGGTTCTTTCCTACATCCTCACGAAATTTTTGTCAATACGAAAAGCGCCCCTGTCCGATAAGGTTTGCTTGCTGTCGCTGTTCCCCCCTGGTCGTTTCACGCCCAAGTTTCTTTACCGGGCCTTCTGGCCAGGTTCCGAAACCGGGGGCTGTGTTGTTGCTGGCGCTTTTGCCGCCGGTGCCGGCAAGGATGGGGCCGACTTCTGGGCTTCCGGGGCGGCCGGTGCTGACGGCGCTGCCGGCAAGGGACGTTCCGCCGCGGGGCGGCCGGTGGCGCCTTTCATCAAGGCACTTCCCTTTTGCACGGACATGTAGGAAAGACCCAGAGATGTGAGCATGAAGAAAACGGCGATGGCCGTGGTCATCTTGCCGAGGAAGGTTCCGGGGCCGCTGCTGCCGAAGATGGTCTGGCTGGAGCCGCCAAAGACCGCTCCCATGTTCGCCCCTTTACCGGCCTGGAGGAGAACGACCAGAATCAGGGCGATGCAGATGACGATATGGAGTATTATGATCAGAGTGTGCATTTTTAAACCTCTTGGTAATTGACTATTTGTAAAAACGATTCGACTTCGAGGCTACCCCCCCCTACGAGGGCGCCGTCGATGTCCTCTTCCGCCATGAGTCTTCCCATGTTGCCGGGATTCACGCTTCCGCCATAGATGATCCGGATCCGCCGGGCAGTTTCCTCACCGTATCTCTTGGCGATCTCTCCACGGATGAAGGCATGCGCCTCCTGGGCCTGTGCCGGGGCGGCTGTTTTACCCGTCCCGATAGCCCAGACAGGTTCATAGGCGATAACGACGCCACCTATATCATCGGGACCGACATTCTTCAATCCCTCTTTTAACTGCCTGGTGATAACGGCCAGGGTGTAGTCCGCTTCTCTTTCCGCAAGGGTCTCTCCGATGCACAGAATGGGTTTCAACCCCCCGGCCAGGGCGGCGACAAGCTTGCAGCCGATGAGCTCATCGGTTTCATGAAAATGGGTCCGCCGCTCCGAGTGCCCGACAATCACGTATGAACAGCCCGCATCCCGGAGCATTCCCGCCGACACCTCGCCAGTGAACGCCCCTTGGGCCTGTTCATGGACGTTCTGGGCGGCGAGGGCGATCCCCGTTTCCCGGATGACCTGGGCTACCGCGGGAAGAGCAGGGAAGGCCGGGGCGATCACTACCTCGCGATCCACCGGCGTCGAGAGCTCTGCGACAAGGCGGCGGGCAAAACCTTCCGCCTCCCCGGGGGTCTTGTGCATTTTCCAGTTGCCGGCAATCAAGGCCGGCCTTGCAATTTTCATTTAGAGCCGTTTCCCGATGTAGAGTGCCAAATCCCGCATCCGGCAGGCATAACCGCTTTCGTTGTCGTACCAGGAGAAGACCTTGACGAAATTTCCGTCCACCACGTTGGTCAATGGGGCATCCACGATTGAGGAATAGGGGCTGCTGGTAAAGTCCACGGAGACAAGCTCTTCTTCACAGTAGGCCATGATATTCTTCAGTTTCCCTTCCGCTGCCTCCTTCAGGGCACCGTTGATTTCGGCGATCGTGACGTTTGTTTTCAGTTCCGCCGCCAGGTCCACGATGGAGACGTTGGGTGTAGGCACCCGGAGCGCCACCCCGTCCATCTTCCCTTTCAGATCGGGGATCACCTCGGTGACCGCCTTGGCCGCTCCTGTCGAGGTCGGAACAATGGAAAGGGCCGCCGCTCTACCCCGGCGGAGATCTTTATGGGAGCCGTCGAGGATGCGCTGATCCATGGTGTAGGCGTGAACGGTGGTCATGAGTCCCCGGGTCACCGTGAATTCATCATGGAGCACCTTGACCACAGGGGCGAGACAATTAGTCGTGCACGAGGCATTGGAGATGATGTGGTGCTTCCCGGCATCGTAGGTGTGCTCGTTGACACCCATGACAAAGGTACCGTCAATACCCTTTCCCGGGGCGGCGATGATGATCTTCTTCGCCCCCGCCTGCAGATGCCCCGCGACTTCGTCTCGTTTCCGGAACTTACCCGTTGATTCCAGTACTATATCCACGCCCAAAGCGGCCCAGGGTAGCTCCGCCAGGGTAGAGGTGACCTGGGTTATGGCAATTTTTTTGTCGTCGATCAAAAGTTCCTTATCCGTGGCGGCGATGTTGCCGGTAAATATTCCGTGCACGGAATCGTATTTCAGCAGGTGAGCCAGCACCGCTGGTTTCGCACGGGAATTGATGGCGACTATTTCGATATCTTCATGGCCGTGACAGGCCCTGACCAGGTAACGACCCACTCTTCCGAAACCGTTGATTGCGACTCTTATGCCCATTGTATACCTCCCTTATATTCAGCCATCGGTGATGGCGTTATTTTCAGGCTTTGGCAGGACGGCGCCCTTATAACCCTACAATGCCATTTAGTCAACCGGAATAATTATCTAATAATTGCAACGGACAACCGGCGGGGCACAGAGCGTTAATTCCTAACGGCTTCTTGTTACACCGATCCGGTCGCACCAGGCTCGTACCGGACAGATGCTGCAGATTGGAGAGACGGGCCGGCAGATCTTCTGGCCGAAAGCCACCAAAATGGTGTTATAGATTTTCCAGTATCTTCTGGGGAGCTTCTTCCGGAGGGCGGCTTCGGTTTTTTCCGGGGTTCCGGTCGTTACATATCCCAGGCGGTTGGAGATGCGGTGTACATGGGTATCCACACAGATGCCGTCCTTGTCGAAGCCCAGGGACAAAACCAGATTCGCGGTCTTGCGTCCCACTCCCTTGAGTTTCAAGAGTCCGTCGAGGGTGTCGGGGACGGCACCCCCGAATTCTTCCAGGAGCGTCGCGCTGATTTCCCGGAGCCGCCGGGCCTTGTTGCGGTAAAAGCCCACCGGGTAGATTGTTCGGCTGATCGTTTCTTCCGGTACGTTCAACATCTTCCCGGGTGTGTCTGCCAGCTCCAGGAGACGCGCGGTTGCGGAAGCGGTAACTTCGTCCTTGGTACGCAGGCTCAGGATGGTTGAGACGAGAAGCGCGAAGGGGGAGAATCTTTCTTCGGCCATGCGGGAAACAATGGGCAGGCCGCTCTCCAGGGCGGTTTCCTGCAGGCGTTGGATGACCTTCCCAATATCCCGGTCCTTCATTCGTCAGCGGGGCTCATTGGCGGCATTTAAATATAAACACCCGTAAGTGCCAGAATATTTTCATATATTTTACCTGCCCGGGGACATGGATTGGCACACCGGATAGCTCCGGCAACGGTCACCCCGCCGCTGTCTTGATCGCTTTCGCTCCGGCTTTCCGGCCCTTCAGTCGTAACCTTCCTCGGTGGCCAGCATATCCAGGTGCAGAGTGGTGATGTCCTCGATGTCGAGGTTGGCCTCTTCCTTCATCTCCCGGAAATCGACGATCTTGATGTAGCGTTTGCATTCGTTGCAGACATCGACACGATAGCGTTCGTCGTCTTCAACGGTGAAATAGGCCAGAGTCTGCTGTTCCTCGTTGCCGCAGAAAGGGCATTTAATCCGCAGGAAGGGCCACTCGATACCGCACTGATTACAGAAAAGATAGCGTCTTCCCTCTTCCTCCTTGATCTCTCCGATCTTGGGCTCCTTGCCGCAGATGGGGCAATACCCCTCCTTCCACTTGGATTTGAGAACGACGTCCCCGTATTTGGCGGCCACCCTTTCAAAAGCGGGACGAAGACATTCTTCCAGGAAAAGATCGATCAGATCGAATGTATCGTCGGCATCTTCCCCTTCCGCATCTTCCACCGCTGCCGTTTCATCGCCATAGAAGGCACTGAGGACCAGTTCCCGGAAATCCTCCTCGCCTTCCTTGATTTTCCTGGCCAGTTCCCTGGTTTCTCCCGGCGCACGTTTTTCGGCAATGCGGAGAAGATCGAAAAAATACTCCCGAGGCTGTGTAAGATCATAATCTCCCTGGGAGAGGTCGATCAGGGGCAGCCCGCCTTCGATCTTGGAGGTGATGAGCCTTTCATCCACGGGAAAGACATCCGCCGTCAGCTTGCGCCGGTATTCCTCACGAAGGATGAGGATCTCTTCCAGAATGGCAAGCAACTCCTCGTAATGCGGGTTCTGAGTCTTGTAAACCTCAATGGTTTTCAGTGTATCCTTAAGCATTTTTGCCATGCGTCCTTTTCTCCTTTAAGAACTGAATTTATTTGTGGCTGCTGTATATATAGTTTCCTGATCAACTTCAAGAAATTATTTCCCGGTTTTTTTTATTGACATCAAAGAGAAAAAAGGGAAAAAGGCCGCATGGATTTATTGACGGCGGCTGTCTTGGGGGTCGTGGAGGGCGTTTCGGAGTTCCTGCCCATATCTTCCACCGGTCATCTTATCCTGGCCTCTCACCTCCTGGGATTAGAGCATACAGATTTCCTAAAGAGTTTTGAAATCGCCATCCAGGTGGGGGCCATCGCGTCGGTGGTATTTCTCTACTGGCGTGACCTTTTGGTGGATCTTCAGACCGTGAAGAAGGTGATCGTTGCCTTCATCCCCACGGGGATCATGGGACTCACCCTCTACAAGCTCATCAAACACTTTCTTCTGGGCTCCGCCCATGTCGTCCTGTGGTCCCTCCTGATCGGCGGGATTCTGCTCATCGCCTTCGAGCTCTGGCACCGGGAACGGGAAGACGCCGTCAGCGCCGTGGGGGACATCTCCCTCCGCCAGGCCCTGATCATCGGTTGTTTTCAATCTTTGGCCATGGTCCCCGGGGTCTCCCGGTCGGCGGCAACCATCGTCGGCGGCCTGCTGCTGGGATTGCAGAGAAAGGTCATCGTGGAATTTTCCTTCCTTCTCGCCGTTCCCACCATGATGGCGGCCACGGCCTATGACCTCCTGAAGAGCGGCACCCGGTTTTCCCCGGATCAGTTCCAGTTCCTCGGCGTCGGCTTCATAACCTCTTTTGTCGTGGCCCTGCTGAGCATCAAGTTTCTCCTGCGCTATATCCAGACCCACACCTTCATTGCCTTCGGTGTTTATCGCATCGCCCTGGTGGTCTTCTGGTTTTTCGTCCTTGGCGGCTAAGAATCGCCTCCCGTTATTAATGCCGGATATTCTTCATCGTTATGGATCGTTTTACCGGTCTTGTCTTTCCGGAAATCCACCCGGATTTCAGCCCAGCCCCGTCCCGTGGGATAGGCGCCCGTGAGGAAACAGCGATAGTTGTTCGCGACGGGGATCCGCCCCTCCCGGTCCAGCGCGAGCAAGAGCAGGGGAGTGTTTTCCAGGACATAACCCGTCACGATGGCGGCATGATCCTTGTGCATTGCAGAATTTTCTCCAACTCAGGCAGGAAAGGAATATATTCTACGGATGAATAGCGGGTGATCCTTTCTATTCCTCCCCGGCGTAAGGCCTGCCCCCCCTACCAGAATGGGAAGGACCGGGGAAGCGGCCCGCACCATCTCGACGATCCGGATAAGGTTGCCCAGACTGAAGAAGATGGTCAGGGAGAGTCCGATCAGGTCGGGATGTTTCTCGTCGATGAGCTTGAGGTGCTTTTCTTCCTCTCTCCCGGTGAAGCTCATGGTGCCGGCGGAAAAGGATGTCCAAAGACAGCGGGGATTCCCGTGGTGTTTATTTACGGCGGTGTTTCATTTTTCGAAAGAAATGTTGACTTGCCGGGATAATTTGTTAATCTTCCCTGTATAATCAAGCCCCGGCGTGGTTATCGTGACGGCTGATACTATACCCCGCAAAACATTTAAGATCGTTGCACAATCTGCAAAAGGCAAGGGGAGGAAAGATTCGGAATGAAGCTCCAGCATCGGCTCCTGCTTCTTTACGTCATCAGCACGATCTTTATCCTGCTTGTGGTGGGTGCCGTTTTCTATAACCGGATCTGGGCGGATCGTCTGGAGACGATCCGTAAAGATATGATGAATGAGCTTCAGCATGTAGAATTCGCTCTCAACGGCTTTTTCGTCGATGTGGAGAACGATGTTCTAACCCTGGCGGCAGACGAAACGGTCCGGTCTCGAAACGACGGTGATTTCACCAATTTCCTCCATGCAGACGAGCGGAGCTTCCGCTACCGGATCGGGGAGACGGAACAGCAGATAATCTCGATTTTCAAGAACTATCTCCAAACCCATGCCTATGTGAACTCCGTTTATATGGGACGGGAGAACGGCGGTTTCGTTCGCTCCCACAAGCGGGAACGTCCTACCCGGTATGACCCCCGCACCCGTCCCTGGTACGTCCTGGGCAAGTCCAACCCCGGGGCGGTAATGAAGACCGACGCCTATCCATCCCTTACCACCAGTGATGTCAACATCGGTTTCGTCAAGGCCCTGGTCGATAAGCAGGGCGTGTTTTTCGGCGTCGTGGGCGTCGATGTAACCCTGGTGAAATTGACGGACTATATCGCCAACATCCAGATCAATCCCGCCGGCCGTATCATCCTCGTGGATGGCAAGGGGGTGGTCCTGGCGGGTTTGGGCAAGGATCTGCTTTTCAAGGATGTTCATACCCATTCCGCCGAGCTGGCGACAGCTCTCAAAGAGACCGGGGAAGCCCCGCGGGAGGTGAACATCCGGGATGAAAAATTCTATGTCTTTTCCCGCAAATTCGCCCGGCAGGGTTGGACGATTGCCGCCCTGATCCCGGCGGAAAATATCGAAAAAGAAATCATGGACCAGATCTTCGTCATGATTTCCGGTCTCGTCATCGGTCTCCTGCTGTTGAGTTCCTTCACTCTGATCGGGCTCAAAATGTATGTCGTCAGACCACTGCAACGGTTTATCGCGGAAACGGATCACATCGCCCGTACCGCGGATCTCGAGCGCCGCATCGATATCGATACCCGGGACGAGATCGGGCTGCTGGCGACCTCTTACAATCAGATGCTTCAAAACCTCCGGGCAACATACCAGGCCCTTAAGGATACGGAGCGGGATCTCATTCAACACCGGGATCATCTGGAGGAACTGGTGCGGGAGCGCACAGCGTCTCTGGAAGAGGCGAACGAGAGCCTGGCCATGGAGATCGGCGAGCGCGTGTCGGCCCTTCGGGAACTCGCCGCCGCCAAGGAACGTGCCGAAGCGGCGGACCGTCTGAAATCGTCGTTTCTGGCCACGATGTCTCACGAACTGCGCACCCCCCTCAACTCCATCATCGGTTTTACCGGGATCATCCTTCAAGGGATCGTCGGACCCCTCAACGAAGAGCAGAGAAAACAACTGGAGATGGTCCGAAACAGCGCCCAACATCTCCTTTCGCTGATCAACGATGTCCTGGACATCTCCAAGATCGAAGCCGGACAGCTGCAGCTCACCCCGGAGAATTTCGACCTCCGCCAGAGTCTGGAGAAGGTTGTGGAAAGTGCCCGGCCTCTTGCGGAAAGGAAGGGGCTCGATCTTTTCTGGAGCCTCGCGCCGGGTATTTTAGAAGTGTACGCAGACCGCCGGCGGGTGGAACAGGTCCTGATCAATCTCATCAGCAACGCCGTGAAGTTTACCGAGCGGGGGTCGATAGCGGTCGTTTGCGAAGCCTCGGGAGACCGGCTGATCTTCCGGGTCCGCGACACCGGAATCGGCATCAAAGAAGAAGACATACCCAAGATTTTTCAAGCCTTTCGGCAGATCGATACGGGGCTCAGCAGAAAATACGAAGGCACGGGATTGGGACTTTCGATTTGCAGGCGTCTTGTGGAACTAATGGGGGGGGAGATCTCGGTGACCAGCGTCTGGGGATCGGGGAGTACCTTCAGCTTCACCCTGCCGCTGTCCCTCAGAACTTGATCCTGGCCCCGACGGTGCCGACGTTGATATCCCCCACGGCGGGACCGGATTTCCTGTCCAAAGAGAAGATACGGTACTGCAGGTACAGTTCCGTGGCTAAACTGTCGAAGGACTGCACGGCCGCCGCCCCGAGGGAATACCCTTTGTCGTCGTTCGCCGGCAGATTCCGCGAGAGGGTATAATCCACTCCAAAGGCCGTGATGCCGAAGCGGTTCAGATTTGCCAGCCAACCGACCTTGGCGTAAAAATTGACCGCATCCTGCCGGTTGTGGATTTCCTGACGGCCGCCGGATACGGTGAGATTCAGCCCTGATCCGGTATGAAGGACGGAGAATGATCCGTCGTAACGGAGCCCGTTGTCGTCGAGACGTGGATTGGCCAGCGCGGCCGCCGCCGCCGTCTGGAATCCATAGCCCTCACCGCCCCAGAAGAGGGCCAGGTCGGAGCGCTGGTTGGAGACCAGGGAACCGGACAGGCCGAAGCCGAAAAAGCGGGGGCTGTCGTAGCGCAGACGTGACTGCCGTGACAGACCGTCCTGATCTGAAAAGGCGTCGGCGACCCTGACGGCCGTGAACGCTCCGTCGGCACCCTTTTCCCGGAACAGCATCCCACCGGCGATATCGGCGATACTCGCATATTGGACCACATCGGTCCGCGACAGATCCACCTCGGCGGTGCTGTTGGAAGCGGTATCCCCCTTCCCCAAGTAGATTTTACCATATCTGTGGCTGGTCAGGGATACCTCGGCCCAGCGGGTGTCGAGGAAGTTGCCGGGAGACTGGTCGTTCTGGGAGACCTGGGTGGACATGTCCGGGGCCGCGGCTACCTCGAGGCGGCTGCCCAGGGAGAGATCGTCGGAGACTCTGGCCGTGCCGGCGAGGCGGAAGCGCGTGTTGCTGGCCGCATTGTCCACGTGATAGATTTTCGCGCTGTAGCCGTCGTCCACGAAGTTGACCGCCCGATTGATCTGTCCGGAGATGGAGAGCTTGATCCGGTCGCTGCCGGAGACTATCGTGCCGGCAGATGCGGCTTTCATGTCCGTGCCGGCGACCGGGGCCGGCGGGGGAGGGGAAGGAGGCGCCGCGGCGGCCGGGAAAGAACCGGCAGGGGCCCCCGGGGGGGCAGTCGCAGCCGCGACCGGCGGCGTAGCGGTCTTGACGGCCGGCCCGGCAACCGGTACCGACGGCCCGGCGGCCTGTTTCAGGGCGTCGAGCTGCTTTTGCAGGGATTCGAGAAGCTCCGCCTGGGCCTGTAACTGCCGTGCCTGTCTTTGGAGCTGCTCCCGCTGTTCCCGGATGGTTTCCTGAAGCCGGCGGAGCGCCGCCGGGTCAACGGACGCGGGCTGGGGAGTGACGGCGGCGGGATTGACAAGAAGCACCGCCGCGATCATTGCCAAGCAGATTTTTTTCATGAAAACCCCACTTTTCCAATCGCTAAGACCATATCATCTTCGCTGGGACGGATCAATTTTAAAAGTAAACCTTGACAGATGGAGAAGCCCGTCTCTATAATGCCGGCAATTCGAAAAGGATCAGTAGCCGGGTCCCGTGCAACGGCGGATTGTAAACCCCGTCAGGTCCGGAAGGAAGCAGCGGTAGCAATAACCGACGTGTGCTGCGGGGAAGCCCGGCTATCTTTATATGTTACGAGGATATGGGAAGCCCGGCTAAGGAAGAATATCTGGTCATGGCCCGGAAGTGGCGCCCCCAGGGGTTTGAGGAGGTTGCCGGCCAGGATCATGTCATCCGTACCCTCCAGAATGCGGTCAAACTCAACCGCATCGCCCATGCCTTCATCTTCAGCGGTCCCCGGGGAGTGGGAAAAACCTCGGTCGCCCGTATCCTCGCCAAGGCCCTGAACTGTGAGCACGGGCCTACCCCGACGCCCTGCCAGGTTTGTGTTCAATGCCGGGAGATCACCGAGGGGTTTTCCCTGGACGTCCACGAAATCGACGGCGCCTCCAACCGCGGTATCGACGAGGTCCGGGAATTGCGGGAAAACATAAAGTTCCTGCCTGCATCTTCCCGCTTCAAGGTCTATATCATCGACGAGGTGCACATGCTGACCCGGGAGGCCTTCAACGCCCTCCTGAAGACCCTCGAGGAACCTCCCCCCCATGTCGTCTTCATCTTTGCCACGACGGAGACTCACAAGATCCCGGCGACGATCATGTCCCGCTGTCAGTGTTTCGATTTCCGACGCATCTCCCGCAGGGAAATTGCGCTGAACCTCCGTAAGATCGCATCCGGGGAGGGGATCGGGATAACGGACCGCGGGTTGGCCTGGATCGCCGCCGCCGGGGACGGCAGCATGCGGGATGCCCAGAGCATTTTCGATCAGATGGTTTCCTATGCCGGGAAAGACATCGCCGACGAACAGATCGAAGAGATCCTCGGCCTTACGGATCGGCGTTTCGTAATCGCCGTGGCGGGAGCCGTCCTGGATCACAACGGGGCGCAGTGTCTGAAATTGATCGATGAAGCCTATTACGCCGGCATGGATATGCAGGTATTCTACCAGCTCCTCCTTGAACACTTCCGCAACCTTGTCTTGGCCAAGGTCGTCCCCGAGGCCGAGGGAATAACGGAGTTGAGCCGGGAGGACTGGTCCCGCCTTGGAGAACAGACGGCGGCGGTCGACCGGGAGACCTTGCAGCGTCTCCTGGAGATGCTCATGGCCGAGGAGGAGACAATGCGCCGCGCCCAAAGCCCGCGTCTGGTGCTGGAAATGGCATTGCTGCGCATGGCGCATCTAAGTCCCCCGATTCCTATCGACGAAATCCTCGACCGTCTGGAAGCACTGGAGCGCCGACTGACATCCGCAGCGCCGCTGCCCCCGGCGGTGAGAGAAGAAAGGGTGCATCCGGAGATGGAGAGGGTGTCTCCGGGACCGCCCGGGCCGTCCGGGCCGGCGGTCAAAGAAGAGCCCGCCCCTCATTACGGGGAAAAGACGCCGCCTTGCCCGCCCCCCGTCTCCCCTGCCGGGGAAGGCAGTTGGGAGGACTTCAAACAATTCATCAAACAAGACCACCCCTCGCTGTGCTCCAAACTGGCTCCGGGAAAACTGCTGTCCCGGGAGGGAGAGAAAATACGGATAGGTTTTCCCCGCGAGAACATCTTTTACGAGGATATCGAGAAGCATCAAAAATCATTGCTTACCGAACTGGCCCGGACATTTTACCGAAGGCCGGCGCTGGAAATCACCATCGTGCCCCTTCAGGAGGAGCCCAATGGCAACAACGGCAAGACTAACTATGGGTCCGCCGCTTTACAGACGAATGGCGGGATAAAACAGGAAGCTCTGAAAAACCCTCTCCTGCAAAAGGTGATGGATGTTTTCGAAAATGCGGAGATCCGGGAGGTGATTCCCCGGATGTCAACGACGGCGGGGGAGGATAAGGACGCCCCGCAAGAATGAAAAACGGACGATAATGAGGAGGAAGGAAAGTTGGCCAATTTTGGGAATATCATGAAGCAGGCGAAGAAGATGCAGGAACGGATGGCCCGTCTCCAGGAGGAGCTGGGGACGAAGACCGTCGAGGTTTCCTCCGGGGGCGGTATGGTCTCCGTGGTCGTCAACGGCAAGTTCGAGGTATTGTCCCTGAAGATCGAAAAGGATGTCGTCAATCCTGAAGATGTGGAAATGCTTCAGGATCTCGTTATGGCTGCGGTTAACGAAGGGATCCGCAAGGCCCAGGAGATGAGCGCCGCGGAGATGGCCAAGATCACCGGGGGGCTCAAGATCCCCGGTTTGTCGTAACGGCGGTACCCCATGTCCCGATACGCCCCGCCTATCGAACGTCTTATCAGGGAGCTGGCCCGTTTCCCGGGCATCGGCGAGAAGACCGCGGCCCGCCTAGCCAACTTTATTCTTCATGAATCCGTAGAAGACGCCCGGCGCCTCGCCGGGAGCATCATGGAGGTCAAGGAGCGGATCCGCCTTTGCCGGTCTTGTTTCAACCTTACAGAGGAAGAGTTGTGCCATGTCTGCGCCGACCCGGCTAGGGACCGGGAAACGGTCTGCGTCGTCCAGGATCCCGACGCCCTGATCGCCATCGAGTCCACCGGCGGATACCGGGGCACCTATCATGTCCTCCATGGCGTCCTCGCCCCCCTGGACGGGGTCGGCCCCGACGATCTCCGTCTCCGGGAACTGGTGGCCCGGGTCGCTGCGGGGTCGATCCGGGAGGTAATCATCGCCACCAACACCGATGTCCAGGGAGAGGCGACGGCCCTCCTTATCAACAAGCTTCTCGCCGGCCGGCCGGTGAAGATCTCCCGGATTGCCATGGGGGTTCCCATGGGGGGCGATCTCAAATACACCGACCGGATGACGCTGGGCAAGGCCCTGGAATTCCGCCGGGGAATGTAGAGGCGCAGCGGAGATGAGTACCGGCCGGCAAATAACAGGGGAGCTGATTACCGCCACGGTTTGCAGGCTGTTTCTGAAGGCCAACACCTGTCTTGGCGCCGATGTGGAGGCGGCGCTGCGGGTGGCCAGGGACGTTGAGACAGGGGTGCTGGGCCGGCAGGTGCTGGACCGGATCCTGGAGAATGCCCTTATTGCCCGGGAGGAGCGGCTGCCGATCTGTCAGGATACGGGTCTGGCCGTAGTCTTCGTTGAACTGGGACAGGATGTCCGCATAGTCGGGGGATCACTGCGGGAGGCGATCGAGGCGGGGGTGCGGCAGGCCTATGGGGAGGGTTTTTTCCGCAAGTCGGTGTGTGACCCCCTCAGCAGGGCCAATACGCAAGACAACACCCCGGCGGTGATCCATATGGATATGGTTCCTGGCGACCGGATCCGCCTGGTGGCCATGCCCAAGGGCGGGGGCAGCGAGAATATGAGCACCGTGACGATGCTTTTACCGGCGGTCGGCAGGGAGGGGATCAGAGACCATGTGGTCGAGACGGTTCTAAAGGCCGGACCGAACCCCTGTCCTCCCGTCATCGTCGGTGTCGGTATCGGCGGCGCCATGGAAGAGGCGGTGATCATGGCCAAAAAATCCCTCCTGCGTCCTTTGGGGGAACGAAACAGCCGGGACGTACGGCTGGCCCTTCTCGAAGCCGAGATCCTCGACGAGGTGAACCGGCGGGGCGGTGGACCCCAAGGGTTCGGTGGCGTAACCACTGCCCTGGCGGTACATGTGGAAATGAAACCCTGCCATATCGCCAGCCTGCCTGTGGCGGTGAACATCCAATGCCATGCGGCGCGGCATTGTGAGGCCCTGCTTTGAAAATGAGACCGCTTTCCAGGCACGGCCATCGGTGCCGGATGTCGTTTGCCCGCATGATTCGTCTTTCCGGGAAAGGAAGACGGGGCATGCCTAACGTGCCGATGTTGACCTGCTTATGAAACCTGTACGTACAATCAACACCCCGCTGACCGACGAGATCTGCGTGGAACTCCGGGCCGGCGAGATGGTTTTGCTGAGCGGTGAGGTCTTTACGGCCCGGGATGCTGCCCACTTACGCCTCCGGGAGGCCATCCGCGGCGGGGAAAGGCTGCCTTTCGAACTGAACGGAGCGGTGATCTTTTATGCCGGACCCGCACCGGCGCCGCCGGGGCGGGTAATCGGCGCCATCGGCCCGACGACGAGTTACCGGATGGATCCCTTTGCGCCCTCCCTGATGGAACGGGGTCTGAAGGGTATGATCGGCAAGGGGAAACGCTCTCCGGAAGTGATTGCGGCCCTGCGGCAGCACCGGGCCGTCTATTTCGGAGCCATCGGGGGTATCGCCGCCCTGACGGCACGCTGCGTCCGCCGCGCCGCCGTCGTCGCCTATGAAGATTTGGGACCGGAAGCCGTTCTGCGGCTGGAACTGGTGGAGATGCCCTTGGTTGTCATCAATGATACCCGGGGGGGGGATCTCTATGCGGAGGCACGGAAAGGGGTATGAACAGGGTGGACGTAGACAGGATGAGGGAGGGGGAGGCGCTGGTCAGGCCGGAGCGAACCATCGGGAAGCTGCGGCGGGGCGAAAAGGTCGTCATCGCCGCTCTGGGCGACTCCCTGACCCAGGGTTGGATGGTCCGCCGGGGATATGTCGATTTCCTGCGGGAGTTCCTCACGGCCCGCTATCCCCGGGTCCCTCTGACGATGATCCGCAAAGGCATCCCGGGAGACACGGCGGACAACGGCCTCTATCGTCTCCGTTACGACATCCTCGAATACGATCCCGACTGTGTTTTCATCCAGTACGCCATCAATGACGCCTTTCTGGGCTACACCTCCCGTCAGTTCGGGAACACGATCCGGGAAATGATCGAGGAAATCCAGGCCGACGGCGATGCCGATATCGTCCTGGTGACGTCGAGTTATATCGGCGACAACGCCGATGCGGAGCTCATCGGGGAATTTTACGACATCCTGACGGCCCTGGGGGAGGAATTCCGGCTGCCTGTGGCGAAAGTCCATGAATACTGGAAAAGGTGTATCGATGCCGGAACCCCTTACGGGACCCTGGTCCAGTATGATCTGGTTCACCCCACGGAAGCCGGCTACCGTCTCATGGCGGAGGCGATCCTCGAATTATTTTAAGACAACGAGGGCGTCCACGGCGACCGGCCGACCGTCGGGAGCTATCTTCAGAGGATTGACGTCTATCTCCGCCACCTCTTCGCATTCCATCCCGATCTGACCGATAACCATGAGGATTTTCGCCAGGGACTCCCGATCGGCGGCTTTTTCTCCGCGGAAGGGGTCCAGGATCCTTCGGGCCCGGATACCGGACATCATGGCCCGGGCGTCCGCTTCCGTCAAGGGGGCGATGCGGAAGACCGTGTCTTGGAGAACCTCCGTCAGGACCCCTCCCAGGCCGAACATGACTGCCGGCCCGAAATGGGGGTCTCGGGTCAGCCCGCAGACGAGTTCTCTGGCCCCGCCCACCATTTGGGAAACCATGAGTGATTCGCAGCCGGGGATCTTCAAGAGCCGTTCGGACTCGGCAATGATTTCCGCCGCCGTCTTTACGTGGAGAACCACACCCCCGACTTCTGTTTTATGGGTAAGACGGTTGCCGACGGCTTTGAGGACCACCGGATAGCCCAGCTTCTCGGCGGCGGCCACGGCGGCGTTGGCATCGGCGGCAAGGATGTCGCGGGAGACGGGGATACCCCACTGGTTCAGAAACATTTTGGCGTCAAATTCACTCAGGGATTTCCGGCCCCTGGCGACGGCATCCCGGATCACGGCAGCGGCTTTTGTCATGGGTTAGACCTCGACGGCAGATTTTGCCCGTTCATAGAAGAGACCCCCACACTTGTCAATATTTTTTCCGTCTTATCAAAAAACATTGACACCTTTTCCCATTTTTAGTACGGAAAGTTTCATTTTGTCTTAAGCCAACAAATCAAGGAAGAAAACACGGGAGATAGATGAACATGATAGAAATCAGGTGGCATGGCAGGGGAGGTCAGGGCGCGGTCACATCCGTCGAGCTGCTGGCGCTGGCGGCGATCGAAGAAGGAAAATACGCCCAGGGTTTCCCGGCGTTTGGCCCGGAGCGTCGGGGAGCGCCGGTGATGGCATATAATCGCATTTCGGAAAAACCGATCAAGATCCGTTCCGGCATTTACAACCCCGATGTGGTCGTCGTCCTCGATCCCTCGCTGGTCGGTCTGGTGAACGTTACGGACGGCCTCAAGCCGGATGGACTGCTCATCATCAATACCTCGAAACCGGCGGCGGCGGTCCGCGAACAGCTCAATTACAAAGGGAAACTGGCGACAGTGGACGCCACGCACATCGCCCGGGAGGAACTGGGTGTCCCCATTGCCAACACGACTATGCTGGGGGCGGTGATGAAGGCGACAAAGGTCCTCAAATTGTCTTCTCTGGACGAACCCATTGCGGAGCGGTTCGGCAAGATCGCGGACAAAAACAAGCAGGCCCTGAAGAGGGCTTATCAAGACGTCAAACTGGACAAGTAAATAACTATTGAGGTGTTTTCCATGAAACAGAAGAAATGGCCGGAAGCCTGGCACGAAGTCACCCCCGGTTGTATCGTGTTCGAACCGGGCAACGCCAGTACATATAAAACGGGAAGCTGGCGCGCCCAAAGGCCCATCTGGGACAACAAGAAGTGCATCAAATGCGGTATCTGTTATATGTTCTGCCCCGAGGCGTGTATTTCCGAGACGGCGGAGGGTTTCTTTACGGCGGACCTGGATTATTGCAAGGGCTGCGGCATCTGCGCTCATGAATGCTGGCCCCAGGCCATCGTCATGGTGGAAGAGGAGGTGTGACCATGGGTAAACGTGTCGGCATGGAAGTAGGAATCGCGGCGGCGGAGGCGGTAGGCCTCTGTAATATCGATGTGGCCGCCGTCTATCCCATCACCCCTCAGTCCCATATCGCCGAGCATCTTTCGGACATCGTCCATGATGGACGCATAGACGCCGAGTTCATCACCGTGGAATCGGAGCATTCCTCCATCAGCGCCTGCGCCGGGGCCTCCGCCACAGGCGCCCGGGTTTACACCGCCACCAGCTCCCAGGGCCTGATGCTCATGCACGAAATCCTGCCCATCGTCTCGGCCATGCGTCTGCCTGTGGTCATGGGCAATGCGAACCGTGCCATATCCGGTCCCCTGAACATCTGGAACGACCACACGGACATCATGCCCCAGCGGGACAGCGGCTGGATCGTCATGCATGCGGAAAACGGCCAGGAGGTCATCGACATGACCATCCAGTCCTTCAAGATCGCCGAGCACCCCGAAATTATGCTGCCGACGGTCCTCAACATGGACGGTTTCCAGTTGACCCATATGATCGAACCACTGGAATTCCCCAGCCAGGAAGAGGTAAATGCCTTCCTGCCCGACCGGGTTCCCTTTGCCACCCTCCATCCGGACAAGCCGCTCTCCATGGGTTGCTTCAACATGCCGGATATTTTCATGGAAACCATGAAGGCGAAGGACACGGCCCTGATCAATTCCAAAAAAACCATTATCAAGATCTGGAACGAGTGGGGCAAGATGTTCGGCCGGCAGTACAAACCGGTGGAGACATACAAGAACAAGGGTGCGGAAACCCTTATCCTGACCATGGGTTCCATGGGCGAGACGGCATCTGTGGCCGTTGATGAACTGCGGAAAGCGGGTCAATCCATCGGCCTGGTGAAGATAAGACTCTGGCGTCCCTTCCCGCTGGAAGAACTGCGGGCGGCGATCAAGGGGTGCAAGACGCTGATCGTCATGGACCGCGCCGTCTCCTTCGGCGGGGCCGGCGGACCGGTGGGCACGGAGATCAAATCCCTGCTTTTCCATGACCAGGATCGGCCCCGGATAGTGGATTTCATCATGGGCCTCGGCGGCCGGGACGTCAAGGTGGATGATTTCATCGCCATGGTGGAGCGGGCCGCCAAGAAGAAGGACGAAACCTATGAATATTATGGGGTGAGGGAATGATGAACACCGTAGAGAATTTTGAAATATTTGCACCGAAACTGATCGAGAAAAGGGAGTTCTTCAGCCCCGGGCACCGCGCCTGTCAGGGTTGCGGCGAGGTGTTGGCCCTGCGGCTGCTCCTCAAGGCCCTGGGCGAGGACACGGTGGTTTCCAATGCCACGGGATGCATGGAGATCATCTCCTCCGCCTATCCCCAGACGGCCTGGAATCTGCCCTATATTCATGTCGCCTTCGAAAACGCCGCCGCGGTGGGTTCAGGAGTGGAGGCGGGCCTCAAGGCCCTGCGCCGGAAAGGCAAGATCGCCGACCGTTACGTGAAGTCCGTAGCCATCGCCGGCGACGGCGGCACGGTGGACATCGGTCTCCAGGCCCTTTCCGGGGCCATGGAACGGGGTCATGACATGATCTTCTTCTGTCTGGACAACGAGGCCTACATGAATACCGGTATTCAGCGCTCCAGCGCCACACCCTTCATGGCGGCCACCACCACCTCCCCGGCCGGCAAGGCCATCAAGGGTCAGCGGACGGGGAAGAAAAACGTGCCGGAGATCATGGTCGCCCACAATGTTCCCTACGTGGCCACGGCCTGTCCGAGCTATCCCCTGGATCTGATGAACAAGGTGGAAAAAGCGAGAAACATCAAGGGTCCGGCTTATATCCACATCTTCTCCGTCTGTCCCACTGGTTGGCGCGGGGCTTCCAACGAAACGATCAAACTGGGACGGATGGCGGTGGAGACCGGGTTCTTCCCGCTGTACGAGGTGGAAAACGGCAAGTATCGCCTGACTGTCGAATATCCTGAAAAACGGCGTCCCATGGCAGACTATCTGAAACTTCAGGGGAGATTCCGCCATCTGGATCCGGCGGATATCGAAAAGGTTCAGGCCCTGGTGGACAAGGAATTCCGGAAGCTGATGCACAAGGTGAAGACATCGGTCCCCTGGAGTTAAGGGTCTGGGGCGGAGTGAGACGCAATCGTAATCCATGAAATCTAGATAAAGGTGACGGAAGTATGAATAATGTGGCATTTAGCAGTTGGAGCGGCAAGATCGTCGATAACCGGACGACGGGAAAAGGGGCAGGCAAGGCTCAGGAGCCGGCGGCGGGGGCTTTTCCGGCAGCCCTGGGCGGCCGGAGCTACGATGCCCTGATGGGTTGGGACGGCCTGGTGGTATTTGATCCCAAAGCTGATGTCGTTGCCCTTACCCTCGCCTACATAGCCGAGGCACGGAAGCTTTCCTGCGGCGAATGTTCCGTCTGTATGATCGGTATCGACAGGGTGCGGGAGATATTGCTGGTAATGGCCGCTGGCAAGGGGACGGCGAAGGATCTGGCCGAGATCGAGGAGATCGTCAGGGGCGTCATGGCCAACAGCAAATGCAATTTCGGCCGCGCCACGGCCCTGACCCCGGTTCTGGACGCGGTCAAGTACTTCAAGGCCGATTTCCTCAATGCCGGTAAAGGGGAGAAAAAAGACAAAGAAACTAATTACCGTGCCGCCGTAACGGCCCCCTGCATGAAGGCCTGCCCGGCCACACTGGATATCCCGGGTTACATCGAACTGATCCGGAACAATAAATTCAAGGATTCACTGGACTTGATAAGGGAGCGCTGCATCCTCCCCGGCGTCATCGGCCGGGCCTGTACGCATCCCTGTGAAGGCGCCTGTGTCCGCAAGGATATGGACGGCCCCCTGGCCATCCGCCTCCTGAAGCGGGCGGCGGCGGACGCAGAGCTGAAAGGCGGATCCGCCCTGCCGGCCCCGAAGGAAGAAAAGAAGGAAAAGATCGCCGTTATCGGTGCCGGACCGGCGGGCTTGGCGGCAGCCTACAACCTCCGCCTCATGGGTTATGCGGTGACAATTTTTGAAGCCCTTCCCAAGGCGGGGGGCATGGCCGCGGTAGGCATCCCGGATTACCGCCTTCCCAAGGATATTCTCAATCACGAAATCGATCTCATCAAGCGGATGGGGGTTGACATAAGATTGAACAGCAAAGTCGATTCCCTGAACATGGTCGATTTTCAGAAGCAGGGTTATGCGGCGGTATTTACCGCCATCGGCGCCCATGTGGGTACCAAGATCGGTTGCAAGGGAGAGGAGATCGTTTCCGAGGACGTCGTTCAAGGGGCGGAATTCCTCCGGGGTTTGAGCCTCGGGAAAAAAGTGACCCCGGTCAACAAGGTTGCAATCATCGGCGGCGGCAACGTCGCCCTGGACTGCGCCCGGAACTGCGTGCGCCTGGGTTTCAAGAATGTCGAAATCGTTTACCGCCGCTCCCGGGCCGAAATGCCCGGCTCCAAAGAAGAGATTGAAGAGGCGCTCCATGAGGGCGTCAAGATAACATACCTGACCGCCCCGGTGGGTATCGTTCGCAAGGCGGGAAAGGTAACGGCAATCGAGTGCGTGAAGATGAAACTGGGTGAGCCGGATGAAAGCGGACGTAAACGCCCCATTCCGGTTGAAGGTTCAGAATTCCGCATGAAGACGGATATGGTAATCGCAGCCACGGGCCAAAAACCTGATCTCGGCCTTCTGTCCGGCAAAGACAAGGTGGGGCTCACCACCCCCTGGGGAACCATAAAGGCGGATCCGGCGAGCAGTTCCACAGAGGCGACAAGGATCTTTGCCGGCGGTGATTGCGTTACCGGTCCGGCGACTCTCATTGAGGCGCTGAACGCCGGCAACAAGGCAGCCAAGAGTATCGACGCCTACCTCCATGGGAGGACATTTGATGACGAAGATTCTTTTGCGGGGATCGATGTGAGCAGGCAACGGGATATGGGCTTTATCCCTCCGGCGACGGCGGGGAAGGTCGAGTGTCTGGACGTGGCTGAACGTATTCAGGGATTTGCCGAGGTCGAGGGTGGCTTTGACGCCGAGGCTGCCAGGAAAGAGGCCCAGCGCTGCCTGAGGTGCTACCGCCTCATGGTGTGGCAATAAACAGCTAACAGGGAACAATATTCACAGGATAGAGGAATAATCATGGCGAAGATGATCATCAATGGGCAGGAAATACAAGCAAAGGCGGGCGCAACCGTGCTGGAGGAAGCGAGAAATCTGAAGGTCGAGATCCCCACCCTTTGTTATCACAAGGATCTGAGTTCTTTTGGCGCCTGCCGGCTCTGTACGGTGGAGATCAAGGTTAAGGGCAAGTGGCAGCTGGCCGCATCCTGCCAGACGGAAGCAGTGGAGGGGCTGGAGGTCCGGACGGATTCGGACAAGGTTCGGGAAAGCAGGAAACTGGCGGCGGAACTCCTTTATTACCGTTACCCCCAGACCGCCGCCGTGAGGGAGATAGCGGCGAAGCTGGGTGTGGCAGTCGGGGAGCCGACGATCGACAGTCGCGACTGCATCCTCTGCGGCCTGTGCACCCGGACCTGTCATGAGATTGTCGGGGTCAACGCCCTGAGCTTCAAGGACCGCGGTCTGGCCCGTGATATCGCGGAACCTGCGATCGACTTCAACCCTGCCGCCTGCATCGGTTGCGGATCATGCGCCTATGTCTGCCCCACCGGCTTTGTCCGCATGGAGGCCGTGGACGGCAAACGGATCATCTGGGACAAGGTCTTCAAGATGGCTTCCTGTGAAGTGTGCGGCCGGTATTTCGCCCCGGTGGAACAGCTCGAATACATCAGCAGGACTACCGGTGTACCGGTCAGCCGCCTGATGACCTGCGTGAGCTGCCGATAAACCCGGGTAAAAAAATGTTGACAAGAAGGCCGCCTTGCATTAAAAGGCGGTCTCGTTTTTATTACCGATACGTTCCTCAGTAGCTCAGTCGGTAGAGCAGCTGGCTGTTAACCAGCGGGTCCGTGGTTCGAGTCCGCGCTGAGGAGCCAATACATAGTCCGAGGGTGTCCGAGGACGTAAGAAAGCCGTTAGAAATAGCGGCTTTTTTATTGCCTTTTGTACAAAGGCCTGCTATAGAGTTTATCAACATCCGGCATTTATGGGGATAGGATTTAGGGTACATATACCCAACCCAAACACCGTATACCGAAAGCAGGAGGGATGAACATGCCTAAAAGGTCACGCCTCTTTCTGAAGTCGAAGTACGGAACACAAAACCCACAGACAAACAGATAACGTTATTCGATGGGGGCGGGCTTTATCTTCTCATTTCTCCATCGGGCGGGAAGCTATGGCGGATGAAATACCGTCATGAGGGGAAGGAAAAGCTGCTTGCAATTGGAGCATGCCCGGCAGTTTCCCTTTTCGAGGCCAGGAACCGCCGTGACGATGTATGGAAACTTCTTGCCAACGGCATTGACCCCGGAGCCGTCCGTAAGGCACAGAAGCAGGCGGAAACCGAAGAGACGGAAACCTTTGCAGTCATCGCCCGTGAATGGCACGCGAGACAAGCTGCTACATGGACGCCGGGTTATGCCGTCGTAATCATGAGCCGCCTTGAGCGTGATCTTTTCCCCTGGATCGGATCACGTCCGATCAAAGACATCAAGGCCCCTGAGCTGTTGTCTGTCCTTCGCCGGGTAGAGAGCCGGGGTGCGATGGAGTCGGCGCATCGAATCAAGATCATCGGTGGCCAGATTTTCCGGTATGCCGTCGCCACGGGCCGGGCCGAACATGATCCAGCGGGCGATCTTCGGGGAGCATTGACACCGGTCAAAGCAAGACATCATGCAGCGATCACAGAGCCCAAAGAGGTTGCACCCCTTCTGAAGGCCATAGACGGCTATCAGGGCGGTTTCGTCGTGAAATGCTGATGGGGGCCGGCTTTTACCCCTCTCTTTTTCGTCCGTCCGGGGGAACTGCGGCACACGGAATGGGCAGAGATTGACCTTGACGAAGCCGTCTGGAAAATCCCCGCGGACAAGATGAAGATGAAACAGCCGCACATCGTCCCTCTACCTCTATGCCGGCAGGCCGCAGAAATCCTCACAGAGTTGAAGGAACTGACCGGCGGGGGACGCTGTGTCTTCCCGTCCGAGCGATCCTATGCCGGACCCATGAGCAACAACGCCATACTCGCAGCATTGCGGTACATGGGTTATGACAAGGACACCATGACACCGCACGGTTTCCGGGCGATGGCCAGGATCATCCCGGATGAAGTCTTGCAGGAAAGGCCGGACATCATAGAGCATCAGGTTGCCCATGCTGTAAGTGATCCGAACGGGCGGGCCTACAATCGAACGGCGCACCTGGACGAACGTAAGCGAATGATGCAGAAGTGGGACGACTACCTGGACGGACTGAAGTCCGGGGCCGTCGTGATCCCGTTCAAGACTGTGAAGGGCTGATCCCGAATATCGGAGGAAGAAAGAATGTCAACCAGCAGCGTAACATTGAAAAAGATTGACGCCTTGAAGGGCAGAATTGACGCCCACAGGCCCCTTGACGTTCATATGCTCGGGCAGATCAAGGAATATTTCCGGATCGGCATGACGTACACGAGCAACGCCCTGGAAGGAAACAGCCTTACCGAAACAGAGACGAAGATCGTCATTGAGGACGGGATCACCGTCGGCGGGAAGCCCGTCAAAGATCACCTGGAAGCCCTGGGCCATTCCGAAGCCTATGACCTTCTTTTCCGGCTGGCAAAGGGAGATGACATCTCAGAGGCAAACGTCAAAGAGCTTCACCGGCTGTTCTATTACCGGATCGATGTGAAGCAGGCCGGGAAGTACCGGAAACGCAGGGTGATCATCTCCGGTACGGATTTCATCCCCCCCGTACCTGAACGGATACCGGATCTGATGAGGTCATTCATTGCTGGGATACCGGAAGCACGTGCCAAACATCACCCGATTGAATTCGCAGCGATCATCCACAAGGAGCTTGTGACCGTTCATCCCTTCATCGACGGCAACGGGAGGGCGGCACGGCTGCTCATGAACCTCGCCTTACTTCAATCCGGTTATCCCGTGGCGATCATTCCCCCGATTCTTCGGCGGGATTACCTAGCCACTTTGAATCGGACGCACAGGGGAGACGATGGACCGTTCATAAACTTCATCGCCGGTGTATGTTACGAATCGGCGAAGGAATACTTGAGGCTTTTGGAAGGATAAAGAAAGCCGGGGTGATAGGCCGACGGGCCGACACGCGTGGTAGCACCGCTTTAAATATCCCCCGATAGCAGCAGTTCGATAGTCCCCCTCGTATAGTTCTTCATTTACTTCCTGGCAGTCAGACAAATAGTTTGTTTTGATCTTCACTATGGTATTGTTCGCATGAAAAGCAAGAAATGCTGCCACGAATACCTATTTGGTTGTCTTTTCCAGGTCTGCCCGAAATGAGACTTCAAAATGCCTTCCCTATGGGTGACTTGACATAAAAGTGAGCCGGCTGCTTAAAAATGACCGCCGCCAATCCGCATTCCTCCCCCAAACGTATCGTTGACCCTTATTTTCGATGTAAATATCCCTTGACTTGAGAAAAACCGCGCTTCTATACTCCGTACCGACAAAAGCAAGTTCTTATCAATATTCAAGATTTTGTGAGAGGTTCGGTTATGGAGCGGGAAGTACATACAAAACGTGTTGAGCTGCATCAGAATCCTCTGCAAATTTTTAAGGCAAGCAAGACCCCCGCCGGACTTTATGCCCGACAGAAGTGGCTCACTGAATCGGAGACATCGGAATGGCAGGATGATTTTCATGAAACCGTCCTGTCTTTGATGAAAGGTCAATCCGAGGAGGGATCCTGGAATGACTCGCCCCTGGAGACGGTTCGGCGTCTGTTCGGACTGCACCTGACTCTTCGCGAGAGGACAGAAAACATCGATAAAGCGCTGGGGTGGCTCATCACGCGGATCCTGAACCATGACCTATCGGATCCGCCAGAGCCTATGGAAGCCTTGGCTGCCGATGCCTTTCGACAAATGCCCTTTATCTGTGGCCAACCGCACTTATCCCTGGTCTGCGCCACCCTTTTCCTCGCCGCGGTATTTCAGCGGTTAAGCGAGTCCGCCGTCATGGCTCATTATCAGCTCCTGTCCCGGTGGGTTCTTCAAAACAGAGGGAATACGAATACATGGCCGGACCTCAGCAATGCCCTTCGTGCTTTGATCGTTCATCCGGACTTTTCCGGAGATTCTGCGACAGCCGTGCTGGTAGATAATCTGGGCGAAATCCAGGATCCTTCCGGGCGCTGGCCTGACCCCATCCCTTTTTTCCAGACCGTCAATGCCATCGCGCACTCGCGTCTCGATTCGGCGCACCGGCAATGGCTCAAGGCCCTCGCGATCCTGACGGAAACTCAAAACGCCGATGGGTCTTGGGGCGATGAAGACCGCGAATGGAACACCTTTCTTGTTGTCCATGCCCTGAAAAACAAGGCATGTTTATGAAACCGAACCACGATTATGACCTGATCGTTATCGGCGCCGGCATCGCCGGAATGGTTTCCGCCGTCACGGCCAACGGCCTGGGCAAGCGTGTGGCCGTCATCGAAAAGAACAAGGTGGGCGGTAACTGCACCAACTCGACCTGCATCCCCAGCAAGGCCCTGATCCGTATCAGCCACCTCAGCCATAACATTTCGTTGCTTAAGAGTCTGGGGCTGATCACTGATGAGGACGGAGAAATCGATGGTCGGGCAATCATGCCTCACATTCGCGGGATCGTTCGGCGGGCCTATGAAAAGGATCTTCCGGAAACCTTCGAAAGGATCGGCGTCCGGATCATCCCGGGCCGGGCATCTTTTGTCGATTCCCATCGCATTGCGGTAAACGGGCAGATGCTCTCCGCAGGGAAATTCATCATTGCCGTCGGCACATCACCCCTGATCCCGGATATTCCAGGGCTACAAGCAATCGATTTTATTACAAACGAAACCCTCTATGATCTTGATGAGTTGCCCCGGTCGATCCTCATCCTGGGCGGCGGCGTCGACGGCCTTGAGTATGCCTCCGCATGCGGGCGACTGGGGGCAGAAACCACGGTGGTAGAGATGGATACGCGCCTGATCCCCGCCGCGGACCGTGAATTGGTTCAGCACCTGCTGCGGTCATTGCACACCGCAGGCATACGCCTTTTGACCGGTGTGAAGGCGGTGAGCCTCCAGAGCCGGAAGGACAAGGCCGTGCTCACGGTTCAGAGATCGGATGGCCCTTTCGAAGAGATTGCAGCGGATAAGGTACTGGTCGCCGTCGGCAGAAAGCCCGATCTGGAAGGGCTTTGCCTTGAGAAAGCGGGCGTCGCATTCAATGCCCGGGGCGTCATCACCGACGGCAAGCTCAGGACCTCTGCCCGCCATATCTACGCCTGCGGCGATATCGCAGGCCCTTTTCAGTTGGCGACTACGGCGGAGGCCCAGGCGATCATTGCCGCGACCAATGCCTTCCTGCCCGTGAAGCGAACCGCCGATTACCGCAATAACATTTATGTGATCTTTACCGAACCGCCCCTTGCCTGGACCGGTCTGACGGAAGAGCAGGCCCATGCACGGTATGGGAGCAAGCTCAGGGTGTATCGTTTCCCATACAACGCCATGCGCCGGGCCCTAATCGACGGCAATGAAGTCGGCATGGCCAAGATCCTGTGCGACGGCCGCGGTCGGATTGTCGGCGCACACATCCTGGGGGAAGGCGCCGGTGAGGTGATTCATGAACTTCAGGTGATCAAGGCGTTCAACACGCCTTTGCATAAACTCCAAGTCCTGACGCACGCCTACCCGACCTATGCCCAGGCCATCGTGGGACGGGCAGGTCAACTGGCCTATCTCGACCGGATGGGAAACAATCCCTTTGTGGACCTCGCCCTGCGACTGCTCCCCGGATTTGCCAACCGGCTTCATCTCTCCCGCGATCGTCTGGCAGAAACCCACCCGGTTGACGCTTTTGCCGAATTCCAGAGCGACCGACTATCTGCCGCAACCATGACCGAGCTCGCGGCTAAAACAGCCCTTCCGGACCATCCGGACGACGGCCATGCCTGTACCGTGGAATCAAGGAAAGCCGGGCAGGAGGCTTCCATTCTCGATATCCGGGGCGACCTCACCGTCACTTGTGAAAAAGCTCTCACCGGGGCTTTTAACGAGGCCATAAAGTCGGCGAAAAGGATTCTCCTGAACCTGTCCGGCCTGAGGCATATGGATGTCGAAGGGGCGGGGTTGTTGCTCGTAAACGCATCACGGGCCAACCGGAAACATATCATTGTAGCGGCCTGCGGACTCCCCGGTCCTTATAAGGACGTCTTGCATCTGACAGGCCTCGATTGCATCATGGCTCTTTACGACGATGAAGAAGACGCCCTGTGCTGTCGGCGTTTTCTGGAAAAAAGCGGCCTTGCGGTCAGCCCCTTGCCCGGCGATTCGTCGCCACCTCCTGACGGATGGGCGAAGTCTGTCGAACGTCTGTCCCTGAGCGGCATCCCCGCAGGGGTAATGAATATGAATGTCGCTGGCCGGCGGACTTCCAGCCCTGTTCAAGGCTTCGGCCGGCTTTGGGAAAAAAGATACCGTCTCTGTCTGCACGATACGGATCTGAATCCCCGGCAGATCGTCTCCCTCTGGCGTTCTGAATTCCCCGACTTCTGGCCGAAAGGCAATTACCTGTTTCCCTCCGGGAATGCCTCTATCTCCCCGGGAACGACGGCACTGCTCAATTTGACCCTTCCCGGAGGTTTGACTCTGGCGACAGGCTTGTTGATTATTTACGCCGATGACACGTCTTTCAGCTTCATGACCGCAGAGGGACATATGCTTTCGGGCTGGATCACCTTCAGTTGCTTTCGTAAAGAGGCATCCACCTTCATTCAGGTCCATCCCCTTTTCAGAGCCGGCGATCCCGTCATAGAATTGGGGTTTCGTTTGGGTGCGGCGGCGCAGGAGGACCGGTTCTGGCATGAAACCCTCGGCAACCTGGCCCGCCGTCTGGGAACCCACGGCGAAGTTGCGCAGCAGAATATTCTCGTCGATCCCGACATCCAGTGGAACCGGTTTGCCAATATCCGCTATAGCGCGGCAATCCGTTCTACCCTCTATATGCCCGTTTACCTGCTGAAGAAATGGTTGGTTGTGAAAAAGACCAGACTCGGAACGTGAAACTTTGATGCCAAAGAGAGATGATTACGATGCCGTGGTTGTGGGTGCCGGGCCGAACGGTCTGGCGGCGGCGATCACCCTTAGCCGCCGATTCAAGGCCATACTGCTTCTGGAGTCCGCCGGGACCATTGGAGGGGGTTTGCGCTCCAAGGCGTTGACCCTTCCTGGTTTTATCCATGATGTCTGTTCCACGGTTCAGCCCCTGTCGCTTGCGTCGCCCTTCTTTCGACAGCTTGATTTACCGCGGTACGGCGTGGAGTGGATACAGCCGGAGATCCCCCTGGCCCACCCCTTCGAGGACGGACCGGCCTTGTACCTTCACCGTTCTCTGGAGGTAACGGCCGATGCTTTCGGTCCCGACGGCCAGGCGTATAAAAGGCTATTACAGCCCTTTGTGGATCATGAGGGGCTGCTTTTTAACGATATCCTGAAACCTCTCCACTTTCCGGGACATCCCCTTCTGATCGCCCGCTTTGCCTTCCATGCCCTGCGTTCCCTTAGAAACCTCGCAGAAACAGAATTCAAAAGCGATCGGACACGCGCCCTCTTCGCCGGGCTGGCCGCCCATGCCATGATCCCCCTCGAAAAAACGGCAACTGCGGCTTTCGGCTTGATTCTGGCCACACTGGCCCATACGGTGGGCTGGCCCATCATCAAGGGCGGCTCCCAGAAGCTGGCCGACGCGCTGGCGGATTGCTTCCGCAACAGCGGCGGCGAGATCATCACCGGACGACCCGTTGCTTCTGCAGAGGATATGCCTAAGGCCGCTTCTTATTTCTTCGACGTGACACCCCGCCAGCTCATCAATATCAAAGGTCTCGGCCTGACCGATGGTTACCGCAAAAGGCTCGCCCGGTTCCGATACGGACCGGGCGTCTATAAAATGGATTGGGCCCTCAAAGAGCCGATCCCATGGAAAGCCGATATCTGCAGAAAGGCCGGGACGGTGCATCTGGGCGAATCATTTGAGGAGATCGCAGCCTCAATCCGTGAAGTCCGTGCGGGAAACGTGTCGCCATCTCCGTATATCATCCTTGCCCAGCAGAGTCTTTTCGATCCCTCGCGCGCGCCTGCCGGCAGACATACGGCATGGGCCTATTGCCACGTACCCCATGGATCGGCCGCGGATATGTCAACGCTCATTGAAAACAAGATCGAACGCTACGCACCGGGATTCCGCGAGGTGATCCTGGCAAGAAGCGTCCTTTCTGCACCGGCCATGGAACAGTACAATGCAAACTACGTGGGGGGGGATATCAACGGTGGCATCCAGGATCTGTCTCAGCTTTATACCCGGCCCATTGCTTCCCTGAATCCCTACCGGACATCGGCAAAAAATATCTATCTTTGCTCCTCCTCCACCCCACCCGGCGGAGGCGTTCATGGTCTATGCGGTTACTATGCGGCACTATCCGCCTGTAAATGAGTTCTGAACAGATCCCGTCCAGCTTTTATCAATGATGGTTGACAGCAAATGTAAGGGACCCTCAATGAGCTCAGAGTATGATTGAATGTGATGTCGCGATCGTCGGCGCGGGTCCGGCGGGGTGTGCGGCTGCCCGCGAATGCACCCGCAGGGGATGTCAAGAAATCGTCTTGACATACAAAACCGTCTTCCATATTTTCAACCCATGCAAAGCAACTTTTTATCAATGCGCGTGCTTTACCCCGCCATCCTCCTGTTTGCGGCCCTGTTGTTGACTACATTTCCCAACGGCGTCCAGGCCCAGCCTGCCCGATCCAGGGACACGGACCGAACGGTGTACTCTTTCTCGTTTTCGCCAATTAACCAGTTCGAGTCCGATTTCGGCCAAGGCGGCAGCTTCAGCGTTCAGCGCTACGGATTTAAATTCGACACATCGACGCCCGTCACGAACTCGCTGCGGGCAGGCATCAGCCTGGGTTACGAATTCGAGAAATTTCACTTCTCCGGCACGACTGCTTTCGCGGGAGTGGACCCCTGGAGCGACATCCACCGGTTTTCCGCCGGACTGCCTGTCAGCTACCGCATGACCGACGACTGGTCGCTCTTCACCGCTCCCCAGGTGGAGTGGTATGGCGAATCGGGCGTCGCCACCGGGAAGGATGCCCTCGGCTACGGGGCGATTTTCGCCGTGTCCTACCGCGTCAGTCCCGGGTTCACCATGGGTGCCGGCGCAGGTGTTTTCAGCCGCATGGCGGAAACAAAGAGCTTTCCCTACATCATCATCGACTGGAAGATCACGGAGGAACTGCGACTCAACAATCCCTTCCGCACGAGCCCCGCCGGTCCGGCAGGTCTGGAGCTTTCCTATCGGATCTCTGATCGCTGGGAGATCGCGGCGGGGGGTGCCTACCGGTCACTCCGTTTCCGTCTCGATGACCGCGGAGTGGCCCCCAACGGGATCGGCGAGATGGACTCGACGGTGGGCTATGCAAGGCTGACGTACCGGATGGGCAGGGACTTCAATCTCGATCTTTATGGAGGGGCGTCCTTCAACGGCAAGATGCGTATCGCCGACAGCAACGGCAACGAACTGGGATCCGACGATTTCAAAACAGCACCCATGATGGCCCTCTCACTGACGCTGCAGCTTTGATCCCGACAAAGGGTCTTTCCCCCCATTTTTCGAACTTTGGTTCCTCAATCTCGACGGGCAAAAGCCGGCCGATGGGCATCACGA
>DAOTJR010000034.1:0-13188 GCA_035448805.1 Syntrophales bacterium
GCCGCGGGCACCTCGGCGCCGCTCTTGAGGATCATCTTCTCCAAGAGGGTCCCCCGCACGGGTGCCGTGACGCCGAAGGCCTTCTGGACGTTGGGGTTCGTGAGCCCCGCCTTGTAGCCCACCACCTTGCCGAAGGCGGGTTTCAGGGCCGCCACGAACTCCGCCTGGATCTTCATGGCCTGATCCATCGTCAAATTGGGGTCACAAGACGGGATCGGCTCCTTCTTCAGGTAGGCCGCGGCAAACTTGGCCCCCTCACCCGCCCACAGGGACGACGCCGTGAGGGCCGACAAAAGGATAACAACAACGAGAAAAGACGAAAAACCTTTGACCTTGAATCTTCTTTTCATGAGGCACCTCCCTTTCCTTTTGATCTGTATGATTTTGATAAGGCGTTGCTTTTGAGGGTTGGGAGTATATAGGGGATGTTTTTGCCTGTCAATCTTTGATCAGCCGCTGTTTATGGTCAAGCTTGGAAATATGTACGGGCGCAAGCCGTCTCTTTTCGCCGTGACAGCCCGGGTATCCCCTTTATTTTCCTGATAAAAAACGACTGGCGGGTCCGGCGGGTTTCCCGTTCCGGCGGCGGCGCCTTGATGATCCCGGGAGGGGAGAGCCCTGATGAAAAAAGGTCTATTTCCGGGACAGCGGCCTCCTGCATTCACTGCTGGGGATTCACACCCCGCCGAGCTGCTGTTCCATCCGCGCTGCGGCGCTTCCTGGGAAGGGAGGGCCCCCGAACAGGCCCTGACCCTTTGCGGCGATCACGACGCCTACTTCTGGAATACGATCCGGGGCGGCGAGCCGGATCTGCTGCTGATCCGGAACGGCCGCCGCTACGGCTTTGAGTTCAAGTGCGGCGGCGAGGAAAAGACGGTGTCAATGCCACTCGCCGATCAAGATGAAAGGCGCCCAGAAAAAGGGGTGGCTTTCATATATTCCGCCGGTGCCGGTTTTGGCGGCGACTTGAATACCCCGTTCCCGGGCGGGACGATGGGTGCCCTGGCGAAGGCCGATCTTTGCCGACCGCAATGCCTCTTCCTTGGACATTCCCGCCTGCATATGGGCGTAAAACGCCTTCATGAGCTCCGCCGTTGATTGTGATTCCACGCTCCAGAGGCTGACTACGACGGACTTGGCCCCCGCGAGCATAAAGGCCCTGCTCAAACCGACGATGCCTTCACCGGCGATCTCCCTGCCCAGGGCGGTCTTGCAGGCCGACAGGACGACGAGGTCGGGATTCATCCGCATCCCCAGGACATCGCTCATTTTCAGGAAGCCGTCCTCTTCGCGCCGGTTGCCCACCAGGGTCAGCACCAGCGCCGGTTCCTGGAGGTGCGGGATGTCGCCGCTCAAGAGACCGTGGGTGGCAAAGTGCAGATACCGGTATGTCCCCAGGTCCATTTTCAGCAACTCGCTCTTGCGGGCGTCCAGATCGAGCTTGATGGCGGGCGAACCCGCCTTGAGGCCAAAAAGTGCACCTATTTTAAGGGCTTCCTCCCGCGTCTCCGGCAGGCGGGGGAGGGCAAAACCACTGTTGACGACGATTTCCCGCAAATGGACGGCATCGGGTCCGGCCGCCGCGACCGGCGTTGTCTTTCCGCGTCCACCCTCCCCGGAGGGCGATGCGTTTTGGCAGCGGGGGTCGTTTTCGTCATAAACGGGGTCCGCTACGGCCAGCAGCGGCGCCCCGGGCTGTTTCCCACCCTTCGCTTTCCGGATGATCGCCATGACGGAGGCGGAAGGATAGTAGCTGATCCGGTAACGCTCCCCCACATAGGAGATAGTATCCGGGGCTTTGCCGTCGCCGGGGGGCGGCGCCGCCGGCATCCCCTTGCCGGAGGCTTCGAGGACAAGGGCCTCGAACGGAAGCAGGTGCAATGGACCGTCCGGGATGATGATGATGTGTTCCTCCGGGCGGAGATGGGGCAATACCGGACCGAGGAGGAGCCGGCAGAGGGCCTCTCCCGGACGCGGATCGAAATCCTGGAGCCTTGTTATGTCCTGCAGCGGTTGGCGGAAGGCGCCGATTTGCCGCGACAGCGCATCCCTGCCGACGTCGATCCTCATGGCCCGGGCTTCCTGCCCTTTCCTCACCACCCACAGATATGTCGCCTGAGGATTGACTTTATAGGCCAGCAGCACCTCGCCTTCCTGCAGGGGGACGTCGCGGACCGTCACGGGTTCCGGATAGCGGATGGCGGCGTAATCGGGATAGTCCGCCTTGAGTTTCGCAATGAGATCTTCGAGCTCCCGTTGGGATTTGTTCAAGGTGTCGCGACGGGTCCGGGATCCTTCGCCGCCGGCTGTCTGCAGAGCGTTGATCGTCTGGAGGAGCCTGGTTTCCCTGTCCGCCAGCTCCCTGGGAATACGCCCCGCCAGCAGTTCGGTCTTGTTTCTCGCCAGGGTATCCAGAAAGGAGCGCCCCCTGGTGCTCTCCATAAAGAAAAAGGAGATCTCTCCGAAGTTCCGTCCCAGGGGCGACAGGTCCTCTCCCGTCAGGCCGGCTGTCTTTCCCGGCACCGCCTCGCCGCTCATTTTCATGAGCAGGTCGATGAGGTCTTCATATACCGCCGTCTTGCCTTCAAAAAAACCGGTCCGGTATTCACCCGCGGCTATCCGGCCTCTGATCCCCTCGATATCCTTCACGGCGGCGTGCAAGCTCTTCAAGGCCCGGGGGGCGTCGCCGGTACGCTCATAAACGAGACCCAGACCGTGGTTTGCGGAAGACCGCTGGGCGGGCAACATCAGCTCCAGCACGGATATGAGGCTGACGCTTTCCGTATAGGCCCGTCTGGCCCGGTCATAGTTTTTCAAGGAGAGGTGACAAAAACCGATGGCATTCAGGGCGTCCACCACGTCCGTCATATCTTTCCGCTCTCTGGCGATGGTGAGACTGCGTTCGAAAAAGGGGAGGGCCTCGCCGTGCCGTCCCCGGCCGGCCAGGCTCAGACCGAGGCCGTAACATGCCGACCCGACCAGTGCCCGGTCTTTTGCGGATTCCCCCAGGGAGAGAATCTTCTCGTAGCGGGAATGGGCCTCCGGGTACGATCTTCTCTGTAAATACAGATCGGCGGTGCCCTGGAGCGCCGTTGCCTGCAGATGTTGGTCTTTGGCCCGCACCGCCCTGGCAGATGCCTTGTCGAGGTAAAGAAACGCCGTCCGATCGTCGCCGAGTTCCTTGTAGGCGGCGGCGAGCCCGATCATGGCCCGTCCGGCCTCCCTGTCCTGTCCGTTCGCCTCGGCGACACTCAACCCCCGGCGGAAGGACGAAAGGGCGTTACTGTAGTCGTTCATGTCGAGGTAAACATCACCCATCTGGATATAGACGGCGGGAATCTTCTCTTTCTCGTCTCTTACCGCCGCCGCCAGTTGCAGCAAGCCCAGGGTCATGTAGTTCAATCCCTTGTCCTTGGTTTCAAAGGCCCTGATGGCGTCCTGCCATTTGTACAGGGCCCCTTCGTAATCACCCTGGGCCTTCCTCGCCATGCCTTCCTTGAAGAGGATGTCCCCCTTGGTCACCACCCGCCCCCGCAGGCGGTCGGCGAGACTGTCATGGGCCTGGGCGCTGCCGGTAAAATCGTCATCCTTGGCCGTCGCGCCGACCGCAGCGGCCCCCGGCCAAAGGAGGATCATGACCAACAAACAGGCAACGTATCTTTTCATGACAATAATACCATGTATAATCAGGGATTTGTGTTTCCGGAAACGGGGAACCTCGCCCGGTCCGCGACGATCTGGCGAGCCGTCTGGTCCAGGGCGTCTTCGCAGGCTTCTTGAACCATGTTCTTGACGGCTTCGTGCGGCCCGCCGCCGCCGCGGAGGGCGGAAAACGACCCGATTTGCCGCGCCGCCGTTTTTACCGTGGCGAGCACCGTTGCGCCCCGGCGGTCATAAAAGGTGCAGCCCAAGGCCAATCGGACCTCGTAATTGGAAAGGCCCGTATAAGGGGTTTTGAAATCGAAGCGTTCTATCCGGGGGACGGCGACAAACGCAATGTCGCCGGCGGCCGCCATCGCCTGGGGTGTGTAGTCTTCCAAAAGCACGACATGGGAAAACAACGCCCCCAGCAGTTGATAAAAAGCGAGACCGGTGTTCCTCCCGATCTCGATATCTCCCTGATAATAAACGATATTGCCTATTCCGTACTGGTCGATCCGGTAACGGTAGTCTCTGAACGCCGGGGGAAGGAACAGGCCCACGCCGGCCGGTATCTTTTCCCCGGGTGTCATCATGAGCTTCGGTTCGATGGATATTTCCCGGAAACCTACGGTGTTCATGTCCTTGCTGCAACCCGCGAAAAGCAGGGAGAAAATCAGGAACATCCCGACGAACGGTTTTCCCATCGGTTACACCTCTATGTATATGATAAAATGTCGCTTTCGCCGTTTTTAATTATAGGGGGGAGGGCTGCCCGCGTCAAGGGAATTTTCCGGTGCGGCAGGAGAAGGGGCCACAACCATCCCGCCTCGGGGCACCGCTGCCGCTGCCGCCGAAGAGGATGTCAAGCGGCTGCCGGCATCAGGGAGCCGGCCACCTCGCGGGCCACGGTGAGGAAATTGTCCAGGACCGGGGAATTGCTGTTGTTCATCCAGACCATATGAAGAACCGTTTCCGCGCCCCCGGCGACAGTCCGGAAGACAACGCCTGCAAAGCGGGAGCGCTGCATGGAAGCGGGGACCACGGCAATTCCCAACTCCGCCGCCACCAAACCGATGATCGTGTGGAACTGGGAGGCCTCCAGAACGATATAGGGGCTGAATCCCTCCTGCCGGCAGAGGGTGATGAGGTAGTCGAAATAGCCGGGACCCCGCCGCCGGGGGATCATGATGAAGGATTCCTTGGCCAGGAGGCGCAGCGGCAGCGTCAATTCCCCCTGGAGGGGGTGATTTTGGGACATGGCCACCACGAGGGGCTCCCGGAAGACCGGTGCCGTCGCCAGCCCCGCGGCTTCGATCCCCGGGGGCGGACGAAGGAAACCGGCCTGGATCCGCCCCGCGCGGAGGGCCTCGATCTGATTGCTCGTATTCATCTCCGTGAGGGATATCTCCACGTCGGGGAACCGCCGGCGAAACTCCCGGATCACCGGGGGCAGGACACTGTAATTGGCGGAACCGATAAAACCCACCGCCAGACTGCCGATTTCCCCCTTGTCGGCCCGGACTGCCCGGCGCACCGCTTCTTCCGCAGCGGCGATGATCTGCCGGGCTTCCGCCAGGAAGGCCTCTCCCGCCGGCGTGATTTCCACCCGGCGTTTGGTGCGGTTCAGCAGGCGGACGCCGATCTCTTCCTCCAACCGGCGGATCTGCTGGCTCAGGGGGGGCTGGGAGATGTGCAGCCGCTGGGCGGCCCGGCCGAAATGGAGCTCCTCGGCCACGGCGATAAAATACGTCAGATGTCTCAATTCCATTGATTCGTTATAAATATTAAATTGCAATGAATAATATATTTTACATTTCAAAGAACCTATAATAGAGTTTCCGGCAAGTCAAACGGATATTGAGGTTGAAAAGACATCCCCGCGGCGGCGATGTCGCCGGGGGATGGGGATTTTACCGAGCACTGACCGGGGGGTTGCGCCGCCGCCGGCGGGTGGCCCCGGCGCAGGGGAGGCGAAGATGATTCGATCATTGGACGATTTTGAGCGGCAGGCACAGGAGAAGGGGCCGAAGAAGATGGCGGTCCTGGCTCCCGAAGACGAAGAATTCATGCTGGCGGTCAAGAAGAGCTGGGAGCGGGGCTACATCGAGCCGGTCCTCATCGGCGACGAGCAGCGGATCGCCCAGGCGGCGGCGAAGGCGGCTTTTGATCTTTCCCCCTTCGCGAAGATCACCGGCGGCGATCTGCAGGGGATTTCCGATTTGGGCATTCAGATGCTCTTTGCCGGCACGGCCCCCATCGCCGGGAAAGGGCAGATCCCCACTTCCTACATCTACCGCTCCATCATCCGCGCCGAGGCGAAGGCCGGTTCGGGGATGACGGTGAGCGTGGTGACGTTCTGGGAGATCCCCGGGTGCGATCACCTCGTCGCCTTCACCGATACGGGGGTGAATATCATTCCCGATCTCAAGGCCAAGGGGGAGATCATCAAGAACGCCGTTTTCGCCTATCGTCTCCTGGGCTTCCCCCGGCCCAAAATCGCCGTTCTTTCCGGGCAGCGGGAGGTGGGCGGCCGGCTGGCGTCCTATGAGGATTACGAGGCGCTGCAAAAAGCGGCGGCGGCAGGAGATTTCGGGCCCTGCGAGATCGTCGCGGCCACCTCCTTCACGGAGATCTTCCTCGGCGGGCGGGACCGCAAGATGGACTACCGTCGCCTCCCGGAGGCGGCGTTGCCCCACATCCTCCTCGTTCCCTGTCTCGATACGGGCAACATCATCTGCAAGCTCGATTTCTTTCTCGACGTGAACCGCAGCTCCCTGGTGGCGACGTCCCGGGGACCGGTCTGCATCCCCGCCCGGTCCGACTTCAGCGACAATATCGTGCAGCAGATCGCCATGTGCGTCGTTCTTGCCGACCGGATGGGAAAGGAGGTGCTGTAAAATGCTGAATTCATTCCAGGATATACTGACGGCGGCAAAGCAGGGCGGGGTTAAGAGGCTGGCGATTCCCGAACCGAAGGCGGCGGATGTCGCTCTGGCGACGGCGGCCGCCGGGGCGGGACTGATTACCCCCTGCTTTGTCGGGGACGCCGGCGCCATCAAGGCGCAGGCCGCCGCCGTGACGCTCCGGGAGGGCGACTACGAGCTTTGGGAGGAAAAGGACCCCGGCCGGGCCCTGATGCGGGCCCTGACGGCTGTCCGTACCGGTGCCGCCGACATCGTCCTGCAGGGCGGCGCCGCCCCCGGTGATTTTGTCGCCGCCCTGCAGGACAGGGAAACAGGTTTGGGGAGCAAAGGGGCGCTGGTCAGTTACGTCTCCCTCTACCAGTTGCGGAAGCGGGAAAAGCTGATCCTCGTCACCGACACCTTTCTCAACAACCGGCCGTCGCTGGTGGAAAAGCAGCAAATCCTCGCCAACGCCCTGCAACTGGCCCGTCTCCTGGGCATCGAGACGCCGCAGGCGGCGGTCCTGGCGGCTATCGAACAGGTAAATCCCGGCATCCCCTCGACCCTGGATGCGGCGATCCTCGCCAAGATGGGGGAACGGCGTCAGTTCGGCAAGGCCGTCGTGGAGGGGCCCCTGGACATCGATTGCGCCCTGAGCAAGGAGGCGGCGGGACGCAAGGGGGTACACAGTCCCGTGACGGGGAACGTGGATGTATATCTCGTGCCGGAGATCGACACCGGCCATCTCCTCGCCGAGGCCCTGGTCTTCTTCGGCGGCATGCAGACCGCCGGTGCGGTGCTGGGGACGACGAAGCCGGCGGTCCTGAAGCTGCCGTTCGTCACGGAGGAAAACCGGCTGGTGGAGATCGCCCTGGCGGCGCTGATCGCCGGGAAAGGAGGCGGCAATGGCTGATCAAAAGCATCAGTTGCTGGTCATCAACGTGGGTTCCACCTCCACGAAGGTGGCCTGGTTCAAGGGGGGCGAACAGGCGGCCCTGGAGAATATCCGCTACCAGAGCACCGAGCTGGCTGCCTTTGCCACCCTCGCGGAGCAGCTTCCCCTCCGGGAAAGGGATGTGCTGAAGTTCGTGGAGCGCAACGGTATTCGCATGGAGGCGCTGGACATGATTATAAGCCGGGGCGGCCTCGGGAAGCCCGCCCCGGCCGGGGCTTACCGCATCGACGCCGCCATGTGCCGGGATCTTTTGGAGGGGAAGTACGGACGGCATCCCTCGGCCCTGGGGCCGGCCATGGCGAACAGCCTGGCGGGGAAGTTCGGTATGCCGGCTATCGTCATCGACGCCCCGAGCACCGACGAATTTGAACCCCTGGCCCGCATCTCCGGCCTGCCGGAGATCGAGCGCAAGAGCGCCTTTCATGCCCTGAACCAGAAAGCCGCCGCCCGGCGGATGGCGAAAGACGTGGGGAAGAGATACGAAGAGCTGAATGTCGTCGTGGCCCATCTGGGCGGCGGCATCACCGTGGGGGCGCACCGGCGGGGCCGGGTCATCGACTGCACCCACGGCCTCGGCGAGGGGCCGTTCACCCCGGAGCGGGCCGGATCGCTCCCCACGCAGGATCTCCTCGCCCTGGCCTTTTCCGGCAAGACGGACCAGAAGACGCTCCAGGGTCGCCTCGTCGGTCAGGGGGGCCTCGTGGCCTACCTGGGCACCGCGGACGCCCAGCGGGTGGAGGAGATGATCGCCGCGGGAAACGCGCAGGCCGAATTTGTATTCACGGCGATGGCCTATCAGATCGCCAAGGATATCGGCGCCATGGCCACGGTCCTGGCGGGCGGGCTGGACGGCGTCGTTCTCACGGGCGGCCTGGCCCACTCCGGGCGGCTGACCTCCCTGATAGATGCGCGGGTCCGCTTCCTGGCCCCCGTTCACGTCTATCCCGGGGAGGACGAGATGTCCGCCCTGGCCGAGGGGGGTCTGCGGGTCCTCGCCGGGGAGGAGGAGGTCAAGGCGTACGGATAGCCGGTTACCTGCCGGGAGCGATGATTTCACCGCCCTTTGCCGATGTCGGTTCGAGCGACGACTTGAAAAAGGAGCGCGGCCGGGGGGTGGGGGATGTTCAGGAAAAGCGGGAACATCACGAGGGCGGACATCCCCGCTTCAAATGCCGCTCCGGTAACGGCGGTGATCGCCGCCGGGAGATCACCGCTCAGGGTGATAAGTCCTTCTTGAGGATGGCGGCGGCGAACGGCTTGCCGTGGGCCGGGTAGATCGTCCTGGCACCACCTTGCAGGAGCAGCTCCCAGCTATTCCTTACCACGTCCGGATCGGTGGCGAAGATGGGCGGGCCGGGTTTGAGGCAGAGAGGGAATTTATTCATGGCCAGATCGCCCACGCAGGCCTCCCCGGTGTCGAGAAGCACGCTCACGGAGCCGGGGGAGTGGCCGGGGGTGGGGATTACCCGTCCCGGGATCCCATAGGGAGCGAGGGGAAAGACACCTTCATCGAGAGTGATATCGACGGTGGCGGGCGCGATCCGGATGAGGGGAGAAAAGGCGAACAGGAGCACCCGGAAGATCCTGCCCCAGGTCGTTACGCCGGGAGGCAGGGGCGGGTTGCCCGCCTCGAGCCAGGGTCGCTCGGCGCGGTGCATGGCCAGGGGGGCGCCGGTCAGCTCTTTTATGGCCTGTGCCGAACCGATGTGGTCCCAATGGCCGTGGGTGATCACAATCAGCCGTACCGCTTCGGGAGGGATGCCGATTTTTCCCAGGGCCTTTTTCAGAACACCTGCCTTGCCCGGCACCCCGGCGTCCACAAGAATCGCCGCCTGTTTCTCTCTGATCAGATAGGCATTGTCGAAACCCAGTGGGATGGTGGATATGTCCATTGTCTGTCCTCCCGTGTGTTTCCGGAAGCGCCTGCTCAGGGCCGTCCGGGTTTAGAAATCGCCGCCGCCGGCATCGAAAACTACCTTTACCCGCTGTTCCGATGGATTTCCAAACGACCCCAGCCTTTTCAGGTGTCTTCCGAAGGCCTCCTGGTCCAGGATGCCGGTGTCGATCCTCAACCCCCCGGTATTCTTGAGGGTCTGCAGACCGTCGCCGCCGCCGGCCATGAAGGAGTTGACGACGGTACGATATACCGCTCCGGGTTCCACAGGCCGATGAACGCCCTGAGCATCGGTTATGGATAAGTCGAATACCCTTCGGCCCGCCGGGGCGTTGAGGTTTACCGAAAAGGCGGCGCCGGCGATATAGGGCAGCGGCGGCGGCTTCCGTTCCGGATGGCGGCGCAAAGTGAAGGCGATATGTTCTTCCAGGGCGGCAAGCAGCTCCGCTCCGGTTAACTCCATCAATACCAGAGAGTTGCGGAAGGGGAGGACTTCCATGATGTCGCCCACGGAAATTGTTCCGGCCGGCAGATCGCGGCGGACGCCGCCGCAATTCAGGAGGGCGATCTGGGTGCGGGGAAACGCCGCCAGCATGGAATCCGCCGCCAGCGGTCCCGGCCCGCTGTTGATGCCCCGGACAAGATCCTCTCTGGCCGTCGCAACCGCTTTGTTTCGATAGGCGCTGATTTCTCGGGCATAGGGCGTAAGGCGGGCCAGCATGTCCCGGTCTTCCGGTATGATCCGGAGGATGCCGGTTTTTCCCAGAGCTTGAACGATGCGGCGGTGGTCATCGCTGTCTGCCGGGATCGGGGTCATGTTCCTGATAAAACTATCTCCGACCGGGATGGTGACCTCGCCTCGATAGGCGGTTACGGCGCCTGCGGCGTTAAAGCTTACTTCCACCATGCCGAGGGCATGCCCCCATTCCCAGGCCTGCAACACCAGCACCTTGTTGCCGTCCGGGGCTGTCACCTCCGTGGGATAGGGTCCTGTTACGGTCAGTCCGCCGATGTCCCGCAGTTTTTCCCGGTCCGCCAAGAGCGAGTGGCTGTGGCCGCCGACGATAATGTCGATACCCGCCACCTGAGCGGCAAGGTCCAAATCCGCCCGATAACCCAGATGCGACAGTACGATGATCCTGTTGATCCCCAGGGCGCTCAGCCTTGCCACTTCCCGGCGGGCGGCGGCCTTGACGTCCTGGAAGACCGCCCGGCCCACGTCTCCGGTCATGAGGGGGGTGTCAGAAGTGGTCAGGCCGATGATTCCCACCTTTTCCCCATGGATTTCCCTGATTAAAAAAGGCTTTACCAGGGGGGCGATCTCCGGTTCGCGGGAGAAGTCGATATTGGCGGCAAGCCAGGGGAAACGGCTGCGGCGGATCCAGCCCGCGATGGGGCCCGTACCTAGATCGAATTCGTGGTTGCCGAAGGTCAGGGCGTCAATGCCCAGCAGATTGAGGAAATCGAAATCCACCTCGCCCTTGAAGCGGGAGAAGTAGAGCGTTCCCTGTACGGCATCACCGCCGTGGAGGAGCAGCAGCTCCGGATCGGCCGCCCGCAGTCTGTCGAGGAACGTCTTGATCCGGGGAAAACCGCCCAGGCGCACCGTTGACGTCTGCCGGTCGATGTGGAGACTGACCGGCGACGATTCCAGGTGGGAGTGGGTGTCGTTCAGATGGACGAGGGTAAGGGGCCGGGGCGGCAGGACCGCCGGACGGCAGCCGCCGGCGCAAAAAATAACGAGCAGCCATACCGCCAGGAGAATCCTGCCGGGATGGGGCCTTATCTTCATCCGCTTTTGTAGCACGGGCATTGTCTGCGACCCGCCTCCGTTATGTGAAGATGTAGGCATCTAGCCGCTTATTGTCGTGTGTCGTTGTGCCGGCGCCGGGCATGGTAGTCAGTCGGAGAATAAACCCCAGCAGACGATTCCAAATGATTCCAAATAATTAAAGGGCTTATTTAACATAACGTCAGCGGTTCGATAACGGGACTTCCGTCGTCGGCGGGTTCCGCCCCGGCAGGAAAATTTATATGACCCTTTCCCGAAGGGCTTCCAACCCCCCGAGTGGATCGCCGTGGAGATGAATCCGCAGCACCCGCCGGCCCCGGTCGCGGAGCGCCCGGCGGTCCCCCATGGCCTGGGCGGCCTTCAGGGTGCCGAAGGTCAGGCCGGCGGCCTCCTGCCCGGGTTCGTCGGGAATCGGCACATCTGCGCCGTCAGCTGCGGTGATCTGGATAAAAAGGCCGCCCCCCCCGTCCCCCTTGTGCAACTGTCCCGTTGAATGGAGATACCGGGGACCGTAACCCGCCGTCGTGGCCAGGCGCCACCGGTCCCGGATCCCGGACCGCAGATCCGCAAGGGCCAGATCTATGGACGAAGAAGGGGTGAGATAAACCTGAAGGGCCACGTAGTCCCCCGCCTTGCCCTGGGCGAGGAACGCCGTCAGTGACGGATATTCCCCGTAGATGTCCCATCGGGACGTTGTCCGGTCGGGCCTTTCCGCAGGGAGGCGTCCCTTTTCCCGATAAGATGCCGTCATTTCCCTCGCTAAAAGCTTGGCGGCCTCCACGTCGGGCTGGTCGAAGGGGTTGATTCCCAGCCGCCAGCCGGCGACGGCCGTGGCCATCTCCCAGAGGAAGATCTGTCCGCCCAGGTCATAGGGATCTTGCAGGGATATCTCCAGGACGGGATGTCCGGCCCGCCCGAGGGCGTCCAACAGCCTTTGCTGCGGACGGTCGTCACCCAAACCGACGGCGATGAAGAAACGGTCGTTTCCGTAGCTTTCCGGCACCCCCGGCGGCTCGTCCACGACGGGGACGATGCCCCGGCCCTCCTTGCCGGTGCTTTCCGCGAGCAACTGCTCCAGCCAGGCCCCGAAACTCTCCAGGGGCGGCGAAAAGAAAAAGGTCGCCTTATCCCGGCCCGCCCGGGCCAGCGTTCCCAACGCCGCCCCCAGGAGGGCCGCCGCATCCGCCGTTTCCCCGGCCCCGGTTTGTCGGCCGTACTGAGGCTCCCGGGGTAAAATGCCCGCCTCCTCACCCGCCGCTCCGGTCGCGTATGCCCTCATGGCCGCCGCCGCGGCGGCGGCCCCGGCCAGGAGGCGTTCTCCATCCACGCCGATCAGGGCCGCCGGGACGAGGCCGAAGCAGGACAGGGCGGAGTAGCGCCCCCCGATCTCCGGGTCGTTGAGGAAGGTATGACGGAAACGGAGCCGCTCCGCCCAGGCGGCGATCCCGCTGCCGGGATCGGTGACGGCGATGAAATCCCGCCCCGCCGCTTCCCGTCCCCGGGCGGCAACCGCCTGATTGTAAAAGTATTTCATCAGCGAGAAGGTCTCGACGGTCCCCCCCGACTTGGTGGCGACGATGAAGAGGGTCCGGGAGTGCGGGAGCTGACGTGCGCACGCCAGGACGGCGCCGGGGTCGGTGGTGTCGAGGATGACCAGATCCGGATACCCCGGCCGGACGCCGAAGGTCTTCCGGAAGGTCTCCGGGGCGAGACTGGAGCCCCCCATGCCGAGGAGCACGACCCGGTCATATCCTTCCTGCCGGACGGCGGCCGCGCATCTGCCGATCTCCTCCCGGCGGGCGGGCATCTTTTCCGGGCAGTCCAGCCAGCCCAGGCGGTTGGAGATTTCCGCGGGGGATGGTTTCCAGACCGTATGGTCCCGCCGCCAGATCCGGGCCATGATCCCTTCCCGCTCGCAATGATCGAGGGCGGACCCGATCATCTCATCGTAAGGACTTCGGTAAAAACGCAGCTTCATCACACCATCCTCAAGCGCCCCTAT
>DAOTJR010000034.1:13288-29047 GCA_035448805.1 Syntrophales bacterium
CGTAAGGACTTCGGTAAAAACGCAGCTTCATCACACCATCCTCAAGCGCCCCTATCCCGGTCAGCGGTCTCCGGTCAGCTGAGAAAAGCAGATTTTACGATTTCACTGATATAGACGGGGGGAACATAGGGAGTGCCGGTGCAATCATTTGTTTCGAATATGACCTGATTGATGGGGCGGGGTGTTTCGTAATAGATCGAATTGCTTACATTCTTGGTGGTTAGGATAAGCGCCTTTTGCAGAGAGGGGACGAACAAAGTCATTTCACTGCCAGGCGCCCCCATCAGGATGCCGAGGAACTGGTTGTTGGCGTCGTAAACTTTGAACTCCGCATTGCCGGCCGAATAGGACACCAGGGCGACGATGGCACAGAACAAACCCAAAATTATGCGTTGGCTTCCTCTTTTCATTTCCCCCTCCCCACATTCCTTAAATGTCGGTCTTGTCGTCTCCCCGGGCCTCCAGGTTCGCGATCCTGGCCTTTACCTCCTCCAGCTCTTTCCTGGTCGGGATGTCCAGGCTGTGCAATACGTCGGCGACTACTTTTCCCAGCATCTCTTCCAGTTCGTCTGGCCAGTAGGTGTAAAACCAGGCGGCCGACATCTCGGTCATAACCTTTTCAGGATTTATGGTGCCCAACTTTCCGCTTTTCAGTGTCGTCTCGATCCCGGCGGACATCTCCTTGAGTTTATCTGTCACCTCCAGGGCCGCCCCCGCGCCGATCAATGCCGCTTTTTTCAATGATTCCATCATGATGATCACCTTTTTGCCATCTTTGGTTGCCTGGAGCTTTTTAGCTGCTATGTTTGATCCACCAGCCGGTAAGAAACAACGGAGGGTAGTGTATCAAAACTATATCGATCTTGCAACGGTCGATATAGTGAAACTTCCATGACGGCACGCCGTCACAAATTTATTTCAGGAATATCGACCACCCCGCCCAGAGGGATCCGGGGCGGAGATCCAAAGCTCCCGAGGCCTCGGCGACGGGGGAGAAGCCGCAGGACCGGCAGTCGATCCGGCCCCGGTTCTTGACATAGCAGCCCCGGGTGACGGTGCCGTCGGGATCGACGTTGACGAGGATATCGTCGTGACAGCGCCAGTCGTTGGCGATCATGGCCCGTAGGCGTCCGGCGGAGTTGAGGATGGGGAGTCCTTCTCTTTTCATGCCGATCACCGCTTCCAGGGTCTCCCGGCGTGCTTCTCCGTTTATGGCCAAAGGCTCCTCACCCTGGCCGTAGGGATAGAAAAGCTGGACGGTCATGCCTTGAAAGGCCTTTATTTCGCTGAGTTTTTCCAACAGCGGGCGGATCTCGAGACGGTTTTCCCGATTGATCGTGAAATGGACATAGAGGCGCCCGTGGCGGGAGGAACGGAGGTTTTCCCAGACCTGGGCGAAGGAGCGGGAACGGAGCCGGTCGTGGGTTGCCGGTAATCCGTCGATGCTCACCCAGAGGATGTCCGCCGGGACGTCCAGGGGGCGGGTGCCGTTGGTCGTCACGGCCACCCGGGGGAAAAGCGCGCGGGCGGCCGTGATCAAATCCCCGGGGCCGTAAGGGCCGTCCCGCCACAGGAGCGGTTCTCCCCCCTCAAAAACGACGATCAGGACCCCCTGGCGCCGCAGGGCGGCGAGGGCGGTGACGGCGGTATCCCAACTCATGTGGGCGCCCGCCTCCCCGGCGCGGCGATGGAAGGGGCAGGCCCGACAGGCAAGGTTGCACCGGTAGGTGAGCTTGAAACTGGCCAGCAGCGGCGGTTTCTGTCCCAAAAGCTTCCGCCGGAGGAAAAAGGCGATGAAAGGCAGGAGGCGTTTTTGCCGGGAAGCCATGGCGGCGTCGCCTCAGCGGCGTTTTTTCCCCCGGGGGGTCTTTTCTTTCATGAGATCACCGAGGGAGCCCATGGTTTTCGGTCCCGACCGCAAATATTTCCGGTAGTCGTCTTCGTCCTCCCGGGCCGCCGCCGGCCCCTCCGCCGCTGCGGCAGCGGGGGCCTCATCGGCGAGCGACAGGGAGATGCGCTTGCGGTCGCCGTCGATAGCCTCGATCCGTACCTCCAGGACGTCCCCTTCCCGGACCGCATCCCGGGGATGGGCGATCCTTTTCCCCTTTCCCAGCCTGGAGATGTGGAGGAGCCCGTCCACCCCCGGGCCGAGGTTGACGAAGGCCCCGAAGGGGGTCAGGCGCACCACGGTCCCCCGTTGCGTCGTCCCCTCGGGATAGGCGGTCCGGACCCCGTCCCAGGGATCGGTCAGGGTTGATTTCAGGGACAGGCTGATCCGCCCGTTTTCCCAGTCCAGTTTCGTCACGGCGACCTCCAGGGTCTGGCCCACCGTCAGGTGCTCCTTGATGTCCGTGACCCGTTCCCAGCCGATTTCCGAGACAGGCAGCAGCCCCTGAACGCCACCGATGTCGATGAAGGCCCCGAAATCCCGGAGGGAAACCACGGTCCCGGTCACGATCATTCCCTCCTGGAGCTTCTCCTTCAGGGCCGCCTCCTCCTTTTTCCGCTCCGCCTCCAGGACGGCCCGGTTGGAAAGGACGATGTTCCGACCCCGCTCACCGAACTCGACGATCTGGAACGGCAGGGTCCGGCCGAGGAAGTCCTGGCCTTTGTCCACCCGGGTCAGCCCCAACTGGGAATAGGGGCAAAACCCCCGCATCCCCCCCGGCAGCTTGATCTCGAAGCCCCCCTTGATTTCCTTCTCGACGACCCCGGCGACGGGCACGCCGCTTTGCCAGACCTCCTCCAGATGCTCCCGGGCGGAATCGCCCGCGCCGATCCGGGTGGTGAAGAGCTTCTCGTTGTGTTTCGACGAGAGGAAATAGGCGGTGAGCGTGTCGCCCTCCCGGACGGCAACGGCGCCCTCTTCATCCGCCAGCTCTTTTTTGTCCAGATAGCCCTCGCTCTTGCCTCCCAGGTCGAGGAATATCCAATCGTCGGTAATCTTTACAATCTTTGCCTCCACCTTCTGGCCGGGCTTCAGGAAATCGGGCCGTACCGGCGATTTTTCGAAGAGCTCGGCAAAGCTCTGTTCTTCATTTGCGTCTTTGTTTTGCGTGGTTGTCATGGTTCCTGCACCTTTTTTGGTTTTCCTTTCGCGGGGGAGAAATTCCTTTTGCCTGTGCGCTCTACATAGCGATAAATCGTGGCGGTGACAATGACTTTTTTCTCCCGGGACGGCTTACGGCGCCGTGCCGGCGGCGCCGGTCAGGATGCGGTCGAGGGCCCGGTCATAGGCCCCGAATTCGTTCAGATCGTTGTGCCCGCCCCCTTCGATCCGGATGAGCCCGGAGGGGGGGCGGAGCAGCGTTGCCAGTCGCGCGGCGGCGTCGTAAGGGATAACGGCGTCTTTGGTGCCGTGGATCAGATAGACGGGGCAGGCGACCCCGGGGAGCCATTGGTGGGTGGGGAAGGGGTATTTCAGGACCAAAGCCAGCAGGCGCCGGGGCAGGAGGGGATAGTGACGAGCGGCCAGGTCGGTGAGACTGTAGAAGGGGGACTCCAGGATGAGGAGCTGCGGTTTGGCCTCCCGGGCGATATAGGCCGCCATGCCGGTGCCGATGGACCGTCCGTAGATCACGATCCTTTGTGCCGGCGCGAATTTTCGCAGGTATTCATAGACCGCCCGGGCATCGGCGAGGAGCTGACTTTCGCCGTCGATCCTCCCCGTGCTCTTCCCGAACCCCCGATAGTCGTAGATGAACAGTTCGTAGCCCCGGGAGGTGAAATCCCCCGCCACCTCCCCCCAGGTCCGGAGACTGCCGGCGTTGCCGTGCAGGTAGAGGATGATCCCCCGGGCGTCCGCTACGGGGAAGTGGAGGGCGTTGAGTACCGCCCCCGCCACGGGGATGTTTATCTCCCGGCAGGGGACGGGAAAAGTGTAGCGGTAGTCCGGCGGGAGGACTTCGGGATAGAAGAGCAGCCGCTCCTGGGTGCAACCCATCAGGAGGGTAAAGATCCCGGCGATCAATACCGAGGAAAAGGACCTGTTCCGGCTCATCTCCCCTCTCCTCCCTTCTTCCCGCGCCGCCTGCGCTTTCCTTGCGGTCTTCGCCTTGCCGGGGACGTCTCGGCCCGCTGATTGTGAAAATATGACCCCGCCGGAAGGCTTACCCCGAAAACAACCCCTTGAAAAGATGAGCCCATCCGACGCTTACGTCTCGCGACGTTTGCCACACCGAAGGCACACATCCTTTTCGTCTGCCTTTCTACCACGGCGGGCGGAAGAAGAGAACCCTTTTCTCCTTGACATTTGGGAATGATTCCCCGAATATCGGTGGAAAAATAACTACAGGAGGAGACATGATGATGAAACGGATCTGTTTTGCGGTGGTGATCATATTGCTGACGGTTTCCCTTGCCCTGGCGGCGGGTCCCAAGAGCTATCAGGTGACCGGCCCGGTTCTGGAAATTACCAATGATGTCATCACCGTCCAGAAGGGCAAGGAGAAGTGGCAGATCGCCCGGGACAAGGACACGAAGGTGAAGGGAGACTTGAAGGTCGGCGCCAAGGTAACCATCGAATACACCATGAAGGCGACGGCGGTAGAGGTGAAGGGAGACGCCAAAAAGAAATAGGGACGGGATGCCGCTTACTCCGGTGCCTTCCCGGCGGTTCGGAATGCAGGGGCGACCGGTTCGCTGCCGCGACCGGTCGCTCTTTGTATTATCACGATCGGGACTGACGGAGCGGAGAAGTTTCTTTCACTCGCAAATGCGTGCATATGTTATTGATCTACAACGGTTTATCATTAACGGAGACACTGCGGAGCGCGTCCACAATTTTCATCCTGCTTGGTGACGGCGTGCCGTCATGCGGGTTTCGTTGGTATGATATAATGGAATACCATAATTTGAAAAAGCCATGCCCAAAGAAGGATTAACAGTGGGCATAGACAATGCCGGCACAAAAGTTTGTTTAAAAGAGTTAACTCTCCGAAAATTACCAGCAGACATAAGCACAGTGGCATAAGAGATTCCACCGCATCCGCATAGTATCGCGCTGAATTTTATGTTCATCGTAGGAGGAGAACATGCCAAGACCGTTAAAGAAGAAGGCTGAAAAGCCGCGCTGCGGGCTCTGCGGCAAGACAAAGAATCTGACCAGGACCGAATGCTGCGGGAACTGGATCTGCGACGATGAGCATAAGTATGTTCCCTTCTCGTACTCCAGGATAAGTTGCAGCCGCAACCATAGCCGATATACCCTCTGCAGCCATCACTTCAATGAGGGTCACGAGGGTGACTGGAAGACCTGCGAGATATGCCGGACGGATTTCGAGCCCGAGATGGTCGTTTGGTACGGGACCAACGAGTACAACTTCGAGAAGATGCCCGATCCCCCATCATATGAGCCGACCCACTGCTCAAAGTGCGGAATCATCATCAAGATTGGCACGGATGGCTACAGCCGGTTGGGAGACGAGTACTGGTGCGAGGACTGTGCGGAAAAAGAGATGCGGAAAAAGAGAAGTTGAACCAGAGGGTGTAAGCGTCAGATGAACTCATCTTTTCAAAGGGTTGTTTTTGGGTTAAGCCTTTCGACGGTGGAAAATTGTCATCGTTGGGAGGCGGGGAATGACGACGGAGGAACGAAGCGCCCGTTGGCGTGGCATCATCTCCGGAAGGCCATCGATTACGCCCTCAATCAGAAAAAGGCTCTGTATCGCTATCTTTTCAGGTGCCGTCCCGGCCGCACAGGCCATGCCGGTGGTTCACCATCCGGACATCGCCGCCGTAGAGGGAGCTGATCACCGCGCCCGTTACCGCGGCGGTGGGATGGACGATCACCCGGCGGTTGACGCAGACGACCCGCTCCACGTACTGGGAGACGAAGCCCAGGTCATGACTGACGACGACGATGGTGAGGGTGGCGCTCAGGGCGTGGAGGAGTTCGAACAGCTCCGTTTCCACCGCCATGTCCACATTGGCCGTCGGTTCGTCCAGCAGGAGGAGTTCCGGTTGCGACGCCAGCGCCCGGGCAATGAGGACACGCTGGCGCTGTCCCCCGGAGAGGGCCGTGAAGGGGCGGTTCCAGAGGGCGTCCATCTCCAGGCGCTGCAGCGCTTCCAGGGCGGCATCCCGGTCGGCCTGCCGGTAGGGGCCGATTCCCCTGCCGTTGCCGAGACGCCCCATGAGGGCCACATCGAGGACATTCACGGGGAAGTGGGGATCGAACTGGATATGCTGGGGCATGTAGCCGATACGGGGGCGCGCCGGGACCGGCGGCATACCGAAGATCTCAACGCGGCCCCGGTCCGGTTTGAGCAGGCCCAGCATCAGTTTCAGCAGGGTCGTTTTGCCCCCGGCGTTGGGACCGACGAGGGATGTGAAGCTCCGCGTCGGGATCATGAAGTTTACCGCTTCCAGCACCGGGGCGCCGTTATAAGAAAAGGAAACGTCGGAGAATGTGACGGCCGCTGTTGACTTCATAATCGCCATCCTTTTTGTCTCACCGGAGTCCTGCTGCCACCGCGTCGGTGAGGCGTTGCATGTTTTCCAGGTAATTCCGGGCCAGGGGATCGACGGGGACCACGGCCCCGCCGATTGCCCGCGCCACCGCGGCGGCGCTCTTGGCGGGGAACTGGGCCTGAACGAAGATCACCTTGACACCGTCTTTACGGGCGGCGGCGATGAGCGACGCCAATTGCCGGGCGCTCGGTTCCCGGCCGCCGCCTTCCACGGGCACCTGAATCAGGCCGTACGCCGCGGCGAAATACCCGAAGGCCGGATGGAAAACGTACATCTTTTTCCCCCGCAACGGGGCCAGGGTCCGGGCGATCCGATTGTGGAGCCGCTCCAGATCCGCTGCGAAGTCGCGGAGATTGGCCCCGTATTCCTCTTGGTGGCTCGGATCCAGGCGGCAGAGGGCGTCGTGGATGTTGCGCGCCTGGATCTTCACCAATCCGGGATCCAGCCAGATGTGTGGGTCCGGTGTCCGGTGCCGACCGGTAGGGCGCGACGGCGCCTGCCGGCCCCTCGTTTCCGTTTCGCCGACGGGGACACCCCCGCCGCGGAGGCCCGGGGCGCTGCCGCCGCCGTAACGATAAGCGCCGTCCGGTGCGGTTGCCGGGTGCGCTGTCCCGGCATGGTCGGGATCTGCCTCGTGATCATGTTCATGCCGGTCTGCCTCGAGATAGCGATAGGGTACGCCCCGCTGTGTTTCCACAATCATGAGGCGACCGTTGAGTTTCCGAATTTTTTTCAGTACTGCGGCCTCCATGGGGACTCCGATACAGAAATAGGCTCGGGCGTCGGCCATCCGGGCCATCTGCTGCGGGGTCGGCTCATAGCTGTGGGGGGACTGTCCCGCCCCCACAAGTACCGAGGTCTGTACATGGCGGCCGCCGATGCGGGCGACGAAATAGGCCTGGGGGAGGATGGTGACGAAGACCGGGATCGGGGAGCGGGTTTCGGAACCAACTGCCGGGCCGGAGGCCTTACCGGCCGCGGGGATCGCCGCCGGCGGGGCCGGAACCGTCAGCAACGCGAGGATCAGGCAGCAGCAAAGGAGGCGCCCGACGAGCGCTTCGCCCCGGCGGCTATTCGTTCCCGACGACGGAATTTGTACATTCGATGAATAGCTCATCGCAATCCTCACAGCGCTTGACGGCATGATTCCGGGCAAAGCCCGCCCAGTGCTCCTTCTGTTTCGGGGTCAGGATCCCCGTCCCGTTGCACAGGGGACAGACGTTGTCCAGAGCCGCCATGATCGCCGCCCGGATGAACTCCGAGCGATTGGGGATGTTACTTATGACCTCCCGCAGGTCGTCATTGACCTTGAAGGTGATAATGGCTTCCTTTTTCTTCATCGGCGGCCCTCCGGTCTTTTGACTTATATTACTAAGTAATACCGATGGTGTCAAGCCGCGGTATGATAATGAAATTGTTCGCTATTATTCGTTTTCGGCCTTTTTAGAGGGGCAGCTTTACCATCTCCACTCGCTTCAGAGTCCGTCCCAGGAAGCGCTCGGCGATGGTCTGAAACCGGAAGGGGACATCGGAGACGCAGAAACGATACTCCGGAGGGATCCGGAGGGGATTGGCCAGGGCCTTTTTCTGCAGCAGCCGGGCGGTGATCTCCGCCATGGCCTCGGCGGAATCCACGAGTTTGATGGCGGCGCCGGTGATCTCCTGGAGCAGGGCCTTGAGGAGCGGGTAATGGGTACAGCCCAAAACCAGGGTGTCCACATGTTCCGCCAGGATCGGTTTCAGGTATTCCTGGGCGGTCAGGCGTGTCACGGGGTGGTCGAGCCAGCCTTCCTCCACAAGAGGGACGAAAAGGGGGCAGGCCTGAGAAAAGACGCGTATTTCCGGATCATGGCGATGGATCGTCCGGGCATAGGCATTGCTGTTGATTGTCGTCGGTGTGCCGATGACGGCCACCTGCTTGGTCTGCGTGGTCCCGGCAGCGCAGGCGGCCCCGGCCTCGATGACGTCCAGGACCGGTACGGACGACCTTTCCTGAATCGTCTCGCCGGCCACGGCGGCGATGGTGTTGCAGGCGATGATCAGGAGCTTGACCCGCTGCTGCAGGAGAAAATCGGTTATTTCCATGGAATACTGGGTGATGGTTTCCTCGGACTTGACCCCGTAGGGCACCCGGGCCGTATCCCCGAAATAGATGATGTTTTCGAACGGCAGGCGGTCCATGAGGGCACGGACCACGGTGAGGCCGCCGATTCCGGAATCGAAAACGCCGATGGGGTGGACCAGGCTGAGATCCATGTCAGTGTTCCTTCCCGGCGCGCCGGTTAATTTTCCCGCCGTCCCTCCGGTCCCTCCTGCCTGTGCCGGGGACCTGCGCCCTGCCGGCGGGGTCCTTCTTGACGATCTTCCGGGGGGCGGCGGGACCGGGCGCCTTGATGATGCGCGCATAGGGAGCCGCCGGTTCCGTGTCCCGGGGCGTTCCGCCGACTTCCTCCGGGCTCTTGTCCGGCGGCTTTGCCTCCGGACGGGGCTGTTTGCCGCTGCCCTCGTAGAGGGGGTATTCGAGGAGCCGGCTTTCCAGCTCGCCATTGAAAAAAATCAGTCGCCGCGAGGTCCGGAGGCCGATCCTCTTGGCCAGTTCCAGGTTGGCGGTGAAGACATAACCGCGATAACCATGGCAGCCCGTTTTGAGAAAATCACCCATCTCCCCATACATCCGCTCCAGTTCCTCATCGGCACCCAGGCGCTGTCCGTAGGGGGGGTTCATGATCACGACACCCTGTTCCCGCGGCACGGGGGTGGCGGCAAAAGGGCAGACGCGCAACTGGATGTGGCGCCCCATTTTCGCCCGCCCGGCGTTGACGGCGGCGGCCCGGACCGCTTCCGGAGAGATGTCCGAGGCGATGATCCGCCCCGGGAAATCGGGCCGCTCCTCCTTGCGCACCTGGAGTCGGAGATGCTGCCACAGGTCGTCGTCGAACCCCCGGAGGTGGAGAAAACCGAAATTCTCCCGCAGGATGCCGGGGCCGCGGCGCCGGGCGAGCAACGCCGCCTCGATGGCCAGGGTGCCGCTGCCGCACATGGGGTTGACGAGGGGGGTGTCTCCGGTCCAGCCTGTGGCCATGAGGACCGCCGCCGCCAGGGTTTCCTGCATAGGCGCTGTCAGGGGGACCTTCCGGTAGCCCCGGCGGGAAAGGGGTTCACCGGAGGTGTCGGCAAAGATCCGGTAAAGGTCGTCCTGCCAGTAGAGATGCACGACGGCGCCGGTGCGGTCCGATCCCGAATCGGGGCGGCGCCGGTAGAGCCGGCGCAGGCGATCCACGATGGCGTCCTTGATCCGGACATTGGCGTACCGGGGGTCGCGGATCGCCGGGGTAGCGACGGCCGAGGTGACGCAGAAGTAGCGGTCCACATGAAGGACATCCTCCCATGGCAGGCTGATGGCGGCGGCATAAAGGTCGTCGGGCGTCCGGGCCCGTCCTTCGTGGAGGAGCATGAGGACCCGCTGCCCCGTCCGCAGGCAGAGGTTGAGGCGCATGGCGTCGATCATGCCGCCCGTGGTCTCGACGGCCGCTTCCGACACTTCCCGTACCGGCATCCCCAGGGCGAGGATTTCCCGCTCCAGGTAAGGGGATATCCCGCGGGCGCAGGTCACCAGAATGGGACGCTTATCATTCCAGAGATTGATCATGGAGTTTCTCTAACATAAAGAGGTCCTTTTCGCAAAAAACAGTTGCCCCCGCCACCGGCGATCGGAGTCGGCGGTCCCCGCCGTGGCGCCCGGTGGGGAGGGCATCCGGTTCCTTCCCGCGGCAGCTCCCCGTGGTCTGGGTCGCGGACAGGGCCGGTGCCGGTAAAACGGTTCGTGGCCGGTGCGGGGTTCCCTTTCTCCCCGCCAACACCCTCCGCAGCAGAGAATAAGAGAATAAGGGTTGCCTAAACGGTGAAAATCAGGTAGAAATACCGGCATGAATGTGGAAAGAACCAAGCACGTTGTTTTCTATGTCCTCCTTGGCGTTGCCACCCTGCTTTTGCTTTATATTCTCAAGCCCTTCTTCTATCCCATCTTTTGGGCGGCCGTCCTCGCCATTGTCTTCCAGCCCCTGCAGCGGCGCCTGGGACAAAAAATCACCTCCCCCGGCCTGGCGGCCGCGGCGACGCTGGCGGCAATCGTTCTCATCATCATCGTTCCCGCCGGGCTCATCGGCGGTCTTTTGCTCAACGAGTCCCTTCATGTCTACAATTCCCTCAACATGGAAAGCGCCCGCATCGAAATGCAGATCGAAGATCTGGTCAAGCGCATCGCCGCCGACCCTTATCTTCGTTATTTCCACATAGACATGAGCTTCGTCACCGAGAATACGGCCACGCTGGTCAAGAAGGCAACCGGGTTCATCTTCACCAGCCTCTCGAATCTGACCCAGAACACGATCATGTTTCTCCTGAATTTCGTGATCATGCTTTACACGCTCTTTTTCTTCTTGCGGGACGGCGACAGATTCGTCCGCATGATCGTCAGGCTCATCCCCCTGGGGGCCGAACGGGAGGGACTGCTCCTGGAAAGATTCACCGCCATGACCATGGCGACCCTGAAGGTGACGCTGATCATCGGCGGGCTCAAAGGGCTGCTCGGCAGTATCGTCTTTTCCCTTACCGGTGTCCACGGCGCCCTCACCTGGGGGGTGCTCATGGTCTTCACCTCCATCATCCCCGCCGTGGGCTGCGCCATCGTCTGGGGCCCCGTCGGGGTGGTGATGATCCTCATGGGGCAGGTCTGGGAAGGGCTGATCATCCTGGTCTGCGGTCTTACCGTCATCAGCCATGTGGATACCTTCCTACGCCCCGTGCTGGTGGGGCAGGCGATCCGGATGCACACCCTCCTCATCTTCCTTTCCACTCTGGGCGGGCTTTCCCTCTTCGGGATCTCCGGTTTCGTCATCGGTCCGGTCATCGTGTCTCTGGCCCAGACCCTCTGGGAGATCCATGACGAGTTATGGCATCAGAACAATCTATGACCCGCACATACCTGTTTATTGATGAACCCGGCGCGGCGCAGATCGCGGCTATCGTTCGCCTCTACGAGACGGCGGGCTGGTGGGCGGGACAGGTCCGGGAATCGCCGGAGCTGGTACGCCGGATCGTGACGGGGAGCCACTGCTTCGTCCTGGCCCGGGAAGGGGAGGAGATCGTCGGCATGGGACGGGCGATCAGTGACGGGGTCAGCGACGCCTATATCCAGGACGTATCCGTCCACCCGGATTTCCGCCGGCAGGGCATCGGCTCCCGGATCGTCCGGGAGATACTGCTCCGACTCCGGAACGACGGTCTGCAATGGATCGGCCTGGTAGCCGGGAGAAACACCTTGCCTTTTTACCGCCGGCTGGGTTTCGAGGAACTGCCCGCCGCCACGGCGATGCTCATGATGATCAACATCGATCCGGTCAGATGCGGGTGACGTCGATCCCCGCCTTTATGGCCAGCTTGTAGGATTCCCGCTTGTAATAGACCCCCGCGGCCAGGAGGCCGACGGCCAAAAACAGGCCGGTGCCCATGCCTGCCAAAAACAGGCCCGCTCCCCACTGGGTATAGACGACGAACACCAGGGGCAGGAACATGATGGTCAAAAGGAGCCCTACCTGAAAGAGGCGGTCGCCCAGGACCCAGAAGCGGGCCGCCCGGGGGGACTTTTTCTGCATCGTCTCGAAGAGGGGATAATCGAGGGACGTGAAATTTTTCTTGTTCATGGACTGCACCCCTTGATCCGTCAGTCGGAAAGATAAATCCCGAAGCGAATAATTCCAAATAGTTACAGGACCTGATTTACATAAAATTGCCGGCTCGACAAGGAGACCTTCATCGCAACCACCACCCCGTTGTCCCGGATGAAGTACCCCGGTCCTTCCCGGTCCGCCGGGAAAAACGGGAGCTATTCTACCACGTCCGCGCCGCGTCGCACCATAATTTTTGGGGAAGCTGTGGGGAGTGACGCCTTCTGGAAATGACAACCAGCCTTCCGCTGCGGGTGGTCAATCCCTTTCCCGGGAAAGGGCGTCGCCCATGACCTCCCGCCAGTAGGGATCTTCCCGCATCTGGGCGAGCTTCCGTTGTAACTGCCGCACCGTGATGCCCAGGATCTCTGCGGTCTGTCGGCGGTCGCCGCCGGTGTTCATGAGGACATAGGCCACCTGGGTCTCGTCGTTCTCCTTGAGGCTGCATAACCGTCTGCCGAACAGGGACTGCCGGGTGGGCTGTTTCCCCAAGACATAATGGCGTGTCAGGTGGGCGACCGCCTCCAAAGATGAGGCGTCTTCCGGTAAATTAAAGGGCATCCGCCCGGCAAAGAGGCGATAGGCGATTACTCCCAGGGCATAAACGTCCCCCTCCGGGCCGATCTCGGCAATCTTCCGCTCCCCCGTGAAGACTTCCGGGGCCATGTAAGCCGGGGTGCCCAGGCCCTGACCGGTTGTCGTGACGGTTGCGGCGCCCAGTTCCTTCGCCAGACCGAAGTCCAGGACCTTCACCGCGCCGTCCTTCAGGATGAAAACATTGGCGGGCTTGAGATCGCGGTGGACAATCCCCAGACGATGAGCGTGGGCCACCGCTTCCTTTTTTACCGGCGGCAGACAGCCTTTTGTGAAATTAATCGTCGCCTTGGTATCATTCATAACACACTAAAATCAAGGAGATATTGTCCCGGCCACCCCGGGCGTTCGCCGCGGCGATGAGGCTTTCCGCCAGGTTGTCCAGATTATTCGGCTGCGGGCCGGCATTAGAATGATCTCTTCTTTGTATCCCGCCCGGCTGCGGGAGCAGAGGCAAAGTGGCTGCTTCATGTTCACTATTTTTCCCGCCCGTGGCTACCGGCCGGTCATGACAATTCAGGATGGATTCAATTTCAATATCCGGCAGCATATCCGTGAGTCCGTCCGTGCAGAGGAGGAGCAGATCCCCGCGCTGAAGAACGTGGCTATTGAAATCCGGCGATGGGTTCTCTTCCGTCCCCAAAGCCTGGGTGAGGATATGCCATTGGCGGGGCGGAACCTTGTCCCGCGGTATGCCCTGTGTGGCGACGAGATATTCGCCTACCGTGTGGTCGCTGGTAAGCTGCCGGAGTTTCTCCCGGAACAAGTAAGCCCGGCTGTCGCCGACGTGGCAGATATAAGCCCGGTCGTCCCGGATGATCATCGCCGCCAGAGTTGTCCCCATGCCGGCCAGGGCAGGGTCAGTCGCGGCCTTTTGCCGAATGGACTGGTGGGCGGCGAGCAAAGCCTCCGTGAGGATTCGCTTCAGGACTTCTTCCTCGGCAGCGTAGCGTTCCCGACCGCTGTCCGTCCTGCGGACATCAAGAATACGCTTCTCCAGGCTGTCGTGCACCGTCTGCACGGCCAAGGCGCTGACAACCTCCCCGGCATTGTGCCCCCCCATGCCGTCGGCGATGATAAATATCCTGTTCTCGTCATCGACAAGGAGGCTGTCCTCATTGTTCCGTCGTTTCAGTCCCCTATCTGTCTTCCAGACCGTCAACATCGATTACTCAGGGGATTTTATTGTCATGATATTTACTTGATCGCCAGGCTATTTTTTAATGCCGTGTCCACTTTTTCCATAAGGTCATTCGACAGCTCGGCAAGCTTCGGTCCAACCAAGCGTCTTTTATCGATGGTGCGGAGTTGCGAGAGGTTGACGATGGAATCCTTTTTCAGGCCAACGTCCTTGCCGACGACCACGCAAATAGGATAACTCGCCTTTTTCTCTGAATATTCGGTGATGACGGTGATAATAGTCGTGGGCGAGTACTGATTGCCGACATCGTTCTGAATGATCAGCACCGGCCTGGTTTTGCCGGTTTCATTCCCCACTACGGGATCGAGATTGGCATAATAGATTTCTCCTCTTCTGACTTGGATCGTGGTCATAGGCTGACCTTGGGAAGATTCTCGGCGTCAGAATATTTGAAGTCCTCACAGACACTGATGTTTTCCTCGGCCAGATCCTGATAGGCGGCCTTCATCTGTTCCGCGAAGATCTGCTGGTCGAGGTGATCCAGTTTTTCCTCAATCGACTCCCGCACCAGGGCCGAAACCTTTTTTCCCTGCCGGGATGATGCCTGGACGAGCCTTTCCTTGATAGCAGGCGGAAGTTGGATATTAATCCGCACCTTGTCCTGATGTAATGTAGAGAGCATATTTACACCTCTTTTATGCATAATATTGATGTTCAAAACCTTGTAGCACATAATGATGAAAAAAGCGACAGAAAAGAAACCGGAAAAAGAAAATCGCCTCAGGGTTTCCCGTAAATCAATTTCAAGATTTATTACATAAAACCGTTTAAGTTGTTTGCCCATCGCGACACGATCTATCTTCACTCCCAGATGGCTCGAAATCCTGGTGAGCTTTCCGGAATTAAAAGGATGGCTCTTCTCCTTCGGTGAAGAGGCGCATTTGATCAAGCCTGATTGGCTTGTGCAGGAGATCAAGGAAAGCATAAAAGCAATGAGGATGCTGTACGGAGATAAAAAATATTCCCCGGGGAATACGATTTAAGTCATTGATATAGCTTTTGTTTAGCTGACATCGCCCGCGATTTTGCTTTTCCCGCCGTCTCCGATTCGCCGGCAGCTTAAGCACATTCTTCGATTTCGTCAATGCCTGTCCCCATCGTAAAATTGGATGCCGGGGGCAGGTCGTTTGGGTAATTCATCGGTTTCAAGCCAATATCGCCGGATGGGGCGTCTGATTCCTGGGGGGTAGTGTAAAGTATTTTGTGTAAATTTTTGAGGGGCTGAGAGGGGTAGAAAAAAAGGCGCTTTTCCTTTAGAAGGGTTTTGCCCAAACCTAATCGAAAGGAGGAAGCGCCATGAAGATGGAGATCACGGTATCTGAGGTTGCGGAGATTTTCAAGGAGATTCAGGAGCGGCCGAGTCAATTGTTTGAGATGATCAGAATGGATATCAGGGAGGTGGTTGGGAAATACCTGACGGAGTTGATGAACGTGGAGCTGACCCACTTTTTGGGGAGAGAGCCTTACGTTCGGATTGCCGGGACAGCGGTCAACCATCGTAATGGGTCCTATGGTCGCAGGTTTACCCTCAAGGGGGTCGGTGAGATCCATGTGAATGTCCCCAGGGATCGCAAGGGTGAGTTCAAGACATCCATCCCGCCTCCGCCCTTCCCAGCGACATGACCGTGCCGTTTCGTCGTTCCGCCGTCTCGCCCCCCGGGGAAAAGCCACGGCGACGGGTCCGGGGGAAAACCATGGAGGCAGACCGGCGTGAAATTCGGGGACACGATAACCCCTTTCCCCCGAAAATTTGCCCAGCGATTTCAG
>DAOTJR010000035.1:0-28483 GCA_035448805.1 Syntrophales bacterium
TTTTTTTGTTTGTCTCTGTTTGACTTTGTTTAATGCGTAAAGCGTGCCAACCGGGCGACAAAGATCACTAATTCGTCTATGTGCTTGTTATCATTGATACTATATCATTTTAAAATATTCCGGAAAGGTCGGAAGGCCGGCCTGGGAAGATCGGTTTTGAATGAACCTTTCAAGTGATTTAATGAAATGTGTTGCCGGGGGATCAAGACGGGGGGCAAAGACGGCCGGAAAAGGAGAGACAGGATGCCATTGCTGTTTCGCAACCGCCCTTTATTTCAGCCGGAAGGAAGGAGCCGCAGGAGGAGATTGCCGGCCGCCTCCCGGCGGTAGGCGGCGGACGCCCGGAGGTCGTCCATGGGCGAAACGTCGCGGCGGACAAGGACCGCGGCCTGGAACAAGGTTTCCCGGGAGAGGGGTTTCCCGGTAAGGGCCGCCTCCGCTGCCGGCGAGGTCACCACCGTGGGTCCCACGCTGCCCCAGGCCAGGCGGGCGGACTCGACAACGCCGTCAGGTGTAACCCGGAGCAGCGCCGCCAGGCTGGCGATGGCACAGGCCAGGGCCCGGCGCCGGCCGATTTTCTCGAACCGCTGCCGGTTGGCGCCGCTCGGTTTCCGGATGCAGATCCCCGTCATTATTTCCCCGTCCGCCAACCGGGTCCGTCCCGGGCCGGTGATGAATTCCCGCACCGGCAACCGGCGGCTGTTCGTTCCCTGTTGCAGTTCCACCTCCGCATCGAGAACGTAGAGGGGCGGCAGGGTGTCCCCGGCGGGGGAGGCGGTGCAGATATTGCCGCCGATGGTGCCCATGTTGCGGATCGGCGGCGATCCCAAGGTGCGCAGCGCCTGGGCGAGGAGGGGCAGGTGGCGCAGAATCAGGTCGTTGCTCAGCAGTGCCGCATGGGTCGTGGCGGCGCCCAGCCATAATTCCTCCCCCGTCTCGCGGACCCCCTGAATTTCCGTGAGGCGCTCCAGGCAAATCAGGGACGCCGGTGCGATCTCGCCGGCCCGCATGGCCACCAGCAGGTCCGTCCCCCCGGCGTAGACCCGGGCATCCGGCGCCGCCGCCATGACGGACCAGAGTTCATCCATGCTTTCCGGAAGAAATACCCGCTTCACAGGGAGCCGCCCTCCTTCTTGTCCGTTGCGTCGGCCACGGCATCGACGATCTTCTGGTAGCCGGTGCAACGGCAGAGATTGCCGCTGATTCCCGCCCGGATCTCCTCCCGGGTGGGAGCGGCATGATCCCGGAGGAACGCCGCGGCGCCGAGGATCATCCCCGGGGTGCAGAAACCGCACTGGACGGCGCCGTGTCTCACGAAGGCCTCCTGGAGCGGGTGCAGGCGGCCATCCCGGGACAGGCCCTCGATGGTGGTTATTTCTCGACCGGCAAGCTGGGCGGCCAGCATGAGACAGGACAGGCGGTTGACGCCGTCCACGAGGATCGTGCAGGCCCCGCATTCCCCCGCACCGCAGCCTTCCTTGGTGCCGGTGAGGCCCAGCTCCTCCCGGAGAACGTCCACGGCCCGCCGGTCGGGAGCCGTTTCCAGAGAGACCCTGGTGCCGTTGAGGGTAAATTCTATCGTCACGTTGCTTTTCCTCATCTTCAAAAGAGAAAGGCCGTTTGCGGCTTGAAAATCATCCTTCTCGGCCGGCCCGCGTCACCCGGCAGACGCGCCCGCGCCGCCCTGCCTCCGACCGTGTGGCTCCCGCCAAGCCGCCGTTCCGCAGGCACCGCCGGTCCCCTTTTTTGCCGCCTCCAGGGAGGCCAGGACCCGCTCCGGCGTCAGGGGGGACCGGTTCACCGGGGCGCCGCCGGCGTCGGTCAGGGCGTTGGCGATGGCCGGGAGCGGACCGTTCGCCGCCACCTCGCCGATGCCCTTCATTCCGTAAGGTCCCGTTTCTTCATATACTTCCACAAAGGATGTTTTTATATCCGGCAGGTCCAGGGCGGTGGGGATAATGTATTCCCCGAGATTCTCCGTCCGGATGATCCCGTCCTCCACCTGCAGCTCCTCATAGAGGGCATAACCGATCCCCTGGGCCACGGAACCCTGGACCTGCTGTACGCTGGTCTGGGGGTTTATTATCCTCCCGGCCTCCGTAACGGCCAGGTAATCCTTCACCGCCACCTCCCCCGTCAGTTCGTCCACCTCGATGCAGGCCAGCTGGGCGCCGTAGGAAAACAGCAGATGGGGGAAACCGATCTTGAACGCCTTTCCTGTGGCCGGCGGATCGGGAACCACCGGCATGAGGTACTGGTAAACGCAGAACCGCTCCGGCTCCGTGAGGGTGGCGGCCAGCATCGCCAGGGGCAGTTCCCGTCCCGTTGCCGGATGGCGGACCCGTCCGGGGAGCAGTTCCAGATCCTCCAGGCGATCCACGAGGAGGAACATGGCCGCCCGGCCCAGCAGGCGCCGCCGCAAGTCCGCGCCGGCCCGGATCAGGGCGTTGCCGTAAGTATAGGTCGTCCGGCTGGCGGCGGCGGAACCCGAGGGCAGGGTCCGGTCCGTATCGGGCTGAACCAGATCGATCATGTCCGCCGTCTGGTTGAGGGTGGCGGCGGCGATCTGGACGAAGGCCGTGGCGTTCCCCTGCCCCATGTCGGCAACACCGCTGTAGAGGATAAACCGGCCCTCCGGGGTGATTTCAATCTTCGCCAGGGCGGTGTCGGGAAGACCGCGGCCGTAGCCCATGGCATTGAACACCGCCGCCAGACCCACACCCCGCCGCTTGAACGGTCCGGCGCCGGCCTTCCAGGCGGCACGCTCTTTCCAGAGGGGATGGGCGGCGATCTCCTCCAGACATTCGCCGATGCCGGTGGAGGTGGTCATGAGCACCCCGGCACAGTTCCGGTCGCCCTTACGGAGGGCGTTCTTCCGGCGCAGCGTCAGGGGGTCCATCGCCAGACGCTGCGCCAGGCGGTCCATCATGCCTTCGAAGGCGAAGCTCACCTGGGCGACCCCGAAACCCCGCATGGCCCCGGCGACGGGATTGTTGGTGTAAAGGCACCAGCCTTCGATGCAGGTGTGGGGGATGCGGTAAGGGCCGCCGGCATGCTCCATGCCCAGGGCCATCACCTCGCCGCCCAGATGGGCGTAAGCCCCGGTGTCGTAATAGACGCGGGCATGCAGGGCGTGGAGGGTACCGTCGGCCCGTGCGCCGAGGCGATAGTGCAGCCGGGCGGCATGGCGCTTGTAGCCGGCCAGGAAGCTTTCCTCCCGGTCCCACCACATCTTGACCCGCCGCCCGCCGGCGTGGAGGGCCGCCAGGGCAAGGAGACACTGGACCGTCGCCCCGTCCTTGCCGCCGAAACCGCCTCCCAGGTAGGGGGCGACGATGCGGAGCCGGTCCATGGGCATACCCAGGGCGTGGCTCACCTCCCACCGGTCCCGGAAGGGTGCCTGGGTGGAGACGATCATGACGATCCGGCCGTCCTCCTCCTGCCAGGCCAGGCCGTTTTCGGTCTCCAGAAAGGCATGGACCAGGATGGGGACATGGAAGGTCTCCTCGATGACGACCTCGCAGTCCGCCAGGGCCGCCGCCCCTGCTCCCGCTTCGATCTCCGCCTTGAGAAGGGTGTTGCCGCCGGGATGATCTTCATGAAGGCGCGGCGCGGCGGGGTCCAGGGCGTCGTCGATGGTGAAGACCCCGGGGAGGGGTTCGATGTCCACCGTGATGAGCTCCAGGGCCCGGCGCAGCGTCTCCCGGTCCGCCGCCAGGACCAGGGCCACGGCGTCGCCGGCGTGGCGCACCTTTCGATCACAGATAACGGGCTGATCCTTGTGGACGATCCCCTGGCGGTTCGTTCCGGGGACATCGGCGCCGGTGAGGACGGCATGAACACCGGGGAGCGCCCGGGCGGCGGCGACCTCCACCCGGCGGATCAGGCCGTGGGGGATCCCCGCCCGGCGGACCCCCGCCCAACGGATGTTTTCGCCGTAGTGATCCACGGCGTACCTCTCCGTCCCGGCTACTTTGGCCGGGGCGTCGGGACGGATAAAATCGCTGCCTATCTCCGGCGGTCGAATCGTCATGACGTCACCGGGGCGGCGGTGATGGACCTACCGTTTGTACCCATTATCGGAGCGCCCGGACACATTGTCTCCTGTCCTTTCCCTTTCTTCCGGTAACCGCAATTATTTTGCGACCCTCACAAGCTCCGGTCCGGTTTGTCAGATCCGGATCATCATGCTCCCGGCAAAGAGCCTGCCTTTTCTCCCGCCGGGGACACGGGCCGCGATGAAGAGCGGCACGGCGGCGGGATCGGGACGGTAGCTCATGGCCCGTCACATAACCGTATTTGTAGTTGCAGCACCGGCAATTCTCCGGAGCGAAGATCCCCCTTACAGGGAGCGTCCTTTTTTACTGCTTTTTTTCATGCCCCCAAAATGGGCATATTGTCAATCGGAGATTGTCCGGGGCTGCAAAAAAATCCAAAAATCACAGGTCGCAAAAAGTCGTTGACTCGGGGTGTCAACCTCTATAGAAACTTGGGTCAATCAACCTGCCGGCTCTAGAAAGAACGGGGGATCCCGGGAAAAGGGCTTCGTCGCCGGTGAATTATTTTCCCGCGGTTATGCAAATCCCGCCACGGATTTTTCGACGCCGGTCTCATATCCTATCTCCGGGAAAGGTCAACGAACCATGTCCAGGCGCGGCGGTCCGGAAAAAGAAAAAGGTGACGAGCTGTCCATCCCCGCAGGGCCGTTGCCGCGACCCGCGTTGGAAAATCCCGGTCCGGATCTCGTCGGGTTGTTGCGCCTCCTTGCGGAAAAAAGGAAACGCGGGGTACCGCTGGCACTGGTCGTCATTACGGCCGCCCGCGGCTCCACGCCCCGCAAGCCCGGCACGGCCATGCTCGTCGGCGCCGACGGCACCGCGGCGGGAACGGTGGGCGGGGGAGCGCTGGAGGCGCAGGTCGTGGCGGCGGCCCGGCAGGCCCTGCGGGAGGGGCGATCCCACTGTCGGGCCTTCTCCCTGACACCCGGGGAGGCGGCGGACGACGGCATGATCTGCGGCGGCAACCTGGAGGTGCTGGTGGATTGTCTGGATGCCCCGGGGTCCGCCCATGGAGAGATTTTGACCCGGGCCCGGCGGGACTGGGAAGCGGGCCGGGAATGCCTGCTGGTATATTCGCTGGACAACCGTGACGACGTCACCGCAAGGAAAAAACAGATGCCCCCGCCGGAGCGGGAAGCGGTCCCCAAAGGCGGGCTGACGGGGGCCGGAAACGCGCCGGCAGACAAGGCGGTGACCATCGGCCTCGGCCTGTTAAGCGGCGATGAGTTCGTCATCGGCACCCTCGCGTCCTGCGGAGCGGAGCCGCCGGAGCTGGCGGCGGCGGTCAAAAAGGCAAGCCGCCGCCGGTCCGCGGTCCTGCTCAATATGGGTCCCCGCAGGCGCTTTTTCCTCCTGCCCCTGACCTCCCCGATCACGGTCGTCATCGCCGGCGCCGGCCACATCGCCCGGCCCCTGTCCACCCTCTGCCGGTTCGCCGGTTTCCGGACAACGATCATCGACGACCGTCCCGAATTCGCCGGCCGGGAATCTTTTCCCGCCGCGGACCGGATCGTGATCACCCCTTCCTTCGCAAACTGTTTCCGGGAGGCAGCGACGGGACCGGAGGATTTTATCGTCATCGCCACCCGGGGCCATCTGAGCGACGCCGCCGTTCTCGCCCAGGCCCTGCGCACCGGGGCCGCCTACATCGGCATGATCGGCAGCCGGAAAAAGCGGGAGACCGTCTACCGGCAGCTCGCCGGGGAAGGATTCTCCCCGGAGGCCCTGGCCCGGGTCCATTGCCCCGTCGGGCTGGCCATCGGGGCGCAGACCCCGGAGGAGATCGCCGTGAGCATCGTCGCCGAGCTGATCGCCGTACGTTCCGGGCCGGGTCAAACAACATGAGCGCGCCGGAGAACATCACTGCCGGGGGCGCCCGTCATCCCGGCCGGCCGGAGGGAAGAGATGATCACCGCTGACGGCGCCCCGCCGACCGCCGGGGCGCCCTTCCCCCCCTGTCCGGACATCGCGGCGGTAATCCTTGCCGCCGGCCGCTCCTCCCGCATGGGAACCAGCAAACCCCGGCTGAAGGTCGGCGGGACAACCCTCCTGGAGCGGGTGATCGCCGTTGCCCGTAACGCCGGGGTGGAAGACATCATTATCGTCCTGGGACAGGAGGCGGAATTTCCGCCGCCCGAGCCCGCAGGGAAAAACCTCCGCGTCGTCGTCAATCCCCACTCCGACCGCGGCATGTTTTCCTCGGTCCAGACCGGGGTGCGGAACCTCCCCCCCGGTTGCCGGGCTTTTTTTGTCATGCCGGTGGATATCCCCTTCATCCGGCCGTCCACCCTGGTGCAGCTCCACACCGCCTCATTGGCGCCGGGAACCCTTGTCTGCCGTCCCCGGTATCAGGGCCGGCGCGGCCATCCTCCCCTCCTGGCCGCCGTCCTGGTCCCCGAGCTGCTGGCCTATGACGGTGCCGGCGGTCTCCGGGCCCTCCTGGCCCGCTTCGAGGAAAAAACCCGGAGCGTGGATGTGGACGACCCCGGCACCCTGATCGATCTGGATACACCGGCGGACATCGCCGCCTATGGCCGTCCGTCGCCACCGGGGCGTCAAACGACGGCCGGGTGAAGAGAGACGCGATTCCCGGTTGAAATGCCGGCGGTGCGTATGATAATTGCTCCAGGGTAATGGACGCGGATAACCCCTTGCCGTTCGGAAGCGAACCGGGCTTCTGAGCTGCAGCGCAACCATCTTTCAAAGGCAGCAAGGTGACGACGGCGCAGAAGGCAAGATTGCTCTGTCTTGTCATCCTCGTGGGCATCCTGATCATCCAGGGGTGCGGCAAGGGGACATACAGGACAAAAGAGAAGCAGATCACCCGGAAGATGCTCGTCACGGGTTACGACGCGGGGAAGAAATCGACGGGCTGGAAGCGCAAATGGGGCCTGTTCTTCATGCCCCCCGTCTATGCCTACGGCCCCAACGAGGGCAAGCGCAAGGAGGTCGGCGTCACCGCCGACGGCACCAAGGCGAAAAAGGGCGTGATCGCCGCCGACATCACCCGCTATCCCTACGGGACCAGGATGTATGTCCCCGGCTACGGCTGGGGGGAGGTGCATGACATCGGCACCGCCATCAAGGGCGATCACATCGACCTGTTCTTCCCCAGCGAGGAGGAGGCCAAGAAGTGGGGGAAAAAATACCTAAAGGTAACAATCATATTGAGGGAATAAATGGACTTTTTCTTTAAGCCCCAGGGCATCGCCGTCATCGGCGCCACCCCCAATCCCTACAAGGGGGGCAACGCCATCCTGAAAAATCTGATCGCCGGCTTCCACGGGCCGATCTATCCCATCAACCCCCGTTACGGAGAGATCGAGGGACGCACCTGTTATCCCTCGGTGGGCGACATCCCCGACGGGGCGGATCTGGCCATCGTCTTCGTGCCGGCCCACCAGGTTCCCGAGGCCGTGGCCGCCTGCGCCGCCCGCGGCATCCCCGGCGTCATCATCGAATCCGGGGGCTTCGCCGAGACGGGGGAAGACGGCGGCCGCCTGCAGGCGGAGCTCATCGACCTGAAGCACCGGACGGGCATCCGTCTCTGGGGCCCCAACTGCATGGGCCTCGTGGACGCGGTGAACGGTCATGTCTTCTCCTTCCTGGACCCCCGGGCCTTTCCCAGCCTCATGCCCGGGCGCGTCTCGCTGATCGTCCAGAGCGGCATGCTCTCGGCGGGTTTTCTCGTGGACATCATGACCCACGGGGTCATGGGGATCAGCAAGGTCTGTTCCGTGGGGAACAAGATCGACGTGGACGAATGCGATCTTCTGCCCTGGCTGTTGAACGACCGGGACACGGACGTCGTCGGCCTTTATCTGGAATCCCTCCGGCACGGCCGCCGGTTCCTGGAGATCTGCCGCCAGGCGGCAAAACCCATCGTGGTCCTGAAAGGCGGCAAGAGCGCCAAGGGCGCCCAGGCGGCCATGAGCCATACCGCCTCGCTGGCGGGAAACAGCCGGATCATCCAGGGCGCCTTTGCCCAGGCGGGGATCGTCGAGGCCGCTGATTTCAAGGAAATGATGGATCTCTGCCGGACCCTGGGCATGGTGCCCCCCCGCCGCCCCGGCCGGCCCGGACGCGTCGCCGTTTTGACCTTCAGCGGCGGGGCGGGGATCGTTTCCGCAGACTTTCTGGAGGCTACGGGGCTGGAGGTGGCGGAGCTCACCCCGGCCACGAAAAAGGAAATCGGCCGGCTGTTCCCGGACTGGATGCCGGTGAACAATCCCGTGGATCTCTGGCCCGCCATGGAACGTCACGCCGGCGGCGATGTGGACGTCATCCGTGAGGCCCTGGCCGCCGCCTTCGCCGATCCCGGCGTGGACGCCGTCTTCATCCATGCCTTCGTGGGAAATTTCCGCATCCGCCTCGACCTGGAGGACGTGGCCCGACAGACCCGGGAGGCGGGCAAACCGGTTTTCATCTGGCTGCTGGGCCGCCGGGACGATGCCTTCCAGTTCCAGAACCGGGCCCGGGAACTGGGCGTCCCCGTTTTCCCCGAACTGGGCCGGGCGGTGGCCTGCCTGGCCGCGGTATTCAAGAAAGACTGATCCTTTCCCCGCCGGCGCCGCCGGGAGCAGAAGGGAAGCTCCCGGGCAGGTCCCCGGTTGTTGCTGCCGCCCCTATCGTGGATGTCCCCCGGGGAGGGGGGTGATGTCGATGACGGTCACCTCCGGAGGGGCGAAGAGACGCACCGGCGGCCCCCAGGTGCCGGTGCCCCGGCTCACGTGGAGGCGGCCGCCGCCGGGCAGGACGAAATCCCCCCGGTGGAAGGGAAAGACGAAATTGGTCACCAGATTGAAGGGGAATATCTGCCCCGCATGGGTATGGCCGGAAAGCTGGAGATCGAATTTCCCCTCCGCATCGCGATCGGTGAGGGGCCGGTGCTTCAGCAGCACCCGGAAGGTTCCGGACGGCAGGGAGGAAAGCAGCTCCGCCTCCCGGACCCCTGGCGCCGCGCCGTTCCGCATCGAGACCGGATCGTCCACACCGGCAATGGCGATCAACCCCGCCACCGGCACCGCCTCTCCCCGGAGCATCCGGAAACCGGCCTTTTCGTTGTCGGCCAGCGCCCGGTCAATGCCGGCGTAAAACTCATGGTTTCCCGTCACGGCGAACTTCCCGTACCTGGCCGGAAGTCTATGCAACACCGCCAGGGATTCCGCGAGGTTGTCCAGCTGCCCGTCGACGAGATCGCCTGTGGAAACCAGCACATCGGGCGCCGCCGCCTCCGCCGCGGCGACGAGTCTTTTCAGCCGCTCGCCCCGAACGGTGATGCCCACGTGGACGTCGGCGAGCTGGACGATCCGGAACCGCTCCACCCCGGCCGGCAGTTTCGCCGTGGCGATCTCCAGATGTTCCGTGCGGACGCGGAGGGCCTCGGCATAACCGTAGCCCGTCAGGAGCACCGCCGCCGCCAGCGGCGCCAGGAAAAGCACCCGCGCCGGGGGGAACAGGCGGGACAGGTCCCGGCGGGCGATCCGCCCGGTGAGGAAAACGGCGAGGCGATACCATTCCAGGCCGAGGGCCGTGACAAAAAAGAGAAACAGCAAGGCCATCCAGAGATAGCCCGCCTGGGAAAGGACGGCGGCGGCGGTTTCGTAATCCCGGCGCTCCGCCATGCGGACCAGAACGGGGGCGGCCATCAGGAGGAGCAGCACCGCCCCGACGGCACCCTGCCGCCCCGCCGGCAGGGTAAACGCCGCCCGGAGGCGGTGGAAAAAGTAGAGGTGCAGCCCGCCGTAAACGAGAAAAAAGGTGAGCAGAAAGAGGGTCATGGTCCCCAGAGCGCCGCGGTGAACAGGGGATAGATCTCCTGCATCCTCCGGCGGACCGGGCCGCGGAGCAGTTCCAGATCGTTGTCCCGCAGGGGGTTGACGGCGGGGATATCCCGGCCGGCGATACCGAGGTCGAAGCCGGTTTGGCGCGCCACTTCCTCAAGGGAGACTCCGGTATAAACCGCCTCCAGGACCAGCCGTTTTCCCACGGCATCGAAAGCCATGATGCCCAGGGGCGTAACCACATGACTGATGCCGCCCCGTCGCCAGGGAACGTTGTCCGTGGCGGTGGCGTTGATGAAATCGACCCGGGGGACGAAGAGACGGGGGTTGTGATTGACCGTGAAGAGGATCACCCGCCGGGCCAGGGCGGAAAGCATGGAGGATCCGGCGCCGCCGGGCAGGCGCACCGCCGGCCGGTCGTAATCTCCCAGGACGGAGAGATTGATGTTGCCCTCCCGGTCGATCTGGACGCCGGAGAGGAAAAAGACGTCGATCTTGCCCTGCTGGGCCAGGGCGAAGAGCTCGTGAAACCCCTCGGCGAGGCGCAGTTCCGGATCCCCGTAGATAAGCGGTTCCAGGTCGGGGGCGTGGGTCATCTTCGCCAGCAGCGTCGCCGCCGCCGGCAGCGGGGAGAGGGTTCCCGTGGCCACCCGTTCGCCGTTCCGGAGGAGCCCGGCGATCGCCCCGATGATCCTTTCCGAGGGATGGGGCGGCGTTTCCAAACTTGTCATGCCCTGTTCGGTCATCTGCTGAATATCCTGAAACAAAAAGCCGCCCTACCGCCGGCCGCCGGCGGCACAGGCAGGTGCCGGCAGCGGCGCGGTAAGGACCGTTGCCGGCGGGGCCCCCTAAGTCGTTCCCGCCCGGCGGGAATGGACGAGGCGCATATATTCCTCGTGATTCGCCGGCGCGAACACATAGTTCTCCAGGTAGGCACGGAAGTCATCCTCGTGCCGCGCCGCCGCCAGATATTCCCGCAGGTGGGCCTCATCCGTCTCATATCTGCCCGGACAGCCCGTGGGATGGGCGCCGCCGGGGGCGGGAACCACGGCATCGATATGGGGGGCGGCCACAAAGATCTCCTGGCGGCCTGCCAGGACCGCCGCGGGGGGAACCAGTTCTTCCACCACGGCAATGGTTTTTTTCGCCGCCATGGCCAGCAGCCGGTCGTTCCGGGAGGCCAGGGTGATCACCCCGCCGTCGCGGCTCCCCCGCACGGCGTGGATAATCGCCACCTCGGGGATCACCGGCGGCACCACCACATACTCGCGGCCCGTGTAGGGATCGGGGATGACCCGGAGATCCCGGCGCACTTTCATGAGGTCGGAAGGAATAAAGCCGAGGACCGGGATGAAGGGGAGGTTGTGGACCCCAGCCTGGAGTCCCAAAAGGAGGGCCGGTCAGATCGTCTCCAGGAGTTTCAGTTCCCCCCGTTCGCATTTCCGCCGGAAATTGGGCGCCATCCCGAACTCGTCGAGGACGATCTGGGGAAACTGCACCGTCTCCACACAGCCGGCCCCGATGAGGAGATCCGCCACAAAACCGCCCGTGAGGACCGGCGTCAGGGTCAGGTTCCGCACCCCCCGGCGGATGATCTCCCGGACCACCGCCATGGGGTTCATCGTCATCCCCGCCCCCACCCCGAGGTGCATGCCGTCCTGAACCCAGGCGGCCGCCGCGGCCGCCGTAATGACCTTATCCTTCATGTGGTCGTCCCGTCGCGGTAATTTACGGCACGAATAACGGGAATCGGCGGGGAAGTCAATGAAAATTCAACAGGAATGATTGCTTCTTGCCTCGGCGGACCTTCGATGATATAAACGCCCATTATGGCGGCAAAAGATTTCGACCTGCTCATCTCCGGCGGGGTGGTTTACGACGGGCTGGGCCGTCCCGGCAGCGAGGCGGATGTGGCCCTGAAAGGGGACCGGATCGCCCGGATCGCCGCCGGCCTCGATCCCGGCCGGGCCGCCGCCGTCATCGACGCCCGGGGTCTGGCCGTCGCCCCGGGATTCATCGACGCCCACAGTCACACCGATATCGAGCTGCTGGTCAACCCCCGGGCGGAAAGCAAGATCCGTCAGGGGGTCACTACGGAGATCGCCGGCAACTGCGGCTACACGGTCTTTCCCCTCACCCGTCTGAACTATGAAGAACGGCGCCGCTACTGCGACGAGCAATACGGCGTTCCCCTCATCTGGCGCGATCTCGAGGGGTTCTTCAGCGAGCTGGAAGGCAAGGGGATGGCGGTGAATTACGCCACCTTCATGGGCCACGGCACCCTGCGCAGCGCCGTCTTCGGCGCCCAGGACCGGCCGCCGTCTCCCGAAGAAATGGCGGCCATGAAGGAATTGATCCGCCAGAACATGGAGATCGGCGCCCTCGGCCTTTCCACGGGGCTCATATACGTGCCGGGTTGTTATGCCGACCGCGAGGAGCTTATCTCCCTGTGCCGGGAAACCGCGGTCTACGGCGGGATGTACAGCACCCACATGCGCAACGAATCGGATTATCTCGTCGAAGCGGTGGAAGAGGCCATCCACATCGCCCAGGAGGCGCGGATCAGCCTCCAGATCTCCCATCTGAAACTCGCCTATCCCCGGAACTGGTCGAAAATACACTGGGTTCTATCCCGGATTTCCGAGGTGAACGCCCAGGGGCTGGAGATCCTGGCCGACCGCTACCCCTATACGGCCAGTTCCACGGTGCTTTCCGCCTTCATGCCCCCCTGGATTCAGCAGGGCACCACGGCGGAATACCTCGCCCGCCTCGAAGACCCGGCCAACGAGGAAAAGATAAGGGATTACGTAAAGATACAGGAAGAAAAGGTCGGCTCCTGGGATAACGTGTTCATCTCCTCGGTCCTCCGGAAGGACAACGAGCACCTGGCGGGAAAAAGCATCCGGCGGGCCGCCCGGGAGGCGGGCAAGGAACCCTACGTCTTCATTCGGGACCTCCTCATCTCTGAAGAAGACCAGGTCTGGATGATCAACTTTTCCCTCAACGAGGACAATTTCAAGCGGATCATCCTCCACCCCCTGGTGGTCATCGGCTCCGACGGCTGGGCCCGGGCCCCCTACGGCCCCCTGGGTCGCGACAAGCCCCACCCCCGCTCCTACGGCACCTTCCCCCGCATGCTGGGCCGGTACGTCCGGGAAGAGGGGATCATGAGCCTGGAGCGGGCCATCGAAAAGATGACCTCCCTGACGGCGCGAAAATTCGGGATCTACGGCCGGGGACAGATCAAAGAGGGCAATTTTGCCGATGTGGTGATCTTCGATCCGGACCGGATCATCGATCGCGCCACCTGGACGGAACCGCATCGATATCCGGAGGGTATCCCCTACGTCATCGTCAACGGCCGGCCGGTGATCCACGAGGGGGAGCACACCGGGGAACTGCCGGGGCGTATCCTCCGGAAGCGGCAGACCATCATCATCTAAATCCCCCCTCCGCCGGCACCTTCATCCCGGCCGGTCCCGGGGCAACTGCCGGCGCACCGTCACCCGGAACGGGAAGCGACGCCGGTTACCTGCCGTCACCGGCAGGCATCGGGTCGGCCGGCCGCCGGTTTCTCACTTCAGGGCTTCGCGAACCTTCATGGACAATTGCTCGAGTCGAAAAGGTTTCTGCAGGAACGCCTGCACCCCTCTGCCCATGATCCCCTTGGCCATACCTTCCATACTGTAACCGCTGGAAAGAATCACCCTGACGGCGGGATCGATCTCCTTCAGCCGGTCATACACTTCACCGCCTCCCATGCCCGGCATGATCATATCCAGGATCACCAGATCGATGGTCTCGCGTTGGGCCTCATAGATGCCGATCGCCTCCGGACCGCTGTGGGCAACCAGGACGCGATACCCCATCTCCGCCAGCATCTCCCGCGTCACCTCGACAATCGTCTTTTCATCGTCGACAAGGAGGATGGTTTCTTGTCCCGCTTCGATCCGCGGGGAAGCGACCTCTTCCGGGACGACCGCCCGGTCGGATGCCGGCAGATAGATATGAAAAGCCGAGCCGCGGCCTTTCTCACTGTCCACGTTGATAAAGCCGCCATGCCCCTTGATGATGCCGTAGACGGAGGCCAGGCCGAGCCCCGTCCCCCGGCCCATCTCTTTCGTGGTGAAAAACGGGTCGAATATCCGCTGCCGGGTGGCCTCGTCCATCCCCAAACCGTTGTCGATAACCGAAAGCCTTACATAGGGGCCGAGTTTGATCTCGTAGGGAGCCACATAGGAATCGTCGATCCGGACGTTCTCCGTTTCCAGGAGGATATCCCCTCCCCCGGGCATGGCCTGCGCGGCGTTCAGGAACAGATTGAGGAGGACCTGCTCTATTTGCCCCCGGTCCACATCCACCGGGGAGAGGTCCTTTTGATACCGCTCCCGGATGGTGATCTCCTTTTTCGTCCTGCCGAACATGACGGCGGTCTTCTGGATCAGTTCATTCAAGTCCGTGGGTTTCATCTCATAACGCCCCCCCCGGGCAAAACCCAGCAACTGCATCGTCAGGTCGGCACCGCTCTGGACGTGATTTTCCACCGCCTTCAGCTTCTCGTAGTGGGGGTGGTCCTTCTTCATATCCATGAGGATCAGGGAGACATACCCCTGGATGCCCATAAGCAGATTGTTGAAATCATGGGCGATCCCCCCCGCCAGGGTGCCGATGGCCTCCATCTTCCGCGCCTGGATAAGCTGCGCCTCCAGACGGCTGCGGTCTTCCCTCTCTTTCTTTTTCTCCATGATGTTGCGGCACACGAATACCAGGCCGTAGGGAACGCCCTGTTCGTCTCTCAGGACATCGCCGTTCACATCGAACTGTACTTGCACGCCGTTCTTCATGACCAGTTGATACTCCACGGGCCCCAGTTTTCTTTCCGACATCAAGAGGTAATTCCGGGCGGCCCGGTCCCGGTCCTGAGGAGCCACGAAGGACAGCATGTTGGCCCCGATGACCTCCCGGCGTTCGTAACCGCTCATGGCCAGACCGATGTCGTTGATGAACTCGATATTGCCTTCCATATCCGTCCGCACCACGAAATCGGGGATGGCGTCCAGGAGTTTGGCGTTCAACTCCTCGCTAATGTGCAGGGCCGCTTCCGTAACTTTACGTGCCGTGATATCGCTGGCCACACCCTGGGTGCCGATAAAACGTTTATCAGGACGGGTGATGTCGCTGTCGGGCACATCCCACTGCCCCCGGGTGGAAAGAGAGAAGATCATGGATTTGATTTCGTAGGGGTAGGATTCCCGGCCCTTCGAGATCAACCTGATCTCGAGATTTTTCGTCCGGCGTTCGCCGATGCGCCGTTCCACAAACTGACTGCGGGACTTAATCCGGTCCTCGGGATGGACGATGTCTTCGAAGGGCTTGCCGATGAGCTCTTCGGGGTCATAGCCCAGCTTTGCCACCGCCGGGGAGATGTGGACGATCCGGCCCTCTTCGTCGAGGCGGTAAACTATCTCGGGGCTGATGGCGAGCAGGGAGCGATAATAACCCTCCATTTCCCGTAAACGCCCCTCCAAATCCCGGCACGCGGCCGCCAGGGCGGCGATTTTCTCATCTTTTTCGTTCATTTATTTCCTCTCATGCAGATACCGCTGTTGCCGATCGCTCTCGGAAGCCGGCAGCATCCCTGCCACAGGGTGTTAAAGGACCTTCAAAACCAGCATGGTGATGTCGTCGAACTGGGTTTCCCGACCGGCGAAGACCATCACCGCCTCCTCAACCTTGCTGATGAGCTCACGGGCCGACAACTGCCTGTTCCGGCTGACTATTTCGATCAGCCGCCGCTCCCCGAACGCCTCCTGATGCTCATTTATCGCCTCCGTCACCCCATCGGTATAGAAGACTACCAAATCCCCCGGTTCCAGGGTCTTTTCGGCCTCCTGGAGGTCGATGAAATGGGCGACGCCCAGGGCGATGCCCCGGGTCCGCAGGGAGATCACCTCCCCGGAGCCGTTTCTGAACAGCAAAGGGGGATTGTGACCGGCATTCACATAGCGGAGTTTTCTCTCCCTGGCATCCAGGATGGCGTAGAACAGGGTGACGAACATCCCCGAGGTGGAATCCCGGCAGATGAGCTCGTTGGCCTGCCTGATGGCGGCGGCGGCGGAGGGGTTGTCCGTGGCGCTGGCCCGGACGATGGTCCGGGACAGACCCATGAAGATCGCCGCCGGCATCCCCTTCCCCGAAACATCGGCGATTATCAATCCCCAGGAATCGAGGGAAACGGGAATATAGTCATAAAAATCGCCGCCGATTTCCTGGGCGGGCAGATTGTTGGCCGCCAGATCGAAGCCCTCGATGTAAGGCGGATGCTGGGGCAACAGGCGCAGCTGGATCCCCCGGGCGATTTCCAGTTCCTTTTGGAGCCGTTCCTTTTCCGCGGTGGTGCATTTGAGGTCCTCCATATGGAGTTTCAGATTCCGGGCCATGTTGTTGAAGGAATCGGCCAGGACCTCCAGTTCGTCGCCGGTTTTCACCTCCACCGTATGCTCCATTTCCACCCGCCCGATGGCCCTGGCCCCTTTCATCAGCGCCAGGATGGGATTGGTGATCATCCGGGACAAAAGGAAGGAAATGGCGGCGACGATCAGGAGCATGGCCGCCATGATGGCCAGGAAACTGCTGTTGATCCCCTGGATGCTTTTATTGATCTCCCCGCGGATGTTGGCGGTGGCCGTGGCAATGCGCTGCTTGGTCTCTTCCGCGGGACGGGAGAATTCGTCGATATAGGTCGTGGCCGCCACCATGTAGGGCGTCCCCTTGATGGGGGCGATATACATGAATTTCCGGCGGATGACCCGGTCCGAATCCTGCCAGTTGTAAAAGCCGCCCCCGGAGGAACCGTCAAAGGACTGCTCGAAAAGGGCCCAGAAACCCGGCAGCATCTCCCGCCAGTTGTGCATGTCGTAGTTGATCAGTTCCGGGTTGGGATGGAAACGCATGACCCCCTGGCGGTCGAAGACGATGGTGTAGCCGGTGGACCCCACGGACTGCACGGCGATCTGCTGGAACTCCTTGTCCGTCTGGAACCTCTCGATGGGCACACCGGGATGGCGGCGCAGAAAGATCGCGCATTGCAGGGCCACATCGATGGCCTTCTGACGGATCATCCGCGCCCCCAGATCTTCCAGGGCCTGGGCGCTGTCCTGGGAAGCCCGCTCGCCGATGGCATTGCTGGCCGTTATGGTATAGCGGCTCACTTCCTCGAGGTCCTGACGGGCGATCGTACCGAAGACGATCAGGGGAACGATGGAGATCCCCAGCAGGACGAGCAGCATCTTGGTCCGGATGCGGAAACGGGGATCTTTTAAAGGCGCAGTCGCTGCCATTGAATGTCCTGATCCAAGCGATAGTAAGCGCGCCGGCGGCCGTCGGCAGCCTTCTTGAGGATAAAATCGTTGACCACGTAACCGCGGGCCAGATAATGCATGAACAGCGCCCGGCACTTGTCCCGGAGGGCCTGGGCCCGCTGGCGGTCGGTCTTCAACAGGCGGTCCTGGCTGTAGGGGATTTCGATGAACAGGGGGCTCTGACTGGACTGGAACAGCCAGCGCTCGCCGTGCATCTCCAGGCCGTCCGCCGCAATGACGATTTCGTTGATGGTGTTCTCTTCCGTGATGACGTCCGGATCCGCGGCGGGGATCTTCCCCTCCTCCATGCGCTGCCGGACCCGCTCCGACCCGATCATCCACTCCACGATGAAGCGGTCCGTGGAGATGCCCCGGTTGAAATGATCGTTGGTGAAAACGGCGCTGTAATAGTTGAAGCCGATCTCCTTCACCAGCCCGCCCATCTTGCGCAGATAGATGTAGCCGTTCCGGGACTGCAGGGGATCGTAGGTCCAGCGGATGCGCGGGATCTGCCGCTCCTTGGCGCATTCGTAAAGAGCCGTGACCATAGTGTCGCCCACGTTTTTGTCCTGATAGCGTTCGTCCACGCCCATCCGGGCGCCGTACCAGAAAGGACCGTTATGATCGAAATCGGCAAACAGGGCGGCGAAGCCGATCAGCCGGTCACCTTCATACCAGGGGTCCGCCGCGGCCATGGCCGCCCTTTCCTCCGGGGTATACACCCCTTCGTCGAAGGCCGTCAGGACGAGACCGTTGGTCAGATAGGCGAGTTCGAAGTAGAGCATCGGGGCATTGACCTCCCGGTAACCGTCCTTTTTCCAGACCCGCTTTTCCAATTCCACCACATCGTTGAGGACCGTGGCGCGGAGATACTTCTCGACCCTTATCTTGCCCCTGCGGATGCTGTCCGTCATCGTGGTGTGCCCTCCCCTTCCCGCCTTCCCTCAGGCGCCGGCATGAACATCCTGTCGCGGGCCGGCGAGATTCCCCAGATTGCGGTTGATGAACATGGTCAACACGTTTTGGTCCCCCTCCCGCCGGTAGACAAGCTCGTCCACCATCCTGTGGATCAGATACACCCCCAGACCGCCCACCTTGCGGTCCCGGATGCCGCATCTCACGTCCGGCTTGGGAACGGCGCAGACATTGAAGGGAATGCCCCGGTCCATGATCTGGATCGTCAGGCGCTGATCGTCCGCAACCGCTCCCCGGAGTTCCACCTCCCCGGCACCCCCCTGGTAGGCGTAACGGATGACGTTCACCAGGGCCTCCTCCACGGCAAGCTGCACCCGGCTGATTTTTTCCTTGGCCATACCCTCCTGCTCCAGCCAACGGGACAGGGCCTGGATGAAATCACCGAGATGATCGATACTCGCGGGCAAAATGATGCGGAAAACAGCCATGAGGTTTGTTCTCATCCGGACGCCTTGGCGTCCTCCAGGTTGTCGTAGATGTTGAAGATAAAAGAAAATCCGGAAATATCGAAGACTTCTTTCACCGGTCCGTTCAGATTGCACAGGACTACCGACCCGTCGACGGGCTCCAGTCGCTTGGCGAGGGCCAGGATGCTCTGGAGACCGGCGCTGCTGATGTATTCCAGGGTCTCGAAATTGATGATGAGCCGCCGATCTCCCTGGGCCAGCAGCTCTTCGGCGGTCATGTCGAACTGAGGGGCGGAAACGGCATCCATCCTTCCCGTCAAAGAGATGACGACGGTCTGTCCTTCCTTTCTGACATCGATCTCCATAGGATCCTCCCACAGCAAGTGTTATCCGGATCTGAAGCGGAGGAAAAGTAACACACATGGCGCGGGACGGTCAAGACATTGTTGGGCGATTTAATTGCCTTGACAGGGTGTTACGGGGGATTTATAAGGTCGCCACCGGCGGGGGAGCGACCCTGCCGCCGGGAAAACGACCGCTTAAAGGAGAAAGCCCATGAAACTTCAGGACATGTTCAGACTCGACGGCAAGACGGCGCTGGTCACCGGCGGCGGCCGGGGCATCGGCAAGTTCATCGCCTCCGGCCTGGCCGAGGCGGGGGCGGACGTCATCGTCACCTCGCGGAAGCTCAAGAATCTGGAAGCCACGGCCGGGGAACTCGCGCAGGCCTATGGCACCCGCGCCCTGGCCCTCCCCTGCGATCTGGGCCGGGAAGAGGACATCGACCGGCTGGTCAAGGACGCCGTGGACTGGCGGGGACGCATCGACATCCTGGTGAACAACGCCGGCGCCACCTGGGGGGCGCCGACCCTGGATTTCCCCCTGGAGAGATGGGACCAGCTCTTCAACATCAACATCCGGGGCGTCTGGATCCTCACCCAGAAGGTCGCCCGGATCATGAAGGAACAGGGCGGGGGAAACATCATCAACATCTCCTCCGTCATGGGCTTCCGGGGTTCCGAAGAGGCGGTGCACCCCGCCGTTCCCTACAATTCCACCAAGGCGGCCGTCAACGTCCTGACCATGAATCTCGCCGTGAAGCTGGCGCCCTACAATATCCGCGTCAACGCCATCGCCCCGGGTTTCTTCCGGACGGACATGATGGCCTATATCGAAAAGCCGGAGTTCAAGGCCGCCCATGACGCCATTGTCGCCTCCATTCCCCTGCGGCGGGTGGGCGACATGGACGACATGAAGGGGGTGGCCGTCTTCCTGGCCTCCGACGCCTCGGCCTATCTCACCGGGCACGTCCTGGTCAACGACGGCGGCCTCCTGGCCAAATAAAGGCAAAGAAAAGGGGACGGCGCCCTCTTTGCCGTCGCCGCACATGAAATTGTCGGCAAGTACCCGATTTTTTTCATGTTTCGTCGTACCCGCGCCGGGCATGGGGTTGGTCAGAAAATACCCCCCGCGGCTTCCTGGGCAACATTTTCTTCTTGCACCGGTGCCGTCCCGGCATGAAAATTACTGGAACTTCACCTGGGGGGGTGCTTTGGCCGCCGCCGGGGCCTCGAAGAAGGCGGCACTGCCAAACCCGAACATCCCTGCCAGGATATTCGCCGGGAAGCTCCGGATGGCGACGTTGTAGTTCTTCACCGCCTCGTTGTAACGCTTGCGCTCCACGGCGATGCGGTTTTCCGTCCCGGCGAGTTCATCCTGGAGGCGCAGGAAGTTCGCGTTGGATTTCAGTTCCGGGTACCGCTCCACCACCACCAGCAGGCGGCTCAAGGCACCGGACAGCTCGTTGTTGGCGCTGATCTTCTCCGGCACGGTGCTCGCCCCCCCGACCTTGGCCCGGGCATTGGTCACCTCCACCAGGACATCCTTTTCCTGCTTGGCGTATCCCTTGACGGTTTCCACCAGGTTGGGAATCAGATCGAAGCGCCGCTGCAGCTGGTTCTCGACCTGGGCCCAGGCGCTTTTCACCCCCTCGTCGAGGGAAACGAAACGGTTATAGTTCCCCTTGACAAAGCCGTAAAGGGAAACGGCCAGCAGCAGGAGGGCCACCAGCACCCCGACGAGAATCATCTTTCCTTTGGACATATCCATTACCTCCCTGTGTGTTCTTAATATCTTAGTTCAACAATTCTTTATATATCTTTGATTTCAAACGCTATTCATTCACGGTGCCGCCCGATACCGTAAAACATCGGGGCAGAATCATTTTTTGGGCGCCGTAGTGAAGCTCATCCGGTCGATCCGCCGGCAAAGGTTGTCGATTTCCTGCAGATAATCCCGGAAGAGAGCCGTGACCTCCCCTTTGGAGAGTTTGTCCCGCTCCTCCCGGACGGCCAGGCACCGCTGAAACACCTCGGCGGCGACCCCCGCCGCCCGGGCGGCGGCCGCGACGATATCCCTTCGCTCCCGGGGAATGTCCCCTCCCATGAGCCACAACAGGGCCTTGAAGGACGAAAGAAAGGCCGGCAGCGATTCCCGGATGAGCCGGCGCACCGCCTTCTCCTTGCCCTCCGTCTCCAGATAACGTCCCCGCAGGAGGAGGAGTTTGCCCCGGAGTTCCCTTTCCACCTGGAGGCGGAGATGTTCCGGGTTGATCTCCAGGTCCGCCAGGATGTCCTCCCCGTAAACCGCCACATGATTGAGCTTCATGTCGAGGAACTCGATGGGATAGGCATCCAGGGAGGAGAGGATGTAATCCTTCGTCATGAACAATGGCGTCGCCACGTTGCTTTTTCGCCAGCGCGCCGCCGTGGCCATCGCCTTTTCCAGATCCGCCATTCCCCGGTCGGTGAGGACGACAAGGAAATTCAAATCCGATTTGCCCGGAAGGTAATTATTGTCCGCACCGCTTCCGTAAAGGATGATGGCTTGCAGCTCCTCCCCGAAGATGTCCCGGTAGTCGGCCGTGAACCGGGGGAAAATCATCTCCGGTCTTTCAGGACCCTTGCCCATTTTCACCTCCCATAAATCCTAAAAACTCCCGCCGGCGCCGCCGCCGCCGCTCCCGCCGCCGCCGAAACCGCCGAAGCCGCCGCCGAAGCCGTCGAAATCTCCGCCCCGGTCCCCGCCGCCGCCCCGGCCGCTGGACAAGACCATGACGATCAGCCAGGGGAGCATCTCCCGTCCCTGCCGGGTTCCCAGCAACAGGACCGCCAAAATCACGATAACGGCGACGATCCAGATATCCGGACCGCCCTGCCGTCCCCGTTTCTGCCCCCGGGGGGGTTCCGCCGCGGGATTTCCCGTCAGCTCCGTGCCGGCGTTTTTCGCCACCACGGAGGCGATGGCGATCATGCCGTTGTTCAGGCCCTTCCCGAATTCATTGTTCCGGAAAAAGGGCAGCATATACTTGTCCCTGATCTCGCCGACCAGACCGTCGGGAAGGATCCCTTCGACGCCGTACCCCGTCTCGATGCGCATCTTCCTTTCCTTGACGGTCACAAAAAGGAGAACGCCTTTGTCTTCCCCCTTTTTGCCGATCCCCCATGCCTGGTAGAGGCGATTGACATAATCGTTGAGCTCCTCGTCGCCGATGGAAGCCATCGTCGCCACCACAATGGCCGTCCCTGTCTTCTGCCAGACCTCCCGGGCGAGATTCTCCATCTGCCGGCGGTATTCCGGGGCGATCACCCCGGCGAAATCGTTCACCGCCCCCTGAGGGCGGGGAAAGGTTTCCCGGGCCGCGGCGCCGCCGGCGAAAATCAACACCGCCAACAAGGCCGAAAGCGCCCGGAAAATCAAAAGCCCTCTGTTATCCCGCATCCCGCTTCTATCCTCCTCCCTGCCGGGGGCAGGGGGCAACATCCTCTTATCTTCAGTAAATGCCGGCCGGACCGGCGCACGGCAACGCCAAGCGGGGATATCTTATACACCGGGACCGGAAATAGCAAGTCCGGAAGAACAACACCCCCTTCCCCCAACTTGCCGCCCGAAGGGATATTTCCTGTTGACAAGGCCCGGGTTTCCCCGGCATACCTTGCCGGAGGAAAGGGCATCGCCATGCTTTTCCGGATGGTCAGCGACTTCAACCCGCCCGGGCGGAAGTCCAAAACGGGGGGAAGGGCCGCCGAGATTGAATAATAAGGGATGAACGATCGCAACAACAGGCCGGCGGCAAACAGCCGGGACAGCAGTGAGGCGACAGGCGGGACCCGGGCCGCGGAAATCAAGATGTCCGATACGGCCCGGCGGCGCATGGAAGAGTATCTCCTCCAGAGCGAAGAGCGACTACGGATCCAATACCGTTTCATTCCCGTCCCGACCTTCACCTGGAAGCGGAAGGGCGACGATTTCCTCATGACCGATTTCAACATCGCCATGGAGGAGTTCACGGACGGACTCATCGGCGAGCATCTGGGTGCCCGGGCCTCCGTGATCTTTCACAAACGTCCCGATATCCTGGAAGATTTCCGGAATTGCTACACGGAAAGGAGAGTCATCAAAAGGGAAACCCCCTACCGCCTGTTCACGAACCGCAAGCAGAAGCACATCGCCTTCACCTATGCCTACGTGCCCCCCGATCTCGTCCTGGTTCACCTGGACGACATCACCAGACGCAAGCAGGCGGAAGAGGCCCTGTTGCAGTCCCGGCGGGAACTGCGGCGGCTTTCCTCCCGGTTGCTCTCCGCGGCGGAGCAGGAAAGGAAACGCATGGCCCGGGATCTCCATGACAGCATCGGCCAGCATCTCACCGCTATCAAATTCAACGCGGAAAACATCCTCACCCTTCTCGACCAGGGCCGGGAGGATATGGCCGCCCGCTCCCTGAAAACCGGCATCCCCGTGATCCGCCAGACCATCGAGGAGGTCCGGCGCATCATCATGGCGCTGCGCCCCACCGTTCTGGACGACCTGGGGATCATCGCCACCATCTCCTGGTTTTGCCGGGAATTCCAACAGATCTACCGGCATATCTCCGTGGAACAGGCGATCGTCCTGCAGGAAAGCGATGTTCCGGAAGCACTGAAGATCGTCATCTACCGCCTGCTGCAGGAGGCGCTGCACAACGTCGCCAAACACAGCGGCGCCGACCGCGTCCTTATCGAGCTTCGGAAAGACAGGAAGAAACTGCGGCTCACCATCGCGGACAACGGCCGGGGCTTTGATCCCGAGGCCCTTCCGGTCCGGAACGATGAAAATACGGGGGGGATCGGCCTGGTGGGAATGCGGGAAAGGACGGAATTCTCCGGAGGCCGGTTCCGGGTCGCCGCGGCCCCGGGTCAGGGAACAAAAATCACCGCCGTCTGGCCGCCGACCGCCCCGGAAGACGTTCCGGGAACGATGTAGCGCCGTCCGGCGCCGGAGCACTCATTCTTCCATGGCCCGCCGCAGCCGCTGCACCCAGATTGCAAAGGCGTGGTCAACCTGATCCCACCTCGTCCAGACCCGGGTGATATCCAGGATCGAGCCCCGGCTGCTTGCCGTCAGCTCTCCCAGGACCTGCCCGGACAGGGAGTCGGCGAATTGCGCCTCCACCGCCGCTTCGCCCACATCGACGGGAACGCCCAGCAGAATCGTGGACGCCACATTCACCGCGGGAACGACCGGTTTCAAATGGGTCAGGGCGGGACGGATGGTCAGGACGTTCGCCGCCGCTTTGTCCACCACGGGATAACGATCGTGCAGACCCTTCACCAGGGCCTGGTGGAGGCGGGCGGCCAACTCCTCCGCCTCGCCCTTCTCGAGCGCGGCGTCGCCGGCCGTCGGCGTGATCCGCACCGCCACCGGGGCGATTATCAGTCGGGTGTACCTCTTCCAGTTCACCCCCGGCTGTTCCCAATACCGGACATGCTCCTCCTTCGACGCCGGACGGAGGCGATCGTAATCCGTCAGAAATCCGGAAGGTTTCACTTCCAGAGCCCCGCATCCCGTCAGGACGGAAAGCAGCAATACGGCGAAAATCAGAGAAAATTTCGCTTCAATTCTTTTCATCCGCGTTGCCCCCCTGCTCTCTTGTTTTCAGTTCGTGCTGTTGATCATCCACCAGCCCTCTGGCAATGGCATAGGCCGTCAGGGCGGCGGCACTGTGGAGATCGAGCTTCTTCATGAGGCTGTCCCGGTGCTTCTCCACCGTCTTGAGACTGATACAGAGGAAATCGGCGATCTCCCGGTTCCTGCCCCCCTCGGCGACCAGCTTCAGCACCTCCCGTTCCCGGGGTGTCAGGCGCTCCCAGGGGGTAACCGGGGCCTCGTGCTTCCTGCCCAGGAGGTAACCGTCGATGACGTGGGCGGCGATATCGGGGCTCAGGTAACGCTTGCCGGCCAGGACGGTCCTGATCGCCGCCAGGAGTTCCTGATGCGTGGCATCCTTGAGGACATAGCCCGCCGCTCCGGCCCGGAGGCTGGCCAACACGTATTCCTCAGTTTTATGGACCGTCAGGACCAGGATCTTCGTGGCGGGAACCCGGCGCTTCACCTCGCCGATGGCCTCGATGCCGTTGAGACGGGGCATGGAAAGATCCAGAAGGAGCAGATCCGGTTTCAGCTCGAGACAGCGCCGGATCGCCTCCCGGCCGTCGGCCGCCTCGCCGACGATGGCCAGATCCGGACTCGCCGACAGGAGCGATTTGAGCCCTTCCCGGAGGATCGTGTGATCCTCGGCAATGACAATCCTCTTTTTCTTTCCCGTCGTCGCGGCAACTACGGACAATCAACCCTCCCGGTCAGGCACCTTTTGCCCATGCCCGTAAAAAAAGCTCCGCGCCGGCATGGGGTTACGGCGGATGAAATTCCTCAGTCGCTTCCTGATTTTTTTCTTTTTCGACTATAGGGTATGGGCAATGGACTGTCAAGATGTGTTGCGCGGCATATGTTGCGGGGGCATTGTTGCGCGATATGGAAAGCCGGCACGCCGTGTCAGCCGAGTTTGAAAAACGCGGGCAGGAAGGTGGACAGGGCCGGGAAATAAATGACCAGCCCCAGCGCGAGGAGCATGACGAGAAGGAAGGGCACGATCGCCACCGAGAGCTCCTCGATGCCGATCCGGGCGAGGTTGCAGACAACGTAGAGGTTCACCGCCACCGGCGGGGTGATCTGTCCGATGGCCAGGTTCACCGTCATGACGACCCCGAACCAGATCGGGTCCCAATGGAAGAGTTTGATAATGGGGATCAGGATGGGCAGGAAGATGTAGTAGATGGAGATGGCATCCATCAGCATGCCGGCCACAAAGAGGATCACGTTGATCAGGATCATCACGACCCAGGGGTCTTTCGAGACGTTTAACAGGTAACCGGAGAACTTGTCCATGACGCCCAGGGTCGAACCCGTCCAGGAGTAAAGACCGGCAAAGGCCACGATCATCATGATAACGGCCGAGGACAGCACGGCGTCACGCAGGAGCGCGTAGAGATCCCTCCCGTGCAGTTCCCGGTGAATCACCATGCCCACAAAGAGGCCGTAGAAGACGGCAACGACCGCGGCCTCGGTGGGCGTGAACATCCCGCTGTACATGCCTCCCAGGATAATGAACGGGGCGGCGAGCCCCCAGACGGCGTCTTTGAAGGCCTTCCGTATCTCGGCGGGGGTCCCCCACCGCTCGCCTCTCCAGCCCCGCTTCCAGGAGATGACCAAGGCGGGAATGACGAGCAGGAGACCCACGAGGACCCCCGGGCCTGCCCCGGCGGCAAAGAGGGCCGGGATGGAAGTACCGGTAATCACCCCGTAGAGGATCAGGGCGATGCTGGGCGGAACAATGATCGCCAGCGACCCGGCAGAGGCGATCAGCGCCGCCGTAAAGGGTTTGGCATACCCTTTCGCCGCCATGGCACCGATCAGGATCGTTCCCAGGGCGGCCGTGTCGGCGGGTCCCGAACCCGAGATCCCGGCGAAGATCAGCCCCACCGCGACGGTGACGACCGCGAGCCCTCCGGGGATCGGCCCCACGACGAGACTGATCAGGTTAACGAGGCGCCGGGATATTCCACACCGTTCCATGATCAGGCCGGCCAGGATGAAGAAGGGGATGGCCAGAAGCTGAAACTTCGCAATGCCGGCATAGAAGTTGGGCGAGATTCCCCGGATACCCAGATCGAACATCCAGATGAGGAGGCAGGCCACAGCGGCCAGCGACGTCGCCACGGGTATGCCGAGAACCAAGGCCCCGATGAAGAGACCGAAGAGAAGGATCGACTCCATCAGGGCTTATCCCGGAGTTTCCCGCAGGCCGCCTCGATCACCCGCGCGGCGATGACGACGGAGCCGACAGGAATGGCGATGGTGTACCACCATTGGGGAAGGCCCAGGGCCTCGGTCGTGATGGACATTTCGATTTCGTCCCGGATTTGAACCAGGCTGAAGTGAAACAGGAGGGCGCAAATCAGCAGCATGAGCCCGCCGGACAGGGCAGCTACGGCCTTATGCCACACCGGGGGAAGTTTCCGGATAAAATAGGTGAAACCGAGGTGCAAACCCCGCTTGAAGCCCGCGGCGCCCCCGAGCAGGGTAACCCATACCAGGAGCGCCACCTCGATCTCTTCCGTAAAGGCGAAGGAATAGTGAATGAAGTAGCGGGTGAGGACGTTCACAAAGGCCAGGATACCCATGACGGCCAGCAGGACGACCGAGACGACTTCCTCAAAATGGTCAAGAAACGCCTTCACCCTCCCGCCTCACGGCTTCTGTATCCGCTTGCGCGCCGGTTTCTTGGCCGGGCCCGCCGCTTTGGCGACGGCATCCTCGGCGGCCTTGACCAGATCCGCCCCGATCTCCCCGGTCCATCTGGTGTAAACAGGCTTCGTTTTGGCCTTGAACAGAGCGATTTGGTCCGCCGTGAGTACGGTGACGTCCATACCGTGTTTCCTCAGTTCGTTGACGGCGGTCATGCTTTTGTGAAGTCCCCTGCGTGCCGCGTCTTTCTGCCATGCCGTCGCCTCGCGGGCGGCCTGACGCAGGATATCCTGATCCTGCTTGTCGAAGGTTTTCCAGGTCTCGTTGCCGGCCAGGAGGATCAGGGGGTCGATGACGTAGTGCCAGAAGGTGCAGTATTTGTGAACGGTCCAGAGTTTATAGGGGATGAGGATCCCCGTGACCGGGTTTTCCTGCCCATCGACCAGACCGGACTGGAAGGCGGTGAGGGCCTCGCCCCAGTTCATGGAAACCGGGTTGGCCCCCAGGGCCCGGAAGGTGTCGATGAAAATGGGAGAGCCGACGACGCGTATCTTCAGGCCGTCGAGGTCCTCAGGCCTCTTGACGGCCCGCTTGCTGTTGGTGAGTTCGCGGTAACCGTTCTCCCCCCAGCCCAGGGCAACGGCGCCCTTTTCGGCGAGGATCTGGAAAATCTTCCCGCCCAGCGGTCCGTTCTCGATGGCATCGAGGGCCTGGTAGTCCGGAATGAGGAAAGGCAGGGAGAAAAGATTGAGCTCCTTGACCGTTGTGGACCAGTTGATCGTGGAACCGAGGGCGAAATCCGCGACGCCCTGTTTGATCAGCATAAACTCGTTGGTCTGCTTGCCCGCATAGAGCTGGCCGCTGTAATATATCTTGATGTTGATCCTGCCTGCCGTTCGCTGCTTCACGAGATCCGCGAACTTCTGCGCCCCCTGTCCCCAAGACGTCATGGGCCCTACGACCACACTCATCTTGTATTCGGACTTATAGCCGGCCGCCGATGCCGACGCCGCCAGTCCCAGGACAAACAGCGCCACCGTGATGAATCCCCACCATCGTTTCATAACGCCTCCTCCTTATCATGATCAGATGCCCCGCCCTTCGGCCCCGGAAACGGGGTTCCGCGGCGGACCACCGTTTCTGTCCGACCAGGTCGGCGGATAATTTTCCCCCCTTTATCAAAATATCACCGATAAAGCGAGTCAGTCGAAAGATGCTATGCCCGCTGATCGAGGGCGTAGTCTATCGATCCTTTTTCATCCGGTCATTTTTTT
>DAOTJR010000036.1:0-28313 GCA_035448805.1 Syntrophales bacterium
AGATCCTGGGTCTGGGACCCTTCGTCCGGGCCGACCTCATCCCCGACAAGCGCAAGGAGCTCATCAGCGCTCATCACCGGATCATTCCCCGCCTCATGACCGTAGCCCCCGCCTATTTCCGCCAGGCCGTCCTCGAAGGGATCCCCTACCCTGTCCGGGGGGCCTACATAATGTGCTCCAACCCCATGCTGTCCTACGCGGACAGCCGGTTGACCTACAAGGCACTGATGTCCCTTGACTTTCTCGCCGTCGCCGACCTCTTCATGACCCCCACGGCGGCCCTGGCGGACATCGTCCTGCCCGTGGCGAGTCACTTCGAGTGTGATGACATCGGCCATTACGGCATCGGCCACGGGTACATCCTCGCCCGGCCCAAGGTCGTCGAGCCCCCGGAGGAATGCCGGCCCGACAAGCAGATCATCACCGAGCTCGGCAGGCTCATGACCCCCCCCGAGCTCTGGCCCGAGGATTACCACGAGCTCATGGAAGCCCTTCTCAAACCCGCCGGCCTCACCTACGCCCAGTTCGTGGAAAAGGGATACCTGAAAGGTCCGGACCGCTTCCGGTCCTATCAGGAAAAGGGCTTCAAGACCCCCACGGGGAAGGTGGAGCTGAAGCTCAGCGTCGCGGAGAAATTCCGGCTGAAGGCCCTGCCGTCCTTCGCCGGCTACCCCGAGGAGGAAAATCCGGATTTCCCCCTGCTCCTCACCAGCGCCAAGAGCCAGTACTACCTCCACTCCTCCTACCGCTGGGTGGAAAAGCTCCGGAAACTCCGTCCTCATCCCCGCCTGGAGATTCATCCCGCAACGGCGGCGAAGTACGGCATCGCCGATCAGGACGAGGTGGTCATCGAAACACCATACGGGAAGATCACCCAGCAGGCCCGGCTCACCGACGGCATCGATCCCCGGGTGGTCTGCGGGGCCCACGGCTGGTGGTTTCCCGAGGGGAACCCGGAGAAACAATACGACTGGGACAAAGCCAACTTCAACATGCTGACCTCCGTAGGAAAACTGGGGCGGGAATACGGCACCCCCAACCTGAAAGGAATCCCCTGCCGGGTCAGCAAGGCCGGCACTAAAGGTTGAAGCGCCGTCAGACAAGGACCTCGATAATGAATGCGGCCATGAAAACCGGCAACCGGGAAGTGCGGAGCATCGTACCGGCAGAGGCGCTCCGGGAACAGCCGGCGGCATCATCTCCAGAAGGGTGCCGCCGATGACATAGTCGGTCTGCGGCGGCGGCAACAGTGTCGCTTTCCCTGTTGCTGCCGCCGGCGGGTTGTTTTTGGAAGGGGTAACGCTTAGCGAAAGGAGGTAATCAATGGCCGAGGAAATCAAGGTAGGCTGCGCCCGTCCCACGGGGGGACTCGTCGGTGCAGAGGAAAAGAACCAGACCCCTGCAGACGCAACAACAACGCCAAAAGGAAAGGAGATGAAAACCATGATCCAGGTAGGAAAACCGGCACCGGATTTCACCGCCCCCGCCTATCACGGGGGAAAATTCGTATCCGTCAAGTTGTCCGAGTACCTAGGCAAATGGGTGCTTCTGTGCTTCTATCCCGGGGATTTCACCTTCGTCTGAGCGACGGAGATTTCGGCGGTCGCCGAGAAATATCCCGAATTCCAGAAGCTGGGCGTAGAAATCCTTTCCATGAGTATCGACAGCGTCTTTGTCCACAAGATGTGGAACGATCATGAACTCGCCAAGATGGTGGCCGGGGGCGTTCCCTTTCCCATGCTCTCCGACACCGGCGGCAAGGTGGGCACGGCCTACGGGGTTTACAGCGAAGAGATGGGCGTGGAGACCCGGGGACGGTTCATCATCGACCCCGATGGCGTCATTCAGGGATTCGAGGTCCTGACGCCCCCGGTGGGTCGGAACGTCAACGAATCCTTCCGGCAGGTCCAGGCTTTCCAGCATGTGCGGAACAGCAAGGGCACGGAGGCCACCCCCTCGGGTTGGCGACCGGGCAAGCAGACCCTGAAACCGGGACCGGATCTCGTCGGGCGGGTCTGGGAGGTCTGGAACACCAAGATGGCATTCGACTGATTCGCCAAGACAAACGAGGGGGCGGGATAACTTTCCGCCCCCTCGTTGCCCCGCCTCCCCGTCCGGGAAAGGGATGGGGCAATATTGTCCGTATCCACCCTCGCAGGCATAATTGCCGGGGCGTAATCCTCTGCAGGAATAAAGAAGTAAAAACAAAGGGATATCAATAAAGACAGGAGGATGGAGAAATGGCTGCTTCCAACTTGAAACCGGTGGATAGAATCGAGATCCTGTCCCTGCAGGACAATTACATAGAGATGACGGCCACGGACAACAGCGCCGTCGTAACAAGGGCCATTCCCCTCAAAGAGGGGCATTTCCGCCTGTCGGTCCTCGCCGAACACGGCTTCGCCGCGGTTGTCAAGACAAACGGCGGCGGCAAGACCAACACCCTCCTGTTTGATTTCGGCTTCTCCCCGGAGGGCGCCGCATACAATGCGGAAATACTGGGAGTGGATTTGGGACAGGTGGAGGCTGTGGCCCTTTCCCACGGGCACAACGACCATACCGGCGGCTTCGACAGGATGGCGGCCATGCTGGGAAAGCGGAATATCCCTTTCTACGTTCATCCGGCGGTCTTCCGTACCCCCCGCTATCTGAAAATTCCCGTAGGGGACATGCGAATCCATTTCTCTCCCCTGACCAGGGAGCAGATCACGGCCGCGGGACTGCGGCTCGTGGAATCGTCAGAACCCTTAACCATCCTGGACGACACGGTCCTCTTCCTCGGCGAAGTCCCCCACCGGACGGATTTTGAAAAGGGCTTTCCCATCGCCCACTATCAGGAAGACGGTCAGGAAAAGTGGGATCCCATCGAGGACGACACCTCCGTGGTCATGAACCTTAAGGGTAAAGGGCTGGTGATCCTTTCCGGCTGCGCCCATGCGGGCATCATCAATACGGTGAACTATGCCCGGGAGGTCACGGGTGTCGAGAAGGTGCATGCCGTCATGGGGGGATTCCATCTCTCCGGCATCCTCTTTGAAGCGATCATCGACCGGACCGTCGCGGAAATGAAAAAGATAGATCCCGATTATATAATCCCCTGCCACTGCACGGGACGGAAGGCCATCATGGAATTCGAGAAGGCCATGCCGGACAAGTTCATCCTGAACATGGCGGGAACGAAGATGACCTTTGCCTCGTGAACAGAGATATTCATGCGCCACTCGCAGCCATAATCGAGGCTTTTGACGGTCTGATCTATGTCTGCTCCCCCGATTACCGGGTGGAATTCAGGAACCGGCGGTTCATTGAGCAGACCGGTTACGACGGAACCGGCGAACATTGTTTTCGGGTAATTCATGACCGGGAGGCTATCTGCCCCTGGTGTGTCAACCAGCGGGTCTTCCAGGGGGAAACCATGCGCTGGGAGGTGCAGAGCCCCAAAGACAACCGCTGGAACCATATCGTCAACACCCCGATCCGCCGGCAGGCACAGCAAAATAGTGGCTGCCGATCAGGGATAACCGGGCATAATCTCCCGCAATGCCGCAATAAGCATCTCGTTTTCATTACGCTTCCGGACCGCGATCCGGAAGAAGCGCCGGTCCAGGCCCGTAAAGCTGTCGCAGCACCGGATGGCTATCTTTTTTTTCAGCAACGCCGCCGCCAGGGCCGGCGCAGTTATGTCGGCACCCATTAATTTGACAAGCAGGAAATTCGCCTCCCCGGGATAGACATGGAAACCGCCCTGCGCCCGCAACGCCCGGGAGAGGAAGCGACGCTGTTCCGTCACGAGGGCGATGGTCCGGCGGCGGTAATCATCGTCGCCCAGCATCACCTCCCCCGCAGCCTGGGCCAGGCTGTTCACCGACCAGGGCGGGACGAACCTCCTGATCCTGTCGATCAACGCCGCCGGGCCCACGGCAAATCCCAGACGGAGTCCGGGTATGGCATAGAACTTTGTCAGCGAGCAGAGAACGACGACATTGGGCGGTCTCCGGACCAGAAAACGATCCAGACCGTCAACAAAATCGGCAAATGCCTCATCGATGACAAAGACGCTCTCGGGGTGCCGCGAGGCGGTCTCCCGGAGTGCAGCGGCTACACTTATTAAACCCGTCGGATTATTCGGCCGACCGATATAAACGGTCTCATCACCGCGCAGACACCCTTCCAGGATCTCCGTCTCCATGTGAAAGCCCTTTTCTTCGGCAAGCAAGACCTTCTCCACCACAGCGCCGGCCAAAGCCGCTGCGGCAGCGTAATCCCCGTAAGAGGGAACGGGAATCACGGCTCGGGACCGGGGCAGCGCCCGGGGCAAGGCATAGAGCAATTCCGTCGAACCGTTTCCCACCACGATCTCCTCCGGGGGGACCCCGTAACGGTCGGCAATGGCCGCGACAACACCCGATGCCGTTGGGTCGGGATAATGAAGAACCTCTTGCAGACGCTGGATCATAAGGTCTTGAAAACCCTCAGGAAAGCCAAGAGGGTTGATGTTCGCGGAAAAATCGAGCAGTTCCTGCGGTCCGACACCGGCCATGGCGGCCAGGCGCCGTACATCCCCCCCGTGACGGTGATGGGTCATCTCCACGATCCTTTGCACCTCTTTCCGACGATAGCGACGGATCGTAGCGAAACGGCGCCTTGCTGTCAACGTCATTCCGAAAAGCCCGGGCGGCTGCGGGACCACAACCGACAGCCGGTGCCGGTCGTTTTCGTCGACCATGCCGCCGTCACGGCAAATTCCTCTGGGGAAAGAGGTTGACAAGACGGCGGAGATTCCTCTAAACGTGGAGCAATAGTTTGACGTCGTCGTAGAACGTCATCTGCAAACCTTGGGAGGCATCCGATGACCGCCGCCATGCTCTACATACTTCTTGCCGCCAGCGGCGCCACCCTCATTTTGCTCCTCGTTTTGTTGTTCAAATCCGTGTCCAAGCCCCAGTTGGACCTCGATAAGCGCCTGGAGGGGATGGAAAACCTCCAAGAGCGGATGGAGCGTTCCTTACGGGAGGACATTTACCGAAACCGGGCGGAACTGAACCAGGCCCTGAAAGACTTCAACGAATCCCTGCTCAACCGTTTGGCGGAAAACATGACCTTGCAGAAAGGCCAAATGGAAATATTCAGCAGGCAATTGACGGATCTTACCGCCCAGAACATCCAGAGACTGGACAAGATCAGTGAAACCGTGGACTTCCAATTGCGCCATCTCCAGGAGGACCATCGCCGGCAACTGGAGACCATCCGGGCGACTGTGGATGAAAAGCTCCAAGACACCCTGGAAAGACGCCTCGGCGAGTCATTCCGCCTGGTGAGCGACCGGCTGGAGATGGTGCAGAAGGGGCTGGGCGAGATGCAGACCCTGGCCGCCGGGGTGGGGGACCTGAAAAAGGTCCTCACGAACATCAAGACCCGGGGAACCTTCGGAGAGATCCAACTGGGGGCGCTACTGGAGCAGATCCTCAGTCCCGGTCAGTATGCCGCCAACGTCGCCACGAAACCAGACAGCGCCAATCGGGTGGAATTCGCCGTCAGAATGCCGGGGCGAGAAGAAAATCCGGACCAGTGTGTGTGGCTGCCCCTGGACGCCAAGTTCCCCCAGGAAGACCACCTGCGCCTTCTGGAGGCCCAGGAGCAGGGCAATCCGGTCCAGGTCGAGGAAGCGGCCCGGCAACTGGAGCGGACGATCCGGGAAATGGCGAAAAGCATCCGGGACAAATATCTGGAACCTCCCTACACGACCGATTTTGCCGTCATGTTCCTGCCCACGGAGAGCCTCTACGCCGAAGTCCTGCGGCGTGGTGGACTGGTCGAGCAACTCCAACGGGAATACCGGGTCGTGATCACCGGTCCCACCACCCTGGCCGCCCTCCTGAACAGTCTCCAGATGGGATTTCGCACCCTGGCCATTGAAAAGCGCTCCAGCGAGGTATGGGAGCTCCTGGGGATCGTGAAGACGGAGTTCGCCACTTTCGGAGGCATCCTGGAGAAAACCCGCAAGAAGATCCAGGAGGCGGGAAACACCATAGAAAAGGCCGCCGTCCGCTCCCGGGCAATCGAGAAAAAGCTCCTGAACGTCCAGGGGCTCCCGGTGCCGGACAGCGGCGATGCCGGCGGGGAGACCGGGGATGGAGAAAACGGCAACGCTGCGGACATCACTTCGGAGGTCACCGTCTGCCGATATGAAGGTAAGTAGTTCCCAGGGTCAATGGATATTGGCGGATCTCCTCCAGACCCGCCGCCGCCATGAGGCCGGCGAATCTGGCTGGGCTGGGGAAATTGATGATCGAATCCGGCAGGTAGTGGTAAGCAGCGGGGTTTTTCGTAAAGCAGCGGGCAATCCGGGGGAGGACATGGTTCAGATAAAGAAGATAGCCGCTCCGGATCAAGGACTTCTCCGGCAGGTGCATCTCCAGGACCATCACCTGACCGCCCGGAACGACCACCCGGACCATTTCCCGCAGGGCCGCCAACCGGTCCGGGATATTACGGATGCCGAAGGCGATCGCCACCACGTCGGCGGCGCTGTCAGCTATGGGCAGGGTCCGGGCGTCGCCCTGCAGGAGTTGGATCCGGTCCCGGCAGCTTTCCCCCGCAAGCTTCCGCTTTCCCTTCAGGATCATTTCCGAAACGAAATCGAGAGCCAGCACCCTTATTTCCGGATAGGCAAGGGCGGCCGCCACCGCCAGATCCGCCGTTCCCGTGGCCAGATCCAGGAGGATGCCGGTTTTGAAGAAATGCATCTTCTCCACGGCAAAACGCCGCCAGACCACATCCCTCCTCAGGCTCAACACCCGGTTCAGCAGGTCGTAACCGTCGGGAATAGTGGCAAAGATCTCGCGGACGATCCTGGTGTGTTCCTCTCCGGAAAGTTTCCCGACCCGGGGATAGGCTTTTGGTGCATTCATTTTCCCGATTTCCCGCGGGCGATGGTAGCGAAACCGCCGCCGCAAGTCAACGAGTTTCGGAAAATATGGTCAAGGAGTGTTTCTTGAAAGGAACCCTGGTCAACACCGGTACGGTCATCGCCGGCAGCATTATCGGCCTGGCCGCGGGGAAGCGCCTGCCGGAGGGCCTTAAAACCCTGCTCATGCAGTGTCTGGGGCTCGCGACAATCCTCATCGGCATGCAGATGGCCCTGTCGGAAAAAGACGTCATCCCCACTATCGGCTGTCTGCTGCTGGGGGCGCTCACCGGCGAGCTGCTCAATATCGAGGGGGGCATGGACCGGCTGGGAGAGTGGCTCAAGGCCAGGGCCCGTTCCGAATCTTCCACCTTTGTCGAAGGATTCGTCACCACGTCGCTGCTTTACGTGACCGGGGCCATGGTGATTGTGGGTTCCATCCAGGACGGTACCACAGGGGACGCCACGACCCTGTATATAAAGTCCCTTCTCGACGGGGTGGCCTCCATTGCCTTCGCCTCCACCCTCGGCGTCGGTGTCGCCTTCTCCGCTCTGAGTGTGCTCTGTGTCCAGGGGGCGCTCACGCTGCTGGCCTCGCAGTTGAGCTTTCTTCAACAACCGGCCGTACTCGGGGCCATCACCGCCACCGGGGGGCTGCTGATCGTGGCCATCGGTTTCAACCTCCTCAACATGGTAAAAATCCGTATCGGCAATCTGTTGCCGGCGCTGCTCTATGCAGTTATCTGGGCTTTGTACATCAGGTGAGCATCCCGGCCCGCCGCCGGCAGGCCAGATGCAAAAGGACCCTGGCGCACTTCGGTGGCGTTGCGGGAAGGTTACTTGATCTCCCGGATGACTTTCCCCTTGCTCAGGAAGGAAATCCCCCGGTTACCCTCGAGATTGAGCATGATGGATTCGATCAGCGGCTCACTGACCGGCGTCTCGGATATCCACTCCACAAGAAAATTGGCCCCGGTACCGCTTTTGTCGGTCTGGGGAATAAAGAAGCTGGTGGCCCCCAGAGGCGGCAGGGGATGTTCTGCGTTCACGAATTCCTTCACCAGTTTGCCGTCGTTATCGAAATAGAGGACCTTCGTCACCTTGATCGGGATCTTGAGATCCGTATTGTGAATGGCGATAAAGGCGCTTAAATCGAACTTCTTGTTTTCGATATAGGGAATATTGGAATATATGGGCACATAGAGGACCTGCCCCCTGATTTTGGTGACCCCCGCATCTTCTACCTTGAACGTATCGGGACGGAAATCACCCCCTTTTTTTTCTCCTGCCGGCGGCGTCTCCTTTCCGGAACAGGCGCAGAGAAAGAAGATCAGGGAGATGACGGCGATGCTTCTAAATCCGGTCCGGATCATGTTCATAAAATCCTCCTGCCGGGCTTGGCGGCTCCTGGATATATGATTGTAGGACGTCGTCATAAAACGACACAATGAAAAACTCCCGAGACAAGGCCCGTCCGTGAAACCCGAAAAACGGGCGGCACCTGTCAGCCCCCAACCTGCCGGGGCGGCGTCTCATCACCACGCGGATCCGACCCTTTTACCCCCGGGCCTGTCTTGGACACTTCTGAATAAGTCGCCCGACTTCCCTCCCTGACAAGGAGCCGCCTCAGTGGCGAGGGTCGCTAATGACGAAGTGTAACGACCGCGTATAGCTTGCTCGTTACCGCTTCATATAAGGGGATACGAAAGCCTGTCAACAGAAATATAAATAAAAAGCCCCACGCCGGACCGAGGCGGAGGGCTTTTCACTGGAATCGTATGATGGCGTGACTATTTTTTGGCTGTCGCTACGGCATCGCGAAGTTTTTTTCCGGCCGTAAACTTGGGAACTTTCTTGGCCTTGATCTTGATGGCCTTACCTGTCTGGGGATTTCTCCCGGTACGGGCGGCCCGTTTGTAAACCTTGAAGCTCCCGAAACCAACCAGGGTCACGGCTTCTTCTTTCTTCAGCGCCCCGGTTATGGCATCAAGAACACAATTCACCGCTTCTTCCGCTGTTTTTTTCTTCCCGACCACCGTTTCCACCGCTTTTACCAGATCTCCCTTGTTCATCTCTTTCCTCCTTTTTTTTTCGTTCACCGCCCTGAACGGTTCAAGCGCCCTCATAATTAGGTATTATTTTTTTGGAGTGGATTATAAAAGAGCCAAAACACGGTGTCAAGCGTAATTTAACGATTTTTCATCTTTTTTTTCCGCTCCGGGCAGAGATCACAATGATATTCTAATGAATGCTGATTATAGATTTTATGACATTATTATATTACCTAAAAATTATCCTTTGTGTCTTTGCCCAAAGGTCCACCGGCGCGATTTCTTCCTATTATTCCCCGTGGCGGCTTTTCCCTGCGGCGGCTCCGGCACCGCATAAACATGAAACCGGCGCCTGCAGAGGAAAAATTTCCAAGCGGGAAACCGGGGTATAGAGACCTGGAGGCGCCTGCCGTCAAGTACCACTGCAGGTAGGATTAATGGATTAAAGGAAAGGAATCCCTCCCCGGTCGGGGAGGGATCGCATAACGGTCAAGGACGTCTTCACGGCCGTTGGCCGGCGGGGCCAACGGATTTAACGATTGCCCCAGGGACCGGGGCCGTAGCCGCCGCAGCCTGCTTTACCGGGACCGAAGCCTCTGCCCGGCCCGAAGCCTCTGCCGCCGTCGAGGGCCTGAATCTTCGTCCTTTGTTCCGGGGTAAGAACCTTAAGAACCGCCAGGCGGTGTTTGGTCTCTTTATCCTGCAACTGATCACGAAGATTCCGGATTTCCTTCTGCACCGCCGCGATCTTCTCCTCGCTGGGCTGCTGCTGGAGCCACAGGAGCTTCAACTCCCCGCGCTTGCTGTAAAGGAGGTCCTGAAGCGGTTTGACTTCCTTTACATGGGTTTCCCGAAGGGAGGCGAGGCGGGATTCCTGATCCGCCGTCAGGTTCAGGGTCGCCAATCCTCTCATCTCACCGCCCTGACAGGGTCCGTACCCTGGTCCCCGACCGCCCCACGGTCCCTGCTGTCCCCAGCCGAACGCGATGCCGGTCGTCACCAGGGTAAGAATCGCCAGGATCGCCACAATTGTCGTCGTCTTTCTCATGATTTTTTCTCCTCTCAAACAAATATTTTTTCATTGCTTCTGCTCTTTATCGCCCTACGGCTTTGCTCTTTGCCCCTTCTTTTGCAACGGCTGTGCCACGTCTTTCCTTATCGTCCATACCATTGATTATATTCACTTATTTTATTATCGTCCTCAAGGAATCTCCCACAGACGGCGCGGGAGGAAAAAACTGGCTAATAAGTATCCATCTGTGGTATTCATATGGCTAAAAAGTATCCGCAAAAGCACCGGCGGCAGGCAAATATGCAAAAAGAAGCTTCCATGCGACAGCAGTTCTCATGGCGACTCATCTCTCCATGGCTCATCATTGCGGCGGCGGTGGTGCTGGTACCGCTCTTTGCCGTTATGACCATGCAAAGCCTGCACCGGCAGAAAACGGAAACCACCCGCCTGCTCCTGGAAAAAGGCGAGGCCCTGATCCGCTCCTTCGAAGCCGGGGCGCGAACCGGCGCCGGTTTGCACTGGGACGCCTTTCAACTCCAGAAGCTGCTCATCGAGACGGCACAACAACCGGGAATCGATTATTTCATCATCACCGACACCACCGGTCTGATCCTGGCCGACAGCGACCCCTATCGTGTCGGCGACTTCTACGGCACCGACCTCGATCTGGTTCATCTTGCCGCCGCCACGGAGATTCGCTGGCGCCAGGTGGCCAACACGGAAGGCGCCGACACCTTCGAGGTGTATCGCGGCTTCGCCCCTACCCCTACCCCCTTCCCCATCTGGCAGGAAGGGCATCGCTCCGCCGCAAGGCCCCCGGGGCTGGTGATCTTCGTCGGCATGGACATGGGTCCGGTCCTCGCCGCCCGCAAGACCGACGAACAACATACCATCTGGATGGCGGTGGTCCTGGTCTTTGTCGGCCTTTCCGGTATTGTCTCCCTCCTGCTGGCCCAAGGGTATAAGGCGACCAGGAAATCGCTTTCCCAGGCCCAGGCCTTCTCGGCCCATCTCATGGAAAACATGCCCATGGGACTCGCCGCCATCGACCCTCAGGGGCTGATCGTGGCCTTGAACAAGACCGCCGCCGCCGTCCTGTCCATTCCCGAAACGACGGCGATGAAGCGTTCGGCAGCGGCGGTGCTCCCCCCGGTCTGTCTGGAAATAATCGGCAACCTGCAACCCGGTCGGGACCAAATTGCCGTCGAGGCGTCATGCCACCTCCGGGACGGCCGGACGGCACCGATGGAAATCATTGCCTCCCGCCTGCGGGGTCCCCAAGGAGAGTTTCTGGGCACCGTCATCCTCTTTCGGGACATCTCCGATTTCCGGGCGTTGCAGGAGGAAATCAACCGGACGAAGCACCTGGCCGCCCTAGGCAGTCTCGCCGCCGGGGTGGCCCATGAGATCCGCAACCCTTTGAGTTCCATCAAGGGCTTCGCCACTTATTTCCGGGAAAGGTACGGGGAAATCCCGGAGGACCGGGAAACGGCGGAGATCATGATCGGGGAAGTGGAGCGTCTCAACCGGGTGATCGGCCAGCTGCTGGAATTCGCCCGCCCCACCACCCTGCACCCCGTCCGGGGATCCATCACGGCGGTCCTGGAAGAGGTCCTGAAGATGCTCGCCGGGGAAACGGCCGCCCGCGGAATCGAGACGCGCATGGAAATATCCCCCTTGCCGGAGATCCCCTTCGACCGGGACAGGATGAAGCAGGTTTTTCTCAACCTCTTCCTGAACGCCCTGGAGGCCATGAGCCGGGGAGGCGTACTCACCGTCAAGGCTCAGGAAGGGGGCGCGAAATGGGTTCAGATCGAGATCATCGACACCGGCCACGGCATCACCGCCAATGATCTGGAGCGGATCTTCGATCCCTATTTCACTACCAAGCCCTCCGGAACAGGCCTGGGTCTGGCCGTCGTCCAGAAGATCATGGCCGCGCATCGCGGGGAGATACGCCTGGAAAGCGAGCCGGGCCGGGGGACGCGGGCGGTCATCCTCCTGCCCAGGACATGACCTCTCAGCATGCGGAAGGGCACAACGTAAAGTGAGTATGTCAATCAACTGACGAGATTTTATTAAACCGACGGAAGGATGCGGTAGAAAAGGAGGAGGTGCCGGTGCAAGCGAAAGATACGATCCTCGTGGTGGACGACGACCTCGCCCACCGCACCATGCTGAAAACCCTGCTTTCCGGCTGGGGTTATCTGATCCGGGAGGCCGACGACGGGGAAACGGCCATCACCGCCGTTCGGGAGCGGCCTTTCGACCTTATCCTCATGGACATCCGGATGCTCAAAGTCTCCGGACTGGAGGCCCTGGTGGAAATAAAGGCCCTCAATCCCGCCATCCCGGTGATCATCATGACGGCCTACGCCTCTCTGGAAACCGCCGTGGACGCCGTCAAGAAAGGGGCCTACGATTATCTGCAGAAGCCTCTCGACTTTGACGAACTCCGGGTCAAAATGGAACGGGCCATGGAGCACCGCCGCCTCAAGGAGGAAAACGCCCTGTTGAAAGAAAGCCTGGGCAGCCGCTTCGACCGCCGGAACATCATCGGCAGCTCTCCCGTAATGGTCCGACTGCTGGAAACCGTGGCCCAGGTCGCCCCTGCGGAGGCCACGGTGCTCATCACCGGTGAATCGGGAACGGGCAAGGAGATGATCGCCGGGGCCATCCACTTCAACAGCCGGCGCCGGGAGGGGCCGTTCGTGAAGATCAACTGCGCCGCCATCACGGAAACCCTGCTGGAATCCGAACTCTTCGGCCATGAAAGAGGCGCTTTCACCGGGGCGGACCGGCGCCAGGAGGGTAAGTTCCGCCAGGCCGACGGCGGCACCATCTTCCTGGACGAGGTGAGCGAGATGTCCCTGGCCATGCAGGTGAAGCTCCTCCGGGTCCTCCAGGAGCGTGAAATCATCAGGGTGGGGGGCAGCGATACCGTCAAGGTGGATGTCCGGGTCATCGCCGCCACCAACCGGGACCTGGCCGCAGAGATCGCCTCCGGGCGCTTCCGGGAGGATCTCTACTACCGCCTCAACGTCGTTGCTCTCACGGTGCCCCCCCTGCGGGAACGCGCTGAAGACATCCCCATTTTAGCCCAGCATTTCCTCGAACACTTCTCTCGAAAGAACAACAAACAAATCAAGGGCTTTTCACCCCAGGCCATGGATCGTCTCCGCCATTATTCCTGGCCCGGCAACGTCCGGGAGTTGATGAACGCCGTGGAGCGGGGGGTGGTCCTGTCGCGGGGGGACTATCTGGAAGAGGCGGAACTGTCGCTGGTGACGGCGCCGGGCACCGTCCCCGCTCCGGCGGCGGCAGACGGCGCAAATTTCCTCTCTGCCGGAGGCGCGGCGGCAAGCATGGCGGTCTCCGGAGGCGGCGTCACAATCCCGACCGCCTTAGGAGCCGAGACGCCGGTCGGGGGAAATCGCCCCGTTTCCCTCGAAGAGATGGAAAAGGAGACGATCATCCGCGCCCTCGCGGCGGCGAAAGGCAACAAGAGCGAGGCGGCCCGGCGGCTGGGCGTCACCCGCCGCACCCTCCACCTCAAACTCAAGAGGTACGGACTGATGGAATAGGCCACCCTCCGGTGGCAGGATGTTGACAAGGGAGAGTTATTACCTTTGAGAAAGGCCTCCCGGCAAAAACCGTAAGATATAAAAAGGGACCGACACAGCGTCATGAAGATCCTCGTCTGCATTAAACAGATTCCGGCGCCGGCGGAAACCGGTGACATTCCGGGCCGGACATCCGGCGGAAACGGCGCCGGGGGTAGGGAGGAGTACCGTCCCGGCGGCTCATGGTTTGCCGATGACCGTTGCTACCATCTAAACCCTTATGACGAGCATGCCCTCGAGGAGGCGCTGCGTCTCCGGGAGCAGTTTCCGGAGACGACGATCGACGCCCTTTCGGTGGGTCCGGACCGTTGCCGCCGGGTCCTGCGCCGGGCACTGGAGCTGGGAGCGGACCGGGCCATCCAGCTCCGGGCGGAACCAGGTATCAAAAGAGGAAGAGATATCAAGAAGCTGCCGGATGATTCCGAACCGCCGTCTCCCGGCGCACCCCCGGCCCTGACCCCTTATGAAACCTCCGCCGCCATCGCCGCCTACCTGGCGAACCAACCCGCCTACGACCTGATCTTCACCGGTGTCATGGCTGAAGACGGCATGGCGGGACAGACGGGGCAACTCCTCGCCGAGTTGCTGGGGATACCCTGCGCCACCGCCGTCGTAAGCGAACGACTTCCCTCCCCCCGGGGGCCGGTCTACGTGGAGCGGGAGGAGGACGGCGGAGACCGGACGGCCTACGAAATCGACCTCCCCGCCCTGCTCACGATCCAGTCGGGGATCAACCGGCCCCGCTATCCGGCCCTCTCCCATGTGCTGCGCGCCCGGACGCAGGAGATCATCACGGTGGACGCCGCACCTCTTCTGCCCGCCCCACGGGAGCGGACCGTCCATATATACCGTCGGGAAAGCTCCGCCGACTGCCGTTTTCTCACCGGCACCCTTCCGGAACAGGCCCGGCAATTTCTGGATTTCTGCCGCAAGCGGGGTTTTCTAAGCTCATGAAGGCCGGCGTCGTCGTCATCGCTGAAGCGACGCCCAAGGGGTTGACGTCCGCCAGCGTCAAGACCGTCGCCTTTGCCCGCCGTCTTGCCGCCGCCACCGGAGAATCCCTGCTGATTCTGGTTCCCGGCCACTTTCCCGTCCGGGGAGAAGACAGCGGGGCGGGCCGGAACGCTCCGGCAGGCAGGCCGGACATGACGGCCCCAGTATCCGGGCCGGAAACGGGAAATACCCGAGCAGAGGGGAATTCAACAACGGCCGGGGTTGGTGAAACGGGCGGCCCCGGAGACGTCCTCCTTGTCAGCGCTGCATACCTGGCCGAATATGGCGCCGAGAGCTGGAAGGAGGCCCTGACCCCCCTTTGCCGGGAGATCGCCCCGCGGTTCATCTGCATCCCCCATACCTCCCGGGGCTGTGATTACGGACCGGGCCTGGCGATCCGGCTGGAAGCCTCTCTGATCGGGGCGGTCGAGGGTTACCGCCATTACGGAGGAGAGATCGTCTTCCAACGATCCGTGCTCAAGGGACAATGGCGGCAGGAAGTCCGTGCGGAAAGGACGCCCGTCGTGTTGACGGTCTATCCCGAGGCCGGGGGTCAGGAAGGGGCAATCAACGGTGACATTAACGGCTCCGAAGGGAAGCCCGCCACTACCGCCGGTACCGCCGCCGAAAAAGAGCCCGGCGGGGAGGCGGAAAGGGGCGGCGGGGCAGAGTCCGAAGGGGAAACCGTCGCGGTGACGGCCGGTGAAAACGGGGGAAGGAAACCGACGGTAAAACCGGCAAAAAGGGAGGGAGGGGTCGCTTTTCCCGCCGGGGGGCGGGACGGAGCCCTTCCCCGGGAGCTGCCGGACACACCCCGCCTGCCCCGGATTTCTTTCCGCACCCTCCCTCCCGCGCCGACCCCCCGGAGCCGGCCTCTGGGAAAGCTGCCCGCCGCGGAGACAGCCTACGATTTCTCCCGGGCCGAGGTGATTGTCGCCGCCGGACAGGGCATCGGCGCCGCTGAAAATCTGGTGCTGATCGACCGCCTGGCCGGGATTTTTCCCAAGGGGGCCGTGGGCTGCTCCCGGGCCGTCTGTGACCGGGGCTGGATGGAATACCGGCGGCAGATCGGCATGACCGGCCGGACAGTGGCACCGCCCCTCTATATCGCCTGCGGTATCTCCGGGGCCATGCCCCATCTGGCAGGGATGCGTGATTCCCGCTGGATCATCGCCATCAACCGCGACCCTCACGCCGCGATCTTTCAGATTGCTCACCTCGGGATCGTTGCGGATCTAACGGCCTTCATCCCGGTGGTTCTGGAACTGGCGGCCCAGGAGGAGATATCATGACGGCGGCGCGGAAAGCGGGCATAACAAAAGGGGTGGACCGGGAAGACGATCTCGACCCTCGAGACATGGAAATACTGAGTCTTTTCCTGAATAAGCTGCACCTGCCGCTGCCGCCGGAAGATGAGGCGCTCCCCGGCCGGCCGGCTCCACCGGAACCGCCGGACCTTCTTAATCGGGGACCGCGTCCTTCCGCCGGCCGGGAGCATGGTCTTCCAAAGCGGCACCGGCGGGCGCTGGGGGAAAACACGGGACAGGCCACCGGATACCCGCCGCCGGGGGAAGACAGAGAAATGAAAAGGCCGGGAGAGATGCTGCTCCAGGCGGGCCGCTTTTTCCTCGGTACCCCCTATGCCCCCCGCACGCTGGAGGTGCCGGGACCGGAGCGCCTGGTCGTGAATCTCCGGGCCTTCGACTGCTTCACCCTGGTGGAGACATGCTCCGCCCTCGCCCTCCTGGCGAGCCGGCTTCTCAGCTCCCCTCCGGGGAAGGTAACGGGCCGTCCCGCCGCCGCTGCCAAGACCCCGGGAAGCCGGAGGACAACAAAAATCTCATTCGGGGAAGAGTTTTCACCGGCACCGACGCACAGCCGCGGTGATGCCGGTGCCGCCGTTTTCCGCCGTCGGGGCGGGGAAGGCCGGGGAGACATCGTCGCTGCCGCCGGCAAGGATATAAACGCTGAATATCACATCCGTTCCTTTCTTGCCCTCCTTCGGAGACTTCGATACCGTGACGGAATCATCGCCGGCTATGCCTCCCGGCTCCACTACTTCAGCGACTGGCTGGAGAATAACGAAGCAGCCGGACTGCTCCAGGAAGTAACGGCCGCCCTGGGAGGACGGCCGGCCCGAAAGCTGATCTATTTCATGTCGCGGCACCGGGAGCTTTATCCGCCTCCGGGAAACGACCCCGTCTGGGAGGAGATCGGCGATATCGAGCGGCGGCTGTCCGCCGGCCGCCGTCACTTCCTTCCCAAAGAGGAAATCACCTGCTGGGAGGGCCGGGTCGCCCCCGGGGATATCCTGGCCATCGCCACGCATCGCCGGGGGCTGGACATCGTCCATGCGGGCCTTGCCATATGGGTCGCCGGGCGCCTCCATCTCCTCCACGCCTCCACGGCGGCAGGAAAGGTGATTGTCTCCCCGGAACCTCTCGGCGTCTATCTCCATGCCGAGAAATACCGCGCCGGCATCGTCGTCGCCCGTCTCAACTTTCCGGACACAACCTTTTTTGACGAACCAGGAGGGTCATCATGAAAGATTCACAACCTATCGAAAAGATCAAAATCGGCATCAGCACCTGCCTGCTGGGACAGAACGTGAGATATGACGGAGGGCACCAGTGGGACCGGTACCTCACCGAAACCCTGGGACGCTACTTCGCCTGGGTCCCGGTCTGCCCGGAGGTGGAATACGGCCTCCCGGTTCCCCGGGAAGCCATGCGCCTCGTCGGCGACCCGGCGGCACCCCGTCTCGTAACCATCCGCACCGGCATCGACCACACCGAGGGGATGCAGACCTGGGCGCAGGCAAAGCTCACCGCCCTGGCGGGGGAACACCTCTGCGGCTTTATCTTTAAAAGCAAATCCCCCAGCTCCGGAATGACTGCCGTCAAGGTGTACACCCCCGGGGGAATGGCCGTCAAGCGCGGCGCCGGGATCTTTGCCGCCGCCTTCATGGCCCGTTTTCCCCTCCTCCCCGTGGAGGAAGACGGCCGCCTCCATGACCCGATTTTGCGGGAGAATTTCATCGAGCGGGTTTTCATTTATCACCGGTGGCAACTTATGACCACCGGCGATGCGCCGTTCCGTAACCTCGAACAGTTCCACCGGGAACACAAATTGTTGATCATGTCCCACAGCCCGAAGCATCTCACCCTCCTGGGACGGCTTGTGGCCAACCACGAACGGCGGCCCTTCCCCGAAACGGCCGCCGCCTATCTGCAGATCCTCATGGAGGGGCTGAAGCTCATCGCCACCCCGAAGAAACAGACCAACGTCCTCATGCATATGCTGGGTTATTTCAAAAAGGTCCTTTCCCCTGCAGACAAGCAGGAGATGCTCGAGCTCATCGAGCGGTACCGCCAGGGAAAACTGCCCCTGATCGTACCGGTCACCATGCTGACCCACTACGTCCGGAAATACGATGAACCCTATTTGCGTGACCAGCTCTATCTCTCCCCCCATCCCGCCGAACTGATGCTGAGGAATCACAGTTGAGGCCGGCACCGGCATGAATCGGCATTGACACAAGTCCCTGTTTCCCCTATATGAAGATGAGGAAAGGATATTGGTTCCCATGCCGATCAAGATGAGGGTCAAAGAGGAGATCTCCCGTAACGACAGAGGCCAGATCATCGAAAAGCGCTATACCCTCAACGGCAAGCCGGAGGGGGAGTACCTGTCGTATTTCGGCAACGGGCAGATCATGGTCCGCCTCCATTACCAGGGCGGGTTGAGAAACGGCGCGGCGGCGTCCTATTACCGGGACGGCCAGCTTCGGGAAGAGGGAACCTTCAAAGACGATCATCTCGTCGGCACCTATCGATCCTACTACGACAACGGTCAACTGCGTGAAGAGGAGAACTACAACGCCGCGGGAAAACTGCACGGTCCCTACCGGCTCTACTACCGGAACGGACAGGTAAAGGACGAGGAGTATTTCGAAAACGGTCTTTTCGAGGGGGATTACGCCTCGTATTACAAAAACGGCCAACTCCGGGAAAGGGGAAGTTTCAAGAACGACAAGCGGGAGGGGGAATATGTCGCCTATTACCGGAACGGCCGGATCAAGGAGCAGGCCACTTACCGGAACGGCAAACTGACGGGGAAGTTCCGCTGTTTCGACGAAAAGGGTAATGAAATCAGCAAACCCTTGCTCAACGGTCAGCCGGAGGAGGAAGAGGAGGAGCATGAATCCCGGGAGCGGGAGCAAATGGTGGACGATCTGCTGAAAAATCTGGGCAATTTCAGTAAACAGGAAAGGAATCCCCATGATTAAGACGATTCTGGTGCCAACCGACGGTTCTGAATACGGAAACACCGCCATCGACTACGGGGTCTATATCTCCAAGCGCCTGGCGGCAACGCTCACCGGTTTGCATGTCATCGACGTGCGGCTGATGCAGGGACCGGTAATCACCGATATCTCCGGTTCCATCGGCCTGCCGCCCTATCAGGAATTTTATCCGGTCATCGAGAAGGGTCTCGAGGAAAGGGCGGATGTCATCCTGAAGTCTTTCGCGGAACGTTGTGCGGCAGGCGGGGTCCGGGCGGAAACCCGGAAGGCCGTGGGGGTCATCGACGAGGCGATCATCGCCGAAGCCAGGCATCACGACTGGATCGTCCTCGCCCAGCGGGGCGAACACTTTCACCTCGCCAAGGGCGGCATCCTCGGCTCCACCGCAGAAGCCGTTACCCGCCACGCCGGCAAGCCTGTCCTCGTCACCCCCCGGCACTACCAGGATATCGAAAGCATGGCCCTGGCCTACGACGGCAGCCCCCCGGCCCAGCACGCCCTGGAACTGGCGGTGTTTCTGGCGGAAAAGATGGCCTGGCCCCTCACCCTGCTCATGGTCACGGAGGATCAGGGCCGGGCGGAAAAATGGTCCCGGAAGGCCGAGGCCTATCTGGAGGCGTTTTCCATCGACTGCGAAACGGTGGTGGTGGGCGGCAGGGAAGACCGGGCGATTCTTCAGTTCATCAAAGAGGGTTCCGTGGAACTCATGGTCATGGGGGCCTACGGCCGCAACCGCCTCCAGGAACTCCTCATCGGCAGCACCACCTCCCACGTCATCCGCAACAGCACGATCCCGGTCCTCCTCACCCGCTGAAGCGGGCAAAGCCGGCGGGCGGCACGAGCGGGCGCCGCCAGGACAAAAAACGTTCAATGCGCTCCCGGCGAACCACTGTTTTGGCGGGGGGGCAAAGCCGTCGTTCTCCCGGGCGGTGGCGGCGCGTCATCGGTAATCTTTCCCCGCTTCCCCCTCCCTTTTCAGGGCGTGATTCTTCCGTAAATTATCAAAAATGGGAGCCGTCCCCGTTTTCTCTTTGCGCTTGGCGGCGATCCAGGGACCATGAGTGGTGTTTACGAGTTAGTAAAATAAGTAACCGTCCCCGCGGTTGAAGCGTTTTTTACTTTTCCTTGTCCCCGCCTTCGGGCGGGACGGGAAAGAGCATTTCCCGGTGGTGTTTCACCCGGGCGCCGAATTCCTCCAGGAGTTCGTAGCGGGTAAGATCGGAATGGATGGGGGTGATGGTGATATAGCCCCGGCGGAGGGCGCAGGCATCGGAGTCGGGGGATTCGTCCGCGGCGAGTTGCGTCTCTCCGGCCAGCCAATAATAGATGTTCTCCCGGGGATCCACCCGCCGTTCAAAATTCTCCAGGAGGCGCGTCCGGCCCTGCTTGACCACGACGACCCCCTTGATCTCCTCCTCGGGAAGGGCGGGGATGTTGACGTTCACCGCCGTGCCCGGCCGGGGGTTGGCCAGGATAAACGCCGCCATCTTGCGGGCGAAGCGGGCGGCAAAGGCAAAATCCGCCTCCCGGTGGGTGTCCAGGGACACCGCCAGAGAGGGAACCCCCAGAATGACCGCTTCCGTGGCCGCCGAAACGGTCCCGGAATAAAGGACGTTGACCCCCACATTGGCCCCCCGGTTGATACCGGAAACGACGAGATCCACAGGACCGCCGGCCAGCTCCCGGATCCCGAGCTTCACGCAGTCCGCCGGGGTCCCCGCCACGGCATAGCCCAGGGAGGCGCCGTTCTTTCTGGCCTCCCGGACCATGAGGGGACGGAAAAGGGTGATGGCGTGGCCGACGGCGCTCTGCTCCACCTCCGGGGCCACCACCAGACATTCGGCGTCCCGGGAAAGCTCGTGATAAAGGGACGCCAGCCCTTTCGCATAGATGCCGTCGTCATTGGTCAAAAGAAAACGCATATCTCCTTTTCCTTCTCGAGCTTCCTCCCCATGCCGGGGAAACAACCAGCGGCGCCGGTGCCGTCGTCTTCCCAGGGGACCCTTGCCCCGGCCCGCCGATTTTTACCGGGTCACCCCCGGACAGAGCACCGCCGCTTCCGGGAGTCACCAATGAGAAACCCGGAAGCTTGTCCTGAAACTTCCGGGTCCAGTGATTCAAGAATCCCGCACGGGACCGTCCGCCCCCTGCCGGCGGAGCAACAACGCTTTAGTTTCCCGATGGCGACCGGTAAAACCCCGGATACATTCGCCTGCCCGGGACACCTTTGGCGGCCCGAAGCGAGTTTGTCCCCCTTTTTCCGGCAAGGGGCCGTACCCTTTCAGGGAACGGCCGGGACGGGGATCTTTTATTTGACCTCTTCGAAATCGGCGTCTACGACGTCATCCTCCTTCTTGCCGCCCGCCTGGGCCCCCGCTCCCGCTCCGGCCGCACCAGCGCCGCCGGCACCCGCTCCCGGACCCGCCTGCTGACCCGCTGTTTTGGCATACATGGCCTCGGCCAGCTTGTGAGAAGCGGTGGTCAATTCTTCCTGAGCACGCTTGATGGCATCGATGTCGTCACCTTCGATGGCCTTCTTCACCCTGGCAATGGCGTCCTCGATCCGCGCCTTTTCGGCGGCGTCGATTTTGTCGCCGAATTCCTTGATGTTTTTCTCCACGCTATAGACAAAGGCATCGGCATGATTCCGCGCCTCGACGAGATCGCGTTTCCGTTTGTCGTCGTCGGCGTGGGCCTCCGCATCCTTGACGAGCTTCTGGATCTCCTCTTCCGTAAGACCGCTGGAAGCGGTGATCTTGATGCTCTGTTCCTTCCCCGTGCCCAGATCCTTTGCCGAGACATGAACGATACCGTTGGCGTCGATATCGAAGGTCACCTCGATCTGGGGCAGACCCCGGGGCGCCGGGGGAATACCGACGAGCTCGAAACGGCCCAGGGTACGGTTGTCCGCCGCCATGGGACGCTCGCCCTGGAGGACATGGATGCTCACCGCCGGCTGGTTGTCCGCCGCCGTGGAAAAGATCTGGCTCTTCCGGGTGGGGATGGTGGTATTCTTCTCGATGAGCTTGGTCATAACGCCGCCCAGGGTCTCGATCCCCAGGGACAGGGGGGTCACGTCAAGGAGGAGCACATCCTTCACGTCCCCGGCCAGAACACCGCCCTGAATGGCGGCGCCTACGGCCACGACCTCATCGGGGTTGACGCCCTTGCTGGGTTCCTTGCCGAAGATCTCCTTCACCTTCTGCTGCACCCGGGGCATCCGCGTCATGCCGCCCACGAGGATCACCTCGTTGATGTCCTGGGGAGAAAGATTGGCATCCCGCAGGGCCGTCCGGCACGGGGGTTCGAGTTTGGCGATGAGATCTTCGACGAGACCTTCCAGTTTCGCCCGGGTAAGCTTGATGTTCATGTGTTTGGGGCCGGAGGCGTCGGCGGTGATAAAGGGGAGGTTGATGTCCGTCTCCATGGCCGTGGAGAGTTCGATCTTCGCCTTTTCCGCCGCCTCCTTGAGGCGCTGGAGGGCCATCCGGTCGCTCCGGATGTCGATCCCCTGATCCTTCTTGAACTCCGTGGCCAGGAAGTCGATGAGACGCTGGTCGAAGTCCTCGCCGCCCAGATGGGTATCACCGTTGGTGGATTTCACCTCGAAGACCCCGTCGCCGATCTCCAGAATGGAGATATCGAAGGTACCGCCGCCGAGGTCGAAGACGGCGATCTTCCCTTCCTTCTTCTTGTCGAGGCCGTAGGCCAGGGCCGCCGCTGTGGGTTCGTTGATGATCCGGCGGACGTTCAGCCCGGCGATCCTCCCCGCATCCTTCGTCGCCTGCCGCTGGGAGTCGTTGAAGTAAGCCGGAACGGTGATCACGGCGTCGCTGACCTTCTCGCCCAGATAATCCTCGGCGGTCTGCTTCATCTTCACCAGCACCATGGACGAGATCTCCGCGGGACTGTAGTTCCGGCCCCGCACCGTCACCTGGGCGTCGCCGTTGGCCGCCGCGGTGATCCGGTAGGAACAGATGCCCTTGTCATACTGCACCTCCCGGGAGTCGAACTTTCTCCCGATGAGCCTCTTGACGGCATACACCGTATTTTCCGAATTGGTAATGGCCTGGCGCCTGGCTACCTGACCCACCAATCTTTCCCCGCTTTCAGTAAAGGCCACCACCGACGGTGTCGTCCGGTTTCCCTCCTGGTTGGCAATCACTACCGGGTCACCGCCCTCCATGACCGCCACGCATGAATTGGTGGTCCCCAAGTCAATACCGATTATCTTTCCCATGTCTATATATCCTCCTTGTTATCCTGATTAAGGATCTTGCCCTTAGATTCAACACTGCCCGCCGTCGCCGGCCCGTTTACAGACGGTTACCTTGGACGGCCGCAGCAACCTGCCGTTCAGCAGATACCCCTTTTCCAGTTCATCGACGATCTGGTTGTGCTCGTGTTCCTGGCTGGCCACCTGCATCATGGCCTCATGATAGTTTGGATCGAAACCCTTGCCGCCACAGTCGATGGCCTCCACGCCGTGTTTCCCCAGGGAGCAGACCAGTTGATCCCGGAGCATCGCCAGACCCTTTTTGAAAGATTCGAAATCGCTCGACTGCTCGGCATGTTTCAAAGCCCTCTCCAGGCTGTCCATCAAGGGCAGCAGGTCACGAATCAGGGCCTCGTTGCCGTATTTGATGGCGTCGGCTTTTTCCTTGACCGCCCGTTTCTTGTAGTTCTCCAGTTCCGCCACGGCGCGGACATACTTGTCGTAATTTTCCGCGCATTCCCTGCTCTTCTCCTCCAGTTGCCGGCTCAGCTCCTCCCGGGACGGCAGGGTCGCCGCCGCCTGGACGGGCGCTTCCTTTTCGCCCTCCCGGACGATCTCCTCACGTTCTTCCTTATGTTCCGTCGTTTCCTTCTTTGTCTTTTTAACCATATGACTTTATGCCTGTCGCCTTATTCCTTCATTTATTAACTATTTCATATCGGGCCGCTGAAAGAGCTTCAGATCGATCATCTGGCAAAGGACGTGCCCCAGGGTGATATGGACTTCCTGAATGCGCGGGGTGCTGTCGGAAGCTACGTTGAGGCTGTAATCGGCAGCCCCGGCGATATCGCCGCCGTCCTTTCCCGTCAACGCGAAGGTGATCATACCCATCTTCTTCGCCTGTTCCAGCCCTTTTAAGACATTCCGCGACCTTCCACTTGTGCTGATGCCCCAGGCAACATCGCCCGGTTGGCCAAGGGCCCGGATCTGTTTGCTGAAGATCTCGGAAAAATCGTAATCATTGCCTATGCTCGTGATAATGGATGTGTCGGTGCTCAGGGCGATGGCCGGCAGCGGCGGCCTCTCGATAAGGAAGCGGTTGACAAACTCCGCCGCCAGGTGCTGCGCGTCCGCGGCGCTGCCTCCGTTTCCGAAGATCATGATCTTGTTGCCCGCCTTCAGCGCCGCCGTCATCATCTCCACCACCCGTACGATGCCGGACAGGTTGTCGTTGACGAAGCTTTCCTTAAGCTGACTGCTGTCCTTGAAGATCTTGACGATGAGGTCTTCCATGTTCCCGTCCTTCACAAAGCGGCGCTAATATATTTATCGCCCCCGCCGGTGTCAAGGCCGTAAAGTTTTTTCGGATGGTGAATCTGAAGCGGGAGAGTCGTTTATGCCCCCGGCCGTGATACGGTCAACCGGAAATCGGGTTGTTCATGCCGGTAACGGTCCTTCAGCTCGGCGAGTTTACCTTTGTTCCAGTCCGACACCCGGCTGTAATACTGGGTTATCTTGGCGATTCCTTCCACATTGGTCGCGGCGCAGTGGTCGCAGCTCCCCTTGATGCCCCGGGAGGTGCGACCGCATTCCAGACAGGTCGTGAATTCCGGAGAGAAGATGACCTGCCGGCAGGAAGTCTCCCGGTAGGCCCGGATGAGAAGTTCCGCCAGTGCGGCGGCGGTGGGCGGCTTTTCCCCCAGCCAGATCTGGACGGCGGCCCCGGCCCCGATCAGGGGGTGGAAGACCCCCTCGCAGCGGATACGTTCCTCGGGGGTAAGGGTCGCCGATACGGGCAGATGGGTGGAATTCGTGTAGTAAAGGGAACCGGTGGCGATATCTCCCCGGACATAGCGACCCGCCGGGGGGGAAAAATAGCGGAGATCCAACCGGGCGAAGCGGTACGCCGTGGTTTCGGCGTGGGGTTGATCCAGGACCACGTTCATCCCGTACCGGGCACCGAGGTTGGCGGCCTGCCGGGCCATAAAGGCTATCACCCGGCGACCCCACTCCACGGCGGCGGGGGACTCGTGGAGAGACTTCCCGGTGTGGATCCGCACCAGTTCATCGAGACCTACCATCCCGAGGAGATACGATGAGCTTGCCCGGTGGAGATAAGGGGCGCCGTCGAGCTGCATGGCCAGAACGGAAAGGGGGCCCTGCTCTCCGTACGCAAGGAGCCGCTCCAGGAAAGCCCGTTTCTGATCGTGGGCCTGGACGGCCAGATCCATCAGCTTTTCCAGATGCGCAAAGAGAAGCGTTTCGTCGCCGCCGGCCCGGTAGCCCAGGCGCGGAAGATTGATGCTGATGTGCTGAACGGCGAAGCTGCGCTGCCGCCAGGGGGAGTCGGCATCCGCCGGTGCCGCCGGGACTCCGAGACCGCCGCTTCCCCAGTTCTCCCCTTCCCTGGTGAGGACGAAGCAGGGGTTGCCCTTGTCGGCGGCGACCTCGCATACCTGAAGCAGGAATTCCTCGTGACCCGGGGCGGCAAAGAAGCGGGGGGTCAGATGGACGACGGGACGGGGAAAGATAAAAGGCCTGCCCATCCCGTCCCCTTTTTTGAAGACCTCACAGAGGGCCCGGGCCAGGCGCTGTCCGTCTTCTTCGTACTCCCTAACAACTCTGCCTGTAGGCTTTCCGCCCGGCCCGATCATGGGTAATTCCCGCCAGGCCTGGGGCGCCTCCCAGTAAAGGTGGATATCGGTGAACATGGCCTGCCCCCCCCGGGCCGCCGTCAATTGGGAAAACTCATAGACGAGCATCTGGGCGAACTGTCGGATCTCCCGTTCGGACATGCCGTCCAGGTATGGGGCAAAGGAGAGGTTGACGAAATCCCAGCCCACGATGCCGGCGAAATAGCCCTGGAGGACCGCCCCGAAACGGACCATGTGGGCCAGGAGCACCTCGGCGTGCTTGGCGGGCTTGGCGATGTTCAGGGACCGGGGCAGTTGCAGCCCGAATTTTTTCAGATATTCCAGGTTCTGGCAGCAGGCGAAGGGGCGGTCGACGCAGCCCAGGCCATGGATGTGCAAATCACCCATGATGTGGGCGTCACCAACCTCCTGGGAAAAGATGCTTTGGAGGGCGTATTCCCGCTTGATCCCCTGGGCGAGGACGAGATTCGTCCCTTCCGGTCCATGGGGAAGGTTGGCATCCTCCTTGTTCCGGTGCACGATAAGCTGGGCCACGTCGTAGAGGGGGAACCCGAGACGGGCGTGCAGACGCCGGGCCTTCTCCAGTCCCCGTTCCACGAGCTTCGCATCCACCAGCTCCCGGATCAACGAGGTAGTCAGTACCGAGACCCCGGAAGCGAAGAGGCCTTTTTCCACGTCGATGCTCACCGCCTCCGCCGTTTCGGCATCGATGCCCGTCTCCCGGATGAGGGTATCCACGATGCGCCGCCGGTCCCAGCGGTCCACCTCTTCGCCCTTCGACCGGACGAAGAGGGTCATATCGGTCGTTTCCGGAGGTGCCGGGTTCTTCATTCTTTTCCGCTCATATGTTCGTCCGGGAGGCGGCGGGAGGATCCGCCAGGGCCTTCTCCGCCGCGGCGGCCACCGCGGCGTCGTGGGCGTGATTCATCGTGAAGACCCGGAAATGGACGATCCGGGCGGGAATGAACCGGTAGATCTCCCGCAGGGGTTCCTGGGAGGTAACGCCCAGCGCCGGGTTGAAGACATTGATCCGTTTGTCCGTCTGCGCCATGGGATTGATGGGCCGCGGGTCCTGGGTGGCCAGATCCACCCGGAGGGCGATGTTCCGCAGGGACTTCGGCAGGCGACGGCGCACCTGTTCCTCATAATCCCCCGCCGCCGCGAAGCTCGTTCCCTTCTGGACCGTCTCCACCGATATCTCCGTGGAATAAGACATCTTCCACTTCACCTGCCGGCTGTAGAGGCGCCGCCACTCCCGGCCCAGCGTTTTCTGCCGGGGTTCGCCGTGGTCGGCCCATCTTTGGACCGTTTCGAAGAGCCGCCACTCGTCGAGGCGTTCATAGGCCTCGAGGTCCTCCCGGGGATCGCCCGGGCAGAGCATCTCCATGGTTTCCCTGAAGATCTCCTGGAGATGGAGATCGAGCGCCCGGGTGGTGCGGTGGAAATAGACGTTGGCGTAGAGGTTGAGCCGGGCGTTGAGAAAACGGCGCAGGGCCGACAGACCGGCCTCGTGAAGGGTCAGACCCGCTTCGGTGAAGAAGGAGTAGTAGCGGATGCGGGCGATGTCCACCATGTCCAGGGACACGCCGGTCATGAAGGCGTCGCGCTGCACGTAATCGAGATTGTCCACCGTGTAGATCCCGGAAAAGAGCTGGCGGAGGAGGGGCAGCCAGCGGGGCGCCGCCTCCCGGTCTTCCCCGGGCATCTTGATGAGATAGGCCACGTGCCGGGGGTCCAGCTCCTCGCCCGGGGCGAAGAGCCCCCTGGGGCTGCGGCGGATATTCCTGATGATCCGGCCCAGCTTGCGGATGATGATGCCCCGGCCCAGGTCCTCATGGGTGATGCCGTAGCGATCCAGAAAGTGATCGTCGAAGAAATGGCCGTAAGGACCGTGGCCCACGTCGTGGAGGAGACCGGCGAGACGGAGGAGTTCCTCGATGTATCCCTCCGAAGGCAGGTCCGCGCATATTTCCCGGAGACTCGGGTAGAGGGACCGGGCAAACTCTCCCGCCACATGCATCGTCCCCAGGGCATGTTGAAAACGGGTATGCTCCGCCGCCGGATAGACCCAGCGGGCGCTCTGCAACTGGTAGATCCGGCGGAGCCGCTGGAGCCAGGGGGAATCGAGGAGGTCTTTTTCCGTTTTCTCCTCTCCCCCCTTGTCCGCCGGCACGGTGAAACAGGCGTACTGGTGGATCGGGTCGGCGATCAGGGCCATCCCCTTATAAATATTGGCGAAGGAACTTTCCGGGATCTTCATGTCCCGGAGATTATAATACTCCCTTTAAAATATCAATTCAAAAGCGCGTCCTCCTCACCTTCTCTTCCAGATGTCCCTTTATGGGGAAACGAATCTTGCAGCTGATACTTCCAAATACTTGAAGTTACTGGTTATTATGATAGCAAACCCTGCGTTTTCCGGAGACACTTTCATCGCTCACGGGTGATGCGCCGGCATGGAAATTCATCCGAAACCCACATGACGGCGTGCCGTCACAAATCAGGATGAAAATTGCGGGACGCGCTCCGCAGTGTCCGCAGCGGCTCCGTT
>DAOTJR010000037.1:0-26823 GCA_035448805.1 Syntrophales bacterium
CGGACAGATGAGAATATCACGATTCTCCCCGATCGTTAATCGCGTGTCGACATAATAGACAGGGAGAGGAATAGAACGTATTTTCGTTTACTTCATGAAACCCTCATGACGGCATGCCGTCACAAATCAGGATGAAAATGCTGGGACGCAGACCTCCGTGCCCGCAGCGGCCCCGTTATTAATAAACTGTTGCAGATCAATAACATGTTTGCGCATTTGCAAGTGAAAAAAGACCGGACTTTTGAGCCCTTCATCCCGACCGCCGGCGGGGATGACGCGGTAAAACAAATTTTCACGCTCACCGGTAGTACGCTGATAAAGGCTATTCTGGATCAAGATGCCCCGGATGTTTTTGTCCGGAATCTCCCCGAAGGGGACTTCTACTGGCTGATGAAACAGATAGGCAAGGAGGATTGCCTCCCCCTATTGCAACTGGCCACGTTGGATCAGTGGAAATATATCCTCGATCTGGAATGCTGGAAAAAAGACCGGATTGCGATGGACCAAGTTCTGGAATGGTTGGAACGCCTGGGCACGGCCGATGCGGAACGCTTTTCATCCTGGCTTCTGGGTGAGGAAAATGTCCTCCTCTCGTTGCTCCTGATTCGGACCACCGAGGTGATCTTCAAGGAAGATACGGAAACGGAGGCCCTGCCGGAAGATTATTTTACCTTGGACGGCTACTTCTTCATCCGCCCGCTTCAGGAGTCGCGCCGCGGGCAAATCGAGAGGCTGTTGACGATCTTGGCCGGCAGCGACAGCGAAATGTACCACCGGCTCCTCTTTCACCTCGCCGCCGTCCTTCCCGCCGAGGCGGAGGAGGAACTCTACCGTCTGCGAAACGTGCGACTCGCCGAACATGGTTTTCTGCCTTACGAAGAAGCCGTGGCGATCTATGCCCCCCTGGATCCGGAAACGCTCACCGCAACCACACCGCCCCTTACCCCGGGACGTCTTGCAGTCCCGGATGCGAAAGCCCTGATTCCCCTTTCTCCCCTTGTCCGTGCCGGTGAGGCAAGCCTTTTTTTCAAGGCCCTTTCTTCAATAGATGACCGCCTGCTCCAGGACCGTATACGCCTGGAGTTTGCCGGCGTCGGCAACTGCATCATCGCCGCCGCGGCCACTGATGATATGCCGGATACCGAGTTGCTGACCGCTTCGTGCCGTCGCGCCGCGGGCTATCTGAATATCGCCCTGGAGAGCCGGTGTGGAAAAGACGACCGGGCGGCGGCCTCAGTATTAAAGAATCATTCCCTGTCGACGATCTTTCGAGTCGGATACGGCCATGCGGTCAATCTGCAACGGGAAGCCAAGCGGTGGCTGGCCGCGAGCTGGTTTGTTCGGCAGGGGCGGGAATACGATTTCTGGGGCTCCCCTTGGGGTGAGACGCTGGCCGGGCTTTGCCATGTCCGGCCCCTCTTTTTTGCCGGTGCCGATGCCAGGGAGCCCTATCGTGATTTCGGGGGTCTCGAAGACCTGGAGCTTGCCCGGCGGGCACTGAAGCAGCTGCAGGCCCTTGATCTCCTTCTGTCTCATCTAAGTCCGGGTACCACGAATGACAAACAGACATTGGCCTTGATAAAAACCTTTCCGCCTCTCCTTTTCAACCGCTGGGCAAGAAAAATTCTGGGGATGGACATATCGCCCGCCCCCCTGACCCCTGGGGAGGCAGAAAAGTTTTTCGGCATTTTACGTCGCAATGACCGCCAAGCCCCATATCTTATGAACGGCTTCAGAGAAATATTTATCGAAGATTTCATGAGCGGGGTTTATGAAAACGCCTTGCCGCACCGGGAGCACCTCCGGGAGGCCCTGGAGCTGTCCTGGGAGATGTTCCGCAGGGAATACGAAGCCATACCGTCAGACGGGTTGAAAGGACGCTATTCCCCGTATCTGCTCTTGGTCGGAACACCCGTACCCTAAGGGGAAGGCAATTTGTCGCCAAGGATAACGGGGGAAAGGGGATAGCGGCCTGGTGAATTCTGTCGACTACCTTCTTAAAAGCACCTAATGATGGACTCATTAAATGGCATCAAGGTCATCTGCCCGTCCGCCCATCGCTGCGGAAGGTCAATGTTTCAGCAGCAGCAGGCTCAAGGCCATGAGTACCATCCCCCCTGCCAGCCCCAACAGGCTGTCGTGCCCCTGGCCGTAGGCTCGGCTTGTCGGCAGCAGTTCATCCAGGCTGATATATACCATGACTCCCGCCACCCCACTGAACAGGACGCCCATTATCTGGGCGGGAATACCGCCGTTTTGATCCCCTACAAAAGACAGAATGGCCAGATAGCCGACGGCGGCCCCGGCGGGTTCGGCCAAGCCGCTCAGGAGGGAATATAAAAACGCCTGCCGGCGGTTTCCTGTGGCATAGTAGATGGGTACGGAGACGCTTATCCCTTCGGGTATGTTGTGTAAAGCGATGGCCAGGGCGATGGCGGCACCGAGGGTTGGCTCCTGCAGTGTCGCGAGAAAAGTCGCCATCCCCTCGGGGAAATTGTGGATGCCGATGGCCAGGGCCGTAAAGAGCCCCATCCGCATGAGTTTATGCTCTTGAACCCCGTGATCGTGAAATCCCGCGGCGGATGCTCCGGAGCCGATGGAGGCCAAGGCATCGAAATCGGGCGGCAGCGCGGCGGGATCATGCAGTGGTCTAGTCTCCACCTCCGCATGGGTCTCATGGGGGTTGACGGCGGCCGGCACCAGGTTGTCGATGACACCGATGAAGAACATTCCGCCGAAGAACGAGGCGGTGTTGATCCATTGCGCCCAGGTAGCGCCGTAATATCGGGTAAGGGCGGCAATTCCCTGGGGAAAGATCTCCACGAAGGATACATAGAGCATCACTCCGGCCGAGAAACCGGTGGCCACCGAGAGGAAACGGTAGTTTGTCCTTTTGAAGGTGAAGGCGATGGTACTCCCGATTCCGGTCGCCATTCCGGCAAATAAGGTCAGGGTCATGGCCGGCCAAAATTCGTTCATTGTCCGTTGCCGTCCTTTTTGTAGAAAGAATTTCTTCGCCGGTGGCGACAGCAGATGCCGGGACCGTATGTCGGTCGGCGGCAGAAACTACTTCCGCTCTTTTATCAGGGATTGGCCGGTTTTGCCAGATAAAGGCCGATAAAAATCAACGCTCCCCCCAGGACATGATAGGAAGTGATCCTTTCGCCTAAAAAGACAAAGGAAAGAACGGCGGCGAAGATAGGCAAGAGATAAAGGAAAATCGCCGCCGTACTCGGACCTACCCTGGCGACGCCGATGTTCCAGCATAAATAAGCCAAAATAGAAGGGAAAAGACCCAGAAACAAAAAAACCGGCAGGACTTCCGGCCGGATACTGAAATCGCCGGTTGCGACACTTTCCCAGAGGTAAAAGGGGGCGATGAACAGTAACCCCAGACAGACGGTCATGGTCAAAAGGCTGACAGGATGTAATGACAGCTTGAATTTACGAAGAAATACAGAATATAGGGACCAGCTCGTTACCGATATGACCACCAGCAGGTCCCCGGAATTGAAGATCAAACGGTGGACATTGGTCAGGGAGCCCTGGAATATTATCCAGAGCATACCCATTGTCGAGATGACGACGCCGAGGATTTGATACATCAACGGCTTTTCATGAATGATGAGCCATGCCGTGACGATTGTGATCGCCGGCATGGTAGCCGTGACGATGGACATATTGTTGGCCGTCGTGAAATGGGCGGCGACATAAAGCAGGGAATTGTAAACCGCCACACTGAAGAAGGAGAGGACGGTCAAGGGGAACTTGTTGCTCCTGATCACGTTCAGATCCCTTTTTACGAACCGAATCCCGACGGGGAGGATCAAAACGAGCGCGACTGCCCAGCGCCAGAAGGCGAGGGCCATGGGATTGACTTCCTCGATCACGCCCCGGGCCAGAACGGTATTGGCAGCCCAGCACAACACTGCAAAGGCCAGACCGGCATAGGCCCAAAGTGCATTTTTTTTATCCAACTTCAGCCGTTCATCTTTGGTCATTGGCGGGGACGAGTTCACTCTTGCCTCCAGCAAGAATATTTGACGTCGTTTTTCCTATGAATATTCATGTTTGTCCAACACCCACGAACAATGAAAATGGTTTGGGGGAGACCACTCTCTTGTATTTTCCTACTACAGGCGTCCGTTCGATCTCCATGAAGCCTTTTTCATCTCGGCCCCACCGGGACAACCGCCGCGAACGAACTATTCCTGTCAACGGATGGGGAATACGGCAAAGATGAAGGCGCTCCAGAAGGAATGGGAGACGATCACCAGCGGGAGATCCCGGCGCCAGAGATAGAGCCCGCCCCAGAAGGCGCCGGCCACGAAAGCCGCCATGACCAGCATCAGATTCAGCGAAAAGATGTGGACCCCTCCGTAGATAAGGGTCGCTGCCAGGAAACCCCGGACGGTGCCGAATCGGTCCATGAGTCTTTCCTGCAGGAAACCCCGCCAGAATATCTCCTCGCCGGGGCCGGTGACGAAAAAGAGAAGGAGAAAAATCAGGATCCGTTCCGTCCCGCTGCCCAAGGCATAGATACCCCCTACCTGTCCCTGGGCTCCGGGAACGATGTAAGGTGCCAGGGCGTTACCGAGGAAGAAGATCCCATAGAGAACCGCGGCGGAGGCCATACCGGTCAGAACGGAAGGTAGTCGGAAAGAAAGCTCCGGTTTCTGCCAGCGCAGGGAGTAAAGGCAGATGACGATGACGGAGATGCCGATTTTCAGCCAGAAGTTTCCCCAGGGCAGGCCGAAGGTGAAGGCCCAGCACAGGAAGGCGAGGGCGACCGCGCCGGCAATCAACTGACCACCACGTTTTCCAGGAAGAGGGCGATGAGCAGCAGAATGCCGAAGGCCATGTTGAATTGGGCCACCAGGGCGTCCGCCATGTCGGGGATCTTTGCCCGGAAGGTCTTGATCAGCTTCATCCCCTGTGGGACCGACAGCAGGATCAGCAGTCCCCAGAGGCTGATAAGCCCCGTGGCGATCATGCCCATGACATATAAATACGCCGTCATGATCATGAGGATGAAGAGTTGGTGACTGTTTTTCCTGCCGAGGAGGATGCTGACCGTCTTGACGTCGTGACGGGCGTCATAGGCGGTGTCCCGGAAATTGTTGGCGAACAGGACCAGCGCCACGAGAAGCCCGAAGGGCACGGATACGTAGAGGGCTTTCATGGAAAGGACCTGCCGTTGCACGGCATAGGCCCCTTCCACCATCAGGGGCCCCCACATCATGAAGACCGCCAGTTCCCCGAAGGCGCGATATTTGAATTTCACGGGACCCGCCGTGTAGAAGACACAGGTCAGCAACCCGGTAAGGCCGATCCAGATGATGTGATAGGAACGGAAAAACGCCGCGGCGAAACCCACGAGCGCAGTTAGGGCAAGGAGAACGACCCCTTCCAGAAATAACTGGCGGGGGGTGAGCAGACCCGAGATGATCGGGTGGGCACGGTATTTGGCCGTGGGTGAATCCGGCTCATCGACCTGGTAACGGGTGTCGTAATAGTCGTTGATCACATTGGCGGCGGCGTGAAACATGATGATCCCCAGCACCGTCAGGGCATACCAAAGATAGGAAACCGGGCCGTCCGCTGCTGCGAGCAAAGTTCCCACTGTCACGGAGATGACGGACATGGTGAACGACCAGGGACGGGTGGTGACGATGTATCTTTTCAGAAGATTCATGGTTTCAATGTTCCTCCGACGATCGATTTTTGGAGGGCCTTACCCGATAAATCATCTTTTGTCAATCATGGTCGAAGATGTAGCCTATGGAACGCAGGCTTTTGAAATAACGCGGTTCCTGGGGGTTCACCTCGAAGTATTTACGGAACCGGACGATGAAGTTGTCCACCGTCCGGGTGGGCGTGGCGCCGGTGTAGCCCCAGCCCATTTCCAGGAGTTCGCTTCGGGAAAGGGGTTTTCCCCGGTTGGCGATGAAGAGCTTTAGCAGGCGCATTTCCTGCTCCGTCAGCCTGACCTCGCCGGCGCGGCAGTTCACCGTGAAGGTGTCGAAGTGGATGGTGTTGCCCCCGAAGGAATAGGTCGGTCCCAAACCGGGCGGGCCGTTCCTGCCGGCGGTGGTTTCCCGGCTCCATTCCGCCCTGGTCAGCAGGCGATCAACCCGCAGGAGAAATTCATCCAGGTGGAAGGGCTTGGCCAGATAGTCGTCGACCCCGTAGGTCAAACCTTTCACCCGGTATTCCGGCTCGCTCTTGGCGGAAAGGATGAGGATGGGCAGCTTTTCATCTTCGATGCGGATGTGTCTCAGGACGCTCAGGCCATCGATGCCGGGGAGCATGATGTCCAGGACGATGAGCTGCGGCCGCCATTCCCGCCACATCCGCAGTGCCGCCATGCCGTCGCCGGCGATCATGATCTCGTAGCCCCGGAGGGAAAGATTCAACCGCAGCCCTTCGGCGATATGCAGATCGTCCTCGACGATGAGAATCCTTTTCTTAGTCTCTTCCTTCATAAGCACCTGACCAGGCTAAATAGTATAATTCATCGAATATCAAAGGGTTATATTCTCCAAATCCGGCTTCCTTCCCCGTGGTTTGGATACCCGGCCGCTTGCCGGGGGTGGGGGGAGAAATATCGTCTGTTATTACAAACCCCATGCCTCGCCTCCTCGATCTTCCCTTTGAAGGGTGAGGAAGAAAATCACTCTTTGTGACGTCCTCCCTCGCCGGAGATCTTGTGGCGCCTATCCGGCGGGTGCGGGCAGTTTCAGGACAAACGTCGCTCCTTTGCCCGGCCCGGGGCTTTCGGCGCTGATGCGCGCCTTGTGGATCGCGGCGATCTGCTCCACGAGATAAAGACCCAGTCCCGTACCCCGGGCGGTCATGTCGTCGGTGCGCCCGATCTGATAGAACTTGCGGAATATCTTTTTTGTTTCCCCTTTTTCGATCCCCACGCCGTTGTCCTCGAAACGGATGTCGAGACCCTGACGGCGGGGGATAAAGTGGATATCGATCCGCGGTTGTTCGCTTTGATTGTATTTCACGGCATTTGTCAGCAGGTTCATGAGGAGCATCTCGAACAATGGCCGGTTCAGCCAGTATCGGGGCTGCATCTGGGAGGGGTTGTGGATCGTGATTTGGCAATCCCGGAAAAGATCGGCGTTGTCGGCGCAGAAGGATTCGATTGCGGCAACTATGTTCGCCAGTTCCTTTTCTTTCCCATACGTCCGGGTTTCGATCCGGGCGAGATCGAGAATGCGGTTGATGTTGTCCAGGAGGCGGTTCACATCGCCACGCATGTACTCGAGATAGCGGAGTTGATCCTGCCGGGGCAGTTCGTGCTGGGAAAAGGTGTCGAGATAGAGTCGCAGGGACGCCACGGGGGTTTTAAGTTCGTGGGTGAAGCTGTTGATGAAATTGCGCTGCATTCGGTACAGGCGCTGGGTTTTCTCGTTATAGACGAAGATCGTGAACACCCCGACGAGAATGAGACCCACCAGGATGGAAAGCACGAGGATGACCACCCAGGTCTTCATCTCGAAAAACTGGGACGGATCCAGGCGGTATCTCCTGATTATCTCCTGTAATCCAGTACTTACCTCCAGGTACCAATAAATGTAAAGGAAGAGGGAGGCGGCCAGCGCCGCGATGGAAAAGATGAAGATCACGACTGGATGGAAAAACCATTTAACCCGGTTCATAGGCTTGGTGATTAGCTACTCCAGCGGCGGACAACTGTCAATGGCGGATCGTTTTCCTCCGGTTCTGTTAATGTAAAAGTAATGTAAAATCAATAATAAAGACTTTCAATTCCCCCACAACTGTCTTATGAACGAACTGTCAAAAAAACTCTAACAAAGGAGACCCCCCCATGGCTTCCCAGAAAGCCCCGATCCATCCCCTACGCACCGGCGCCCAGGTGCTGCTCACCAGCGTTTTCGGGCCTTACGCCCAGGACGACGAATACGGGAGCCGCCGCAACAATCCCATGGAGCTTTACCACAATCAGGTCACGCGCCTCCAGGGGGGCTTTTCCCTGCGGATGTTTCATCACTCCTTCGGTCTCCTTATGATCCAGGCCAACATCGACGCCCCCTGTACCGTCCTGGATTTCCCGAACCGGGAGGAATTCATCCGACAATTGCAGAGTAACGACTACGATATCATCGGGATCGGTTCGATCCTGACCAATATCGGCAAGGTCCGGGAAATGTGTGCCCTGATCCGTCGCTACTGCCCCGGGGCGACCATCGTCATCGGCGGTCACATCGCCGCTTACGAGGACCTTCCCCGGCTTGTCGACGCCGATCACATCGTCCGGGGCGACGGCATCAGCTGGTTCCGCCGGTTTCTGGGTCAGGACGAGACGGCGCCGATCCGCCATCCCCTGGTCCTTTCCGGTTTCGGGGCCCGGATCATGGGGATCAACCTTCCCCACCGGAAAGGGCATACCGCCGCCATTCTCATCCCCTCCGTCGGTTGCCCCGTGGGCTGTAATTTCTGTTCCACCTCCGCCTTCTTCGGCGGCAAGGGCAATTTCGTCAACTTCTACGAAACGGGGGAAGAGCTGTTCTCCGTCATGTGCCGGTTGGAAGAAGCCCTCTCCGTCCGTTCCTTCTTCGTCCTGGACGAAAACTTCCTGCTCCACCGCCGCCGCGCCCTCCGTCTCCTGGAACTGATGGAGGAACACGGCAAGTCCTGGAGCCTGGACGTCTTCAGCTCCGCCCGGGTGATCGAATCCTATGACATCGGCCAGTTGGTGCGTCTCGGTATCACCTGGGTGTGGATGGGTCTGGAAGGGGAGGAGAGTTCCTACCGGAAACTGCACGGCGTCGACACGCGCCGCCTGGTGAAGAAGCTCCAGTCCCACGGCATCCGGGTTCTGGGCTCTTCAATCATCGGTCTGGAGAACCACCGCCCGGAAGACATGGACCGGATCATCGGCTATGCCGTCAGCCATGATACGGATTTTCACCAGTTCATGCTTTACACACCCAATCCCGGCACCCCCCTCTACCGGAAGCATCTCGCGGAGGGGAATATCCTCTCGGAGCAGGAACTGTCTCTTGCGGACCGGCACGGGCAATACCGGTTCAACTACCGGCATCCCCATATCACGGACGGAGCGGAAGAAGAAATGCTGCTCGGCGCCTTCCGCCGTGATTTCGAGGAGAACGGACCCAGTCTCTACCGTCTTATCCGGACCATGCTCCAGGGCTGGCAGCGTTACGGAAATCACCCCGATCGCGCCATCCGGGAGCGCTATGCCTGGGATACGGCGCCGCTGCGCACCACCTATGCCGGGGCCGTCTGGGCCATGAAGAAATGGTTTCGGGGAAACCCGGCGCCGGCCGCGAAAATGGAGGCCCTGCTTCAGGACCTCTACCGCACCTACGGCCGGTGGACCCGTCTTCTCGCCCCGGTATTCGGCGTTTACGCATTGACGTGTCTCCGAAGGGAGCAGCGGCGACTGGACCGGGGCTGGACATACGAACCGCAATCGCACGTCAAGAAGAACGAGACGGCCCGGGCCCGGAAAAAGGCGGCCCGCTTTCGCATTGAGATCGCCGTGCCGGAGGCCGTCCCGAACACCCCCCGATAAAATTACCCTTCCGCAGTCCCCTCCTCCCGGCCTGCGTGGATTAGTGCGCCCGGTTACGACAGCAGCGGACGGTCGCTCGTACGGGAAGGAATGTTTTCTGTGAGCTACCGTTTACGGGTGGAATCGGCGTCCGACATGTTCTGCCCGGTTGCCGCCGGCGGGCGCCTACCCTTTGGGACAATATGCCCTTGGATACCGCACGGGCCGGACCAACGAAATCATCGGCCGGGATGATGCGGGTTTCCGGGACATCTCAATCCCATTGACCGGCGGCCCGGAGGCGGGCCATCTCCTCCTTGGCCATTTCCCGGAGGACCATGTAATCCGTTTTCGCTACCCGGTTGAGGGGCATTTTCCCCGCCTCCACCACCACCACGTGGGCCGGGCGGGAATAGGCGGCGATGTCCCGGCAGGCGTCCAGGACGTCCGCCGGCGTCACCGGCGCCTGGGGGTCCGTCGCCTCCACGAAGGTCATGATCGCCTCGGACCAGATCGCGTGTTCCACCCCCACGCAGGCCACCATGCCGACGCGGCCCCGGAGCTTGCCGGCGATGTGGTTCTCCACGTCTTCCGGGAACACCTGGAAACCCTTGGGTTTGATTACCAGTTTTGAACGTCCGGAAAAATGGAGCCCCTGCTCGTCGTAATAGCCCAGATCGCCGGTGTAGCAGATACCGTCTCGGGAAATGGTCCGGGCGGTGTTCTCCGGGTCGGCCAGATAGCCCAGAAAGATCTGGGGGCCGGAGAAACAGATCTCGCCTACCTCGCCCCCGGCCTTTTCCCGTCCCGCCGTCCCGTCGCTCTGCATGGGTTCCCGGATGGTGAGGGGGCATAGGGGCATATCGTAGCCGATCCCCCGGACGAGATCGTCCACCGTGGCCTCCAGATCGGTGTAGGTGCAGAAGCCGGCCGTTTCCGTGAGGCCCAGACCGGTGCCGATCCGGGGGGCCATCCGGGACATCTTTTCGAGGAATTCCCGGGAAACGGCCTGGCCGCCGTAAATGGCGAACCGCAGGCTGGAAAGGTCGAAGCGATCATAATCGGGGAGGCGCCATTCCATGTTGAAGAGGGCGGGGATCTGTCCCAGGGTGGTGATCTTGTGCTCCTGGATGGCCTCCAGGCTCTTTTGGGGATCGAAGATGTGGAGGATCACCGCCACCCCGCCGCCGAAGATCGTGGTGGCCAACTGCTCCGTGACGCAACCCACATGGGAGGGTGGCAGGTTGATGAGCATCCGGTCGCCGTCCGACATTTCAAAGCCCACGGCGAGACCGATATTCTGCACGAGGATGTTTTCGTGGCACAGCAAGGCCGGTTTGGAAGAACCGGTGGAGCCGGTGGTGAAGATGATCAGGCAGGCATCCCGCTTGTCCACCCGGCGGCGGGCCTTCTTTACCGCCCCGGTCAGGAGATTGAGAACATAGACCTTCTTGATGTCCTTTGTAAAATCGGTGATGCCCACGGCACCGTCCATGATCAGGTCCTTTTCCTTCTGGAACTGAACCCAGTGGCGGACGTAGGGCGCCGCCTTCATCACCTCGGCGATCAGGGGGCGGAAATCAGCCACGGGGGTCTTGCCGAGGAAGAAATAGGCCCGGGGTTTCATCTTTTCGAAGCAGTAAAGGATCTCTTTGCTCTTCAGGCGCAGATCCAGGGGGGCGACGATGACGCCGATACGGTAGCAGGCATACATCAGATAGACGTGCTCCTTCAAAAGGGGCAGGGAGGTGGCGACGATATCCCCCTTCTTCAGGCCGACGGAGAGGAGTTTGGCGGCGAAGGCGTTGATGGCCTGATTGAATTGTTTCCAGGTTACTTTCTCCCCGGTGTTGTGCTCGATAATGGCGATGTGGCCGGGTTTCTCCCGGGCGTATTTTTCCGGATAATCGGCCTGATTGGCCAGCAGTTCCCCGTACATCCGTCGGCAGCGGTTTCTCTTTTCCTCATTCATCTTCAACCTCCCTAAATCTATGGATATTGCGCTGTTGGCCGGAGATTTGCCGTTTTTTATCCTTTACCCTCAGGATGATGCGCTCCTCGATGGGAATCGGATAGTGCGGCACCTGGGTGGCGTATTTCCCAAGAAAATCAAAACAGTAATTGAATCGCTTGTTATCGTGGGCAAACCAGGCCTTAAGGCCCGAGGGGGACAACGGCAGTGAAAAGCCGTTTTTGTTATTGACGCCGGCAGCTGACTTGCCTATAAATCCATTTAACAAATAAAAAAAGGGGGGTGGGTTAAGTGAAGTCGACTGAAGAGGATAACCCGGCAGCATATCTACAGCCCACATATTTTATCGACAGTGATTCTCCCGTAGTCGCCGCCTATGCCCGGCAGGCCGTCGAAAGCGCCCGAACGGAAAGGGAAAAGGCCATCCGGCTTTACAATGCCGTCCGGGACGGCATCCAGTACGATCCCTACCGCATCGACTTCAACCGCCACGACTTCAGGGCCTCTACCATCATCGGCAAGGGCTACGGCTATTGCGTGGCCAAGGCCATTGTCCTGGCCGCCGCAGGTCGGGCGGCGGGCATTCCCAGCCGCCTCCGCTTTGCCGACGTCCGCAATCACCTCACAACCGAACGGTTGAAAAAGCTCATGAAAACCGACCTGTTCATTTATCACGGCTACACGGAGTTCCTTCTGGACAGCCGATGGCTCAAGGTCACCCCCACCTTCAACAGCTCGCTTTGTGAACGCTTCCGGGTCAAGCCCCTGGATTTCGACGGGGAGCATGACGCGATTTTTCATCCTTACGATATGGAAGGTCGGCGGCATATGGAATATGTGACGGATCATGGATCCTTCGTCGATGTGCCCTACGAGAAGATCATCGAGATGTTCAAAACCCATTACGGGGTTTATTTTCAGAAGGACCGGCCGGTTGCCGCCGGTGCTTTCGAGCGGGAAGCGGCAACCGGCCGGCGGTGAGTTATTTCCATTCGATGGTGTGGGTTTTCAGTAGAAAATCCTTGAATTCTTCTTTAGTCGTTTCCCGGATATCGGCGATGTGAACCGTAATCGCCCGGTTGCAAAAGGCAAAACCATCGGCGACGGCCTCAGGTTCGTCATCTTCGTCGCAGAAATGCTTTATGAAATCCTGCGCCACCTTTCTGGCCTCCTTGATGTTGTCCGCCGTCACGAGATAATGGTGACGGCGGATCTCCTCATCTTCCTTCTCCGTGATCTTAACCCAATAGTCGGTCATCTTCCCTCCCTTATGTTCTCCTTCCCGGTTTCCGCCCGTTCCCGATAATCATTGAGAACCTGTTCCCCGAGGACCATGAAATATTCGTAATTGTTACAAGCAGCCTGGAATTGTCTGGTGGTGATCAGATTACCGTGTTCCCGTTAAAACCTTTCCACCAGGCCTTCAAAGTTCCTTTCCCGCTCCGGATAGTCGGCGGGCGGACTGCCCGGCAACCGGTCGTGAAAATACAGGGCTTTACATTTTATATCCAAAACGGCGTTGATTCGCTCCATAAGATCTTCCATTATTTTGTTCTGTTTAGCAAAAAACGTCCCATAAGGCAAACATGAAAAAAGCTGCCTTTGACCGTCTCTGGGCCGGGACCTTGTCCCGCATCATTGCCATGTTCTCAAGACTTTAATCTTGACGCCGGAGTCTTGTCTCACCTATACTCCCGTTGCCCGACTGCCGGCGGCGGTGGTTCCGGCGACAGCGGGGGCAGGCCGAAAAATTCGTTTTGTCGGATAGGAGAAAAAATTATGGGTAAAAAGGTGCTGGTGATTTTGGGCAGTCCGCGCCGGAAGGGCAACAGCGCCATCCTGGCGGAACAGATCGGCAAAGGGGCGAAATCCGCCCGGGCGGAGGTGGAAACCATCTATCTCCAGGAAAAAAACATCGCGCCCTGTAAGGCCTGCTTTAGCTGCCAGAAAAAGAAAAGCAAGGGTTGCGCCATCGCCGACGACATGCAGGAAATATATCCGAAGCTGATCGCCGCCGACGCCTGGGTCATTGCCAGCCCGGTCTACTGGTTCACCATGTCCGCCCAGACCAAGATCTTTATGGACCGGTGCTTCGCTCTGCCTGCCTACCAGAGCGATTGCTTCCAGGGCAAGCGGATCGCCGTGGCCATGACCTACGGCGGCGAGGATCCCTTCGACTCCGGCTGTGTCAATGCGTTGCGTACCTTTCAGGACGCCTATGGCTATGTGGAGGCCAAGCTTGTCGGCATGGTCTATGGTAGCGCCATGGACGCCGGCCTGATCAAGAAGAACGAAAAGGTCATGCAGGAGGCAAGGGAGTTAGGGAAGAAACTGGTGTCTGAATAACCGATTTTGTTAAGGAGTTAGTAATGAAAAAAATCTTCATGCTATTGTCTGTGTTCCTGTTCCTGATGCCAAACCCTGCCTTTGCCGATTCATGCCGGTCGCTCGTTATCACCGGTCATCCAACATATCGTCCGATTGCCTGGGAAGCGAAGGGAAAGATCGTCGGGGCGGCTCCGGAGCTCGTGACCGCCATAGCCAAGGAATTGGGTGTAAAAACGGTGATATCCAAAAGTTTCGGTACCTGGGCCAAGGCACAGGAAGCGGCCGGGAAGGGCGAAGCGGACATTATCTTCGGTATTTATAAGAATGATGAGCGGATGGGTTACCTGAACTATATGGAAACGCCATTCATGCGCGATCCCGTCGTAATTGCCGTCAGAAAAGGGGAAGCCTTCCCTTTCGAGAAGTGGGACGATCTAAAGGGTAAAAAAGGGGTTACGAACGAAGGTGAAAGCTACGGTAACGAATTCGATGACTTCATGAACAAAAATCTCGTCGTGGAACGGGTCAGGGGAATAGACAGGGCGTTTCAGGAACTGATGGATAAGAAGGCCGATTACATGATTGTCGGCAAATATCCCGGCTACAATGAGCTGAAAAAGCTTCGCGCAAGTTCTAAGGTGGAATTCCTTCAGAAAGAGCTCAGTTCATTTGATATGTATATCGCTTTTGCCAAGAAGTCGAAATGCTACGATGCCCTGAAGGAAGGATTCTCCCTAAAACTCAAGGAATATAAAGAGCAGGGGAAAGTGCGACAGTTGCTGGAAAAAGCCGCAAAGAAGAAATGAACGGCAGGACGTCTTGAGAATCGCCCGGAGCGCGACGGGATTTGGATCAATTTATCAATTCCGCGGAGATAATTGCCAATCTCGATGCCCATACCTTCATCACCGGCCATGAGGCCGGCATTGTTGACCGGGCAACCTTCAGGCAGGAACTGAAGAAATTCGTCGAGATCATTGAGCAGCGGTAGGAACGGATTATAAATGCCATCAAGGTTCCGCGTTCCCTGCTGGAACTCTTTGATATAGGGTTGATTTACGGGAGGAAATTTCTGGCCGATGATTGGGTCCGGGCTTGGGATGTCCTGGCGGTTAAGAAACACCTGGAGCGTCTTTCCGCCCGGGGATTGATTAGTGACGCGCTGCGCGCGTCGCTAACATGGTCGTTCGAGCTCCGGCACAGCACCTGCAATGAAAGCCTTCGGCTTTCAGCAGGCGCGTGCCCGCGCTCAACTCGGCATTGTTCATCGCGACGGAAGATATTGCCGGGAAGATGCCTCATAGATTGAATATTGCCGGTTTACAATAAAGCGACGTCATTAAAGTCCCCTGTTTCTGTGAAGTGCTCTTACAATTTTATCTCTTGACAAGATTCCCTCGATGCATATATTGCCATCCATAAATATGATCCGCGCCGACGGCCAAGATTTGATTTCAGGATAAAGGGGAATATCGGGTATTTATTTGAGAATACTTGAGAATCCTGGCGGCGGTAAGAAGGGAAAGGAGATTTTTCCATGATTGAATCGTTGATCGTCGCCGGATTACTGGCCATTAAGGACTACGTGGCCACCCATGTCCTGACCTGTCTGGTGCCGGCCTTTCTTTTGGCCGGGGCGATGGTGGCCTTCATCAACCAGCAGGCCATCCTCACCGTTCTGGGGGAAAAGGCCAACAAGGCCAAGGCCTTCTCGTTGGCAAGCTTCGCCAGTTTCTTTGTCGCCGCCTGCTCCTGCACGGTGATCCCCGTCTCCAGCGGCCTGTATTACAGCGGCGCCGCCGTGGGCGTGGCCTTTATCGTCCTCTGGGTCGCCCCCTCGGCCAATATCCTCTCCCTGATCTATACGGGAAACATCCTCGGATATGACATCGTCCTTTACCGGGTAATCGCCGCCCTCCTCATGGCCTTCATTGTCGGCTGGATCATGACGTTCTTCTTCGGCAAGGAGAAGCGGGAAACAGTCGGCGCCTATCAGAGCGGCGGGGAGCAGGAGGGCATTGTGAAACGCCCCCACCTGATCCTGATGCTCCTCATCCTCGTTTCCCTGCTGCTCCCCAATTACATCGGCCAAACAGGACCATTTTGGGAAAAGGTGGTAATCTGGGGAATCGCCACCGTGGTCCTGGCCGTTTATGCGTGGAAGGCCCTCGGCAAAGACGAGATCGCCGGTTGGCTCCGGGAGAGTTGGTGGTTCGTCAAGATCATCTTTCCCCTCCTGCTCCTCGGTGTCTTTCTCGTCGGCGTCATCGGCAAGCTCCTCCCCGAAGAATGGATCCGGAGCTGGTTGGGCGGCAACGGCCTGACGGCGTCGTTTCTCGCGACGATGATCGGGGCAGTCAGTTATTTTGCCACCATGACGGAGGCCCCCTTCGTCGATACCCTGATGAAGCTCGGGATGGGGAAGGGGCCCGCCCTGACCCTCCTTCTTACCGGTCCTGGTTTGAGCCTGCCCAACTGGATCGCCATCGGCCGCGTCTTCGGCGTCAAGAAGGCGATAGTTTATGTTATTTCAATAGTTATCCTGGGAACTCTGGTCGGCTGGTTCTTCGGCAATTTTATCATGTAGGAAAAACGACAGGAAATGACGGGTGGTGAAAAGGAGAATTTGAGGTGGTAGGTAGGCTCAATCATGGCTGATATCAAACAAATCCGGGTCAACGGCAACCTGGTGGGCATAGTGGGTCTCCAGAAAATCATGGAGGGCATGGCCGCCGACTTTGCCGATCGTTCCGACGAAGAAATCGGCAAGGAGATCTTGAGGCAGACAGCGCAATATAACTATATACCCCGCCGCGCCGAAAAGGCTTACGCCGACGCTCTCATCAAGGAATTCAGGAGATTTCTCGGTCAGGAGGTCGCGGAGGAACCGCCTTCAGGTCTACAGATTATTGTCCTGGGACCGGGCTGCGCCCGCTGCACTCAGTTGGAAAGTGACGTCCGGGAGGCCCTGGCGGAATTGCAGCTTCCCGGCGAAATGATCCATGTGGACGATCTGAGATCGATTGCCCGCTACGGGGTTATGGGAACGCCGGCCCTGATCGTCAATGGCAAGGTCGTCTCGGCAGGAACTACGCCGACGCGGCAAAAGATAAAAGAGTGGCTTCAGGCGGCGGAAACCTCTATGACAACAGCGAATAGCGCTTTGTGATCGGTGGTTTTGCCGCAGAAAAGATATCCAGTGATCTTTCAGGAGGTAGAACAATGAAGATTGTAGTTGCCGGTCCGGGATGCGGCAGATGTCATGCCACGGAAAAGAACGTCAAAGAAGCATGTAAGGAGTTGGGAATTGAAGCGGATATCTCCCACGAGTTCGATGTGAAAAGATTTAGGGATCTCGGAGTCAGGGTGACACCGGCGGTGATTATCGACGGCGTGATTGTGGTTTCCGGGAAAATTCCCTCTGTTGACGAACTGAAAAAGATTATTAATGTGGAAGTATAAGGTGCGGAAGACCATCAAGGCATAACAGAGTAAAAGGAGAAGAAGGAAATACCTATGGATATCAAAGTATTGGGACCCGGTTGCGCCAGGTGTGTCGCCGTGGATAAGCTGGTTAAGGAGGCGCTGGAGGAGTTGAAGATGGAAGCGACCATCGAAAAGGTCAAGGACATCAAAGAATTTGCCAAATATGGCGTCTTTTCAACACCGGCACTGGTTATTGACAACCAGGTAAAATGCGCGGGAAAGATTCCAACAAAAAACGAAATTATCTCCTGGTTGAAGAAATAACCTTTTGTCATCTTTAGGCTTTTCCTGCTGAGTATCTTTGCAGGAAATGCAGCTCTGGAAAAAAGACTTGACAATGATATTTTTGTCCTTAATATATTCACAATCATGAACATATGAATATATGATATGGATTTGTACATTGAGCAATTCAAGGCCTTGGGTGATAAGACGCGGCTCGCTATTCTGTGGCTCCTGAATTCAGTCCCCGGTGATCTTTGCGTATGTGAGATAACCGACGCCATCGGAGAGAGCCACTGCAACGTTTCCAGGCATCTGAAAATCCTCAAGGAGGCCAAGCTGGTCAAGGAAAAGAAAGAGGGCCGGTGGGTTTACTTTGGTCTGATGAAACCTCAGGAGCGCATTCAGGAGTGTCTTCTGCAAGCCATGGAGACGATACCCGCAGAGCGGTTTTCCAGAATCAACGAGCGATTGAAGCTCCGTTTATCTTTGCGGTCAGGAGGAAGGTGCGTTGACGGCGTCAAGAGTGACCGGTGGCAACAGGTCATCCAGTTCATCAATGGGAAAGAGATTAAAGAGACGAGAATCAACGCTGAGAACCCATAAAGGAGGTTTAAATAAGTGAATAACAACAGCCAGATTGTCAGGATTTATACGGCGCCGCTGCAATTTCCCTGTGGCGAGGGGACAACCTGTTGCTCCATCGGCCAGAGCGATGAATATGTAAGCTCCCTGGCAGCGGCAATTGAAAGTTTAGGAGTTACCGTAAAGCTTCACAATGTCGCAAAGGATGATGATCTTGCCCTTCGTTTTCCTGATGCAACAAAATTGCTGGAGGAATTTGGGCATGGGATTACCCCGATTTTGAGTTTCAACGACGAGCTTGCGGCCATGGGGCTGGCGACCATTGAAGAAGCGGTATCCGTGATCAGAGAAAGATTAAATTAATTATATAGCTAAAGGAGATGATTATATGCCCACATACGAATTCATTTGCCTCAAATGCCAGGAGAAGACGGAAGTCTTTGCCTCCATTGCGCAAAAAGAAAAAGGTTTGAAGGTGTCTTGTCCCAAGTGCGGTAGCGAAAAGATGATCCAGTTCTTCGGCAGTTTGAACCTGGTAGGCTCTTCAAAAGGAGCGGGCGGAGGTGCATATTGCGGACCCCAGTCAGGACCAGGATGTTGTTAGGAGCCAATTAGGATGACACGGGAGGCAAATGATTTGATTTCCATAGCGGCCTGCGTTGATTCTGGCCTGGTTCTGTCGGGAGCTGGCGCGTGCTGAGCGGAAAAACGGTTGTATTGGGGGTGACGGGAAGCATCGCAGCATGGCAGGCACCGGAGATCATTGGTCGTTTAAGGGATTTGATGATCGATGTCCATTGCATCATGACTGCCTCGGCCGTTCAATTCATTACACCCCTCACCCTTCAGGTAGCATCGCAGCATCCCGTCGGCGTAAATATGCTTGACCGTTATGCCGATTCAGCAATTGCCCATATCGCCTTGGCGGACATGGCGGACCTGTTCCTGATTGCCCCGGCCACCGCCAATATCATCGCCAAGTTGGCCCATGGCATTGCCGATGACTTGTTGTCATCCACTGCCCTGGCTACCCAGGCCCCGATCTTGATTGCGCCGGCAATGAACCCCAATATGTACACGCACGTAATCACCCAGGAAAACATGGAAACACTTTATCGGGCAGGCTATCACTTTGTCGGTCCGGATTTTGGAAAGACCGCCTGCGGGGACGAGGGGATAGGAAGGCTTGCCAAAATTCCCGATATTATTCATAAAGCGTCATATTTATTATCAAACATTCAGGCTGATCAGCGCGTAACCGGGGTTGATAATGATCCCGGTTTCAATTCAAATGGAGAAGGGGTGGAAATCTTTATCAACGATGAAAGGAGGGTTCGACAATGAGGGAAGCGGTTATAGTGAGTGGGGCGAGGACCGCCGTCGCGAACTTCGGCGGGGCGTTAAAGGATGTTAAAGCGGCCGATTTAGGGGCGCTGGTCATCAAGGAAGCGATCAAGAGGGCGGGACTAAGGCCGGTGGTAACGGACTTTCTCAAAAGCTGCCGTCCAAAAGCATTCGGCGCCTTTGAACAGACGGAATTCCAGAAGAAGTTCTACGATTATGATACATCCCTGACGCCGGTGTATTTCACGGAGTTAATCATGGGCAATGTTCTGCAGGCGGGCCAGGGGATGAACCCGGGGCGGCAGGCAGGCGTATTTGCGGGTCTGCCGGAGGAAACAAACGCCTTTACGGTCAACAAGGTTTGTGGCTCGGGGATGAAAGCAATCGCCCTGGCGGCGCAGGCTATCGAAGCCGGTCGTGCGGATGCGATGGTTGCCGGCGGCATGGAAAGCATGAGTAACGCGCCTTACTCTCTGACCAACGGCAGATGGGGCTACCGGATGAACATGCCCTATGGCCAAGTAGTTGATCTCATGGTCTTCGATGGTCTATTCGAGATATTCTACGGTTACCACATGGGGGTCACGGCAGAGAAGATAGCGGACCTTTATAAGATATCCCGACAGGAGCAGGATGAATTCGCCCTGATGAGCCATCAGCGGGCTCGTGCTGCCACTACATCCGGGCGGGTGGCCGATGAAATCGTCCCTGTCGTGATTCCGCAGAAGAAGAAGGATCCGGTGGTATTCAAAGAAGACGAACGGCCCATGGATACGAGTCTGGATAAAATGGCCAAAATGGCGCCGGCATTCAAGAAGGACGGCAGCGTCACGGCGGGGAACGCCTCGGGGATCAACGACGGCGCGGCCGCCGTGGTGGTCATGGCGGCGGAGAAGGCCAAGGAGCTGGGGTTGAAGCCGCTTGCCAAAATCAGGGCCTATGAAACGGGCGGCGTGGACCCCGACTACATGGGACTGGGTCCCATTCCGGCCGTAAACAAGCTTCTGAAGGGTCAGAACCTTACCATGAAGGATATCGATCTGGTGGAACTCAACGAGGCCTTTGCCGTTCAGGCCCTGGCATGTGTGAAAGAGCTGGAGATCCCCATCGACAAACTGAATTTAAATGGCGGCGGCGTCTCCATCGGTCACCCCATCGGCTGCACCGGGGCGCGGATTACCTACGGGCTGGCCATGGAAATGAAGAAACGTAATCTTCGCCTCGGGGTGGCGTCGCTGTGTATCGGTGGCGGACAGGGCATTGCCATCTTGCTGGAAAACGTCGCTTAATGAGCGCAACGAAAAGATAGTCAAGGGCCGGTTCGGGGGATTCCCTGTCCGGCCCTTTTGTCACAGCGAGTCTTTTGAATTTTTCTTTAAGGAGTCTGTCATTGTCATTTCCACGCATGTAGCTCCTGAATAAATGCAATAATTATAGCTAAATAGTGATTATATTTTGATTTATTTATGAAAAAGCCTTGACAATTTCTTTTTCGTCTATATTATGTGCACAAATTTGAATATATTAAAGTGAGAAATGGAACTTTACATCGAACAATTTAAAGCTTTGGGAGACAAGACCCGCCTGGCCATTATGTGGCTCCTTAATTCTGTTCCCGGGGATCTTTGCGTCTGCGAAATCACCGACGCCATCGGGGAGAGCCACTGCAACATTTCCCGGCATCTGAAGATCCTCAAGGGGGCTAAGCTGGTCAAGGAAAAGAAAGAAGGAAGGTGGGTTTATTTTGATCTGGCGAAACCGCAGGACCAGGTTCATGGATATATACTTCAAGCCCTGGCGACGATCCCCGCGGAAGCCTTTCTGGAAATGACCGCCCGTTTGCAGTTGCGGTTATCTTTGCGGGAAGGCAACCGCTGCGTGGATGGGGTTAAAAGCGACAAGTGGCGGCGGGCGGTCAACAAGATCAGCAGTCCCGCTGTCGGTATGGAAAGAGAAATATCGGAATGCGGTGTGAAAGGGGTTTGAAACAATGATCATCGTACCGGTATTGGCCGTATTGACCGGCGGCGAAGGGACCATCCTGGAGTTAGAAATTGAGATGTGCCGGGAGGGCAAGGGCCACCTTTTTTTCGACTCCCGGCTTTTTTTGGATGAGGTGGCGCGCACGGCGTTGAAAACGGCATTTTCCCTGATAGATGTGGGGAAAACAGACATTCTGGTGCGCCTCGTCGGGGAAAAGGATTTCTGCCTCTGCAGCGGCAGCTTTGCCCTTCCGGTCTATTTGGGAATGTATGCCGGCGTCCGCGGCCTGGAATTTAAACCGGGGACCTATGCCACGGGCTGCATCAACGATAAAGGTGAAATCACCGCGGTCGGCGACTTGGCGGAAAAAATCAGGGCCGTCCTGGGCAGGGCCAAGCGCTTGCTCGTTCCCAAAGAGCAGGCCTTGCCCGTGGCCGACATTGAGATGGTCGAAGTGGCCGATCTTCAAGACGCCGTCGAATACGCCTTGATCGATATGAAGGGGATGACACAGGCAGCAAGCGAAATAGATTAGAGGAAAGCAACCTATGGAAAAGGAAGTGATCATTTACGGCACCGACACCTGTCCCTTCTGTAATCAGGCTCGGGAAGCCTATGGAGACAGGGCGGTCTATATCAATGTGGATAAAGATTCTGCCAAGCTGACGGAAATGTTGAAACTGTCCGGAGGCCGGAAGGAGGTTCCCGTAATCGTGGAAGGCGGCAAGGTGACCGTCGGCTTCCACGGAGAAGCGACCCTGAGGGGCGCCGTACCGCTTTTCGGAGGCACCTGATCGGTAAGACAGGCTCCTCGTTGAGGAGGCCAAAGAAAGATGCAAGCATTATATTATCATTCATTGTTATGCCCCATCAGGGGTGTGAGATTAGGAGGAAACAATGTTAGAAGTCACTGAAAAAGCGAGCGAAATGATTAAGGACGCCCTGAAAAGTCATAAAACCCCGCCCGCCATCCGGATTGTCCTGCAAAGAGGCTGAGGCGGCCCCTCGCTGGGCATGACTCTGGACGAGTCACATGAAAACGATGTTGTTTTCACGGATAGAGGGATTCAGTATCTTATCGAAAAGAATCTGTTTGAAGAAGTAAAACCCATCAAGGTTGACTTCACGAGGTCTTTCAGGGGTTCAGGCTTCCGGCTGACATCGAATCTATCCAAAAGACCGGCATTTGGAGACGGATGCAGCAGTTGCTGAAGTGTGAACGATGAAGGTTTTTTTTCGCTGGTTGTCCACGCTCTGGGCGGCTTGTCCCTATACCATGCTGGGAAAGAAAGCCCTTCAGTCGGTTCGAAGAATGATCATTGTTGAAGGGATCAATGGCGGAAAAATAACTGAATCAAAGCATAAAGTGGGATATCCCCATATCAATTGAAAAGGAGTATTTGCAACAATGAGGAAGTATTTGGAAAAAGTACAGGATTTTCGTTTTTTACCCGTTTTTGTCATCGTCAGCATGGCTGTGGGAATCGCCATCGGCAAGTGGTACGGCATCTCCAACTTTGCCTTGACGCCGCCCATTGACGCCATCAAGGCCATTTTCCAAGGCACATATCAGTTCACCCTGGCCAACAGCCTTGCTCTTGGAGTAGTGATTGGCCTGTTTTTAATGATTTATCCCGCCATGACGAATGTGAAGATCGAGGATTTGGGCAAAGCCGCCGCCTCGCCGAAGCAGTTGATCATTGTCATGGTCTTCAATTATCTTATCGCGCCCTTCTTCATGCTCCTTTTGGCCAAGATCTTTCTTTCCGCCTATCCCGATCTGTATGTCGGACTTGTCCTGTACGGTCTCGCACCTTGTATCGCCATGGTCATCGTCTTCACCTTTCTGTCCCTGGGGAATAACGCCCTGGCCATCGTGCTTGTGGCCATCAACTCGATCTGCCAGATGCTCCTCATCCCCGTTTACGCGAAACTGCTCCTGGGCGATGTCTCCTTCGACGTCCTTGTGGTCGGGGAAAGCGTCCTGCTGTATCTCGGCATTCCCCTGGTCGCCGGGTTTCTCACCCGGCGGATCGCCGTCGGCAAGCTGGGTGAAGCAGGCTTCAAACATTTCAAGACTTACCTGGACTCTCTTTCCATCATCGGCCTTCTCTTCACCCTCATTGTTATGTTCGCCCTGAAGGGAGACCTGATCCTGGAAAACCCCATGCTGATCGTCCAAATGGCCGTGCCCATGACGCTCTTTTTCTGGGTCATGTTTGCCGTGGTCTATCTGGTAAGCTGGAAACTGGGCCTGAACTATAAGGATTCCGTAGCCGTGGCCTTCAATTCCACAGGACGGGATTTCGAGATCGCCATCGCCATTGCCATTACGGCCTTCAATCCTGCCGTGGCCCTGGCGACGGTCATCGGCCCCTTGATCGAGGTGCCCGTTATGCTTGTCCTCGTTTGGGCGGCCCGCCGATCAAAAGCCCGGCTCTTCGGTGAAGCGAAAGAGGAGATACTGATAGGGGAAATGGAGCCTGCTTTGGCGCCGGTGCAAAAACGAAAGGGAAAGAAGTAGGGCCACCCTAACCAATCCACCTCCCCTCCCAAATATAATCCGGGTGGGGTAGAAGGCAGACGATGTTCAGAAAAATTTTGTTCCCTCTCGATTTCTCCCGTCATGCCGAGCGGATTGTCCATCGCCTGCCCGATCTGAAGCGGGTAGGTATGGAAAAGGCGGTATTGCTCCATGTGATCAATCCCATCAAGGCCGTCCGCTGGATGGATGGTGATGAAAGACTGCTGGAAGAATTTAAGGCGGACGCCGAAAAAAAACTGGGTAAAATAACGGAAGAAATTGCTGCCCGGCACGGAATCACGGCGACATACCGGGTGGAAATCGGTGTCACTGATCAGGAAATCATCAACATCGCCGCAGAACAGGCCGTATCCCTCATCGTCATGGGGGCGCACGGGCGAAGCTATATCCGTGGCGCCCTCCTGGGCAGCGTTACCCAGCGCGTCCTGCGACAGACAAAAGCGCCCCTGCTGATCGCCCGCTTTCACGATCCCGAGGACAAAGTGGAAGAAAACCCCCATTTCTTTGCCCGGGACATTTGTGCCAAAATCCTCTATCCTACGGATTTTTCTGAAAACGCCCTCCGGGCCTTGCGACTCTTGAAAACCTGCCGGCAGGAAGGTGAGAAGGAGGTGATTCTCCTCCATGTCCAGGATACCCGGCGACTGTTTCCCTATATGATGGATAAAATGGCGGAGTTCAACCGCATCGATGAAGAGAGATTGGCGGAATTGAAAAGGCAGCTCACGTTTGTCGGCTATTCCGTCCGTTCCCGCCTCGTAACGGGCATCCCTTTTGTGGAGATCAACAAGGTGGCCGCAGCGGAGGATGTCACCCTCATCGTCCTTGCCTCCCATGGCAAAAGCAACATCAAAGAGGCACTGCTGGGAAGCGTTACGGAGGCCGTCGCCCAGCATCATGTCCGACCGGTGTTGGTCGTCCCCCGTGATTAGAAAACATTTAAAATCCTTGACAGACCTCAATCTCCCCTATATATCTATGAAAAAGAATATAGGGGACATCATCCATGAAAGACTTCATCAAGGTTATGAAGGCCGTGTCGGACCCGAACCGGGTTAAATTGCTGAAGATTCTGCAAGCACGGGTACTTTGCGTCTGTGAAATACAGGCGCTCCTGGGTATTGCCCAGCCTACAGTGTCCAAACATCTCAAGGTTCTGGAAGAGGCGGGGCTGGTTGCCTTCCGGAAGGATGGCCTGTGGGTCAATTATCGGTTGGCCGACGGCAGTAAAAGTCCGTACGCGGCGACGATCCTGGGGAATCTCAGGCATTGGCTCGGGGATGACCCGGAGATCGAGAACTTGCTCAAGAGAACCCCGGATGTTTCGCGAGAGGAGATACGCTTGAAGCCATGAAGAACGTCCAAACGTTGATTATGGCCTGTTGCGGGGCCGCCAATGTCGGGCAGATGTCCAATCTCTTGGCGATGGAACTGGTAAGGGAAGGTTACGGAAGCGCCTTCTGTCTGGCGGGCATCGGCGCCCATCGTCGGGGATTTGTTAAAGCAGCCAAAGAAAACGAAACGATCCTGATTGACGGGTGCTCCATAGGTTGCGGCAAGCTGATGTTCGAACAGGCCGAAGTGCCGTTGAAAAAATATATTGTTCTTTCGGATTTAGGTATCGAAAAAACCATGGGGGCGGAAATGGCCTCCGCAGATCTGGAGAAGGCCCGCCGGGCCCTGCGGGAGCTATGCGGATCCCCCTCTCCCCCGTTGCTTGCGAACATCAAGACGACATCGAGCTGCTGCGGTTAGTAGTACGGCGCAGTACGGAGGAGGAGACAAAACGCCGCGTCTGGACTGTTTACGATGTCGTCAACAATGCACTCCGTCATATAGGGCGGGCAGCAGATCAGTCCAGGGTATTGCCGATAATTAGATCCCTATACAGCAATGTTGGAAAGTGATAAAAGGGCGGCGGTGCTTTGCCAAGACGTCAACTGGCGCCACCAGGAGCCGCCAGTGATTAAGGAGTCGAGAAATACAATGAAAAAAAATTTATTTTGTCTGCTGCCGATGTTTTTGTTTTTGGCCATGGTCGGCGCCGGCGCAGCCGGTGAACCTCCCAAGACCGTTCCGGTAAAGGGGATGGTGACCATGGTGGATCTGGGGGCGACGCGCTGCATTCCCTGCAAGATGATGGCGCCGATTCTCCAGAGAGTGGAGAAGCGCTATGCCGGCAAGGCGGCCATCGTCTTTCTCGACGTCTGGGTAGATCCTCAACCGGCCCGCCGGTTCGGCATCCGGGCCATCCCCACCCAGATCTTCTTCAACAAGAAGGGGGAGGAGGTTTATCGCCATGAAGGCTTCATGAGCGAGGAGGCCATTGTCGCCGTCCTCCGGAAGATGGGTGTAAGCTGATTCATGACATCGGTTTGCTGCTGATCGCAAAACAGTTAAGTCAAGGACTGAGCGTATTATGAAGGCGATTATTAAAATCAATTTGAAAACCTCTTCCCCTGCGGGAGGTCAGCAGTTTCTCTTCGGCGTCTGCGACCGGATGATGCAAGACGGCGAGATTGATGAATACTCCTTTGAAATAGAGACGGAGGAAGGTTCGGTAACGGAGCGTTGCGTTCTTTCAGAGGAAAGGGTGATCGCTTGAAAGGCCCGATGATTCCGTCCGGGCGGCGGATTTATATGGGCAGGAGCAGGGAAGTTGCAAAACCGGCAGCGGGGAGATGATGGCGGAGACTTTTTTTCTTACGGTAAATGAATGGTTGACGGGGTCGCCCCTTCTGGCTGCCGCAGGAAGCTTCTTCTGGGGGATGATCAGCGTTCTGTTCAGCCCCTGCCATCTCGCTT
>DAOTJR010000038.1:0-12368 GCA_035448805.1 Syntrophales bacterium
CGCCAAACTCAAACCCGAATTCGTCGCCCCCATCGTCCTCTACCTCGCCTCCGAAACCTGCGCCGACACCGGGGTCATCGTCAACGCCGCGGCGGGCTACTTCAACGAGGCGGCGGTCATGACCGGCCCGGGCATCCATCTGGGCGCCGGCGGCGAGCCGCCCCGGCCCGAGGACATCCGGGATAACGCAAAGAAGATCAACGACCTGGCAGGGGCAAAATATTACGGCGATCTCATGACGGCGATCATGGATTTCATGTCCGGCGCCGCTCCGGGCAAGGAGGTGTAAACATGGCTTCGGGAATAAAAGACAAGGTGGCGATACTCGGGATGGGCTGCACCCGCTTCGGCGAGCGCTGGGAGGCGGGGGCGGAGGAGCTGATGGTGGAGGCATTCGAGGAATGCCTGGCCGATGCGGGGATTGAACGGCAGGACATCCAGGCGGCCTGGCTGGGTCACTGCCTCGAGGAGGTGGGAATGGGAAAATGCGCCGCCCCCATGGGGGTGGCCCTGCGCCTCCCCCACATCGGCATCACCCGGGTGGAAAACTACTGCGCCACGGGGACGGAGGCCTTCCGGGGGGCGGTGTACGGCGTCGCCTCGGGGGCCTACGACATCTGCCTGGCCATGGGGGTGGAAAAACTGAAGGATACGGGCTACGGCGGCCTGCCCAACCCCGGCTCCGGCTTCGGCTCCCTGACCTGGCAGTGGTTCCCCAACGCCTCGGCGCCGGGGCTCTTCGCCCAGATCGCCACGGCCTACGCGGCCAACCACCGCATCGCCGACCGGGACCTCAAGCGGGCCCTGGCCCATATCTCCGCCAAGAGCCACGCCAACGGCGCCCTGAATCCCAAGGCCCACCTGCGCCGTCCGGTGACCGTCGACCAGATCCTCGCGGCGCCCATCATCGCCTATCCCCTGGGGCTCTTCGACTGCTGCGGGGTGAGCGACGGGGCGGCCTGCGCCGTCGTCACGACGCCGGAAATCGCCCGGCGGTTGGGAAAGCACGATCCCGTCCGCATCAAGGCCATCCAACTGGCCGTGAGCAACGGCTACGAGGGGGCCTTCAACGAGTGGCCGGGGGACCACTTCTACACGGCGAGCAAATGCAGCCGGGCGGCCTACGCGGAGGCGGGCATCACCAACCCCCGGGAGGAGATCGGCATGCTGGAGCTCCACGACTGCTTCTCCATCACAGAGCTGGTGACCTACGAGGACCTCCATATCTCGGAGCGGGGCCGGGCCTGGCAGGACGTCCTGGAGGGCTTCTACGACCGGGACGGCCGGATACCGGCCCAGATCGACGGGGGCCTCAAGTGCTTCGGCCACCCCATCGGGGCCTCGGGGCTGCGGATGATCTACGAGATGTACCTCCAGCTTTCCGGCCGGGCCGGGGAACGCCAGCTCGCCAACCCCCGCTGCGGCCTGACGCACAACCTGGGCGGCTTCCCCCACCAGAACGTCTGCGCCATCACCATCGTCGGCCATTGATGGGGGTCAGGTCTTGATTTTTAGCGTTTTTGCCCGTTGCCCCGCCGGCGTAGAATTATAAATGGGGACACTTTCCATATTTTCCGGGACGGGAGGGCCGGGATGGAGACGGGGTTAGGGGAGTAGGGCGGGAAGGTATTATGCTGCACATCCGGGTCATCATGAATTCCACTGTGGAAGACGTCTTCAACTTCAAGACGGGGTGCTGCCTGCGCCTCTTCGACCAGAATCTGGAGATCCTCCTGGAAAACAGCCGCCCCCAACCGATCGTCATCTCTTCCTATTTCGACCTGGAAATCAACAACGGCGACATCCGCCGCATCGACACCCTCATGCCGGCGGGAAACATGGAGATTCCCCCCGGGGACATCAAGGCCTTCTACTGCCGGATGGACGAGTGCCTCTGGAAGCAAGCGAAGGCGATCACTTTCTACGACGACAGGGGAAATATCTATCCTGTGGCGGTAAATGACGAACACGAAAAAAAACGCTTTTCTCCCCCCTTGAATGAGGAGATCAGGAGCTAATTCTCGATCCTTCCTTCAAGGGGCAAGGTTGGAAGGGGAAGGAAGTAACCGCATACGCTGAGGAGGCATAAACCCCTCCACAACCCACCGCCCTGTAAGGTGAGGGGGGATAAGGAGACAGCCATGGAAATACTCAACTACTCGGAAGAGCACCGGATCTTTAGAAATTCCCTGCGGCGGTATCTGGAGAGGGAGGTCATCCCCCACGTCGAGGCGTGGGAAGAGGCGGGGATCGTCCCGAAGAGCGCCTGGCAGGGCATGGGCGCCCAGGGCTTCCTCTGCATGGGCGTCCCGGAGGAATACGGCGGCCTCGGTGCGGATTTCCTCTACTCCGTCATCGTCACGGAGGAGATGGTCCGCACCAATCACTCCGGTCTGGCCGCCTCCCTCCACAGCGACATCATCGTCCCCTACATCGTCGCCTTCGCCTCGGAGGAACAGAAACGCCGCTACCTTCCCGGCTGTGTCTCCGGCGACATCATCACCGCCATCGCCATGACCGAGCCCAACACAGGGAGCGACCTGGCCGCCATGCGCACCACCGCCGTCGCCGACGGGGACGACTTCGTCATCAACGGCCAGAAGACCTTCATCAGCAACGGGATCAACTGCGATCTCCTCATCCTGGCCGCCCGGGACCCGGCGGAGCAGAATCCCCACGCCGCCGTGGATCTCTATCTGGTGGAAGCGGGCACGAAGGGCTTTGAAAAGGGAAAGAAAATCAAGAAGGTGGGCTGGCACAGCCAGGATACGGCGGAGCTCTACTTCACCGATTGCCGCATCCCGCAGGCCAATCGCCTGGGGGACAAGGGGACGGGGTTCCTGAAACTGATGCTGAAGCTGCAGCAGGAGCGCCTGGTGTGCGCCATCGCCGCCGTCGCCGCGGCGGAGCTGATCCTGGAAATCACGATCCGGTACTGTAAGGAGCGGACGGCCTTCGGGCGACCCCTCTCCAAGTTCCAGCACACCCAGTTCGAGCTCGTGGAGATGGCCACGGAGGTCAAGTTGGGGCGCACCTTCCTGGACAAGCTGATCGCGGAGCACATGGAGGGCCGCAACATCGTCGTCGAGGTGTCCATGGCGAAGTACTGGACCACCGATATGGCCTGCCGCACCGCCGACCGGGGCGTGCAGCTCTTCGGCGGCTACGGCTACTGCGAGGAGTACCCCATCGCCCGGGCCTGGCGGGATACCCGGGTGATGCGCATCTTCGCCGGCACCAACGAGATCATGAAGACCATCGCCGCCCGCTTCATGGGCCTGTGAAAATCGCTGATTAAAATTTTCCTGTCCGAACGGCTGGCGAAAGAACTGAAGGCGTAAGCGAAAGGAAACCCATCAATAAAGGCAACCGTCCCCATTTTTTTACCATTATTTAGAAGAGGTGGGAGAGGAGTTCCGGAAGGGTGCGGACGGGGATGAGGGTCAGCTCTGTTTCCCCCGTTTCATCCGTAGGAACGATGGGTTTCCAAGCGGCGGCAGCCCCCGTCCCGATGCCTGCGTCCGTCTCCCGCTGATCCCGCTGATCCCGCTGGTTCGCCGTATAGGGCAGGAGGCAGCGGCGGAAGCCCAGGCGCGCCGCCTCCCGGACGCGCATATCGGCGCGGCTGATCCCCCGGATCTCCCCGGCCAGACCCACCTCCCCGCAGACCACGGTCCCGGGGTCCACCGGCCGGTCCAGAAAGCTCGACGCCAGTGACGAAACAATCCCCAGATCGATGGCCGGTTCGCTGACCTTCACGCCCCCCGCCACGTTGATGAAGATGTCGTGGCTGCTCAGATGGAGTCCGCAGATCTTGTCCAGGACCGCCACCAGGAGGGAAACGCGGTTGGCGTCCACCCCGATGGCCGTCCGCCGGGGCATCCCGAAATTCGTCGGGATCACCAGGGACTGAATCTCGATGAGGATGGGCCGCGTCCCCTCCATGCTGGGCACCACCACGGAGCCCGCCGCCTGCTGCGGCCGCTCCGCCAGAAAGAACGCCGAGGGATTGGCCACCTCCCGGAGGCCGTCGCCCCGCATCTCGAAGACGCCGATCTCGTTGGTGGGTCCGAAGCGGTTCTTGATCCCCCGGACGATCCGGAAGGCGTGCCCCCCGTCCCCCTCGAAGTACAGGACCGTGTCCACCATGTGCTCCAGGACCTTCGGCCCGGCAATGGCGCCGTCCTTGGTCACATGCCCCACGAGAAAGACGGGGATGCCCGTTTTCTTTGCCTGGATGATCAGACGTTCCGACGACTCCCGCACCTGGCCGACGCTCCCCGGGGCGGAACCCAAGGCCGCGGAACAGACGGTCTGGATGGAATCGACCACGACCGCCGCCGGCCGGGTCGCCTCGATATGCCGCATCATGCTGTCCAGATCGATTTCCACCAGGACGAGGAGCTCCGGCGCGTCCGCCCCGATCCGCTTCCCCCGGAGCTTGATCTGCCGGGCCGATTCCTCCCCGGTGATGTAGAGGACCTTGAGCCCTCGGGCCGCCAGCTTCTGGAGGAGCTGCAAAAGCAGCGTGGATTTCCCGATCCCCGGATCGCCGCCCACCAGGATCGCCGAGCCGGCCACGATGCCCCCGCCCAGGACCCGGTCCATCTCCGCTATCCCCGTCCGGAGGCGCTCCCCCTCGTCGGCGGCAATGGCGTCGATGGGCTGCGGCGCCTCCGCAAAGGAAAAAGACGCCCGTCCGGACGCCCCTGCTCCTCCTGCCGCCGTCTCGTTCAGTTCCTCCTCGACGAAGGAATTCCACTCCCCGCAGGCCGGGCATTTTCCCAGCCACTTCGGGGAATCGTGGCCGCAGTTGCGGCAGAAAAAGGCCGTGCGCGATTTCTTCGTCGGCGATTTATTCGTCATATAGCGACACCAAACGACTAATTGCCCAGGTTATTGATTCGATGAAAAACGGTGCCGGTGCCGAGTAAAGCAATCCGTTTATTTTTTCTTGACAGCGACGGTCGTTTGCAGGTAGTCGCCCTGAAAAACTTCAAAAAAAACGTGCTGCCTCCTTCCGGGGGTGGCACCGACAAGGCAAATGAGAAGAACAGTTTTCGATACCCCCGTCCTGAAGGAGATTCTCTATTTCCTGGCCGTTTTTTATCTCCGGGTTTTCCATTGGAAAAAAGAGGGGCGTGTCCCCGACTGCCCGAAGTTTGTCATGATCGCCGCACCCCACACCTCCAACTGGGATCTTCCCCTCACCCTCATCCTGTCCCTGGCCTTCCGGATGAAGGTCTTCTGGTTGGGTAAACACACCATCTTCCGACCCCCCTTCGGCGGGTTGTTCAAGTGGCTGGGAGGCATCCCCGTAGACCGCCGTCAGGCCAACGACCTGGTGACACAATGTATCCAAACCTTCCGCCAGAGCGACCGCCTCATCATGATCATCCCCCCGGAGGGAACGCGGGCACAGGTGCATTACTGGAAGACGGGCTTCTATTACATCGCCCACGGTGCCGGCGTCCCCATCTGCCTGGGATACATCGACTACCGGCTCAAGGCGGGCGGCCTGGGCCCCACCATCACCACTACCGGGGATATCGAGGCAGACATGGTGCAGATCCGCGCCTTCTACACCGGGGTAACAGGAAAGAACCCCCACCAGTGGGCGGAGGAAAGCATCGGCATCGTGAGGCAAAAACCCCTTCCTCCCCAAGGAGACATTATCCTCCCCCAGGGAAAAATGCGGGATAAAGGTCTCCAGGCCCCCGGGCGAAACGGTTAAAGCTTAGCCACCGCCTCCCGAACCTCCTCCAGATATCCCCGGCGCACCTCGTCTTTCACCATGGGGACGGCGGCAAGGAAGAGGTGATCCACAATCTCCAGCCCGCAAAAGCCATAGATTCCCTTATCGGAAGTCATCTGCAAGGCCCCGAACATGCCTGATTCCTCATAGGCCTTCCGGGGGGTTCCCTGGGTGTTGATGATCAGGATCTTCTTCCCGCGGAGATGAGGCACCAGACCCTTGGCATCGAAGCTATAGGCGAAGCCGTAACAAAACACCCGGTCGATATATCCCTTGAACATGGCGGGCAGCCCCGTCCACCAGAGGGGATGGATAACGATCAGCGCGTCGGCCCAGGTGATAAACTCCTGCTCCTTAATGATGTCTGCGGGGAGGTTACCCGACTGGAGGCCCTCGAAATCGGCGGGTTTCAGGACCGGATCGAAGGACAGGGCGTAGAGATCACGGACGACCACTTCCCGTCCCAGGGAAACGAGGGTTTCCGAAACGGTCTCCAGGATCGCGTGATTGAAGCTCTTCGGATTGGGGTGGCAGTAAACTATCAAGCTCTTCATTTTAACCCTCCTTTAACCCGGCGTTGATACGATCTGATCGCACCGGTTTTCAAACTGTCATCGTCGGCGCCCCGGCCGTAAACCGGATGGGGCGTAACTCTCCGCCGCCGTCCCGGCTCAACTCTTGCGGCTGGTTTTTACGAGAAAGCCGCTTATCTGCTGCTTGACCTTATCGCCCTTGCACTTGGGACACGTCACCTTTGTCTTCCCGTGTTCAGACATCTTCTGGATCAAAGTGAACGACTTTTTGCAAGCCTCGCAGCGATACTCATACGTAGCCATCGTCATTTCCTCCTTTCCATAAAATTAATCTCTCGGCAATGGGGACGGTTCTCTTTCTGTTCCTGCATCGGCGGCCGCGGCGGCAGCAGCAGGAGAAAAACGGGAACCGCCCCCATTTCCCCAAATCTTTCAATCGAAGAGGCCGGTGGCGGTAAATTCGCCGATCTGTGCCTCCGTATAGCCAAGCCCCATGAGCACCTCGCGGTTGTGGGTACCGGTCTTGACGCCGGCGAAGGGGTAGGCGACCGGGGTGCGGGAAAACTTCACCGGATTGGCCAACTGCCGTACCGTCGCGGAAGGCGCCCCGCCTGCTCCGCCCGCCGGCATGTCGCCCGCCCTGGACCCGGTCCCCGCCCCGGCGGATCCCCCGCGCTCACCGCCGCCGTCGTCGCTGCCGCCGTTCCCCGCCATCACCGGGACTGCGACAACCATCTCCCGCCCCCGGGCCAGCTCCCCCTCCAGGGCCTCCGCCAGGCCCAACACCGGTTCCACACAGGCATCCGTCGCCCTGAAGACGGCCTCCCATTCCGCCCGGGTCTTCGTCCGGATAATGGCCCGGATCTCTTCCTTCACCCGCTGGAAATCCGCGGGCTTGGGCATCACCGTCACGGGGATCAGGTCGGGCCGGCCGATCGCCTCGCAGAGGGCCTTGAAGAACTGGGGCTCCAGGCTGCCGATGCTCAAATAACCGCCGTCCTGCGTTTCGTAAAAATCGTAAAGGGAGCCGCCGTTGAGCCAGTTCTCCTCCCGCCCCGGCTCCGGCCCGCCGGCCAGATAGGCGGCCCCCGCCATGGCGTTCAGAGCGACCACACCGTCGGTCATGGAGATGTCTATGTACTGACCCACCCCCGTCTGGGCGCGGCTCACCGCCGCCGCCAGGATGCCGATAACGGCATTGTTGGACCCCGAGGCGATGTCGGCGATCTGGATCCCCATGAGCGTCGGCCCCGAGGCCTTACGCCCCGAATAACCCATCACCCCCGAGAGGGCCATGTAGTTCATGTCGTGCCCCGCCCGGTCCCGCAGGGGGCCCGTCTGGCCATAGCCGGAGATGGAGCAGTAGATCACCCGGGGATTGACCTTTTTCAGGCTTTCGTAATCAAGCCCCAGCTTGGCCATGACTCCCGGCCGGAACTGCTCGATGACGATGTCGTATTCGGCCAGGAGCTGGTGGACGATCCTGATGGCCCGGGGATCCTTGAGATTGAGGGACAGGGAGCGCTTCCCCCGCCCCAGGTAGGCGCTGACCGCGCCGATGCCGAGTGCGGGGATCTTGGGGGGCAGAAACTCCACCAGATCGGGCCGCGATCCGGAAGTGACGCGCAGGACGTCCGCCCCCATGTCGGCCAGGCACATCGTGGCGTAGGGACCCGGCAACAAAGTCGTAAAATCCAACACCTTGAGCGAACTCAGTGCTCCGGACATAATTCCCTCCTTTTATGTGAAAATATCGGCAAAGGGCCGATTATTTTCATGTATCGTTGCGCCGGCCTGACGGCATGGAGACCGGATGCTGAAAACCAGCCCGGTTTTTTAATAAAGAGAAATATGGGAATTGCCGATATATTTACATACCCGTGATCTTTTTGTCAACAGCAACGCACCCAAAATGAAAATGGGGGCGGTTCTCTTTTTTGCGGCCATGGGGATACACATTTTCCCTGGTTGACACAGCGGGCAAAATATGAAATCTTCTTTCTCACCGTTCTTCCAATTGGATATCACTATAAAATCAAGAAGGTATAGTATAAAATGATCGAAGAGAGATGCATCAACACCATTCGCTTTCTGGCCGCCGATGCCGCCGAAAAGGCCAAATCCGGGCATCCCGGAATGCCCATGGGGGCGGCGGCCCTCGCCTACACCCTCTGGATGCGCCACCTCAAGCACAATCCCGCCGATCCCGCCTGGCCGGACCGGGATCGCGTCGTCCTGTCCGCCGGACATGCCTCTATGCTTCTCTACAGCCTTCTCTACCTGACTGGCTATGACCTGACCGTTGAGGACATACAGGAATTCCGTCAGTGGGGCAGCAAAACTCCCGGGCATCCGGAGCTCGGCCGGCCGCCGGGAACGGAAATGACCACCGGACCGCTCGGACAGGGGATCAGCCACGCCGTCGGCATGGCCCTGGCGGAGGCGCACCTGGCGGCGGTCTTCAACCGCCCGGGACACAAGATCGTGGATCACTGCACCTATGTGCTCGCCAGCGACGGCGACATCATGGAAGGAGTCACCGCCGAGTCCTGCGCCCTGGCCGGCCATCTCGGGCTGGGGAAACTCATCGTAATGTATGACGAAAACGGCGTCTCCCTCGCCGGGGATACGGTACTCGCCCTCACCGAGGACGTGGGCGGACGTTTCGCCGCGGCCGGTTGGCAGGTCCTGAACGTAGCCGACGGGAACGATATCGCCGCCATCGACACGGCCCTGGCAACCGCCAAGGAGGAGACGGGGCGACCGACGCTCATCAGGGTGCGGACTTGCATCGGTTATGGCGCCCCCACCAAGGAGGGGACCTCCGCCTGCCACGGCGCACCCCTGGGAACGGAGGAACTGACCGCTGCCAAGGAACGTCTCGGCTGGCCCAGAGAGCCGGCCTTCCATGTACCTGTGGATGTCCTGGAGCACTGCCGTCGTCCCTCTCTGGAGAAGGGAGCAAAGCGGCAACAGGACTGGGTGGAAGCCTTCCGTCGCTATGAAGAGGCATTCCCGGAAGCCGCCGGCGAATGGAAACGGATCATGACGGGGGTTCTGCCCGAGGGCTGGGAAACCTCCCTTCCGGACTTCAGCGCCGCCGCGGCAGGGGGTGCGGCCATCTCCACCCGCAAGGTTTCGGAACAGATCATGCAGTCCCTGGCCGCCCGGATTCCCGAACTGATGGGTGGATCGGCGGACCTGAACCCCTCCTGCCTGACCTGGCTAAAAGGTCGGGGGGACTTTCAGAAGCCCCTGGATAACGATACCCCGAAAAATGGGCAAAAACCGGCCAATGCCGATGTCCCGGCGGGCGGGGCGGTGGGCGGCGGCTGGGACTACCGGGGGCGAAACATCCACTTCGGTGTCCGGGAACATGCCATGGGCGCCATCGCCGGGGGCATGGCTCTCCACGGCGGCATCATTCCCTACACCGCCACATTTTTCACCTTTACGGACTACATGCGGCCGCCCATGCGCCTGGCTGCCCTCATGGGCCTCCGGGTGATCTACATCTTCACGCACGACAGCATCGCCGTGGGTGAAGACGGCCCCACCCATCAGCCTGTGGAACAGCTCATGAACCTTCGCGCCGTCCCCAACCTGACAGTGATCCGCCCCGCCGACGCCGCCGAGACCGCCCAGGCCTGGCAGGTGGCGTTGACCCGCCGGGAAGGCCCGACGGCTCTCGTCTTCACCCGCCAGAACGTCCCCCAGCTCGACCGCCGGGAGGTCGCACCCGCCACCGGCCTCCGGAAAGGCGGCTACATCCTCTGGGATTCCTCGCTTGTCAAGCCGGACATCATCTTCATCGCCACGGGATCGGAGATCCATCTCGCCCTGGCGGCAGCGCGGAGACTGGCCGCCGAGGCCATCCGGGTCCGTGTCGTGTCCATGCCCTCCTGGGACATCTTCGACGCCCAGCCGCCGGAGTATCGGGAGCGCGTCCTTCCCCCGTCTGTCAAGGCCCGCATCGCCGTGGAAGCCGGGGTCAAGCTCGGGTGGGAACACTATGTCGGCCTTGACGGTGCCGTTATCGGCATGGACCGATTTGGTGCCAGCGCCCCGGCTCATGTCCTCTACGAAAAGTTCGGCTTCACGGCGGAAAATATCGCCGATACCGCCCGCATGTTCTTAAAGAAGCAATGATTGAAAGTAGTTACGTGGCTATCCGCCGCCGGCAGTCACCGGCGTTGATTATCGACAAGCCGGTAAATTTCGGCCTGTCCAACCCCCTTGTCTAAACCGGTGACGAAAGCCTATCCCCCCGTAAACAAGGTGACCGGGAAGCGTCACGAAGAAATAGAACAAGAAATATTCTCTACTATTCCGCAAGTTTACGATTTATCAAACCGTGTCTTGAGCCTGAGAAGGGACGTGGCGTGGCGGCGTTTCGCCGTAAAGAAGATGCGTTTTTTCAAGACCCGTCGTCTTCTTGACCTGGCGACGGGGACGGCGGACCTGGCTATGGAGGCCGCCCGTTTTCATAGCGATATCGAGGTAATAGGACTGGATTTTGTCCGGGAGACGCTGCTGCTGGGGCAGGAAAAGGTCGGGCGGACCGGCGGCGGCGATCACCCTCCTGCAGAGTGACGCCCGGGCGGTGCCGCTGTAGTCGCTGTCCCGTCCCCAGAGAGCCGGCGGAGCCTTGCCCAACCGCCGTTTTGATTTTTCTTTTTTCTTTCAAAATCCTTGTCATCGGGGGGAAATGCTGATATATTCCGCGCCCTCTGATTGCCGTAGCGCAGACACAGCAACAAGGGGAGGGCGCAAAGTGCCTTGGCGCCGTGCCGGGGCGCGGAAGCGCCGCCCCAGGATAGATAAAGGAAGAAAGAAAATACCAAGCAAAGGAGACTTGACCAAATATGCACAACCCGAATTTCAGCTCCGGCCCGTGCAGCAAGCGCCCGGCGTGGAGTCTCGAAGCCCTGAAGGACGCCGCGGTCGGCCGCTCCCACCGCTCCAACCTGGGCAAGGATAAACTGGCGAAGGCCATCTCGGAAACGAAACGCCTCCTCGGGATTCCCGGGGATTATCTCTGCGGCATCATGCCCGGCTCCGACACCGGGGCCTTCGAGGCGGCCATGTGGAGCCTCCTGGGACCGGCGCCGGTGACGGTCCTCGTCTGGGAAAGCTTCTCCGAAGGGTGGGCCACGGACATCGGCAAGCAACTGAAACTCCAGCCTACGGTAATGACGGCGGACTACGGGAAGATCCCCGATCTGGCGGCCATCGACTGGACGAACGACGTGGTCTTCGTGGCCAACGGGACGACCAGCGGCGTGAAGGTCCCGCATTGGGAGTGGGTGCCCGAAAACAGGCAGGGATTGACCCTTTGCGACGCCACGAGCGCCGCCTTCGCCATGGAGATCGACTGGACGAAGATCGACGCCCTCACCTTCTCCTGGCAGAAGTGCCTGGGCGGGGAGGCGGCCCACGGGATGCTCGTGCTCAGCCCCCGGGCGGTGGCCCGCCTGGAGTCCTACGATCCCCCCTGGCCGATGCCGAAGCTTTTCCGCATGAAGAAGGGCGGGAAGGTCAACGCCGGCATTTTTGTGGGAGACACCATCAACACTCCCTCCATGCTGTGCGTGGAGGACTACCTGGATGCCCTGGCCTGGGCGGATTCGCTGGGAGGCCTGCCGGGGCTCATCGCGAGAAGCGAGGCCAACCTGAAGATCGTGGAGGACTGGGCGGCGCGGAATCCCTGGGTGAAGCTCCTGGCGGCGGACAAGGCGATCCGGTCCAACACCTCGGTCTGTCTGACGGTGGCGGATCCCAAGGTGGCGGCCCTCCCCAGGGCGGAGCAGGAGAAGTTCTGCAAGGGCCTGGCGAGCGAGCTGGCGAAAAGGAAGATCGCCTTCGACATCAACGCCTACCGGGACGCCCCTCCGGGGTTCAGATTCTGGTGCGGCCCCACCGTGGACGGGGCGGATTTGCAGCTGGCCCTGGAGGAGCTGGAGAAGGCGTGGCAAGAGAAACAGACAACGCTCTAAACATCGATACTCTAAGCCATAATTCAAGATGTATCTGGGACAGGGAGAAGAAGAACCGCCCCGGCATCGAGAGATAGCCAGGGG
>DAOTJR010000038.1:12468-14154 GCA_035448805.1 Syntrophales bacterium
TCAGGTCTTGAAATCAGCGAAGCTGATTAATGTTCACAATTTTAGCGTTTTTGGAACGCAATGAATAAAACACAAACGAGGATATTATGAAAAAAGTGCTGATCAGCGATACCCTTTCCAAGGAAGGGATCGAGATACTGAAGAATACGCCGGGGATCGAGGTGGACGTCATGACGAACCTCACCCCCGACGAGTTGAAGGGCGTCATCAAGGACTACGACGGCCTGGTGATCCGCTCGGCGACGAAGGTCACGAAGGAGATCATCGCGGCGGCGGAGAATCTGAAGGTGGTGGGCCGGGCCGGGATCGGCCTGGACAACGTGGATGCGGCGGCGGCCAGCAAGCGGGGCATCGTCGTCATGAACACCCCCGGGGGCAACACGATCACCACGGGGGAGCACGCCATCGCCATGATGCTCTCCCTGGCCCGGAAGATCCCCCAGGCCACGGCCTCCATGAAGGGGGGCAAGTGGGAGAAGAACAAGTTCATGGGGGCGGAGGTCTTCAACAAGACCCTGGGCGTCGTGGGCATCGGCCGGGTGGGGGCCATCGTGGCCAACCGTGCCCAGGGCCTGAAGATGCACGTCATCGCCTACGATCCCTTCATCTCCCCCGAGGCGGCGGGTAATATGGGGATCACCCTGGTGAGCCTCGACGAGCTCCTCCGGCAGTCCGACTTCATCACCGTCCACACCCCCATGACGAAGGAGACCCGGGGGCTGATCAACGCCGCGGCCTTCGCCAAGATGAAGAAGGGTGTTTACATCATCAACTGCGCCCGGGGCGGGATCGTGAGCGAGAAGGACCTGTACGACGCCATCGTCGCCGGGAAGGTGGCCGGGGCGGCCCTGGACGTCTTCGAGGAGGAGCCGACAAAGAACACGGCCCTGATCGGGCTGGAGAACGTGATCTGCACGCCCCACCTCGGGGCCTCGACGGACGAGGCGCAGATCAACGTGGCCATCGCCATCGCCGAACAGGTGGCGGACTACCTGACGAAGGGCGAGATCCGCAACGCCGTAAACTTCCCGTCGGTGAGCGCCGAGCTCCTGGCGGTGATCCAGCCCTACCTGGTGCTGGCGGAGAAGCTGGGGCGCTTCCATGTGCAGCTCGTGCAGGGGGGTATCGAAGAGGTGGTCATCGAATACAGCGGCAAGATCCTCAACTACAACGTGGCGCCGCTGACCATCGCCCTGCTGAAGGGGCTGCTGACGCCCATCCTGAAGGAGAACGTGAATTACATCAACGCCCCGGTGGTGGCCAAGGAGCGGGGGATCAAGGTGATCGAGGCGAAGAACAGCGACATGAGAGACTACACGAGCCTCATCTCGCTGACCCTCAAGACGGCCCAGGAGACCTCCTGCACAGCGGGGGCCCTCTTCGGGGTCCAGGACCCGCGGATCGTCCGGCTCAACAAGTTCACCATGGACGTGGTGCCCGCCGGCCATATGCTCGTGATCTACAATTACGACCGGCCCGGGGTTATCGGCAACATCGGTTCGACCCTGGGGGCGAACCAGATCAACATCGCCCGCCTGCATCTGAGCCGGGAAGAGGCGGATCAGGAGGCCTTGGTGATCCTCAGCACCGACGGTTCCGTCCCCGAGGAGGTGATGGACAAGCTCCTGAAGCTGCCCCATGTTATCTCGGTGAAGGATGTGGAGATGTAGGGCGCGGTCGGGGGTC
>DAOTJR010000038.1:14254-15563 GCA_035448805.1 Syntrophales bacterium
CGGTCGGGGGTCAGGTCTTGTTTTTTAGCGTTTTATGGGAGATGATTTTTTTGTTCTCTCAAGGAAGATGATTTTTTGACAAGTGCTCTTGGAAGGTTGCGGACAGGGTGTCCGCTTCCTTCCGATAGGCAAGGTAATCTTCTTTCGTAAACATCGTTACCGGGTTGTAGTCCGCCTCCTCCCTGAATTTCATCAACTTCGAGAATATCTGGCCAAAACGCTTATCCAGGAGGCCTTCCTTGATAAAATAAAGGCCGAGAAGCCGCAGGGCACCTTCGTGACTGCGCAGCTCCAGCCCTTTGGAGAGCAGTAACGCCCGCACATGATAAAGGACGTAGTAGTATAGACGGAAAACCGCATCGCTGACATAACCATTCTCGAAAAGGAGATCAGCGGCGGCGATGGCCTCGGCGGCCCGGGCCAGTTCAGATCGGATATTTTCCCGGCAGTTGTCACTTGTCACAGCGGTATTCCCTCCCGCTCGATATCAAGCGCGATGCGTCGCTCCCGGCTCTTCAGAAACAGGAAATCTGCCTCCGACAGGATTAACGTCGAAAGCGAGCGCAGATGTTCGAATTCGATGTCGGCGACCTTGTTCAGCAGCCGGTCCTTCAGATCACGGTCCAACCCGCGAATGACGATGGCGATGTCTGTGTCCGAATCATCGCGGTAGTCGCCTCGGGCGCGGGAGCCGTAAAGAACCATCTTGACTAACCGGTCACCGGCTATCTCCTGAATGCCTTTCTTTAGCTCTAAGAGGATCTGTTCCATAAACGTAATTGGGGGTCAGGTCTTGTTTTTTAGCGTTTTCTGCTCTTTGCTCTCTCCAGGCGGTTTTCATGACGCACGACGGCCCGGCTCACCGTCGTGTAATGAATCCCCAAGAAATCGGCTATCTCCTTCTGATCATAGCCATGAGCAATATTGCTGGTATAGATGGCTTCGTCCCGCTTATGTTTGTCCCGCCAGGCTTCCCGGCGCCGGGCGCCACCTGCTCTAGCGGCTATGGCGGATCCAACTGCTCCATCCGGCGGGAGCGCGTCGGCAAGACCAAAAATCTCCCCCAGAGACGGCCGCCCGGCAAAGCGCTGGGGCTTGGGGATTTCCCGGATGTCCTTCTTGGCGGGAATCGTCGCCTTGAGATCTTCCACGAATTGGTCGTTACCGAGAAAGAGCTGGGATTTCAATTTCCGCCAAGGCGATTCCCTGCCAATGCCGGCCACGACGAATTCACAATAGCGCTGGCGGGCGGTGGCGAGATCAGGCCCAAACTGCCCTAAAAGCCATGTGGATACCGGGATTACGGCAG
>DAOTJR010000038.1:15663-19484 GCA_035448805.1 Syntrophales bacterium
AGGCGGTGGCGATTGCGGAGACTGCACAGGCCGCGGCGATTGCATCTTTTGTCTCTTTTGGGCCTCTTGCGCCGGTGCGGACATAGTCATTGACGTTGACGATGTGGATTCCGTCTTTTGCTCCGTTTCCGCCCTCTCCGCCGGCAACGCAGCCTTTCGGGTGCCCATATCAGATGCCGCTCCCTGGCGTGCTCCTTCGAGTGCGCCACCGATTGCGTCCTGGAGTGTCGTCGGCATCAGGGGCGGCAACCCGACCGTCGCCCGATAACTGCTCCAAGGCCAATCCTCAGGCCGGGCGACCAGCCCCGCCCGCACCGGATTCAGTACGACATAGCGCGCCAGTTCCAGCAGGTAGGACTCACGATCCACCACAATGCCCTTGAAGCGCCCCTGAAACAGATGGCCCACCGTTTCATGCCGTTTGTGATGAGCCTGGCTGAATGCCGCATTGAGGCGATGCATCCCCTTGGAAATGTTGGCATCCGGCGTTTCGATCATGAGGTGGTAATGATTGCCCATGAGGCAATAGGCATGGCACAGCCAGTTGTAGCGCTCTTGCGTTTTGACAAATATCTCGAGGAATTTAAGATAGTCGCGATCATCATGAAATATCGCCTGCCGTCCATTGCCGCGGGCGGTGATGTGATACACGGCGCCGGGATATTCGATGCGTAACGGTCGAGCCATGATAACGGCCTTTTACCTCTTAACTTTTCCTTTTAACTCCTTAAGCTGATATTTTCTTGGGTGGATAATATCATGAATTGGCATTAACGTCTATTACTTTCAAGACGGGTGTCAAGACGGGCAGGACACCGGCGAAGCACAAACGTTGCAGAAACCAAAAAACGCTAAAAAACAAGACCTGACCCCTATAGCTTAAATAAAGATGCTTGTCAAGGCGAGGAAATGCTGATATATTTCGCGGCCGATTTGATGCCCGTATAACTTGAGGAGATGAATTATGGCGAACGTGATTGTGGTGGGGACACAGTGGGGGGATGAAGGCAAGGGCAAGGTGGTGGATCTGTACGCCGAGAACGCCGACGTCATCGCCCGCTTTCAGGGCGGGAACAACGCCGGCCATACCCTGGTCGTCAAGGGGGTGCAGACGATCCTCCATCTCATCCCGTCGGGCATCCTCCACGATCAGAAGACCTGCGTCATCGGCAACGGCGTCGTCGTGGACCCCCAGGTCCTGCTGGCGGAGATCGACGAGCTCAACAGCCGGGGCCTCTTTCCCGCCAACACCAAACTGTACGTGAGCGAAAAGGCCCACCTCATCATGCCCTACCACAAGCGCCTCGATCTGGCCCGGGAGGGGAAGCGCGGCGGCGGCAAGATCGGCACCACCGGCCGGGGCATCGGCCCCGCTTACGAAGACAAGGTCGCCCGGACAGGCATCCGGGTGGGCGACCTGTTCGACGGCGACGCTTTCCGGGAAAAGCTGGTGCGCAACCTGGAAGAGAAGAACTTTCTCCTGACGAAATATTTCGGCGAGGAGCCGGTGGACCCCGAAGCGGTTTTCACCGAATACCGGGCCTACGGGGAGCGCCTCCGGGAGTACGCGGCTGATGCCTCGCTCATCCTCAGCCGGGAGCAGCGGCGGGGGAAGAAGATCCTCTTCGAGGGGGCCCAGGGCTGCCATCTGGACATCGATCACGGCACCTACCCCTATGTGACCTCCTCCAACACCGTGTCCGCCAACGCCTTTGCCGGCACGGGGGTGGGCCCGGCGGCTGCGGCCTTCGCCGTCATCGGGATCTGCAAGGCCTATACGACCCGCGTCGGGGGCGGACCGTTCGTCACCGAGTTGCACGACGAAACCGGCCGGCGCCTCCAGGAGGTGGGAAAGGAATTCGGGGCCACGACGGGGCGGCCCCGGCGGTGCGGCTGGCTGGACATGGTGCTGGTGCGCCACGCCGTCCGGGTAAGCGGCGTGACGGGCATCGCCCTGACGAAACTGGACGTCCTGACGGGCCTCGACAAGATCAGGATCTGCGTGGGCTATGACACACCCGGGGGGGAAAGGATCTCCCTCGCCGTGCCCGCGGACCTGAAGCTCCTGGCGGGCTGCACCCCCGTTTACGAGGAGCTCGAAGGCTGGACGGAGGACATCAGCCAGGCACGGCGCGTCGAGGAGCTGCCGAAGAATGTCCGGAAATACCTGGAAAGGATCGAGACCCTGGCGGATATTCCCCTGGCCCTCGTTTCCGTAGGGGCGGCGCGGAACGAGACCATCGTGTTGAAGAACCCCTTTTCCGCATGAAACCCACATGACGACGTGCCGTCACAAAGCAGGATGAAAATTGTGGACGCGCTCCGCAGTGTCCGCAGCGGCACCGTTAATGATAAACATTTGTAGATCAATAACATATGAGCGCATTTGCGAGTGAAAATTTCAAACGTTTGCGGGGCTGTAACATCGGCCGTTGTGTACATTTTCCCTGTTGCTCTGCCAAACAATTCTTGACAATACCCGCCGGTTGTTGATAAGGGAACAGACTTTCCGTGAGGAGCCGGGACGTTAGCTCAGGCGGTAGAGCAGCGGACTTTTAATCCGTTGGTCGCGGGTTCGATTCCCGCACGTCCCACCATTCGGAAAAGGGGCCGGTGCGGCGGCGGTATGCCGCAACGCGCCACAAGACATGAACGAAAACAAGGGAAAAACCAAGGAAAGGAAGCCATAGTGGGCAGCGTCGTAAAGAAGAGAAAAAAGAAGATCAGCAAGCACAAGTACAAAAAGAGACTCAAGGCCAACCGTCATAAGAAGAAGTAGTACCGGCGGTCACACTCCGCACAAGGCGGAAAATGGCGATGGCAAACTTTGAGCTCCTGGAGGAACCTTTTTCAACAGAAACGATATCCAGTGGTCGTGGTATTCGTGAGCTTCGCAGATTGAACAAGACTTACGGCAAGACCTCGTGGAGAAAGCGCAAAGGTGTGGCAAGCATAAGACTATCCGATGGAGTTGTAAAGCTTGCAGAGCTTCATTGGTATGAAGGCCATGGCTAGGGCAGGATAGAAGTCAAGATCTAAAGATACTTATAAGCATAATGAAACAAAAATCTTTGTTATGTGTAAATAATATCGGATACGAAGTATCCTTGGAATTGCTCAAGTTGTATGAGCAAATTCCCGATAAGGAAGCCGCTTCTTATCAGCAGGTTCGCATTATCGACGAATCGGGAAAAGATTATCTTTATCCTGCCGATTATTTTGCTCCTATTTCCATTCCTGTGGAAACGCGAAATAAAATCCTCCTGAAATCGACCCGATAAATTTCCCCCCTAAACTCAAAAGCAGAACCGGCGACATTTCCGTTCACCACCCTGTGCAAAGCTGCATACATGCGCAGTCCTGCATAGGGCAATTATGCACATCCCCTCCCCTTACTATTCGTAATCACCCGTTTTCCATGGCTTTCCCCCAGGGCCAATCGGTGGCACGATACTTGCGCTATCCCGAGGAGCCCCCGCCGGCATTGGCGACATCGCGGAAAGGATGCGTACCCTTCTCCCCTTAAAGGGGGAAGGATGGGTTGGAGATGGGCCATCTTCGTATTGTTACAAAATACTATCCCATTCCCCTCCCAACCTCTCCCTCGAAGAGGAGGGAAAATCGCTTTTCCGGTGTTGTCATCATTGGCATGCTAACCCGGGGTCGGTTTTCGCAATAAAACGTTTGCAATTAGTTTTTTATGTGGCATAGATACTGGCTGGTCACGGCCGACGTCCCATCGCTTCCCCGGCCGGCAACAAGCCGGATTTATGACCATGATTCAGCTTCGCTGAATTATGAACATTAATCAGCTTCGCTGA
>DAOTJR010000038.1:19584-21094 GCA_035448805.1 Syntrophales bacterium
TATTCAGCTTCGCTGAATTCCGTTACTGAGAACTTTTGCAGCAAAACGCTAAAAAGCAAGACCTGACCCCCTTGAATAAAGGAGGTGGACGATGTCAAAGTACGGAAACAAGTTAGCCACGCCCGAGCAGGCGGCATCGCTGGTGCGGGACGGCATGTGGGTGGACTACGGCACGGTGCAGGCGCCCCGGGCCTTCGACCGGGCCCTGGCGCAGCGGGTCGGCGAGGTGAAGAACGTCAAGATCCGCGCCCTGGGCCATCTGACGCCCCTGGAGGTCATGGAGAAGGACCCGGAGGCGAAGAGCTTCTGGCTCGGCAACTGGCATATCCTGGGCTGGACGCGGAAGTACATCGCGGAAAACCGGGGGACCCACATCCCCTACAACTTCGGGGAGGCGGCGCGCTACTACCGGGACGGCCTCGATGTGGACATCGCCGTCCAGACCGTCACCCCCATGGACAAGCACGGGTACTTCAACTTCGGTCCCCTGTGCAACTTCAAGAAGGCCGTTTTCGAACGGGCCAAGATCATCGTCGTCGAGGTCGTGGAGGATATGCCCTGGTGTTACGGCGGCTACGACGAATGCATTCATATCTCCGAAGTCGATTACGTCATCGAAAACAAGACCGACAAGTTGATCACCATCCCCACCCCCCAGCCGACGGAGGTGGAAAAGAAGATCGCCGGCTATATCGCCGAGCTGATCCCCAAGGACGGCCCGACCCTCCAGGTGGGCATCGGCGGCCTGCCGGACACGGTGTTGCGGCTCCTGGCCGACAGCGGCGCCCGGGACATCGGCATCCACACGGAGATGGTAACCGAGGGGATCGCCGATCTTCACGATGCGGGCCTCATCACGGGGAAGAAGAAGACCCTCCTCCCCGGCAAGATCGTCTGGGCCTTCGCTATCGGGAGCCGCCGGCTTTACGACTGGATCGACCACAACCCGGCCCTGGCCATGTATCCCGTGGAATTCACCAACGATCCCTACGTCATCGCCATGAACAAGGACCTGATCTCCATCAACGCCTGCCTGGGCGTGGATCTCCAGGGACAGGTGAGCTCCGAATCCATCGGCCCCGCCCAGTATTCGGGGACGGGGGGGCAGTTGGCCTTCGTCCGCGGGGCCTACTACCGGGCCACCAAAGGGCAACCGCCCCTGGGTTATCCGGAGAACAAATCCATCCTGGCCTTCCAGTCCACCTACACGGACAAGAACGGCCAGCTGAAATCGAAGATCATGCCGACCCTGCCGCCGGGGGAGATCGTCACGGTGCCCCGGGTGGATGTGTCCTATCTGGTCACGGAGTACGGCGTCGCCTATCTGAAGGGGCTCTCCATCCCCGAGCGGGTGCTGGCGATCACAAAGCTCGCCCATCCCGATTTCCGGGACGGGCTGCTGGAGGAGGCGAAAAAGCTGCACTGGCTCAACAAACAGTGGTTCCTGGGAGCGATTTGAGGGCGGCGGCAGGAAACGTTCCTGGCAGCGCCTTCCCTTCCCAACTTCCCC
>DAOTJR010000038.1:21194-25808 GCA_035448805.1 Syntrophales bacterium
AGGGAAAGGAGGGGAGAGATGGAACTCCCTATCAGCACCTCGAGGGGGAAGGGAATTTAGGAAAGAAGATTCAGGGAATCAGACCCTGAGAGATCAAAAAAGGTTCTTTTCAAATCATAAAGGAGGAAAAAGACGGTATGGAAATCAAGAAGATTTGCGTTTTGGGGGCGGGCCTCATGGGTAACGGCATCACCCAGGTATGCGCCCAGGCGGGCTACGAGGTAGCCATGCGGGACATCGAACAGCGGTTCATCGACGGGGGGATGAAGACCATTACCAAGAATCTCTCCAAGGACGTGGAGAAGGGGAAGCGGACCAAGGAGGACATGGACGCCATCCTCGGGCGGATCAAGCCGACGCTGGATCTGAAAGAGGCGGCGGCCGGGGCCGATCTGGTGGTGGAAGTGGTCATCGAGGTCATGGACGTCAAGAAGCAGGTTTACAAGGAACTCATGGAAATCGTCTCCAAGGACTGCCTGTTCTTCACCAACACCTCCGGCCTGAGCATCACGGAGATGGCGGCCACCACGGACCGTCCCGACAAGTTCATCGGCACCCACTTCTTCAATCCCGTCCCGGTGATGAAGCTTCTGGAGGTCATCCGCGGCCACGAAACCTCGGACGAGACGGTGGAGATCGCCAAGGCCTGGGGCAAGAAGATCGGCAAGGAGGTCGTGGTGGTGAAGGAGGCCCCGGCCTTCGCGGTGAACCGGATCCTCTGCACGATGCTCAACGAGGCCTTCTTCGTCCTGGATGAGGGGATCGCCTCGGCGGCGGACATCGACAAGGCCATGGTGCTGGGCTGCAATCATCCCATCGGCCCCCTGGCCCTCTCGGACCTCGTGGGGAACGAGACGCTGCTGCGGGTCATCGAAGGCCTCCACCGGGAGCTCGGGGACAAGTACCGCCCCGCGCCGCTCCTCCGGAAACTCGTCCGGGCGGGCCGCTACGGCCGCAAGACCGGCAAGGGCGTGTACGACTACTAAGGGGGTCAGGTCTTGTTTTTTAGCGTTTTTTTAGATCAACAACCTATTAATCGATTTATTGAAAAGGAGAAGCAACTATGGATTTTGAATTGACCGAAGAACTCAAGATGTTGAAGGACATGGCCTACAAGTTCGCCGTCACGGAGTTTACACCGCTCAGCAAGGAGTGCGACGAACACGAGAAGTACACCCCCGAGATCCGCAAGAAAGCGGCGGCCAACGGTCTGGTGGCCGCCTGGATCCCCGAGGAGTACGGCGGCGCCGGCGCGGGCATCCTGGGCAACGCCATCATCACCGAGGAACTCTCCAAGGTGGACATGGGGATCGGCCTGAACGTCGTGGCCGCCTGCTTCGGCTGCGAGTCGATCTTCCAGTACGGCTCGGAGGAACTCAAGCAGAAGTATCTGCCCCCGGTCTGCCGCGGGGAGTGGGTGAGCGCCGGGGCCTTCACGGAACCCAACGCCGGCACCGACGTGGCGGGTTACAAGACCCGGGCCGTGAAAGACGGGAACGACTACGTCATCAACGGCAACAAGATGTTCATCACCAACGGGACGGTGAGCGACTTCTTCGTCACCCAGTGCATCACCAATCCCGAAGAGAAGAAGCACAACAGCTTCAGCCTCATCATCATCCCCGCCGACGCCAAGGGGGTGACGCGGAACAAGATCAAGGGGAAGATGGGCATCCGCTCCTCCGACACGGCGGAAATCGCCTTCGAGGACGTCCGGGTTCCCCAGAGCAACCTGGTGGGCAAGGAAGGCCGGGGTTTCTACCAGCTCATGCACTTCTTCGACACCACCCGCATCATGGTCGCCGCCCAGGGGCTGGGCCTCGCCGAGGCGTGCCTGGAGACGAGCGTAAAGTACTGTAAAGAGCGGACGGCCTTCGGGACGGCCCTGGGGAACTATCAGCTCACCCAGAAGAAGCTCACCGAGATGGCCATCATGATCGAGGCCCTCCGCGGCCTGGTTTACAAGTCCGGCTGGCTCGTGGACAACGGCACGCCCGACTACACCCTGGCGGCGATGGCGAAGTTCTACAGCGGCCAGACGGCGGTCTTCTGCGCCAACAACGCCGTGGAACTCCACGGGGGCTACGGCTACATCGACGAGTACAGCGTCCAGAAGTGGTACCGCGACGCCAAGATCCTCGAGCTCTACGAAGGGACCAAGGAAGCGGAGATCCTCACCATCGGCCGCTATCTCATGGCGAAGTTCGGATAAACCGCCGCAGCCGGGTTTTGCGTGGCGGCGCTTTCCCCCGGCGCCCCCACGCGGATCCGGCCGGGAAAACAAACACGGGGAGTCTCCCCAAAAGTCTCCCACCCCCTCCCCGGCAAGGGGAGGGAGGGGGTGGGGATGGGCTTGGCGCCTTCCGGAAAGACGTCAACCCGTCCCCCTCCTCATCTCCCCCCTGAAAGGGGCGGGAAAAAACAGGGGAAAGAGCACCGTCCCCGTTTTAAATATGACTCCGACCAGGAGGCATGGGATAGGGCTTCGATAAAAAGGGGGTAAGCACGGAACAGCGCCGGCGCTCCAAAAGATGGTAGGCAGAAAGATACAGATGTTTAATTTAATGCTTTACTGAAAACAGGAGGGAACTATGGCTGCGAACCAGGCACCGCTCACGGAAGCGGAAAAGTCACGCTACATGACTATCAACAAGGAAAATCTGGAATTTTTGATGAACCGTTACAACAAGGTGAACCGGTGGGTAATCGCCGACATGATCCGCCGGAGCGCCTACCATTATCCCGACAAACCCGCCCTGGTTTACGGGGACAAGACCCTGACCTACGCCGAACTGGAGCGGGAATGCAACCGGACCGCCAACGCCCTGACGGCCCTGGGGGTGCAAAAATACGACCGGGTCGCCATCCTGGCCCACAACACCATCCACCACGTTCTTACCTGGTTCGGTTGCGCGAAGATCGGCGCCATCTACCTGGCGCTGAACTATCTGCTCCGGGGCAAGGACCTCTCCTACTGCGTCAACCATTCGGAAAGCAAGGTCCTCATCGTCGAAGACGCCCTCTATGACCTGGTGAAGGACGTCATGGACGACATGCCCACGGTCAAGACCTTCATCTGGTCCGACCAGGTGGCGGGCCAGCCCCCGGCAAGCGACCGGTTCCAGAACTTCGATACCTGGTACGGCAAGTACGACGATACGGAACCCGACGTGATCCTCCACATCGAGGACCCCTGCCAGATGACCTACACCAGCGGCACGGAATCCCTGCCCAAAGGGGTCATCATCAGCAACCAGGCCCTCATGGCCCAGTACATGGGAACCATCGTGGACGGCCAGTACGACGAGGACGACATCAACGTCAACGCCCTGCCCATCTACCACTGCGCCCAGCGGGACGTCTTCATGAACCCCGTCTTTTGGGTGGGGGGCACGAACATCCTCATGATGCCCGACATCGGTCAGATCCTCAAGAACATCGCCGCCTACAAGGCCACGATGTTCTTCGCGCCGCCCACGGTCTGGATCGGGATGCTCCGCCATCCGGAATTCGCCAAGCAGGATCTTTCTTCCCTCAAGAAGGCCTACTACGGAGCTTCCATCATGCCCGTGGAGATCCTCAAGGAGATGATGGAGCGCCTGCCGGGCGTGAAGATCTACAACTACTACGGCCAGACGGAACTGGCACCCTACCACACCATCCTCAAGGCCAAGGACGCCCTGACGAAGCTGGGCTCGGCGGGGATGGGCGGCCTGAACATGGAAACCCGCCTGGAGGACGACGACGGCAATCCCATCGACAAGCCGGAAATCCCCGGGGAGATCTGCGGCAAGGGCGCCCACGCCCTGATCATGTACTTCAAGGAGCCGGAAAAGACGGAAGAGGCCATGAAGGGCGGCTGGTTCCATTCCGGCGACGTGGGGGTCATGGACGCCGACCGCTACATCACCGTGGTGGACCGGAAGAAGGACATGATCAAGACCGGCGGCGAGAACGTCCCGACCCGGGAGGTGGAAGAGGCGATCTATCTGGACAAGCGGGTCCAGGAGGTGGCGGTCATCGGTCTGCCCGATCCCAAGTGGGTGGAGCTGGTAACGGCGGTGGTGGTCCTGAAGCCCGGCGAGACCATGACGGCGGAAGAACTCATCGCCCACTGCCGCAAGGAACTGGCGGCCTTCAAGTGCCCCAAGAAGGTCTTCTTCGTGGACGCCCTCCCCAAGACGCCCACGGGCAAGATCCTCAAGCGCGAGATGCGGGTATCCTTCAAGGACAAATAAAAATATGGGGACGCTTCCCGTATTTAAAGAAGAACGGGATTGATACGGGAAATACGGGAAGTGTCCCCGATTAAATAAGGAGGTTTTAGAAATTTATGAAAGAAGTCGTTATCGTATCGGCCTGCCGGACGGCCATCGGGGCCTTCGGCGGCACCTTGAGAGACATGAACCTGGCGACCCTGGGCAGTGTCGTTATGAAAGAGGCGGTAAAAAGGGCGGGGATCTCGCCGGAACTGATCGCCGATGTCCGCTTCGGCTGCTGCCGGGAGCCGGTGGACAGCCTGAATACCACCCGAATCTCGGCGCTCATGGCGGGGATCCCGGAAAACTCCATGGCGGCGACGATCAACCGGGTCTGCATCTCCGGCATGGAGGC
>DAOTJR010000039.1:0-23991 GCA_035448805.1 Syntrophales bacterium
GAACATAAAATGGGGATCAGAGGTTCCGCGACCTGCACCCTGAACTTCGGCGACGAGGGCAAGTGTATCGGTGAGCTGCTGGGCAGTGAACGCCAGGGTATGCGGATCATGTTCCACATGATGAACGAGGCCCGCCTGGAAGTGGGCCTGCAGGGTCTGGGCCATGCCTCGGCGGCCCTGGAACACGCCGTGCAGTACGCCAAGGAGCGGATCCAGAGCACGCCGGTCTGGGAGATGAAGAATCCCGACGCCAAGGCCGTACCCATCATCATGCACCCCGACGTCCGCCGGGACCTCCTGTGGATGAAGGCCTACGTGGAAGGCATCCGGGCCCTGAACCTCTACACCGCCTATTGTATCGACATGTCCCGGGTCGGCGACACCCCGGAAGAGCGCGCCAAGTATCAGGGGCTGGTGGAACTGCTGACTCCGGTCTGCAAGGCCTATTCCTCCGATATCGGCTGCCTGGTGACCTCCAAGGCCATCGATGTTTACGGAGGCTACGGCTACTGCCAGGAGTATCCCGTGGAGCAGTACATGCGGGACTGCAAGATCGCCTGTCTGTACGAGGGGACCAACGGTATCCAGTCCCTGGACCTGGTGGGCCGCAAACTCGGTATGAACAAGGGTATGAACACCATGAACATGATGGCGGAGATCGACGGGACGATAAAAAGGGCCAAGTCCATAGATAGTCTGCGACCTTATAACGCCAAATTGGAAGAAGCCTACAACGCCGTCGTGGACCTCACCATGACCTTTGCGGCCCTGGGGAAGAGCTCCAGCTTCCTGATTCCGATCCTCTATGCCTCGCCTTACCTGGATATCTTCGGCGATGTTCTTGTGGGCCATTTTCTTTTCCAGGCAGCCGCCATTGCCCAGGAAAAGCTGGATGCCATCTTCGCCGCCCGGGGCGCCGACAGCATCGGCAAGAAACGGGCCCTGGTCCACACCGACCCCGATGTGGCCTTCTACGAGGGCAAGGTCGCCTCGGCGAAGTTCTTTGCCGTCGAGGTCCTGGCGTCTGTAAAGGCGAAATGCGAAGCCATCAAGATGGGAGACAAGACGGCCATCGAAATGGCCATCGAGTCGTTCCCCTCATAGTTGCCGGATAACGGACGATAAGACCCCTCTGGATAGATCAAGTCAGAGACAACCTTCCTTTGAGGTCCTCCCCGCCCGCGGGGAGGACCTTCCCTCCCGCCGTGGTTTTACCGCACGGCCGCGCTGTTTGCGGCCGGAGTTGCCGTCGGCAGACCTGCTGCCAAAGAGGCAGGCGGGCGCCTAATGGAGCAGGCTGCCCAGCCTGCTCCAGCGGACGGATTTCTCATCGTTGTTCCATGACCAATAGATGATGTAGGCCTTGCCCATGACATCCTTGAGATCCACAAATCCCCAGAAGCGACTGTCGTAACTTTGATCACGGTTGTCGCCCATGACGAAGACGGCGCCCTTGGGGACCGTGACGGGGCCGAAATTGTCGCGGGGCTGAATGGCGCCGGGAATGACGAAATCGTCCACATAGACACCGTATTTGTCCTCATAGGGCATGCCGTTTAAAAAGATCTTTTTGCTTCTGATTTCGATGGTATCGCCGCTGACGCCGATGACCCGCTTGATGAAATCCTTGGAGCGGTCTTCCGGATAGATGAACACGATGATCTCCCCGCGTTTGGGGTCCCGCACCGGGATCAGGGTGTTGCGGAAATAGGGTATTTTCACTCCGTAGATGAATTTGCTCACCAGGATGTGGTCGCCGATCAAAAGCGTGGGCTTCATGGACCCGGAGGGGATCTTGAAGGCCTGTACGACGAAGGTGCGGATAAAAAAGGCAATGAGGATGGCGATGATGATCGCCTCGGCGTATTCCTGAACTTTGGATTTAGGTCTTTTTGTCATGTGGTCAACAGGTTCCGAATAAGGTTAAGGGTGAACTCGTAAAGATCAAGAGTAAACGGCGTTGCACGCCATAATTACCATGAAAAATGCCAGGCCGCCTTTTATGCAGATCCCGGCAATGCGTCCCAGCATCATCCCGATGCTGGCCCGAAAGGCCGCTTTCAAACGCTGTTGCCTGACAGTCTCCACAATCACTACCCCGGCCAGGCCGCCCAGAAATATCCCGGCGATCGTTCCGAAACCGAGGAAAAAGGGGGTAAGCAAGGCAGCGCCGATGATACTCCCCGCCAGGGCCGACCAAAATGCCTTTATGGAAATTCCGAATTGTACCGCCACATACATCCCTATCAGGAATTCGATCGTTTCTGCCAACAGGGCGAGGGCGATCATGATCGCGATCAACTTCCAGCCGATGGTTGTAAAGCCCGTGGCCGCCCCGTAGATGATCACGACCAGGGCGATGATCACGGCGCCGGGAAGTCCGAAGAGGATAGAGAACAGCCCGAGCAGTAAAGAGACGATGAAGAGGCCCAGGCCGATTGTTTCCAGGGTCGGCAATTTATGGTTTCCTCCTGATCTTGTCCGGCATCCATCTTTCCCAGATCAGGACAATGGGAGAGGCGATGAAAATGGAAGAATAGGTGCCCACCACGACGCCGACGATGAGGGCGAAAGCGAAGTCGTGAATGACCGGCCCGCCGAAGAAAAACAGGGCCAACAGGACGATGAAGACCGTAAAGGACGTAAGGATTGTCCGGCTCAAGGTCTGGTTGATGCTGTTGTTGATCACCTCCGCAAGGGGTTGGCGGATGTTCTTCCGGGAGTTTTCCCGGATGCGGTCGAAGACCACGATCGTGTCGTTGATGGAGTAGCCGATGATGGTCAACAGCGCCGCCACGATGGTCAGATCGAATTCCTTGTTCAGGAGTGAGAAGGCGCCGATGGTGATGATGGTGTCATGGACCAGAGCCAGGATTCCCCCGGCGGCGTAACGGAGTTCGAAGCGCCAGGCGATGTAGATGAGCATCCCGATCCAGGAGAACAGGATGGCCAGCAATGCCTTTTTGGTAAGATCCTTTCCCACCTTGGGACCAACCATTTCTACGCGGCGCATCTCGACGGCGTCTTGTCCGAAGGTCTTCTTCAAAGTTTCTTCCATTTTCCCCGACAACTCCTTGAGATCGGCGGCGCCTTCGGCGACGCGGACGACGATTTCCGTGGGTCCGTACTGCTGGATGATACTGTTCTGAATGCCCAGGGGCCGGAAAGAATCTCTGATCTTGTCGATGGTGAACGGGGTATTGAATTTGACCTGGACGAGGGCTCCGCCGGCGAAATCGATGCCGAAATTGAGACCGCCGTGCCAGGCAATGGAGGCAATACTGATGAAGATCATGACCAGGGAGATGCTTAAGGCCACCTTCATCTTGCCGACGAAATCGAAGTTGATGTCCGGTTTGATGAATTCCATGAATGAACTCCTTATATGCTGATCGACTGGATCTTGCGGTTCCAGACGAAATAGTCGAAGACGATCCGGGTCACGAAGATGGCCGTGAACATACTGGCAATGATGCCGATCGTCAGGGTGACGGCGAATCCTTTCACCGGCCCGGTTCCAAAACCGAACAGGAAGAGGGCGGCGATGAGGGTGGTGACATTGGAGTCGAGAATCGTCAAAAAGGCCTTGCCGTAGCCCGCATCGATGGCGGCCCGGGGGGTCTTTCCGGTCCGCATCTCCTCCCTGATCCGTTCGAAGATCAGGACGTTGGCGTCAACAGCCATGCCGATGACAAGCACGATGCCGGCGATACCCGGCAGCGTCAGGGTGGCCCGGAAAGCCGCCAGGGCCCCGAAAATGATGATGATGTTCAGCAGCAGGGCAAAATTGGCCACCAGACCGGAGAGTTTGTAATAGACCATCATGAACAGCACCACCAGGAGGCCGCCGACGATGGTAGACCAGAGTCCCTTGTCTATTGAATCCTGTCCCAAAGATGGGCCCACGGTTCTTTCCTCCAGAATGGTTACGGGGGCAGGCAGGGCGCCCGCCCGCAGGACGATTGCCAGATCCTTGGCCTCATCCAGGGTGAAATTACCCGTAATCTGGGCGTTGCCGCCGCTGATCCGTTCCTGGATGACCGGTGCCGAATGGATGACGCCGTCGAGAACGATGGCCAGACGTTTCTTGACGTTTTCCCCCGTAATGCGGTCGAAATCCTGGGCGCCCTGGGCATTGAACTTGAGGGATACATAGGGCTCTCCGAAGCGATCACCGATGGAAACCTTGGCCGTTTCCAGAGAGGCGCCGGTCATGAGGGCCTTGTTCTTAACGAGATAGGGGACCTGGGTCCGTCTTCCCGATTCCGGATCGAGGCGCGTACCGTAGGCAACGACACTACCTTCGGGGATGTTCCCCCGCATGGCCTCTTCCAGACTGTGCTCTTCGTCGAGAAGCTTGAATTCCAAAAGCGCCGTCTTGCCGATAAGGTTCTTGGCCCGTCCCGGATCTCTGATACCGGGGAGCTGGACAATGATCCGGTCTTCGCCCTGAGGGATGATTTCCGGTTCCGTGATTCCGAACTGATCCACGCGGTTACGGATGGTTTCCAGCCCCTGTTCCATGGCAAGTTTCTTGATTTCCTGGGCCCGCTTTACCTTCAGCTTGATCTGGACGATTTCTCTTCCCTCCCGCTGGGTGGTAGATGTCGCCTCGAAATCAGGGTAATTGTCCTTCAGTATCTTTTCAAAGGCCTCCCGGGCCGGGTGATCTGGAAATTCCAGGGTTATCGCGTCGGTATGCGTCCTGGCGATGCTGCGGAAACGGATCTTTTTTTCCATCATCGTTTCCTTGATGTCATTGGAGATCCGTTCGATAGTCCCCTCCAGGGCTTTATCCGTCTGGACCTCCAGAACGAGATGCATACCGCCCTGGAGATCGAGCCCCAGGTGAATCTTGTCCGCCGGCAGGTTTTTTTTCCAGAAAGCCGGCAGACTGTCCGACAGGAGGGAAGGTGTGAGATAGAAAAGGGCGGCCAGACAAACCACCAAAACAATGAGCGCCCTGATGCCGATGCTTTTTATCATGCTGACCTCGCTTTATTTTATTCTTTTCCGGCTTTTTGGAGTACGGCGCCGATGAAGCTTCGTGCGACCTTGATCTTGACCTTGTCGGCAATTTCGAGGGTGACGATGCTATCGGTGAGTCCCACGATCTTGCCGTGGATCCCCCCGGAGGTGATTACCGTGTCACCGTGGGCCAGATTGTCGAGCATAGCCTTCAGTTCCTTCTGTTTCTGTTGCTGCGGTCTGATGAGAAGAAAATAGAAGATGGCAAACAGGATGCCCATGACGATGAAGAAGCTCCAGTCTCCCCCTCCCCCCATCTGTCCTCCTCCGGCGCTTCCCATTGCGTAGGCGGTTGAGATCACTTTTCTGACCCTCCTTGTCTGATGATATTGCTAAATATTGGGTATCACCATCCGGCGATGCCCGTTTGTGTTCCTATACATCCTGAGGATGCTCCCATAAGATCCAGGCCCTCAGAAAATGTGCTTCGGGAAACGGCCTTCCGCGATGGCCTCCCTAATCCTCTCCATGAGCCGCAGATAGTAACGGAGATTGTGGATCGTATTCAGGATCAGCCCCAAGATCTCCCCGCTGACAAACAGGTGCCTCAAGTAGGCCCTGGAGAAGTTTCTGCAAGTATAACAATCGCATAGAGCATCCAGGGGCGCTTGGTCATGGCGATAGCGGGCGTGCTTTATAACAATCTTTTCCTCGCTTGTAAATAACAATCCGTGCCGGGCGCTGCGGGTCGGCATGACGCAATCAAACATGTCGGCGCCGCAGGCTACACAGGCGACAATGTCTTCCGGTGTCCCGACGCCCATGATGTACCGGGGACGATCTTCCGGAAGGAGGGGAGTGGTTTCGCCCACAATCGCCATCATTTCCTCCTTGGGCTCCCCGACACTGAGACCGCCCAGGGCCAAACCCTCGAACGGCATGGCCAGCAATCCTTCCAAAGACCTGCGGCGGAGATCCATGTACATTCCGCCCTGGACGATGCCGAACAGGGCGGCGGCGGTTCCCTGCCGCCGGAGGTGGCAACGTTCCGCCCACCGCAGGGTTCGGGCCAGGGAAACCTCCGCTTCCCGAAATGTGGCCGGGTAAGAGGTACACTCATCGAGGCACATCATGATATCGGCACCCAGGGCGAGCTGAATGTCCACGGCGAGTTCCGGGGTGAGATCATGGCGGGATCCGTCGATGTGGGATTGAAACCGTACCCCCTCTTCGGTGATCCTGCGGAGGGCCCCCAAGCTGAATATCTGATACCCGCCGCTGTCCGTAAGTATCGGTCCGGGCCAGTTCATGAACTGGTGGAGGCCCCCGGCCGCGGCTATGAGTGCATGTCCCGGTCGCAGATAAAGGTGGTAGGTGTTGCTCAGGATGATCTGCGCTCCCAGGTCCCGGACCATATCCGGTGTCAGGGCCTTGACGGCGCCCTGGGTACCGACGGGCATGAAGGCCGGAGTTGATACGACACCGTGGGCGGTCGTTATTTTCCCCAGGCGGGCGGCGGTCTTTTCGTGTCTTGTTATCAGCTCAAACTGGAAATCCATTATACCTTATATGAAAATATCGGCAAGTGCCCGATTATTTTCATCCTTCGTGGTGCCCGCACCGGGCGTGGGGGTTATTATGAAAATAAATCGGGGCAATATTCCTTAAACCATTTCCATCGTTCGTGGGTGTTGGACAAACATGACAATTCATATTATCAGCATGCAGTCTCCATAGCTATAAAACCGGTAACCGTGGGCGATGGCTTGCTCATAGGCGGCGGCGACGGCCTGTTTTCCCCCGAAGGCGCACGTCAGGAGGTAGAGGGAAGATCTGGGGAGGTGAAAATTAGTCAACAGCGCCTGGACCCTTTTAAAGCGGTAACCGGGATAGATGTAAAGGGATGTCCAACCTTTGGCGGCATGCACCTTTCCTGTCTCGTCCGCCGCTGTTTCGATGACCCGGGTGGCTGTCGTCCCCACGGCGATAATTCGTTCGGCGCGGTTGATAATGGAGGCGTTTTCATCAGTTATTTCAAAATATTCCGCTTCCATGCGGTGGTCTTCGATATCTGCCGAAGTAATGGGCAGGAAAGTTCCGTAGCCGACATGGAGGGTAACGAAGGCGACCTGGGCGCCGCCGGCCCGGACGGATTCCAGCACCTCCGGGGAGAAATGAAAGCCCGCCGTGGGGGCGGCGACAGAGCCGGGGGTCCGGGCGTAAATCGTCTGGTAGCGTTCCCGGTCATATGGGGAGCCCTCCTCATCCCGTGTCCTTTTGATATAAGGAGGAAGCGGGGTCCGGCCGTGGCGGTCCAAAAAAACATAAAATGATTCGGGACATGAAAAATGAAGCCGCCACTTTTTTTCCGACAGCCGTTCTTCCACCGTGGCCCGGGTTTCCCCCGGGAAATAGACGACCGTACCCCGACGGACCCTTTTGGCCGGTTTCAACAGGGCCTCCCATACCTCACCGTCTGCCGTCGCCGGGATTTTCGACAAAAGCAGGATTTCAATGACGGCGCCGCTTTCTTTCCGGCCGACGAGCCGCGCCGGAATTACCCGGGAATCATTGACCACCAGGACATCGCCATGCCGCAGATAGAAAGGTATTTCATGGAAGATGCGGTGCTGGATCGCCCCGGAGGATGGCTCCAAGACCAGCATGCGGGACCGGTCACGCCGGGGCAGGGGTGTTTGGGCGATCGCAGCCGCCGGCAGGTGGTAGGAAAATTCCTCCAACTTCATGCCGCGGTTCCGAAATAGACAAGCACCAGCCCCAATACGATGGCGGCCAGTCCCATGAGACGCAGGGTATTGTCGGGGACCTCGATCATTTTGGCGAGGTAGATCTTCAGTTTTTCAGGAAAGGCGAAATAGGGAAGACCTTCGATAACGAAGACCATGCCCAGGACGCAGAGAAAGTATTTCATTGCCGACTCCTTCCGGCGGCTCCCTAACACATTGCTGCCTGCTTGACAATGACATTGAAAGGGTTGTGGATGATAACGCCTTTTGCCGCACCCATATTTTACAAAATACTTGACACTATCAACCGTTTCATATACGTAAGTTCGGCTTTTACAGGTCGTCATTTTTCCACTCCAGAGGCAACTACAGGAAACAGGCCGATTCCTTCCCCATAGGGAATAACGAGATCCTTAATGATTTCTGTAAAGAGGCTTGGATGAAGTGGGAGAGGTACAACATCATGAACGTGGATGCGCAATCCAAAAAATAGGAGGAGGTAGGTATGGCAGAAGAAGAAAAAAAACCAAGGTTGACAAGGGCGGAGAGACTGGAGAGAGAGCGGGAGAAGAATCTTCAGCACTGGCTGGCGCAGGATGAGCTTCTCTTCAAGCATCGGGAAGAGGCCTTCAATATCGGCGGCGACGATCAGGTCGCCCGTCTGGCCAAGCAGAACAAAAAACCCATGCGGCAGCTCATTTCCCAGCTTATCGATCCCGGAACGGAGTTCTTCGAGGTCGGTCTGGACGCCGGTTACGACATCGGCAAGAAGCGCCTCTACGGCGGTGAGATCTACGAGCAGGAAAAGCGCGGCCACATCCCCGGCGGCGGCCTGGTCACCGGCGTGGGCGTGGTGCACGGCAAGGACTGCATGATCTTTGCCAACGAGAACCGCTACGCCGCGGGTACGTATTTCCCCATCACCCTGAAGAAGCACATGCGGGCCCAGGCGATCGCCGAAGATTGCCGGCTCCCCTGCATCTACATCGCCGACTCCGGCGGCATCAACCTGCCCCTCCAGGTCGGTTGTTTCGCCGACGACGGCCACTTCGGCAGCATGTTCTACAACATGTGCCGCATGTCCGCCATGGGCATCAAGCAGTTCACCCTCTCCACGGGCGGCAACACGGCGGGCGGCGCCTACATCGTCTATCTGGCCACGGAATCCATCATGATCGAGAAGATGTCCTTCGCCTTCCTGGCCGGTCCCCCCATGGTCAAGTCGGCCATCGGTGAGACGGTTTCCCCTGAGGATCTGGGCGGCGCCTATGTGCACACCCAGCACTCCGGCGGTTGCGACCACTTCGTCCGGACCCAGGACGAGGGCATCCAGAAGATCCGCGACATGATGGAATTCGAGCCCTCCCAGTCCCTCTACATCGACCGGCGCGAAACCCGGGAACCGAAGTTCGACTTCAAGGAAATGATGCGCTGCACCCCCACGGATACCTATCAGTACATCAATATCAAGGACACGATCAAGTGTCTGGCCGACGACAGCTATTTCCATGAGTACAAACCGACCTACGGTCCCGGCCGCGGTGATGCCATCATCGCCGGCAAGATGTGGATGAAGGGTATCCCGGTGGGCGTCATCGCCTCCAACGCCAGCGGCGTCATTTACATCGACGCGGCCCGGAAGGCCACGGAGTGGATGATCCGTTGCGGTAATTCCAACCTTCCCGTCCTGTTCCTCCAGGGTTCCCCCGGGTACATGGTCGGCAAGGCGGAAGAGTGGGGCGGCATCGGCAAGTACGGCTCCGACATGGTCCGGGCCTGCAGCTGCCTCAAAACCCCGAAGATCACCTACGTCATCGGACCCGACCACGGGGCCGCCAACTACGGCATGAACGGCCGGGCCTTCAAACCGCGCTTCGCCTTCACGAACATGCGGGGCCGCACGACCGTTATGTCCGGCGAGACGGCGGGCTTCATCGTGGAGACGGTGCGCCGGAAAAACATCGAGGCCAAGGGCCAGCCGGTGAACGAAGAAGAAATGGCCAAATTCCGCCAGATGATGCGCGACCGCTACGACGCCGAGGGGCACCCCTTCTATACCGGTTCGCTGCTGTTCCACGATGGCGTTGTCGCCTTCAGCGAAGCCCGGGACAAGATCGCCCGGGCCCTGGAAATCTCGCTCCGTGTTCCCATTCAGCATTCCGATTGGGGCGATCTGAAGGTGTGATCCGTTTTGACGAAAGAGGAGGAAACAATGGCTGATATTCTACTGAAGGAAAGAACCGAAGACGGCATCCTGATTCTCACCCTGAATCGCCCCGATGCCATGAACTGTTTCAATTTCGACCTCCTGGCGGTCCTGGCGGACACGATCCGGGAAGCCAATTTCGACATGGATCTCCGCTGCATCATCATCACCGGCGCCAAGGCCGGCGATGATCCCAAGAAGTGGTCCTTCTCCACGGGGGCGGACCTGAAGGAGCGAAGGACCCTGACGCAGGATCAGGTCCGCCGTTTCATCTTCACCATCCGGAACACCTTCACCGCCGTGGAGCAGGTGCGGGTACCCGTTATCGCCGCCATCAACGGCTTCGCCTTCGGCGGCGGCACGGAGTTGGCCCTGGCTTGCGATCTGCGCATCGCCTCGTCCAATGTCCTGATGGGCCTCACGGAGACCTCCCTGGCCATCATCCCCGGTGCCGGCGGTACCCAGCGCCTGCCGCGGATCGTCGGCGTCGCCAAGGCCAAGGAGCTTATCTACACGGCCCGGCGGATCAACGCCCAGACGGCTCTGGAGATCGGTCTGGTCAGCAGGGTGGTGGAACCCGACAAACTCATGGATGCGGCCCTGGAACTGGCGAGAGAGATCGCCAAGAACGGCCCCATCGGCGTGGCCCAGGCGAAATTCGTCCTGAACTACGGCACCGAGGCGAGTCTGGGCGTGGCCCTGCCGCTGGAGTCCAAGGCCTATGAAGTGACGATCCCGACAAAAGACCGCCTGGAAGCCCTGGCGGCCTTCGCGGAGAAGCGGAAGCCCGTTTTCAAGGGCGAGTGACAGAAGGATTAAGGATTTCCCCTCCCCCATCCTGCCGCCGGAGGAGGGGAATTTAATCTCAACCAAGCATTACATTAGATGAAGGAGGATATTGTTTTATGGCGACAGAGTATGATTACTGGAAGATTTTCCCGCGGATGCCGAAGAAGGTTTCCATCGGCGACATCACGATCCGTGACGGTTTTCAGCACGAAGAGAAGTTCATCTCCACCAAGGCGAAGATCTTCTACGGTCAGGAAATGATCCTGGCGGGCTGCCGGGAGCTGGAAGTGACCAACATGGCCCACGGCACAACCCCCCAGTTTGTGGATGGTGCGGAAGTCATGAAGGCCCTGCGGAGCGACGAATTTGCCAAGCGGGCCGCCCGGCAGGGTATCGATGTATTCAAGGATGTATGTCTCACGGCCGTCACCATTCGTGAGCCCTCGGTGGATCTGGCCATTAAGTGGAGAAAGGAAGGATACGGCCCCGACCGGATCCTCATGATGGTTTCCACGGACCCGGAGCATCACTTCGCCAACTCCGGTACCACCCTAACCGAGTACTGGCGTGAGGCCGAGCGGTGTATCAAGAAGGCGAGAGATATGGGGATGAAGATGGTGGGAACGGTGAGCACCATCTGGGGAAGCCCCATCAGCGGCGCCACGAAGCTGGAAGACGCCGTGGAATTCACGAAGCGCTGGTTCCAGATCGGCGCTCACGACATCGAGCACGCCGACCACGACGGTTCCGCCAACGCCGCGGACGTGTATCGCTATTTCTCCATGATCCTCGATGCCATGCCCAATCCCGAGGCCCATCTCTGCCATCTCCACGAGACGAAGCGCATCGCTTCCTCTTCGGTTCTGGCGGCCCTCCAGGCGGGTATCTGCCGCTTCGAGGCCACCCTGGGCGGTCTGGGCGGCCAGCCGGCCAACTTCCTCGACGACTGTCCGATCCGGGGCACCGGCGAGTACTACTACGATGATCCCCGCTTTGTGGGTTTGGTGACCATGGAAGACCTCCTGGTCCAGATCGACGAACTGGGCATCGAGCACGGCTACGATGTGGACCGGGTTCTCTGGCTGGGCCGGAAGATGGAGAAGACCTGCGGCCGGCGGCTCCGTTCCGAGGCCATTTATAACGGCCGGACCCAGAAGGCCGGGCATATGAAGTTCGCCCGTCCGGGCCTCAAGAAGCTCATCGAGAAGCTCGGCGAGCAGCCCGGCCAGCGGATTCCCCCGGAATGGACCAAAGAAGCGGTCCTCCCCGAGGTGTGGGGCCCCGCGGATCCCCTGTGGAAGAAGTAGTCTTTCAGCGAAAAAATGAATTCCGGGGGGAGCGTAAGCACCCCCGGAATTCAGATTTCCGAGGCGTCAAGATAGCGGGGCGGAAAACCCTGCGGAAACGATAAATAAACTCAAGGAGGTTGAGCAAATGGCAGTAGACGTCGTAGCCCCCATGCCGGGAACGATTGCCGAGATCCTGGTTTCGGTCGGGGATGAAGTGAAGGCTGATGAAGAGGTTATCATCCTGGAGGCGATGAAGATGGAAAATCCCATCGTCGCCCCGAAAGACGGCAAGGTCGCCGAGATCAAAGTGGAAGAGAAGGACAAGGTGGACACCAATCAGGTCCTCCTCGTCCTCGAATAATATCGGCAGACAGATACGGTAGAAATGAAATAGAAACGCCGAATCGGCATGTCCCCGGCGGGGCATGCCGGTTCGGCGTTTTTTATGGTCCATCAAAGACGTTTGCCGTGGCCCTCGGGAAAGTCCCCGTCCCGGACGGAAGCCGGTTGTCTCCCGCCGCGGGAAGGGGAAGGGCCTCTCCGCCTGCCCTGACAATGACCGCGAGGCGGGGTAGGGACGCTACTTTATCGGCCATTCCCCCCGCTCTTTCAACACCTCCCGGTAGACCTCCAGGGCCTCGTTGACCGCCGGCATACCGGCATAGGTCGCCACCTGGAAAAAGATCTCGGCGAGCTTCTTCGGATCGCAACCGACGTTGAGGGCGGCGTTGACGTGCAGCCGCAGCTCCCCCGTGGCCCGGAGGGCCGCCAGCATGGCGCAGGCGGCGTACTGCCGCTCCGGCAGTGTCAGAACCGTCCGGGAGTAGAGGTTGCCGGTGATGAACTTGGAGAATTCATTGGCCAGGTCCTTGTCGAATTCCCGCCACATAAGATAGGGCGGGTCCATCTTGACGCCTTTGCCGAAGAGGGTCTTTGCCGTTTCCTGAGTCCTTTTTACAATCTCGTCTGCCATAAAATAACTGCTCCTCTCAAAATTTATTATTGTCCAATCAACCGCCGCGCCCGCAGGCGGACACAACGGCAAACAAAGCCGCCGACAAACAGGATGACACTATCTCATCGCCCTTACGAAGCCTTTTGTGACGCGGGTTCCTATTTGCGAATATAGATGTCCCGGTCCCGGTCCTGGAAATAGATATGGCGGTATCTCCCCTTTTCCATGCGGTTGAAGAAGGCCTCTCCTTCCTCACGACAGACGGGGCAGCTCTGGCCGGGGACGATGACGGCAAAGATGCGCCGGCCCGTGTCGGCGAAGGAATCGATCAGCACCAGGCCGCCGCAGTCGTCGCAGACCCGGACCGTTTCCTCCTGCTGCTCCGAGATGCCGTCCGTATCGTAATAGATGTGTTTGTTCCGCTTCACGTAACCGGCGGCGCCTACCAGGGATTTTTTCATCTCCCGGCGCCTCTTCCAGAGGTCCATGACCTCCGCGGCGGTGCGCTCGATGTACCGGGTGATCTGGTCGGTCTGCCGGAGGGCCTCGGCGTGGTAGTCCGGTTCCCGTACGGCGCTGTAATCCAGGCCGGCCATGGCCAGGATGATCCCGACATTCACATAGGGCAGGGCCTTCTCTATGGAGTAGCCCCCTTCGAGGACGGCGATATCCGGCGCGAGGATCTCGTTGAGACGGGCGTAGCCCTGGGCGCTGAAACGCATGTTGGTGATGGGGTCCGTGTAGTGGTTGTCCTGACCGGCGGAATTGATGACGAGATCGGGCTGAAACTCCGCGAGGATGGGCATGATGACCTTTTCCAGGACATAGAGGAAGCCCTCGTCGGAGGTCCGGGGCGGCAGGGGGATGTTGACGGTCATGCCTAGGGCGTTGGGGCCTCCGAACTCGTCGGTGAATCCCGAGCCGGGATAGAGCGTCCGGCCGTCCTGATGGATGGAGATGCACAGCGTGTTGGGATCGTGCCAGTAGATCTCCTGGGTGCCGTCGCCGTGATGGCAGTCCGTATCCACGATGGCGATCCGCTTCGGTCCGTAGTGCTTCCGGATGTATTCCACCATGATCGCCTCGATGTTCACGTTGCAGAAGCCCCGGGCGCCGTGCACGACCCTCATGGCGTGGTGGCCCGGCGGCCGGACCAGGGCGAAGGCGTTGTCCACTTCCCCGGACAGCACCTTTTCGGCGGCGGTTATCGCCCCGCCGGCGGAGATGAGGTGGGATTCGGTGATGACGCTTTTTGCCTCGGGGACGCAGATGTGGATCCGGTCGATGTCCGCCGTCGTGGCCAGGCCGGGTTTGAATTCGATGATGTTGTCGAAGTCGAGGAGACCCTCCTCGAAGACCTGGTCCTGGGTGTAGAGGAGCCGTTCCTCCCGCTCCGGGTGGGTGGGCGAGATGGCCCAGTCGAAGGCGGGGAAGAAGATCAAGCCCGTGCGGCGCCGCTGTCTGTCCATAAGTGTCATGTCAATATCCTTACAGGGCCTGTCCCCGGGTGAATCCGGAAATCAGTCCCGGTTTGAGTTGAACCTTGACCCGGATATTCTTGCCTGCCATATACATATCCCGGACCATGTTGAATTCCTGATTTTCCACCACTTCGATCTCCATGTCTTCTTCCCTGGCACCCATGGCCAGCGCCTTTTCCCGCAGTCTCTCCGTTCCCGCGGCGATGGCCTGGGCGGCGGTATAGCGTGACGGAATCTCCATTTGCACCCCCTCTTCGCCGATGGTGAGGAGCCGCCGCTCCGTATCGGCGAGGACGGTTATCTCCGCCGTGGTGCGGGCCAGGGCGGCGCCGACGGCATTGGCCACTTCGGAGTGTTGGGGTATGCAGGGGCGGCAGGAGAGCTTTTCACCCAGATAGTCCGCCATTGCGGCCGCCGGTCCTCCCACGACGTGGACTGTTTTCGGAACGATGATTTTTCCCGCCAGCATCTCGTGGATGGTGTAAACAGGCTCGTTGTTAATCTCCCTGATGAAGGAACGTACCGCCCCGACGATCTTTTCACAGGCCTCGGTAAAGATGAGCTGTGCCGTTTCGGCCACGGAACGTCCCAATGCCGCTGCCAGTGGTGCCAATGCCGCTGTGGCGAGCCTTTCTTCGCCGATATCGGTACGCTTCAGGACGACCATGGCGTCGGTGAGGGTGGGGAGGGGTCCGCCCAGGGCGGCGGCCGGACCTTCCCGTCGGGGACCGACAAGGATCTTGCCCCCCTCGGAACGGACGGCGCTGTCTCCGCCCAGACCGATGGACCTGGTCCGCAATCCCCGGATCAGTGTCTTGTGCCCTTCGATGGTGACACCGAGATTTTCCAGGAGGGGGACCCCGTCGGCAAAGACGGCGATGTCGGTGGTCGTGCCGCCGATATCCAGAGCCACGGCGTCTTCATCGCATTTGGCCATGCTGAGGATGCCCATGATGCTGGCTGCCGGTCCCGAGAGGATGGTCTGGACGGGAAATTCGGCGGATTTGGCCACATCGAAGGTGCCCCCGTCGGCTTTCAGGATATAAATGGGGACGTCGATGCCCTGACTGCGTACGAACTGGAGGACATCGCTTACAAAGCGCTGGTAAATCTCCCAGACGGCACTGTTGAGATAGGCGGTATCGATTCGGCGTCGGAAGTTAAGTCGCCCCGACATGCGGTGGCCGAGGGAAATATGACGGAAATCACCTGCCAGCAGGTCGGCGGTCTGCAGTTCCTGGGCGGGGTTGCGTGTCGAGAACTTGCCCACTACCCCTAAATGTTTGATTCCCTCCTGCAGCAGCTTTCCCCCGGCGGCTTTGATTTCCTCCCTGTTTATCTCGGCAGCGATCACCCCCCGGTGATTCACGTAACCGGCCACATGAAACATATGGGGAATCCGGGGGAGCAGGGAGGGGGACAGGCCGGGGCCGCCGGCAACGATCATACCCACCCGTGCCACCTTGTTCTGCACGATGGCATTGGTGGAAAGGGTGGTACTGAGGACTACCCGCTGCAGCTTTTTGGGGTCTTCACCGGCAAGGATTTCCGTGGCCACCCGGTGCAACGAGTTCAAGAGATTGGTCTCGTCCGTCGGAATCTTGGCTTTTTTCCGGATCTTGAATCCTTCGATCAGGACCGCGTCCGTATGCGTTCCGCCTACGTCAATGCCTAAAATCATGATTCCTCCGGTTTTGAGCTGGGAATTTGCCAAGCCTTATATAATTATAAATTTGTCTTGACAAGGTAAAAAAAAAGCGTATGTTCACACACCGATCATGATGATTGTAGTCATTGTATGGCCATGAAATTATTGGAAAGGAGGTGACGCTTTAATGAAGAAGGTATTCGCCATTATTCTTTCGCTGCTTCTTGCGGTGACGTTTTCTTTCGCAGTCGTTGGCTGCAAGAAGGCGGAAGAGCAGAAACCGGCTGAACCGGCCAAGACTGCGGCTCCGGCTCCTGCTCCCGCGGCTCCCGGTGCGGCTCCCGCGGCTCCCGGTGCGGCTCCTGCGGCTCCCGGCGCGGCTCCCGCAGCCCCCGGTGCGGCTCCGGCCCCGGCTCCGGCGGCTCCGGCCCCGGCGGCTCCAGCAAAGTGATATAGAACATCAGTCCATTCTGAAAACCGGATCGTCCCTCGCGGCGATCCGGTTTTTTTATCTCAAAAGGCCTTGACAGCGATCAGTCTCTTGCTTTACAAAAGAAAAAAAACAGGGAGGTGCATTATGTCGGACCGTGCAGGAGATTTCTTGAAAGGATTACTCATCGGGGGCGTGATCGGTGCGGTTGTGGGGGTACTTTACGCCCCCAAGAGCGGCAAGGAGACCCGGGAAGACATCGGCCGCAAGGCAGAGGAACTGGTTGCCAAGGCGAAAGAAGAATATGAACAGGCCCTGGAGAAAAGCAAAAAGACCTATGAATCGGCGGTAACCCGTCTGAAAAAGATCGAGGAGGCGGCCCGGGAAAAGGTGGTCGAACTTGAGGCGAAGGCGGGAACGATGGTGGAAAAGGGAAAGGAAAGCCTTGATGAGAACAAAAGCCGCCTGAAGCGGGCCATCGATGCCGGGGTGGAGGCCTTCAAGGAAGAGAAATCGTCATGAGGAAGCGACTGCGGTCTGCCGTTTTCGGATTTTGATTGGTTAACTTGTCAATATCTTTTAAATACTTCTTTTCTTGTCCTTCCGGTGAATACCGGAGTGTGAAAAATCCAGGTACCCATGATGCTGATACGCGCCGCCGGGACACATCTTTAAAAAGATCGATTCTTGGCCGGCGCGGGTCGGGGATTGAAAATTCGTTAACAAGAGGATCGTCATGTATGTAGAGCTCAGTCTCTTATTGCTCAGCCTGGCCGTTTTTCTCATGGCGGCATTTACCGCGCCGCTGCTCTATCAGTTGAACAAATTGGTCAAGGGTCTGCACGTCACTCAGGGGATGCTTCAGCAACGCCTGCCCGAGATCCTCAAAAACCTCGACGAAGCGGCGGTGCAGATGAAGATGACCGTCCATACGGTCAACGATCAGGTGGCTATTGCCGCCGGGGTCATCAAAAGGGTGCAGGCCGTAGCGGGAGTACTGATGGAAGTGGAGTCGATACTGCGCCTGGGGTTGCGGCTGCCTTTTTTTGTCTTTCTGAAGAATGCCGGGGCGTTCCTGAAGGGCGTGCGGGTCTTTGTGGACGTCTATTCGTCGTCGCGGCGCCGGATAAGCCATTAGGAGGTCCCGGCGAAGATGGCGAAAATGACCTTCGACAGCAAGGGGGGGCGGGTCCGGGCAATGGTGCGGAAACCTGAGACCGGAACCGCCCGGGACGCGGCCGATGTCGTCCGGGAACTGAAGGCGGGGCAGCGGAAACCACCGGCGGAAGATTACCGGGAGCGTTCCCTGACGATTCACGGTTTGGTCTGCGCCCACTGCGGCCGGGAATTTTCCGGCCCGAACCGCCAGCTCCTGACAGTGCATCACAAAGACGGCAATCATCACCACAACCCTCCCGATGGCAGCAACTGGGAGAATCTCTGCGTTTATTGCCATGAAAACGCCCACAGCCGTGAGATCCTGGGAGATTATCTCGCCGGCGCCACCGCCGTCCGGGATGTGGAAGTTGTCTATCGGGACCGTGCAGAACAGGAAGGATTGCCCGTTGCCGGCTCTCTGGGCGAGAAGCTGAAGGCGGCGTTGGCGAAAAAAAAGCTCTGAGGGAAAAGACATAAGCAGCTGCCCGGACCGGCGCGATAATCGTCAAGAAACCGAATATTTTCCTTGCTTCCCACGGCTTCTTGTGCTAAGAGGCCAGCGTTACAACGCAGTCGTTATAACCCCTTGATTATTTTAAAGACATATCGAATGCTTACGAACCGTACAGGCGTATAGGAATAGGCAGATAAAACGTAACACAATAAAGAGAAGGAGGTAGGTTCAGTGGACGTTATTGAACAAGGAGTTGGAAGGATCTTCACGGATCCCGATGCGGACAAGGCGAGGGAATTTTTCCGCCATAAAAGCCGCGCCCTCGTGAGCAAGCTCACCACGGTAAAAGATGCAGTCGCAAAGTATGTCCAGGACGGCGATTATGTTTCCATCGGCGGCTTCGGTGTGAACAGAATCCCGGCGGCTGTGTTACACGAGATCGTCAGACAGGGAAAGAAGAACCTGGGACTGGCCGGGCATACGGCTACCCATGACTTCGAGATTCTTTCCGCCGGTAAATGCTTCAACAGGTGCGATGCCGCTTATATCATCGGTCTCGAAGCCAGAGGGCTGTCCCCCAATGCGCGGCAGTACATGGAAAGCGGCGAAGTGGAAGTATCAGAATGGACCAATTACACCCTGGCCGTACGCTATAAGGCTGCGTGCGCCGGCGTGTCCTTCCATCCCATCCGCAACATGATGGGGACCGATACCTTCAAGTACAGCGGCGCGGTGAAGGTGAAGTGCCCCTTTACGGGGACGAATTACGCCCTGGTACCGGCTCTGTATTCCGATGTCGGTCTTATCCATGTCCATGAGGCGGATGTTTACGGCAACTGCCGGACCAAGGGCATCCTCATGTCGGACTACGACATTGCCCGCTCCTCGAAAAAGGTTATCGTCACCTGTGAACGTTTGATTACCAACGACGAAATCCGCAGGGACCCCACCTCGACCTTCATTCCTTACTGGTGCGTCGATGCCGTTATCGAGCAGCCTTTCGGAAGCTATCCCGGCAACATGTACGGCGAGTACTTCTCCGATGAAGAACATCTCCGTGAATGGTTGAAAGTGGAGAAAGATCCGGAAGAATTCAAGGCGTTCCTCGATAAGAACATCTACAGCTGCAAGGATCACTACGAATACATCGAGAAAAACGGCGGCATGCACAAGATGCTGAAACTCAGGCAGAAAGAATGGCTGATGATCGGCGCCAGGGAATAGAAAGGAGGAGATAAGAGATTATGGCAAACTACAATACAATGGAATTGATGATCTGCACCGCGGCGAGGGAACTCGAAGACGGTGCATCCGTCGGCGTCGGCACCGGCGCCCCCTGCGCGGCCGCCATGCTGGCCCAGAAGGCCCATTCACCGAACCTGGTGATCTTGTTCGAAGCAGGCGGCGCCGCGCCCCTGATCCCCGAAATGCCCATCTCCGTCGGCGACTCCCGGACGACCTGGAAGGCCCTCATGGCCAGCAGCATGGCGGAAATCATGGAAACGGCCTGCCGCGGCATGCTGGACTACACCTTCCTCGGCGGCGCCCAGATCGATATGTACGGCAACCTGAACTCCACCCGCATCGGGGCGGACCACCAGAAACCCAAGGTCCGCTTCCCCGGCAGCGGCGGCGCCAACGACTTTGCGTCTTTCTGCTGGCGCATGATGGTCATGACCCCCCAGGATCCCAAGCGCTTCACCGAGAAGTGCTCGTACATCACCACCCCCGGCTGGCTGGAAGGCGGCGATTCCCGCGCCAAGTCCGGTCTGCCCCTGGGCGCCGGTCCCTACAAGATCATCACGAACATGGCCGTCATGGACTTTGAGCCGGAATCCAAACGGATGCGGATCATCGCCATCAACCCCGGCTACTCCGAGAAGGACGTGCAGGACAACTGCGGCTTCGAGCTCCTCAAGGCCCCGAAGATCGTGGAGAACGCACCGCCGACGGAAGAAGAGCTGAGCATCCTCCGCGACCAGATCGACCCCTATCGCTACGTCATCGGGCGCTAAACGCCGATGCGGCTGCCGCCGGCGGGGGTAATGCCCCGGCCGGACGGTGAGGGAGAAGATGGCATCCGGGCTTGCCCGGCGGGAAATCTTGGATCGCTAACTGCTAAACAAACAAAGGCCGCTGTCCCGAAGGGGACGGCGGCCTTATTTTTGACCTCTTGACGAACGCCGGGACATAAAAAAAGTTTACGGCTTTTAATCGTAGCCACGGCAGGGTGCGATCATTAAATCGCTGCCGGATCATGTTCGTGAATCATCCGAGAATGATCCTTACGCCATCGTTGTCCTTCACCAGCTTGTCCCCGGCGGAGGTCCCGCAGTAAACACAGGTGTAGTCGTATTTTTCCCCTTCGGACAAGACCAAAAGCAGCCGCTTCCGGACGGGCACGGACCGCCGGCAGCGGGGACAGAAAAGCTCCGTGGCGTCGAAGTCCTTGTATTGCTGTCGTCTCATCTTTAGCACCTCACCTTGTAAGAGAGTCTGTCTTCAGACCGTGATTATCATGTAATATCGCTGTTTTTGCAAAAAAGCTCATGCCCCGCGGAGCGCCACGCCGCATGAAAACGGCATGATCACAGTAAGTCTTTTATCCCCCTTCCGTTCCTCTCCGGTAAAAAGGTTTTATTCCTCCTCATTTATTCCTCCTCCGGGACGAGACGAAGATTTTCCAGCCAGACCGTGGCCTCGCTGTCGCTGGGTGCCCGGTAGTCCCCCCGGGGGGACAGGGACCCCCCCGAGCCCACCTTGGGGCCGTTGGGAATGCAGGAACGCTTGAACTGGCTGGTCTTGAAGAAGCGGTACAGGTAAACCTCCAGCCAGCGCTTGATCTCCCCGATGGCGTACTGGTGGCGTTTTTCCTCCGGAATGTCCGGCCAGCTCCCCCGGTGGACGTCCCGCCAGGTGCAGTAGGCCAGGAAGGCGATCTTGGTGGGGAGATAACCGAAGCGGGTGACGTAGAAGTTGTTGAAATCCTGGAGTTCGTAGGGGCCGATCACCGCCTCGGTCTTCTGCGCCGGCTGCGCCCCGGCGGCGCCGGGGATCAGTTCCGGGCTGATCTCCGTGTTCAGGATGTCGCGCAACACCGCCGAGGTCTCCGCCGAGAGGATCTCCATGTCGGCCACCCAGCGGATCAGATGCTGGATCAGGGTCTTGGGGACGCTGGCGTTGACGTTGTAGTGGGACATGTGGTCGCCCACGCCGTAGGTGCACCACCCCAGGGCCAGTTCGCTAAGATCGCCGGTTCCCACCACCAGGGCCCGGCGCATGTTCGCCAGCCGGAAGAGGTGGGAGGTCCGCTCCCCCGCCTGGATGTTCTCGAAAGTGACATCGTAAACGGGTTCCCCCTTCACAAAGGGATGTCCCACATCCTTGAGCATCTGCAGGCAGCTCGGCCGGATATCCAGCTCGTTGGCCTCCACCCCCAGGACCTTCATCAGCCGGAGGGAATTGGTGTAGGTCTTGTCCGTGGTGGCGAACCCCGGCATGGTGTAGGCCTTGATATTTCCCCGGGGCAGCTCGAGGAGATCCATGGTGCGGGCCGCCACGATGAGGGCGTGGGTGGAGTCGAGCCCTCCCGAGATGCCGATGACCACATTGCCGATACCTGTGGCCCGGAGCCGTTTGGCCAGGCCCTGGACCTGGATATTATAGGCCTCGTAGCACCGCTGGTCCCGCTTGCCGGGATCGGCGGGGATATAGGGGAAGCGGGGATATTCCCGCTCCAGGAGGATGCGCGGCGTGCGGGGAAGATCCACCTCGCAGCTTACCGTCCGGAAGGCCTGCACCCGGTCGTGGTGGGTCCGGCCGTTCTGGCTGAAGCTCGTGAGGCGCATCCGGTCCTGGGCGAGGCGGTCCAGGTCGAGGTCGGCGTAGATGACCTGCGCCTCCGGGGCGAAGCGGGCCGATTCCGCCAGGAGATTGCCGTTTTCGTGGATCATGGCGTGGCCGTCCCAGGCCAGGTCCGTCGTCGATTCCCCCGGTCCCGCCGCGGCGTAGAGATAGGCCGCCACGCACCGGGCGGATTGATTGGCGGCCAGGCTCTGACGGTACTCCGACTTGCCGATGGTGATGTTCGACGCCGAGAGATTGCCGATGAGGGTCGCCCCGGCCAAAGCGGCGAAGCTGGAGGGCGGAATGGGGACCCAGACGTCCTCGCAGATCTCGATGTAAAAGCGGAAATGGGGGATATTCCGGACCTGGAAGATCAGATTCGCCCCGAAGGGGATATCCTCCTGGCCGCAGAGAGAGATGGCGGCCGAAATCGCCTCTTCCGCGGGGGTGAACTGGCGGCGCTCATAGAATTCCCGGTAATTCGGCAGGTAGGACTTGACGGCGACGCCGAGGATCCGGCCCCGGCAGATGACGACGCCGCAGTTGAACAGGCGGTCATCCACCTGGAGGGGGGCGCCGACGACGATAATGATACCGCCGAGCTTTCGGGAGGCGGCGACTATCTTTCCCAGGGCCTCCCGGACCGCCTGAAGCAGGGCCTCCTGATGGAAGAGGTCCTCATTGGAATAGGCGGAAATCCCCAGCTCCGGGAAAAGGGCGAAGACGGCGTGGTTGGCCGCCGCCTGCCGCGCCAGCTTCAATGTTGCCCGAACATTGAAATCCACATCCGCCACCTTCACCTCCGGAATGCATACCGCGGCACGGATGAAACCGTGGGCGTAGATGTTGAAGAAATTCTTCGGCGGTGTTTTTGCGGTCATTTTCCCTCCACGTAGGCATAGGCACTGTGATTGTGGATGCTTTCGTAGTTTTCCGCCTCCACGGTGAAGGAGGGAAAGTTGGGGTGCTCCTTCAGACGGGCGGCGACGTTGCGGACCACGTCTTCGACGAACATGGGGTTCTCGTAGGCCCGCTCCGTGACGAACTTTTCGTCGGGGCGCTTGAGGAGGGAATAGACCTCGCCGCTGGCCGAATCCTCCACGATGCGGATCAGATCCTCGATCCAGAAGAACCTCCGGAACCGTACCTTGACGGTGACGATGCTGCGCTGGTTGTGGGCCCCCCGCTCGCTGATCTCCTTGGAGCAGGGGCACAGCGTCGTCACGGGGACGATGACGCCCACCTGAAAGTCCGTCCCGCCGCCGTTCAGGGTGCCGCAGAACAGACATTTATATTCCATGAGGCTCCTGGCCTTGGTCATCGGCGCCGTCTTCTCGATGAAATAGGGGAAGAAGATCTCCATATGGGCCGATTCCGCCCGGAGCTTCTCCCGCACCTTCTCCAGGATCACGTGGAAGGTCTTGATATTGATCTGACCCCGGAATTCATTGAGGATCTCCACGAAGCGGCTCATGTGCGTCCCCTTGAAATGGTGGGGGAGGTTGACGTACATGTTGATCGTGGCGTTCACCGGCTGGGTGCCCTGGGCGCGGTCCAGGACGATGATGGGGTATTTGATGCCCTTGACCCCCACCTTCGTGATGGGAATCTTCCGGTGATCCTTGCGGTTCTGGACGTCGATCATGGCCGGTAAGCCACCCGGGCGTTGTCGGATTCCCAGACCGTGACACAGACGACCCGGAGCTTCGCCGCCTCCACCTTCGGCGCCAGACGGTCGTGAAGGTGTTTCGCCACCCGCTCCGAAGACGGGTTGACCCCCCGGAAGGCCTCGACTTCGTTTAGATATTTATGGTCTAACTCCTCGAGAATCTCGTTTGTCCAGCCCTTCAGGTCCCGGAAGTCGATAAGGAGGTCCTCGCTGTTCAAGGTCTCGCCGGCTACCGTCACCTCCACCAGGAAATTGTGCCCGTGGAGGTCCTCGCACTTGCCCCCGATCTCCTTGAGGATATGGGCGGCGGCAAAGGATTTCTTGATCGTCACTTCGTACATGGCCTGCTTC
>DAOTJR010000040.1:0-21478 GCA_035448805.1 Syntrophales bacterium
TTATGTCGACACGCGATTAACGATCGGGGAGAATCGTGATATTCTCATCTGTCCGGCTGAACTTAATCATAACCATACGTTTGTCAAGCTGAATCGCCATGTTTATCCTGGACCCACGGACGATACGGACGGCTCCATAGAAATCGAACGTATTCATTCCGACCCTCATCCATCTCGTCTTGTAGAAGGTCCATCATGAAATCGCCTTCGACGCGCCTTAAGGGGATAAGGCCATCCCTGACCGGGCAGACCCGGAAAGGGTTTCTTGACAACAAACCTGCCATTCTGTAAAGTCAATCGCACCCATGGACACCCCCACGACCGCGCCGGGCGTGATGGTTAGCCGGAGGGAGGCGCGAAAGGAAAAGTGCAGCCTTTCAATATGGATAATTTAAGGGAGCTGATTATCCCCGGCCTATGGATCGCCATCGGCTTATCCTCAGGAGTTATCAGCGAAAAAATAGTCCTGCGGAAACTCAGCAAGGCCGCCCGCAAGACCGCTTGGGAAGGCGACGAAATCATCCTTGCTTCCCTCAAGCATTCGTTTTTTATCTTCTTTTCCCTGGTAGGTTTTATTCTCGCCGCCAGATCTTTCCCGGGGGCACCGACCCATTTTGCCATAATCGAAAAGATCGTTACCGTTGTCTTGATCTTCCTGGGAACATTCGTCCTGGCCAGGATTGCTTCCGGCCTTGCAAAGATGTACAGCCAGCGGGTCAGCAGCGGCTTTCTCGCGACCTCCATCTTTGCCAATGTGGCCAAGTCCCTTATCTTCATCATCGGCTTCTTGACTATTCTTCAGTATCTCAATATTTCCATCGCCCCCATTCTGACCGCCCTGGGCGTGGGAGGCCTGGCCGTCGCCCTGGCCCTTAAGGATACCCTGGCCAACCTGTTTGCCGGCCTTCAGATCATCGCCTCAAAGCAGATCAAACCGGGCGACTACATCAAGCTCTCCTCCGGCGAGGAAGGTTTCGTCATGGATATCACCTGGCGCTGCACCAATATCAGGGCCCTCGCCAATACCATAACCATCGTTCCCAATTCCCTGCTTGCTCAGGCCATCGTTACCAATTTCGATCTGCCGGAAAGCGAATTGTCCGTTCCGGTACAGGTAGGCGTCAGCTATGACAGCGACCTTGAAAAGGTGGAACGGGTGACCAGGGAGGAAGCCAAGATGGTGATGAAGGAAGTGGCGGGCGCCGTTTGTGAATTCGAACCCTACATCCGCTATCACACCTTCGGAGATTCGAGTATAAATTTCTCTGTCATACTTAGGGGAAGCCGGTTTGTAGATCAGTTTTTGATCAAGCACGAATTCATCAAACGTCTGCGTCGCCGTTATGAACAGGAGGGCATCCAGATCCCCTTCCCCATCCGGACCATCCAGATGGATCAAAATGTCCTCGATAGATGGAAAGAAACCCATCCATAATTCCGTTCAGAAGCGTCGTGATGCCGCGAAGATTAATCATTCCACAATTGCCGCCTGGGCCCGCAAAAGATCATGCAAGGTAATCAAGCCGATTATGGAGGTATTATCGTTATTCACAACAACAACCATGCCTGTCGGGGATTGAATAAATTTACTTTCCATATTGCGCAGCGTTTCTTCATTACGGCACACCATTACCGGTTCGACGACGAATTCCCTTTTTTGTTGTAGAGATGCCGCAATTTCCCCCCGGGTGACAACACCCTTTAAAATACCGTCGATTACGACAGGAAAACACTGGTAGGGATAATTGGCCAGAAGAGCTATTAATGAAGTTTCAGACGGGTCATCGACAACAACGGGTTTTTTATTGGCGATCATCTCAACCTGAAGATTGCGCCAGCTTTCAAAATCGCGCGGCGGTTTTATCTTTATCAGTTCATGTCCATCCTGAAGAAGCAGGGTATCGTAGAAGTTGTGCTTCGCCCGATAGCGGGCGACGACCTGGCTGACAATGACACCGATCATCAACGCCGGGACCATGGAGAATTGATGGGTCATCTCAAACACCATCAAGAGAGAAGTCATCGGCGCCCGCACCAGGGCCCCGAAGCAAGAACTCATGCCTACGGCAGCCAGAATGACGCCATCGGAATGAGTGACCGGCATCCATTGGCCGGCGAGACCGCCGATAAACAATCCCGACATCCCGCCGATAAAAAGCGATGGCGCAAATATTCCGCCGCATCCCTCCCAGCCATAACAGGCGATAGTCGCCGCCAGTTTGGCAACAACGAGGAGCGCCGCCACTTTCCATTCGATGGAAACATTCAGGGCGCTGGAAAGATCGTGATAACCCAGTCCGAAAACACCGATTTTCCCTGTGGCATAATAAACGGCCGCTCCGATCATCCATGTTATGAAACCTCCAATGGCCGGTTTGACCCAAAACGGCACTTGCTGGTTTTGTTTGACCCTGCTTCTCCAACGAATGGTTTCACGCTGAAAAATCATCCCCAACCAGGCGGCGAATGCGGCCACCAAAGGCACAATCAGGTATACCCACCACGACAGCGCGTCCACTTCGGGAAGATCAAAAGCCGGCTGCTTGCCGATAATTGCATAAACGACAAAGGCGCCGACGACGGAAGATAAAACTACGCCGCCGAGGAAGCGGCTGTTCATGTCGCCGATGAGCTCTTCAAGGACAAAGGTAATCGCCGCCAGCGGGGTATTAAATGCCGCCGCCAAACCGGCCGCCGCGCCGAGAGCGGTTGCATGGCGGCGAGACTGCTTCGGTATTCCCAGCATGCCGGCGATATTGGAAGCCGTTCCGCCGGCGATATAAATAGTAGGGCCTTCCCTGCCCAGACTCGCCCCGCCGCCGATACTCAGCACCCCGGCAATAAATTTCACCCAAACGGGGCGCCACTTCACAAAACCGAGATCGTTCCAATAAGCCCCCTTTAACTGCGGTACGCCGCTTCCGTTAGCTTCCTTACTGAGAAAGTTTAGGAGAAGCCCTACCAATAGGGAAGAAGAAATAATGATGACGAAACTCCAAATCAAGAATTCGGGCAAGGAACGTTTGGCAAGGGCAATAAAGGTGTGATCAAAAACAAAATTGGTCAGCAGCAGAAAGGCGACGGCGGTCAGGCCCGCCGAGGCGCCGTAAACCGCAATCAGAAAAATGGAACGAATATTATCGGGAAGATTCTGCAGGTATCCGGCCAACAATTTAAACTTCATCATGTCCCGTCTTTAGAGAATAATTGCGCAGCCATAAAATATTTCTTCGGACAAATTCAACTGTTTTTCAGCTCCAGACGCCCCGTGATCCTTGCTTGCCGCAACCAGGTCCCGGCAGGTGAAGACAAACACGGCGGCGCTGCCTTACCGTTCCTGCCGATAGGGAAAACACCCCTTGCCGCAAGGCCTGTCCCCAAAGCAACAACCTGGAAAGACAACTATTTCGGACTATTTTTCAATAAAATCGTTGACTTTAGTATAACTCTCGTTTATATTTACCCTGAGTAAATAATCAATAAATATTCGGGGAATGGCACCCGGCATAGCAACTGCGCGAAGACTCTATATAAATTTACCGTTACCGCCGTCAATACTTTCTAAACCGCCCACCGTTGCCTAATTTCGTGCCGGCGAATAAAAGTTCCGGCGGTGAATATCCCGTGCCCAAGGCGCCTCCCATTCGCACCTCCCAGGCGTCGGACCGAAAATCATCTATCCCTTTTTGTGGCTGTCCCGGACTCCTCATGAACATTGAGATGTCCCGGAAAATCACCGCCATCTCCATTTCCGCCCCGGGTAGGGCAAACTGAATCATGAAGAGGGGCCATAATATGCACATAATCATCTTCAGCGATTTGGACGGAAGCCTCCTCGATCATGCCGACTATTCCTATGCCGACGCACGCCCCGCTTTGCAGATGATCAAAACCGCCGGCATTCCCCTGGTCATAACGACGAGCAAGACCCGCCGGGAAGTGGAGGCCATCCGCAAAGAAATGGGGCTAACGGCCCCTTTCATTGTCGAGAACGGCGGCGGCGTTTTTTTCCCGCAACATGACGCCGGCGAGCTTCCCGGAAGCCGCCGCAACGAAGGCTATGCCGTTATTGAATTGGGAATTGCCTACAAGGAGATCCGCGATTTTTTTCATGTCCTCAAGAAACGATTTCCTGTCCGTGGTTTGGGAGATATGTCCCTTGGGGAAATCGCCGACCGTACCGGTCTTTCCCTCACCGGAGCCGCAGCGGCAAAAGAGCGGGAGTTCAGCGAACCGTTCATCTTGACTGCGGATCAGGAAATCGAAGACATCGCCGAATTGGCGGAAAGTCACGGCATGAAAATAACGAGCGGCGGGCGCTTTTACCATCTCATGGACCGGCGCCAGGACAAGGGGGCGGCGGTGCGGCTGGTCCTCGAAACATACCGCCGTCACGGGGAGGGAAACCTGCTCTCCATAGGAATCGGCGACAGTGACAACGACCGGCCGCTGCTGGCGGAAGTTTCTATTCCCGTGCTGATCCCGTACCCCGACGGGAGCTATGCCGATATATCGCTGCCGGGCCTCGTCAGAGCCGATGCCCCGGGGGCAAAGGGATGGAACGATGTCATGCAAAGGATTATTAATGGACTCAAGGAAAGCAATTCTTGATCTCTTCACCGCGGCTGTCCATGCGGCCATGCCGGACCGTGTTCTCCCTCAAGTCCTGGCCGGGGACGGGGATGCCGTCACGATCATGGGGAAGAGACATCTATTGGGGAAAGGTCGCGGCGTATATGTCTTCGGCAGCGGCAAGGCGTCGGTGCGGGCGGCCATGGCCGTGGAAAAGATCCTCGGCGATGCCGTCGCCGGCGGCATGGTCATTGCCAATTATGATGAAGGCCTTCTGAAAAAGACCGAGGTATGGATCGGCGCCCACCCCGTTCCCGACGAGCGAAGCCGTCAAGGCGCCGAAAAAATGATGGGGCACCTGTCCAGACTGGCCGATGACGACTTCTTTATTTATCTCCTCTCGGGAGGCAGTTCTTCTCTCATGGAAAGACCGATCCCGCCCCTGACCCTCGGCGACCTCCAGGCCATGTCGCAACTGTTGATCAATGAAGGTTTGCGCATCGACGAGATAAACGTCGTTCGCAAGCACCTCTCTCTCGTGAAGGGAGGAAGATTAGCGGGATTTACCAAGGCGAGGGGGGTTGTCCTTGTCGTTTCCGACGTTATCGGGGACGAGCTGGAAACCATCGGTTCCGCACCCCTGTACTACGATCCCGCCACCTTCCAAGACGTCTACACCATCCTCTCCCGGTATGGTATTTGGGATAAGACGCCAGTAAATGTCCGCACCCTCATCGAGCGGGGGCTGGCCGGCGAGATCGGGGAGACGCCCAAGTCCCCGCCGTCCAACATCGAGCATGTGATCATCGGCAGCAACCTCGGGAGTCTGTTCCGGGCGAAGGAAAAGGCGGAGGCGATGGGAATGACGGCTCACATCGTGACCTCGCGCCTCCGGGGGGAAGCCCGGGAGGCAGCCAAGGCCGTCATTGCCATCGGCGAGGAGATTCAGACGACGGCAAATCCCTTCCGTCCCCCTGTCTGCCTCCTTTTCGGCGGGGAAACGACGGTGACGGTCCGGGGAGGGGGGAAAGGGGGCAGAAATCAGGAGATGTGCCTGGCGGCCCTGAAGGAGATCGGAAACCGGCAGGGTCTTGTCTTTCTCAGCGCCGGTACGGACGGCATCGATGGCAACTCGGACGCCGCCGGCGCAATCGTCGATAGCCACAGCTACCGACGCCTGGTCGAGTTAGACCTGAGTATAGACGACTATTTGAACCGCAACGATTCCCACCGCCTCTTCCGACAGACGGGGGATCTGATCGTCACGGGCCCCACGGGGACAAACGTAATGGATATCACCATATTGCTGATTCAAGGAGGCTAAGGAACCATGATTGCAGTAACAAGATTTTCCACAGCTTTGAGACCCTACGTGCGCGAGAAGATCGAGCAACTCCGCACTGCCGATATCGTCATCGGGATTCCATCCTATCAAAGCGGGCGTCCCATCATTCACGTCCTCAAGACGATCATAAAAGGAATCGAGTCCTATTATCCAGACCGCAAGTGTCTGATTGTCGTTTCCGACGGGGGCAGCACGGACGATACGCGGGACATGGCCCGTTCCATCGATCCTCAATCCTACAATATCGAGAGCATCGTCACCATCTACCGAGGCATTCCGGGCAAGGGATCAGGTCTGCGGGCCGTTTTCGAGATCGCAAATTTTCTCAAGGCGCGGGCGGTGGCGGTTTTCGATTCCGATCTTATCTCCATCAACCCGGAGTGGGTCCGGAATGTCCTTGCGCCTGTCATGGAAGGATACGATTTTGTCGCCCCGGACTATAACCGCTATAAACTCGACGGCACCATCACCAACACCATCGCCTATAACCTGACGAGGGCCCTCTACGGTCAGAAAATCCGCCAGCCCATCGGCGGCGACTTCGGCATTTCACCGGCCCTGGTCAAGCATTACCTCGATCAGGACGTTTGGGAAACGGATGTGGCCAAATTCGGCATCGACATCTGGATGACCACCTCGGCCATGGTAGGTGGGTTCCGAATCTGCCAGGCCAAGCTCGGCGCCAAGATCCATGGAGAAAAAGACCCCGCCGCCGACCTGGGACCCATGTTCCGTCAGGTCGTCGGCACCATATTCCAGTTGATGGGAAGCTATCAGGACTATTGGCTGGAAATAAAGGGGTCACGGGAAGTGCCTTCCCGGGGGGAGGTCGTCGGTCAAGAGGCAGAGCCTTTTGAAATCAACCAGGATAGTCTCATCGAATACTTCCAGGTCGGGGCGAAAAACTTCAGCGGCGTCTGGAAGAATATTCTCGCCGGAAAAGATCTGAAGGTCATCAGAAGTCTGGCAAGGAACAGCATCAATGGAGATTTTCTCCTCCCCATAGAAACGTGGGTCCGTATCGTCTATCAGTATGCCGGCGTCTTTCAGAAAACCCCCCGCCAACGGTTCAAGATCCTCGATACGATGATTCCCCTGTACTATGCCCGCGTCGCCTCCATGGTCAATGAGCTCAAGGATAAAAATGCAACTGAAGCGGAACGGCATTTTGAGGAACAGGCCCAGGCCTTTGAAAGGATGAAGGAGTATCTGATATCCATCTGGAAAAGGAAAGGAGAATGATATGGCCGATTTCTGTCAGAACGGGATTGTTACGACCCTGCAGCAGTTAAGGAACCGCCCCGTGGAGGATCTGGAGCGTGTCCTGAAAAAGATATCCGAGCGGCGCAAGATCGTGCTGCTCCTTCCGGCCCTGGTGACGGAATTCGACGGACCGGCCATGCCGAAGATCATCGAGGAGCTCAAAGGAGTGGACTACCTCCACCGCATCGTCCTGTCCCTGGACCGGGCGAGTGCAGAGCAGTTCCGGAAGGTCAGGGAATTCATGTCCGGCCTCGCTGCGGAGGTTAAGATAGTCTGGCACGACGGCCCCCGGATGCAGGCCCTCCTTAAGGAGCTGATGGCGGCGGATTTTGAATTGAACCGGCCCGGGAAAGGTCGTTCCGTATGGATGAGTATGGGTTATATCCTTGCGGACCGGGACGTCTATGCCATTGCCCTCCATGATTGCGACATCGTCAACTATCAACGGGCGATGGTGGCCCGGCTCATCTATCCCGTTGTCCACCCCGCCCTTGATTTCGAGTTCAGCAAGGGATATTACGCCCGGGTGACGGACCGCCTCTTCGGCCGCGTCACGAGACTCTTCTACACCCCGCTCATCAGAACGATGAAGAGGATCCTCGGCTACAACGCCTTTATCGACTATCTGGACAATTTCCGCTACGCCCTCTCGGGAGAATTCGCCTTCATGAGCAACCTGGCCCGGGGTATCCGCATCTCTCCTACCTGGGGTCTGGAGGTATCCATGCTCAGCGAGGTCTATCAAAAAACCTCGACCAATCGCATCTGCCAGACGGAGATCACCGATTACTACGAACATAAGCATCAACTCCTCGCCAAGGACAAGCCTGAGGAAGGATTGATCCGCATGGCCACGGATATTGCCAAGGTCCTCTTCCGGGTCCTGAGTCAGGACGGACTGGTGATGAGCCAGGCCTTCTTCCGAACCATGCTGACGGCGTACATTCAGGAATCCCGGATTGCCGTTGAAAAGTATCACGCCCTGGCCATGTTGAACGGATTGACCTATGATCGCCATGAAGAGATCGAAGCGGTGGAAACCTTCGTCGGCTCGCTGCGCCTCGCTGTGCGGGAATTCATCGAAGACCCCGTGGGCATTCCCATGTTGTCCGCCTGGGTAAGGGTCGCGGCGGCCATCCCCGATTTTTCGGAAAGGATCAACGAGGCGGTGGAGTTGGACAATCGTTAGGAAACGTTCCCTCAGCGCGCGTCGAAGGGTTTGCCCCCAAGGCATCCCCCGGGCAAGATTGACCACTTGTTGCAAATTCATCAAGATTACTCCGACGGTAGCTTATCCGGACGGGGCAAGCTGTAAAAAAGGGGATATTTCATGCCGCTGCCGATCGAGAAACGGCTGTTCTCGAATAAGGATATGTCCCGTTAATCAAGAATGTAGGGCTGAAGGCTGAAAAGAAAGGGAAAGGGGTTAGAGATAATTCTCTAACCCCTTGATTTAATTGGCGCGCCCGGCACGATTCGAACGTGCGACTTTCAGATTCGTAGTCTGACGCTCTATCCAGCTGAACTACGGGCGCTTATGGATGAAAAATGGCGGAGAGAGCGGGATTTGAACCCGCGGTACACCTTTTAGGGCGTACAATCGCTTAGCAGGCGATCGCTTTCGACCACTCAGCCATCTCTCCGCGATCGAACTCTTTCTGGCGGAGGGAGCAGGATTCGAACCCGCGAGACTTTCGCCCAACGGTTTTCAAGACCGCCGCCATAGACCACTCGGCCATCCCTCCGTTGTCTCCAACAGAACTTGTAGGCGGCCCTTACCCTATTGCGGGAATCCTGTCAATCCCTTTCATGTACGGCCGCAGGACCTCGGGAATAACGACGCTGCCGTCGGCCTGCTGGTAATTTTCCAGAACGGCCACCACCGTCCGCCCCACGGCCAGCCCCGACCCGTTGAGGGTGTGGACGAAGTCGATTTTCCCCGTCTCCTCCCGGCGGAAACGGATCGCTGCCCGCCGGGCCTGGAAATCCTCGAAATTACTGCACGAGGAGATTTCCCGGTAGGCATCCTGACCCGGTAACCAGGCTTCCACGTCATAGGTTTTGGCGGAGGAAAAACCCAAATCCGCCGTACAGAGACTGACGGTCCGGTAAGGGATCCCGAGGAGCCGGAGAACCTCTTCGGCATTGTCCGTCAGTTTTTCCAGCTCTTCATAGGAGGTCTCCGGCCGGGAGAATTTTACCATTTCCACCTTGTTGAACTGGTGCTGACGGATCAGCCCCCGGGTATCCTTGCCGTAGGACCCCGCCTCGGCCCGGAAGCACGGGGAATAGGAAACGTAATAGATGGGCAGGTCCTTTTCATTGAGGATCTCGTCACGGTGGATATTCGTCACCGGTACCTCGGCGGTGGGGATCAGGAAATAATCCACCACGTCCACCCGGAAGAGGTCCTCCTCGAACTTGGGAAGCTGGCCGGTACCCGTCATACTGGCCCGGTTCACCATGAAGGGCGTCAGCACCTCGGTGTACCCGTGTTCGAAGATATGGAGATCCAGCATGAAATTGAAGATGGCCCGCTCCAGCATGGCCCCCAGTCCCCTGTAAACCGTAAAGCGGGCGCCGGTGATCTTGGCGCCCCGTTCGAAATCCAGGATGCCCAGCGCCTCACCGATGTCCCAGTGGGGTTTGGGCGTAAAGGTAAAGACCGGCTTTTCCCCCCAGACGCGGATCACGGGATTGTCCTCCGAAGAAGTCCCGTATGCTACCGATTCATGGGGGAGGTTGGGAATGACCATGACCAGGGCATTGAGGTCCTCCTCGACCTTCTTGAGTTCCTCGTCCAGCCCCTTGATCCGGGCCGAAACCTCGCCCATGCGGGCGATCAGCTCCGCCGCGTCCTCCTTTTTTTTCTTCTTCTCCCCGATCTCCTTGGAGACGGTATTGCGGTCATTGCGCAGCTTCTCCACCTCTTGGAGGATGTCCCGGCGCCGCGTATCCAGATTGATGAAGGGGGTCATGTCCATCTCCTGACCCCTTTCCAGCATCTTTTTTCTCACCAGTTCCGTATTTTGACGGATGAATTTGATATCCAGCATGGTTCGCTACCTTCCGAGTAAATTGCGGGAATTAACTCCCCGATGAAGCGCCGCCGCGGCGGCGTATGCCGCTCATTCAATTTTTTTCGATAACCGCCTAAAATACCTATCACTTTGGGGATGTTAAGTCAACTGCTTTATCTTTTTTTCAGGATTCGACCCCGGACAGCACGGACAAACATAACCATTTCCGGACACTTCAACAACCAGGACATCAGAAAATATACGCTCATCCCGATCAGGATGCTTGCGCACAGAAAATAAATTCTGACATCAAGGGGACCGGCAATCCGCCAGGGGATGAACACCTCCACTAACCGGACAGCCATCCACATCACCAGCGACGCCACCATTATCTTCCCGAGGGATTCATAAAAATCTCTCTTGAGGTAGGATCCAATCCTTTTTCTCAATATTATCGCCAAGATGACGACGTTGACTGCTGAGGCGACAGAGGTTGCCAAGGCGAGACCGCCGTGCTGCATGGGATGCATCAGCACGACGCTGGCGGCGACGTTGACCAGCAGCGCCACGATGGCCGCCTTCATGGGAACCTTGGTGTCCTGGAGGGAATAGAAGGCCGAAACGATGACCCGGATCACGGAAAAGGCCCACAGGCCCAGGGTGTAATAGAGGAGCGCCTCGGCGGTCTTGAGGGTGGCGGCGGCGTCGAAGGCCCCCCGTTGAAAAAGCACGGAAAGGATGGGTTCCCGGAGAGCGATCAGGGCCACGGTGGCAGGAACGGTAATGAACATGATGAGGCGCAGGGAGAAGGCGATGGTCCTCTTGAAGTCTTCAAACTCCCCCCGGGCCACCTGGTCTGAAAAGCTGGGCAGGGCTGCCGTGCCCACGGCAATGGCGAAGACGCCGAGGGGCAGCTCCACGATCCGGTCGGCATAGTAAAGGTAGGAGACACTCCCTTTGGGGAGCAGCGAGGCAAGAACCGTCCCGATGAAGACATTGATCTGATAGATCGCGGCGCCGAAGGCGGCGGGCATCATGAGCAGGCCGATCCGCTTTAATCCCGGATGGCGGAAGTGGAAATTCGGCCGGAGGCGCACCCCCATCTTGACAAGAAAAGGCCATTGCATGGCCAATTGCAGCACCCCGCCCACCATAACCCCCACCGCCAGGGCGAAGATCGGCTCAGCGAAAAGATCCCTCAGCAGCAGGGCCGCCAGGATCATGGAGATATTCAGGACCACCGGTGACAGGGCGGGAGCGGCAAAGTGCCGCAGGGAATTGAGAATGCCCATACATAGGGCTACCAGGGAAACAAAAAAGATGTAGGGGAACATGAAGCGGGTGAGGAGCACGGTCAGTTCGTACTGGGCGTGGTCCTTGACGAATCCCGGGGCCATGACGGTGACGATCAGGGGAGCGCACAGGACGCCGGCAACGGAAACGACGGCCAGGATCGCCGACAGGGCGGTAAAGGCCACATCGGCCAGTTCCAGGGCCTCCTCTCGGGAGCGCTGCTTGAGATACTCGGTAAAAACCGGCACAAAGGAAACCGTCAGCGACCCCTCCGCCAGAAGGCGGCGCAGGAGATTCGGGATCCGGAAGGCGACAAAAAAGGCGTCGGTGACGAGACCGGCGCCGAAAAATCCGGCGACCACCATGTCGCGAAGGAAACCGAACACCCGGCTCAACATCGTCGCCAGACCTACCACACCGGCAGCCCTGGCGACCTTTTCGTTTTCCCGACTCTTTTCCTGCGGTTGCGACATCAGCTTATATTTTTCATGCCCCGACAAGGGCGTTTGCCCGACGGTAAACCGGCCTTGCCGGTTCGGAATATTGGTGTTGCAAATGGGGCGCCGGGGGAAAATGCCTCGGCAGGACGGCCTGCCGGGCGCCTTAAGTTCAGCTATCCGCTTCCGGAACGATATCTAAGGGACCTTCTGTGTTTCTCCCAGCAGACGTTCCATCTCCCCGCGGCGGCAGCCGGTAACGGCGATGATTTTCCTCGTGGTGTTGTGTCCCGCAACGATCGTCACCTGCCCCTTCTTGATGCCCAGACACGCCGCCAGATACTCGATCACCTCCTCGTTTGCCCGCCCGTCCACGGGCGGGGAAGTGACCTTCATCTTCAGGGCGTCGCCGTGGCGGCCACATATCCCGCAGCGGGAGGAACGGGGCAGCACCTTCACCGTCACCAGGACGCCTTCCGGAGTTTCTTTGATCATCAGTTAAAGTAAACCGCCGCCTGGATCATCGTTCTCACGAGGAAGAACTGAAGGAAGTAGATGATCAGGATCACGATCAGGGGCGATAAGTCGATGCCCGTGCCACCGAAGGGCAACAGGCGGCGGATGGGTCGCAAGACCGGTTCAGTCGCCCGGTAGAGAAAATTGACGATGGGATTATAGGGATCGGCATTGACCCAGGAGATGACCGCCCGGAAGATGATGACCCAGATGTAGATGTTCAGCACCAGATCGATTATCTTGGCCAGGGCGACAATAAAGTTTCCGATGACAAACATTTGTCTTTCCTTGCTCCAATATCTTAAATGGATTGGGCAAATTCCCGCAGTACCCGGTTGAATACCTCAGGATTTTCCATCATGACGAAGTGACCCGCATTTTCGATTAACGCCATCCGGGCGCCCGCAATGTGGTCTTTGAGATATTGCGAATTGGCAGGAGGCGTCATCTTGTCCTCCGTCCCGCAGACAACGAGAACCGGGATGCCGATCTTTTTCAGATCCTCGGTCAGATTCAAGTCATTGCAGGCCGAAAAGTCACCCTGCATTACAAGGGGATCCGCCTTGGCGAAACCGGCACGCAGTACTTCCGAAAATCTATCACGGTTCTGCTTGGCCAGGGAAAGCTTGGCCGCCATCTCTACGATGGGTCCGGGATCCTTCAGTAAACCTTCAAGAATCGCCGGGTTGACCCACATGGTCACGCCGCCGCCTACGGTAACTACGCCCGCCGGCAGATCGCCATGGTGAATCGCCATGGTGAGGCAGATGGCGGCCCCGAGGGAATGGCCGACCAGAATCGGCTTTTCGATTTCGAAGCCGGCAATGATCTGCCGCATCCATTCGGCATAACCGCCGACACTCCGCTCCCCCTTCCCCGCCGACGCGCCATGACCCGGCAGTTCCACCGCCAGGATATTGAAATCGGTCTTCAAGGCGGAATACTGACAAACCCAATTGGTATGGTCGCCGCCGGAACCGTGAATGAAGACCAGATGTTTTAAGTCTTGCCGCCATTTCTCGCCGCTTACCCAACCGGCGATTTGAACACCGTTTATATATCTTTTAACAATCATCCATTCCTCCTTGGGTTCGTATCATGCTGGGGTTATTATCATTCCGTACCGATCTCAGCTACGGTTTCGTGGTTCGATGAATAAGGACGCAAAACAAGCTTACGATTTTCCGGTTTTTCCTCGCTTTTCCCTGTCTGAAAGACTGATTTCCCGTAACATATCTTCAACAATTTACGCAACCAGGTATTTACGGCCGATCATTTTATTGACACCGAGCGGTAAAAAGGATTAGAAATTCCATCATGTATTTTTATCAAGGGGGGAGACAAGATGCTGAAAGGCAAGAAAATCGGTGTGATCGGCGGCGGCAAAATGGGTGGAGCGCTTATCGGCGGCATCGTTAACCGCCGGCTGCTGACGGCGGCAGAAGTGATCGTTGCCGATGTCGACAAGAAACAGCGCGCGGAAATCGAGAAAAATCACGGCGTAAAGACCACGGAAAGCAACCGCCTGGCCGTCGAGGGAGCCCACATCATCATCCTGGCCGTAAAGCCCCAGAATATGGCCGAGGTCCTGGCCGATATCTCCGGGGTTGTGGACGAGTCCAAACTGGTCATTTCCATCGCCGCCGGCATTCCCGTTCGTTTCATCGCCGATCGCCTCAAACAGGGGGTACGGATCATCCGCACCATGCCCAACACCCCGGCGCTGATCGGGGAGGGGATGACCGCACTGGCCGCCGGGCCGGCGGCAACCGCGGAAGATATGGAAACAGCACTCCATATCTTCACCGCCGTCGGTAAAACCGTGGTCGTCAAGGAAGAACAACTGGATGCGGTAACGGGTTTAAGCGGCAGCGGCCCTGCTTATGCTTTCATTATGATCGAAGCCCTCGCCGACGGGGGGGTGCACATGGGACTCAGCCGTGACACGGCCCTGACCCTGGCGGCCCAAACCCTGTTGGGGGCATCCAGACTTTTCCTGGCCGGAGAAAAACATCCCGGGCAGTTGAAGGATATGGTCACTTCCCCGGCAGGGACGACCATTGCCGGGATTCGGGCCCTGGAAGATGGCAAACTGCGGGGTACCCTGATGGCTGCTGTAGAAGCAGCGACAAGGCGTTCCCAGGCTTTGGGAAGCTGAATCCGGAACGGGCGCCGCGCTTCCTTGGAACCGTCGCCGGAGACTTTTCCTGATCCGCATGCCGGTTAAGGGCAATCTCGGGGAGATAAACAGGAAACTCACTTGTTGAAGTTTCTCGCCCGTGTCGCCGCCCGGGATATCACGGCAATGTTTCCGGCGGCGCTTCGCCATCGCCGTCCGGCGGCACCGATTGATTAGCGGTCTTCCGGCGCCGTTGGGTAGACCGTCCCGGCGCCCGTCTCTTCCTCCGGGGTGTTTTTACTGTCTCCGTTGCAACCTCCGTAGTTTCATCTACCGGTACTTCCCGGGACGGCAACCCCTGGCTGGAGGAGGTTTCCTCCGGTCCTGCACTGACAATGTCCTTCCCCTTCCCCGCCCTCGGTTTTTCCACCCGGGGTAGGGCGCCTTCCTGCTTCGCCTCCGCAGTTTTATTTCCCTTCCTCCCCCCCCCGGTGCCGGGACCGGCGACGAACGACCCGGCATTTTCCGTCGCCGAAACATCGGCCGGCACTGCCATTCCGTAATCCAACACCTCTTGCCCCGCGTCCGGCCGGTCCCCTTTATCCTTTACATCCGGTTTTCCCTCAGTCACGTCGTCCAACGCCGGCGCTCCGCCTGAATCAATCAAGTCCGGTGCCGGGAAAGCGGCGGGGTCATTGTTCACCTCCGGGGGGATAGCCACAGCCACAGTGGTTTCAGCTTCGGCAGCGGCCTTTTTCCTGCGGTGCCGGGACCGTCGACGGGACTTCTTCCTGGGTGTTTCCACCTGCAGCCCCGCCCCTTCCGGTGTCGCAGCCACGGTAATTGCTTCCGCCTCTTTTTCGGGCACGCCCTCCCGGTCGGCACGTGCAGCCTCCCGCTCACGGATCTTCGCCGCCGCCCTGTGCTGCTGCTCTTTCACCGGTTCGCCGTCTTTTTCCTTCTCCGTCATCGACTCCGGCAGCGTTTCCCGGGTCTCATATTCCATCCGGACCTCGTCCCATTGCATGTCCACGTGTCCGGAAATATGGATCGACATGTCGCACATGGATTCAAGCCTGCTTATTTCCAGACGTTTCTGGTTCAGAAGATAGTCGGAAACGGCATGGGGTAGGGCCACCTTCAGCTTCGCATAGGTTCTCTTGACGGCCTGGGACTCTATCTTCCGGAAGGCGCTTAAGGCGATGTATTCGAGAGACGGACGGAAGCCGGTACCTTTACAGTAGGGGCAGGCGGTGTAGCTGATCTCCTGGATCGTCGACTGCTTTTTCTGACGGGACAACTCGAGCATGCCGAATTTCGAGATCTTGGACATCTGGATCCGGGAACGATCCACACTCAAGGCCTTCTTGAATGCCCGCTCGATTTCGAGTTGATGCTGACGGTCGACCATGTCGATAAAGTCGATAACGATAAGGCCGCCAAGGTCACGAAGACGCAGTTGACGAGCTATTTCCTCCGCGGCTTCAAGGTTGGTGCGATAAGCGGTCTCTTCGACGTTGCGCTTGTTCGACCCCCGACCTGAATTGACATCGATGGTGATCATGGCCTCCGTAGGATTGATGATCAGATAACCGCCGGATTTCAGATCCACCCGCTCCTGGTAAATGACACGGATTTGATCCTCGAGATTGTACTTGTCGAAGAGGGGGACCATATCCTTGTACAGCTTGATGATCTTTACCGTCCGCGGCGATACTGTTTTGCAGTAGGCCCGCATCTTCCGGAAGGTATCCGTATCGTCCACCAGGATTTCTTCTATCTCGGAGGTAAAGTAATCACGCAATGAACAGACACCGAAATCGCTCTCCTGATAGATCACAGCCGGGGCGGGTGTCGACTTCGCCGCTTTCTGTATTTCCTTCCAAAGGCGGGAGAGGTGCTGATAATCCCGGGCCAGTTCCTGCTTGGTGCGGTTCATCCCTGCGGTACGGATGATGAAGCCCATGCCATCTTCCAGTTTGATCTGGCCCATGATCTCCTTGAGGCGTTTCCGGTCATCTTCGTCCTCTATCTTTCGGGAGATGCCGCTGCCCTGCTTGTTCGGCATCAGGACGATATAACGCCCCGGCAAAGAGATAAAGGTGGTGAGAAGCGCCCCTTTACGTTCGCTTACCTCCCGTATGACCTGGACAATGACCTCCTGGCCCACCTTGAGGAACGGCCGCCCGTGTCCATGACCGCCTTCCGGGCCGTTATCCCCGTCGCGCCGTTCGGTGAAATAATCCTGACTTACATCCCTCAGCGGCAGGAAACCGTCCTTTTTCCCGCCATAATTGACGAAAGCCGCCTGGAGGCCTCTTTCGACCTTCATGACGACCCCTTTGTAAATGTTGCCCGTTATGGGCTCCTTGACGGCCATCTGGATATTGTAATCCAGCAGTTTGCCGTCATCGACGATGGCCATCCGCTTCTGCTCGGCATGGACCGCATTGATGAGCATTTGCTTTCCCATTTTCTTTACCTGTCGATGTTCTATGTGAAGGCCGATATATCACCCCGGCCAATACGGATGATTTCCACTACGTCATTTTCCAGACTGATAACCGTAGACTGTCCCCCGGGACATACCCCGCCGTCGATAATCAGATCCACGCAGTGCCCGAAACGCTCCTTGATAAGTGCCGGATTGTTCAGGGTCTCCCCGTCTTCAGCCTTGACGCTGGTGCTGATGATCGGTCGTCCCAGCTCTTTGACCAGGGCCAGACAGATGGGATGGTCCGGAACGCGAATCCCGGTCGTTTGCCGCTTGGGCAGGATGATCTTGGGTACGAGCCGCGAAGCCTGTAAAACAAAGGTGTAGGGTCCCGGCAGCAGGCGTCTCATGGTACGATATGCGTAATCGGTTACAAAGGCGTATTTGCTGATATCCTTGAGATCGGCACAGACAAAACTGAAGGGTTGTTTCTTGTTGCGCTTTTTGATTTCGTAAATCTTTTCGATACCTTTTTTGTTAAAGAGGTCACAGCCCAAACCGTAGACTGTATCGGTGGGATAAATAATGATCCCCCCCTCCCGCAGTACTTCCACAGTCTTCTTGATCAGGCGCGGCTGGGGGTTCTGGTTGTTGATGGCGACCAGCATCTTCGTTTCTCAAACCATTTTTCCATAACACGGCGCTCTGTATCAGAAACGGGGGAGATTAGCAACGAAATATCAATACCCCGCCGGGGGGAGGATTCCCGCATTTTTCCCACGAACCTCCCCGGACGGCGTCAACGGTTATTCTTCTTCTCCCGGTCTTTGCTCAGCTTGTACTGGAGACTGTCCACCAGGGCCAGCCAACTGGCCTCGATGACGTTTTCCGACACACCGATGGTGGTCCACGTGTCATCCTCGTCCTGGGATTCGATGGTCGCATTGACCTTCGCCGCTGTCCCTTCACTCCCCTCGACGATCCGGACCTTGAAATCCGTAAGGTGCATTCCGTCCAACTGGGGATAGAACTTGGTCAGGGCCTTCCGTAAGGCATTGTCCAGGGCGTTGATGGGACCATTGCCCTCCGCCGCCGTAAGTTCTTCTTCCCCGTTCACAGAGATCTTGATCGTCGCCTGGGACTGGGCAGGTTGCGAGGCCGTTTTCGAGGCGATGACATGAAAGCACTCCAGGGTGAAAGGTTCCACAAATTCACCGGTTATCTTCTTGATCAGCAGCGAGAGCGATCCTTCCGCGGCATCGAACTGATATCCTTCATCCTCCATCCGCTTGATCTCCGCCACGATCCGCCTGCTCACCCCGTTGTTTTCCCCCAGAGCGATGCCCAGCTCCCGGGCCTTGTATTCGATGTTGCTCTTCCCCGCCAGATCCGAAACGAGGACCCGTTGTTTGTTCCCCACGAGTTCCGGCGCGATATGCTCGTAGGCCAGGGGGTTTTTGAGAATGGCGCTGACATGGACCCCGCCTTTATGGGCAAAGGCGCTGCGGCCGACAAAGGGTCGGGAGTTCAGAGGGGTAACGTTGGCAACATCTCCGACATAATTGGACAGGTTGGTCAAATGGCTCATCGCCTCCCCGGAAAGGCAGTCTTTCTGCATCTTCAGCTGGAGATTGGCGATAATGGCGATTAGATCCGCATTGCCGCACCGCTCTCCATAGCCGTTGATCGTTCCCTGGACCATCCGGGCCCCGGCCCGGACCGCCGCCAGGGAATTGGCAATACCCAGGCCACCGTCGTTGTGGGCATGGATGCCCAGCTTCTCCGGCGGAACGAAGAGGGCGATCTCCGAGGTTATCTGTTCGATGTCGTGGGGCAGCGTCCCGCCGTTGGTGTCGCACAGGACGATCCAGTCGGCACCGGCCTGAAGGGCCGTCGTGACGGTCTGCCGGGCATAGGCGGGATTCCGCCGATAACCGTCATAAAAATGCTCGGCATCGTACACGACCTCTTTCCCCTGCCCTTTCAGATAGGCGACGGTCTCCCCAATCATGGCCAGGTTCTCTTCCAGAGAAATTTCGAGGATATCCGTGACGTGCAAATCCCAGGTCTTGCCGAAAACGGTGACTGCCGGGGTTGCCGCCGCAATCAGGGCCCGGATGTTGGGACATTCCCCCACTTGCAGACCGGCCCGGCGGGTACTGCCGAAAGCGGTCAAACGGGCATGCCGGAACTGCACCCCTTTGGCCAACTCGAAAAAGCGCTCATCCTTGGGGTTGGAACCGGGCCAGCCGCCCTCGATATATGGAAATCCCATCTCATCCAACCGTCTGGCGATGCGCAGTTTCTCCTCCGCCGTGAAGTTGATCTGCTCGCCCTGGGAGCCGTCTCTCAGGGTGGTGTCGTAAATCACTATCTCCCGCAACTTCATAATTTCTTGTCCTCCCGAAAAAAAAATCCGTTATCAGGGAGCCTGATAACGGATTTTGTGAGTTTCTTTGTTCTTATCTAAACACTAAACCACGATCAGGCCCCGGTATTTTCCGGCCTAATTATGCCGATAATAATAATGCCGATGATCGTACTTTGTTTTCTGCCGTTCATAATCACTTTCCTGTACGTTGTCCCTTAGTCTGTTCTCACGGTTTTGTCAACAGGAATATGGGGAATTTTCTTCATTGCAAATACCGCCGCCTTCGATTAGGATCGGCGACCATGAAGAGGACAGGGGGAAAAGCCCGGATCCCGATGCCGGTTCGTATGGTCATTTCGGTCCTGACCGCACTGGCATTGATGGTCCTGATTGCCTGTGACAGTCGCAATGTCGGGGCGCCGGCAGATTCCACCAGCGGCTCAGGTCCGGCATACGGAGACATCATCGTCGAAGGTTCCATCGGTGACGCCAGCAACCTTATCCCCCTCCTGTCCAGCGACTCCACCTCGCACCAGATCGCCGGTCTGGTTTACAACGGTCTGGTGAAGTACGACCGCAATCTGAAGATTGTGGGCGATCTCGCCGAATCCTGGGAGATCTCACCGGATGGTCTCAATATCGTCTTCCACCTCCGGAAGGGGGTCAAGTGGCATGACGGCCACCCTTTCACCGCCCAGGATGTCCAATTCACCTACCAGGTCACCATCGATCCCAAAACGCCCACCGCCTACGCCGGGGATTTCCTGAAGGTCAAGAAACTCACCGTCCTGGACGATCATACCGTACGCGTATCCTACGACAAGCCCTTCGCCCCGGCCCTCATGAGCTGGAGCTCGCCCGTTCTCCCCCGCCATCTGCTGGCCGGCCAGGATATTATTTCCTCTCCCCTCTCCCGCCACCCAGTAGGCACCGGTCCCTACCGTTTTCGGGAATGGGTGGCGGGGCAGAAAATCGTCCTGGCCGCCAATCCCGATTATTTCGAGGGCCGGCCCTATATCGACGGCTACATCATGCGGATCATCCCCGACACCGCCACCATGTTCCTGGAACTGCGGGCTGGGGGTATCGACCAGATGGGACTGACGCCCCTCCAGTACACCCGGCAGACGGAAAACAACCTCTTCAGGAAACAGTACCGGAAGTACCGTTACCTCTCCTTTTCCTATGTCTATATGGGCTACAACCTGAAAAACCCCCTGTTTGCCGACCGGCGGGTCCGACAGGCCATCGCCTATGCCGTCGACAAGGAGGAGATGATCCGCGGGGTGCTACTCGGCCTGGGGCAACCGGCAACAGGGCCCTACAAGCCGGGCACCTGGGCTTATAACGGCCGGGTGCGCACCTATCCGTATGATCCCGGCCGGGCCAAAGCGCTGCTGGCGGAAGCAGGCTGGCGAGACAGCGACGGTGACGGCATCCTGGACCGGGACGGCAAACCATTCACTTTCGAAATCATCACCAACCAGGGCAACGAGGTACGGGCGAAATGCGCCGAGATTATCCAGAAGCAACTGGCCGATGTCGGTATCAAGGTGAAGATCAGAATTCTGGAATGGGCGGCCTTCGTCAACGACTTCATCAACAAGCGTCGCTTCGAGGCGACGATCCTCGGCTGGTCGATTCCCCAGGACCCTGATATTTATGACGTCTGGCATTCCAGTAAAACGGGTCCGGACGAGCTGAACTTCATCTCTTACAAAAACGACGAGGTGGACCGGCTGATCGAAAAGGGACGGGGTGTGTTCGACCGGAAGGAACGGAAAAAATGCTATGACCGGATCCAGGAGATACTGGCCGAGGAACAGCCCTATCTTTTCCTCTACGTCCCCGACGCCCTGCCCATGATCAGCGCCCGGTTCCGGGGCATCGACCCGGCCCCCCAGGGGATCACCCACAATTTCATCAAGTGGTATGTCCCCAAGGAGGAACAGAAATTCGTCCTGACAAAGTGATGAGCGGTCCTCAGCGTATCACACAGCCGCTCCGGGACTTCCGGCGCTGTTGAAAATCATTGATCCGCAGCACCACAGCACGTAACCGTCTGGTGAACTCATCTTGGCATTTGTTTCAAAGTTGATTAAGGTGCG
>DAOTJR010000041.1:0-20698 GCA_035448805.1 Syntrophales bacterium
ATAGCCCGGCCAGATGTGGAACAGCAGGCCGTGGTCCGTCGAACCCTGGACGTTGGACTCGCCGCGCATGGCCGCCACGCCGCCGCCGGCGATGCCGATGTTGCCCAGAAGCAACTGGATGATGCACATCGTCCGGATGTTCTGGGTGCCCACCGTGTGCTGGGTCCAGCCCATGGCGTAAAGCTCCACACCCGCCCGGTCCGGGCGGCCCGTGGAGGCATACTCCTTGTAAACCTCGAGGAGCTTGTCTTTCGGCGTCCCGGTGATCTTGGACACCAGCTCCACGTCATAGCGGGAATATTGCTTCTTTAAGAGCTGGAAAACGCAGTTGGGGTCCTGGAGGGTGGCATCCTTGAGGATGACGCCGTCCTTGCCCGTCTGATAGGTCCAGGTGTCCTTGTTGTATTTGGCGCCCTCCAGTCCGGAGAAAACGCCGTTGTTATCGCCGGGAAGCTTGAACGCCGGGTTCACCAGGAAGGAGGCGTTGGTATAGTTCTTCACGTATTCATCGAAATAGAGGTTGTTGTCGATGATGTATTTGATCATGCCGCCTAAAAAGGCGATGTCCGTCCCTGAACGAATGGGGGCATACACATGAGCTTTGGCCGCCGACTGGGTGAAACGGGGGTCCACGCAGAGGATCCGCGCCCCTCTTTTGTCAACGGCTTCCTGAATCCATTTGAAGGACACCGGGTGATTGGAAGCGGGGTTGCTCCCCATGATCAGGATCACATCCGCGTTGCGGAAATCCACCCAGTGATTAGTCATTGCGCCGCGTCCGAACGACTCTGCCAGAGCCGGTACCGTCGGGCTGTGTCAGATCCGGGCCTGGTGTTCAATATACACCAGACCCAAGCTCCTTAAGAATTTTTGATAGGTAAAGCATTCTTCGAGGTCCATGGCGGCGCTGCCGACGGAAGCAATCCCCTCTGTCCGGTTGACAAGCTCGCCCTTTTCGTTGGTGACCTTGAAGCTGGCGTCGCGACTGTTCTTGATATTCTCCGCGATCTTTTCGAAAGCCCACTCCCAATCCACTTCCTTCCATTCCGTACCGTATGGTTCACGATAGAGGGGCTTGCCAAGGCGGTTCTCGTTGACGGCCATCTGGTAGATGGAACCGCCCTTACTGCAGAGCGAACCCTTGTTGATGGGGCTGTCGGGGTCGCCTTCCGTGTTGACAACCTTGCCTTGCCGGGTGGAGACGATAATGCTGCAACCGACGGAACAGTATGGGCAGATCGTCGTGGTCTCTTTTGCATACTTGATCTTCAGGGGCTGCGCATAGGCGGAGACCGGCTTCAGGCTTACGCCCAGGCCGCTGGCCGCCAGCACCGCACCGGAGATCTTCAAGAAACCTCTTCTGCTGACATCCATAAAATGCGCTCCTTTCTCAGATATTTACTTACAAGATCCCGTCCATCGCCTCGTCCTTTCCAAGCACGGGAGGCACCGCCGTTTCCAGCCGCACCCAATGTCCGCTTTTTCATGGAGTTTCTCTTTAGAAAACGCGGCTCGGCGAGAAGATGTCCTCGGTTTTTCAAGAAGGCCTGAAATAACCGGTTTCGTATATATGCAACGCCCCTTGGTGTCAAGCTCTTTTTGATCATAAAACCAATGATTTCAGGTTTAAATGTCATTTATGACATATGGCATTCATGGACGGGATAACCCTATGAGAATCCTTCCTATCCAACCCAGCAACCGCCGGCGGCAAACCGGCGGTGAATTTCGGGCAAGGGCGGCCTCACTTTTGACGGAAAAACACCCCGGGACAGTTTTCCCGCCGTCTCCGGCGGCAGATCATATGCTATATTTAACATATCCGGATTGACTTTCCCGGTTATCTCCGGTATCAAACAGGCACTAATACACTTTCACCAGGGAATGAGCCATTGAAGCGGCTGCCGGACGCGGTTATTTTCTTTTTTCTGCCTAGCTCACCCGCCGGGGTGCAGGTAAAAATCCTTGCCGCGGCGGTAAACCTTGGCTCCTCATCTACAAAGCCGGCCCGGGAAGCGTCTTTCCCCAACCCGTTCCCCGTCAGCGGCTTGTCCCGTCTCGCCGTTCGTCACCCGACCAGGAGCCTGTCGTGACCCTGGAGATCCGTATCCGCAAACCCCTGCCCCACTTCGACCTCGAGGTGGACATCGATTGTCCGGAGGCGGCCATGACGGTAGTCATCGGTCCCTCCGGCGCCGGCAAGACCACGCTGATGCGCCTCATCGCCGGGCTGGACAAGGCCGCCGCAGGACACATCCGGTGTAGTGATGAGGTGTGGCTGGACACCGGCAAGGGAATATTTATCCCCCCGCAAAAAAGGCGCCTGGGTTACGTATTTCAGGATTATCCCCTCTTTCCCCATCTGAACCTCCATGACAATGCCGCTTTTGCCGCCGGCGCCGGTGATGAGGCCGTGCAGCGCCTGCTGGCGCGCTTCGGCATCGCTCACCTCCAGGAGCGCAAGCCCGACGCCGTTTCCGGCGGAGAACGTCAGCGCTGCGCCATCTGTCAGGCCCTGGCCGCAAAACCCCGGCTCCTCCTCCTGGACGAACCTTTTTCGGCCCTGGATGTCTTCACCCGCCGGGATCTCCGCGACGAACTGCACTCCCTGAAAGAGGAGCTGGAGATTCCCGTGATTTATATAACCCATGATCTCAACGAGGCCCTTTATCTGGCCGACGAGCTGCTGCCCCTCGTGGCCGGCCGGGTGGACCGGGAATGGATGCAGCGGTCCCTGGCCGGGGTGGAAACCTCCGGAGGGGAACGGCAAAAGGCCGTCCGGAAAACGCGGCTGGCCCTGGCCTATTGAAGCGCCGGCGGAACCTATTCCAGCGCGGGTAAGGTCTTTGTTTCTAAAGGATATTAAAACTCGATGCCCCCGTAAAAAAGCCGGGAAATACACCGGAGGCTGATTGTCGCCGGGAGCAGGATAAACGAGGATGACCGGACAAAACACAGACGGAATATTCCCGTACCATGATGCCATCGATCTCAGGTTGACATAGGTGATGGGCATCAGTAATAAGGACCAGCCGTAAATAAATATAACGGGTGGAAAAGGGAATGGACATGCCATGAAAAGAACAGGGAAAAGAGTCGGGCTGGCCCTGGGCGGGGGTGGCATCCGCGGCCTTTCCCATATCGGTGTCCTCAAGGTTCTGGAACAGGAGGGCATCGATATCGATCTCATCGTAGGAACGAGCGCCGGCGCCCTGATCGGCGGCGCTTACGCCGGCGGTCAATCTCCCCGGGAGATACAGACCAGGTTGGAAGCCTATCTGCGAAGTCCCGAATTCGACGCCACGGCCCTCAAGTCCATCGGTCTCGCCGTTTCTCCGGAGCAGCAGGGCCGCCTCCGGAAGGCGGAGTCGCTGTTCATGAAACGTTACTACATGATCCGGTCCTTCTTCCGGCCCTCCTTGCTCCCCGCCGGGGAGTTCCATTCCCTGATCAACTTTTTTCTTCCCGAGATGGACATCCGCCAGACCCGCATCCCCTTCCGTGCCGTGACCACAGACCTGATTACAGGCCGGCAGGTCGTCTTGTCCGAAGGCAATTTGCGAACGGCTGTTCTGGCAAGTTGCGCCGTGCCGGGAGCTGTGGAACCGGTGCCGTCGGGAGAGCGGCTCCTGGCCGACGGCGGCATTACGAGCCTCGTTCCCGTCCATGCGACGCGCGAGGCCGGTGCGGACATCGTGATCGCCGTAACGGTGGACCGCGACCTCACCTCCACGGGAAACATGGAGACCGCGCAGGAGATTTTTTATCGGGCCGGGGAGATTACGGCAAGCAGACTCGGGGCGGTGGAGCTGGAGGATGCGGACGTCATCATCCGGCCCGAGGTGGGAGATCTCCATTGGATGGATTTCCGTCGTTCGGGAGATCTTATCCGGGTTGGAGAGGAGGCGACCCGCAGGGCTTTGGAGGAAATATACACGGTGCTGCCCCTGCAAAGGCGCCTCTCCCGCCTTGCCGGCCCCTTCCTCGCCATGGGGAAAAGGTTGAAACGATCTTTTTTACGGGCCGCTGCGGTACTGGCCGGCACCCCCAAGGAACAATCCCCGCCGTTGCCGATCCGAGACCATGCAGCAGCCGTCCCCCCGCGGACAGAGACATCCGCCAAGCCGTAAAGAGCGCTGCGCCAATGGCCCATTGCTGTTTCAGTTTTTCCACGCCAATACCCAGGATCAGCTCCTCTGTCTTGCTTTTGCCCAGCTTACATACCATGGACAGGAACGGCGGCCGGGGCTGACCACCGGGAACACCCTGGGTGATATTGAAGAAGGAGGCATCCCAAACCATGAAAATCGCCGCCTATTCTTACGAAGAGTATGTGCATCTGGTAAAATCATTTCACGGCAGCCTCGCCCCGGGGCTGCTCATCGGGGGGTTCATCGTGGATACGGCCCTGAAAAACCTTCCCGCGGGAGAGTTCTTCGATGCCCTCTGCGAGACCTCCGTCTGTCTTCCCGATGCCGTCCAGTTGCTCACACCCTGCACCATCGGCAACGGCTGGCTGAAGGTCTGCGACCTGGGGCGCTTTGCCGTGACCCTTTACGAAAAGGAGTCGGGAATAGGCATCCGGGTCTTTCTCGATCCGGAGAAGCTCAAGGCCTGGCCGGAATTCCACGCCTGGTTTTTCAAGCAGAAACCGAAAGCGGAGCAGGATTTCGGGCTGCTGCTCAACGAGATCAGGGAGGCCGGCGCCTCCGTCCTCAGCATGCAGCAGGTGCGGATAAAACCGGATTTGATGGGCAAACGGCGGCTGGGAAACACCGCCGTCTGTCCGGAATGCGGCGAGGCCTACCCCCTCCGCGACGGCGCCTCCTGCCTGGGCTGCCAGGGGCATGCGCCTTACGTGGGCTTATCTTCCCCCGTTTAAAAAGCTTGACTATTCTGGGGGCGTTCATTAGCTTTTTCCCGACAGCAGGGAAGAAAGAGGAACATGGAGATCAAATACAAGATCTGGCTGGAAAAGGACGGCAAGGTGATCTTCGGGCACGGCCGGGTGGAACTGCTTCAGGCCGTTGAAGAGTGTCACAGCCTGAATGCCGCGGCAAAGAAGCTCAACATGTCCTACCGGGCCGCCTGGGGTCGCCTCCGCGCTTCGGAGGAACGACTGGGCATCAAGCTCATCGAAAGCGAAGGGGCGAAAAAAGGTGTGACCCTCACCCCTGCAGCCATGATGCTTCTGGAAAAATTCCGGCGCCTGGAAAAGGAGGCCGACGCCTATCTGAAAAAGTCCGGCCGGGAGCTCGCCGCCCTCCTGGAGGGCGATCCCCATGGGGAAACGCCCGAGCAAAGAAAGTGACCAGCCCCTGTCCGGTGCCTCCTCCCCCCGGGGTAACCCATATCAGGTTCATGGCGGCCGAGGTTCGCCGTCTCCTATAACAACAACGCGTCAATTCGCAAGGGGGTAAACAAATATCATGTCTCTGCCTTCCCATGATGGGCACGACACCGCTTCCCGCCGGGAAGAGGACGCCTTTACGAGAAATTTCCTCTTCCCGGCCGGGGAGATTATCCGGGATGATGACGGCGTCCGGGCCGTCATGACCATGGCGGAATACATGGAGGGCTGGCGGGGGATCCCCCATGGCGGCATCGCCATGGGGGCCGTACTGGAACTGGCCGCCCTCCTCCGCAGGGAAGAGGCGGGCCGGGCCTCCCCCTATCCGTTCACCGCCGATTTTCGTCTGGGCGGTGCCGGGGTGCGTGTCGGTGATCAAGTAATCCTCAGGATTTGTCCCATCCCGGACGGGGCGGAGGGAACCATTGTCCGGAAGGGGGAAACCTTCCCGTACCTCTCCGCGGTCATCGGCTACGGCCGGGATGATCCGTCCCGCCGGGAGGCCTTCCTTTCCTTTCTGCCCGCTCTGCCCGCCGGTGTGACGGAATTGACAGCAGGCGGGACGGACCTTCCCTATTACCGCCATTGCTTCGTATGCGGCGTCGCCCGCCGCCGCCCCGGGCTGGAGCGGCGCTTCCGGATGCACGGCGGCAACCCCCCGCTGGCCCTGGCCGCGGCCGGTTTCTCCGCCGGAGACCGGGATTCCTTTTTCCGCTTCCAGACCGGCGGCATCCTCGATCCCCTCCCGTCGCTGGCCCTGCTGGACGAAACCATGGGTTGGGCGGGTTTCCTGGCCGCCGCCAGCGGGGCGGTAACGGTGCGCATCGGGTACACCTTCTATCGCGATATCCGGGTGGGGGAACGGCTGATCTTTGTCGGCCGCAATGAAAAAGTCCGGGGCAGTGTCGCCTCCCGGCTGATGTTCTGGACCTCCGGCGGGGCCGCCGCCGTGAACGATCAGGGCCGATGCGAGCCGGTCATCGCCGCTTACGCCCAGTATCTGGGGATGGCGGAACTTACCGGGCAGATGCGGCGGGAACTGATCCCGGAGGAAGCGGCCGCCCGGGCCTTCCGGCTTGCCGGCCTCACCAAATGAGGCATTCGTGACGACCTGCCGCCGCGGCCAAAAGGGATAACAAAATGGGGAGGCAGAAAACTTCCCGGTCTCAAAAGCTCATCCTGGGATGAAAATCAGGCGCATTCGCTGTAGCCGCAGATACGGCAGACGGAGCAACCCCCTTCGTGGGAAACGATCCCGCCGCATTCCGGGCAGGCCCCCTTGACCAAGGCGACCTGCTGTCGCACCGTCTCATAGCCGTTGGCGGCCATGTGGGACTGGATGGCCTTGGCCACCGCATCGGCGCAGGACAGGACTTTGTTTTCCCCGAATCCCGAAGGGGAATGGCAGGATATCCCCTGGAGCTGCTTGATGACCTGCCGGGCCTGAATGCCGCTCCGCCAGGCCAGGGAAACCATGCGGCCGATGGCCTCGCTCTGGGAAGCGGCACAGCCGCCCGCCTTCCCCATAGTGGTGAACAGCTCGAAGAGGCCAGTGTTATCCTGATTCACGGTGACATAAAGGGGGCCGCAGCCGGTCTGCATCTGGTAGGTCCAGCCCTTCAGGACCTTGGGCCGCTCCCTCTTCACCACCTTGCGCTCCTCGTCGCTGCTGATCCGCGCCGCCTTTTCCTCCCCCTTGCCCCGGGACAGGACCTGCTTGTCCCGGGAACCGTCCCGGTAAATGGTCACCCCCTTGCAGTCCAACTGGTAGGCCAGGCGGTAAACCTTGGCCACATCCTCCACTGCGGCCTCCCGGGGAAAGTTCACCGTCTTGCTCACGGCATTGTCGGTGAACTTCTGAAACGCCGCCTGCATCCCCACATGCACCTCCGGGGAGATGTCGTGGGCGGTGACAAACAACCTGCGGATATCGGAAGGGATTTCCTCCAGATCATGGAGGGTGCCATGTTCGGCGATCCTTTTCATCAGTTCCGGGGTGTAAAAGCCCCGCTCCCGGGCCACTTTTTCAAACAGGGGGTTGACCTCCACCAGGATGTCGTCGTCCATGACCTGGCGGACGTAAGATACGGCAAAGATCGGTTCCACGCCCGAGGAGGCATTGGCGATGATGGAGATGGTACCCGTGGGGGCGATGGTGGTAATCGTCGCGTTGCGGAGCGGCGGTTCCTTCCTGAGATCGAAAACGGAACCCTTGAAGTTCGGGAAGGGGCCCCTTTTTTTGGCCAGTTGCCGGGAGGCGCTGCGACCCTCCTCCCTGATGAACTTCATGACCTGCTCCGCCAACCGGAGGGCCTCCTCGGTATCATAGGGGATACCCAGCATGATCAGCATGTCCGCCCAGCCCATTACCCCCAGGCCGATCTTCCGGTTGCCTAAGGTCATCTCCGCAATGACGGGCAGGGGATATTTATTCACCTCCACGACATTGTCGAGAAAATGGACGGCCAAATGCACCACCTCCCGCAGGCGTTTCCAGTCCACGGCACCGCCGGTCACCATCTTGGCCAGATTGATCGATCCCAGATTACACGATTCATAAGGCAGCAGCGGCTGCTCCCCGCAAGGGTTGGTGGATTCGATGGCCCCGATGTGGGGGGTGGGGTTGTCGCGATTGAGGCGGTCCAGGAAAACGATCCCCGGTTCGCCGTTTTCCCAGGCCTGGGCGACGATGCGGTTGAAAACCTTTCGGGCGTTCAGCGTCCCGGCGACCTGACCGTTGCGGGGGTTGATGAGGTCATAGTTTTCGTCCGCCTCTACCGCCGCCATGAAGACCTCCGTCAGACCTACGGAGATGTTGAAGTTGTTCAACTGGTTCTTGTCGGCCTTGCACATGATGAAATCCATGATGTCGGGATGATCGACTCGCAGGATCCCCATATTGGCGCCGCGGCGGGTGCCGCCCTGTTTGATGGTCTCCGTGGCTACGTCAAAGACCCTCATGAAAGAGATGGGGCCGCTGGAGATACCCGTGGTGGTCATGACCACGTCGTTGGCGGGGCGGAGCCGGGAGAAGGAAAAACCGGTGCCGCCGCCGGATTTGTGAATCAGGGCGGTATATTTTACCGCATCGAAGATCTCCTCCATGGAATCGCCGACGGGAAGGACGAAACAGGCGGAGAGCTGTCCCAGCTCCCGGCCGGCATTCATCAGCGTCGGGGAGTTGGGAAGGAATTCCAGGGCGGCCATCATCGCGTAAAACTTCTCCGCCAGCGCTTCCGTATCGGCCTGCCTGCTGAATATACGCTCCGCCGCCGCAATGCTCTCCGCCACCCTTCTGAACATGTGCGCCGGCGTCTCCAAGGGCCGGCCGTCCTTGTCCCGCTTCAGGTACCGCCGCTCCAGGACCGTGACGGCGTTCTTGGTCAGACAGGGGGGTTCCGTTGGGGAAGTCTTCTTTTTCATTGCGATTGTCTCCTTGTCGAGTAATTGATAAATACGCTTATGTAAATACAACATGTGGTATGAGGAGCTTTATCTGCCACAACATATTGGTGGTGTCAACAAGATATTGCCAACTACTCGCGGTTAACTTCACTCCGATCGTCGCCGTTACCCATTCTGCAGGAATCGGTAATAAACATATTTAATTTGACAACTTCTTAAATACGGATTATAGAGTTGATACTATATCTTCTTCTTTATCCGGATCGGTTAGTAATACTCAGGGTGTCTTAGAGATGTGGAACAAGGATGGCCACCGTGCTCCGCAGAGTACGGTGGCTATTTTGCATCGAACGGCGGATGATGACAACGGCAAGAATACTCTACCCGATACGGTAACGAAACAAGAGGAAGGAAAAGGAGGAAGCATCATGGTTAAGAAACTCTACATCGGCAACTTGGCAGAGGGCGTCACCGAGGAGGATTTGCTGGCCAATTTCCGTGAAATCGGTCCGGTGATTTCCCTCGCCATCATCAGGGACAAGATCAGCGGCTTGAGCAGGGGGTTCGGATTTGTGGAGATGGCCACGGAAGAGCAGGCTCGGGAAGCCATAGAAAAATTCAACGGGGGGGAGCTGCTCGGACGGACGATCAGGGTAAATGAGGCCAAACCCAAGGACGCTCGGGATGAAAGGTCCGGAGCCACCGGTCATAGGCCCGGCGGTTCGGCCGTCCCCGCCCGCCGTGGTGGAAAAGGAGGACAAAGGGAAAGGGCGGGCGGAGGAAGGCGGTCTTGAACTATTATCTGTAATCATCTATGACTTCGTAAAAAAACTCATGCCCCGTGGAGCAACACTGGCCCCCACTCCCGGAGGCATTCTCAACGAAACATAAATATAATCGACAGCTTACCTGTTTATTTATATAAAGCATGAGCCTGACGTTTTCATCGTAAGTCATCATGGCGGCGACGACGTAAAAAAGTTCCGTTAGGTGAGGTACATGAATCCTGAGGAATGAGAAGGACAGGGGTGGATATTGCCGTGGCGAAGGAGGAAAACACTCGTGCCGCAGGCGTACTTTTTCCGACGTCGCCATCATCGACAAATCCCGGCAACGCGATTAATCGTCATCTCCGGTGAAGAAACAAGGAAGATTTCGAATTCCATGAAGTTATCGCAACAGCACCGCCAGTTTTCACTGCCGTCGTGGCTGCTGTTTTTCTTTTTTTTCCATTTGGTTTCCGGAACCTGCTTGGCAGCTGCCGCCATCGGGAAGACGCCGCATCCCCGCATCGGTCTGGTATTGAGCGGCGGCGGCGCCCGGGGAACAGCTCATATCGGGGTCCTCAAGGTCCTGGAAGAAATGCGGGTACCCATCCACTGTATCGCCGGGACCAGCATGGGGGCCATTGTCGGCGGTCTCTATGCCGCGGGATCCGCGCCGGAAGAGCTGGAAAAACTGGTGACGAGCATCTCGTGGAATGAGGCATTCACGGATAAACAGACGGCCGACAAACTCTCCTTCCGCCGTAAGGAGGACAGCCAGACCTATAAGATCGATCCAAATCTCGGCATAAAGGACGGTCACCTGTCAACCTCCAAGGGCCTCGTCCAAGGGCAGAACCTCAATCTGCTCTTGAAGAAGCTGCTGCTCCATACCGCCGGTATCAAGAACTTCGACGGACTCAAGATTCCCTTCCGGGCCGTAGCGGCGGATATCGAAACGGGTATGGCGGTAGTCCTGGGCACGGGTGACCTGGCGGAGGCCGTCCGGGCCAGCATGTCCATTCCGGGGATCTTCGTGCCGATGGAGATCGACGGCCGGATGCTCGTCGACGGCGGCATCGCCAACAACCTGCCGGTGAATGTGGCACGCGGCATGGGCGCCGATGTACTCATCGTCGTCGACATCGGCACCCCGCTCCGAACCAGGGAAGGGCTCAATTCCGCCGCGAGCGTCACCGCCCAGGTCATGACCATCTTGATCCAACGGAATGTCCAGGTCCAGCTGAAGAACCTGAAACCGGAAGACATCCTCATCCAGCCCGATCTGGGCGGCCTGGGAACGACGGACTTCTCCAAAACCGAGGCGGCAATCGAGATTGGCGCCGCGACAACCCGGAAAATGAAGGATCGTCTGGCCGGTCTCGCCCTCACCCCGGAACAATACCGGCTCTATCTGGCACAGCAGCGTCGGCAACCTCCCGATCTACCGACCATCGATTACGTAAAAGTCGCATTCAAAGCAGCGCCTTCCTCTCCGCCGCCTCCCCGTCCCGCGGCCCATACCGGCGATGAAGTCAAAGCAAATGTAGACGGCCCGGGCAGCAAGCCGGCGCAATTAACCGGTTTCCAGAGGAGGGGGGAAAACAGATCCAAGCTGTCCCCCCGGGTTCTCGAAGCCCAGATCGAGACAAAGGCGAAAGACAAGTTGAACCTGGAGAAACTCGATAAGGACATCTCCCGTCTTTATGGTCTGGATACCTTCGAGCGGGTGGATTTTCAGCTCGAAAAACGCGACGACAAAACCGGTCTGATTTTCATCCCCGTCGAAAAATCCTGGGGCCCTACCTACCTGCGCTTCAATCTCAGTCTTGCGGACAATTTTAAGGGATCGAGCGCCTACACCATAGGGACACGCATCACCCGCACCGAGATCAACGCCCTGGGCGCCGAATGGCGAAACGAATTGCAAATAGGTGAAACGACAAGGTTGTTTTCGGAATTTTATCAACCTCTCGATTACTCGACCCGCTATTTTATCGCCCCCAGGCTTGAATATCGGGAGTGGAATGCCTACAGCTTCGAACCGGAGCATGAAAGCAACATCACCGCCAAATACCGGCTCAAGGAATTTTCGGCCGGTCTCGATCTGGGTCGGCAGTTCGGTAACTGGGGCGAATTGCGTCTGGGCGTCCGTCGGGGGTACGGCGCCTATCGCGTCAATGTGGGGGCCCCCGGCCTGCCCACGGGCAGCTACAATATCGGCGGCTTTTTTTCCTCTCTCGCTTACGACACCATGGACGACTTCAATTTCCCCCGCCGGGGTGCCAGCGCCAACGTAACCGGCGTGTTCAATCTCCCGGAGATGGGCTCCGACTATAAGGCCGCGGGTATAAATGCCCAACTGCAGACCGCCAAGACCTGGGGGCGGATAACCTTCATTCCCGGCATCATATACGGCGGTACCCTGGACGGAGACAGCCAGATTCAGGATGCATACAATATCGGCGGTTTTTTAAATCTTTCCGGTTATCTGAGCGACGAGCTGTCCGGGCAGGAGGTGGGCATGGCACGGATCATCTGCTACCGACACATGGGCGCTGCCGGGCTTGGGGATTTCCACACCACCCTCTATCTGGGGTTCTCCGTCGAAGCGGGAAACGCCTGGCAGAAAAGAAGCGACATCACCCTCCATTCCCTGATCTATGCCGGCAGTGTATTTATCGGCGCCAACACCTTTATCGGTCCGGCGTATATTGCTTACGGGCTGGCCGAAGGAGGGCATCAAACCCTGGGTCTTTTTCTCGGGCAACGCTTCTGAGAAACCCGTCGAGTCGCTTAAGCATCCCGTCATATTTGGGATTGCAGGTCAGACGGCGCATGGTGAAAGACTGGAGGTTCGCCGCAGATATCTCACCCTGCCACACGGTATCGTCGTTCCGGCAGACCTGCCTTTTCTCCCGATCGGCCGCGTAATGGAGACAGCTTTTATACCCCCCGCGCAGACCGTAGTGGGGATCGTCGCAGGGCAGAGGAAGGGCGACATGGGAAAAATCCAGGATCCGGCGCTCCGGCAAATAACTCTCCTCGTAATAGATCTTTCCCGAACCGGGGCCGTCCGGTTTTTGCGGATCCCGGGCATACACAAGCACGACATTCTTTTCCGACGGGGCGTAATGCTGAAAAACCTCCCGGGCCCGGTCGGCGTCCACCGTGACATCCTCTGCGGACAACACGGCGAAGACCGGGATTTCGATCCGTTTACCCGCCGCGAACAGGGCATCGATCTCGGCAGTCAGGAGATAGATCTGGTAGGCGGCGTTCACGGCAAAGGTTTCATATTTTGCATAATCCGCATCATCCCTGACGTCGCCAACCCAGTCCTTCACCCCCCGCAGCACTCCGGCCAGGGCGGCACGCCGATCCTTTACCGCCAGGGCCGGGGAAATCAGTACCAGTCCGCTTATATCTTCTCCCCTGAGTACGGACAACACGCTCAGGGCGGCACCGGTGGAGAAACCTCCCAGGTACAGCTCCGCGGCCTCTTGCTGCATGCTGCGGATCCCATATTGGACGGCGTGGTACCATTCCTGCCAGCGGATATCCAGGAGATCTCCCGGAACCGTCCCGTGTCCGGGCAGAAGGATCGTCCGCACGATAAAGCCGCGGCTCTGGAAGTGACGGGCCAGGGGTTGAAGCATGTACGGCGAATCGGAAAGACCGTGAATGAGCAGGACGCCCCGACGGTATTTTCCGTCTTTTCCCTTCGGAAAGAGTTTCTCGTCGGGACGCCGTTCAAAGGGCAGGTTGGCATGGAGGACCAACTCCCGATTGCCGTCATGAATGTCCACACGGGCCCGGAGCATCATCTCCCGGGTCTGGGAAATATAATCTTCAAAGGGGATCACACCTTTGGCGGCAAAGACGGTGTTGAGGCCGGAAGGCTGCAAACGGGGAGCGGGGGTGGCGCAGCCGGCAATAAAACTCAGGGCCACCAAGATGATCAGAATCGCCGACCAGCAACTGCATCGACTGAGGCACCCCCTTGGGTGGTAATGACAACATACTGTTTTCATTATATAATTACCCCCACTAACAGATCCGTCGTTCATTGTACATAACCCAGGAAGGCCATATCGTCAAGCCGCCATCTCCTTAACAATGGCATCGGCAGCCGCTTCCCTTCCATTCCATAATGTCTACCCGGTCACGGAACAAAAAGCCAAACGATAATATCCTCCCGACACCCTCTATAATAATCCTTGCCATCTCGAACAGGATGGGTTTATGATCCCGCCATATTTTTAAACTTGACCGTCGTGTGGTCCCCGGACCGCCGGTAGAGAGATATGATCGCCATGCATGAAACAGACACCCAGAAGGAAGAATTACCATCATCCCCGAGCCCGCCGGCCGCGGCCGCTACCGAAGGATTAACACCTTTTTCTGCCGAATCGCCATCCCCGGTTCCCCATCGCCGCCGGCCACCCCGAAGGAGGAAAAAGCGGTCGGCAGCCGTTGATCCCGTCTCCGCGCCCGAAGAAATCACGGTAACGGAAGATCCGTGGGATCCGCGGCAGTTCAAGGTGCCGGTCGCCCCAGGCAAGACCCGCTTCCAGGACTTCGACCTGCCCGCACCGCTTCTGCACGCCATCAGCGATCTCGGTTTCCGGTATTGCACCCCCATCCAGGCGGAAATCCTGCCCAGCGCCCTTTCGGGCAAGGACGCCAGCGGCCGGGCCCAAACCGGAACCGGAAAAACCGCGGCCTTTCTCATTACCGTCATCACCCGGCTGCTGAATCATCCCCATACGGAAGAGCGTACGCCCGGCACCCCCCGGGTCCTGATTCTCGCCCCGACACGGGAGCTGGTTCTCCAGATATCCGCCGAGGCCCGTGAGCTCGCCAAGTATTGCGGCATCAGGACCGTCTCGGTATTCGGCGGCATGGATTACGAGAAGCAGCGCCGGCAGCTTGCCGCCGGACCTGCGGATATAATCGTGGCCACACCGGGAAGGCTTCTGGATTTCCAGCGGCGCGGCGACGTCGTCCTCAAGAAAATCGAGATCCTGATCATCGACGAGGCGGACAGGATGCTCGATATGGGTTTCATCCCCGACGTTCGGATGATCATCCACAGTACCCCCCCCAGGGAAAAACGCCAGACCATGATGTTCAGCGCCACCCTTACCGGGACCATTATCCGCCTTGCCTCGTCCTGGACCGTCGACCCCGTGATGGTGGAGATAGAACCCGAACAGGTGGCCGTCGACACAGTGGAACAGATCGTCTATATCGTTACGGAAGAACAGAAATTTGATCTGCTGCACAACATCATCGTCCGGCAGGGGCTGGAAAGGGTTCTGGTCTTCTGTAACCGCCGGGACGAAGTCCGGCGGCTGGCCGAGCGGCTTACCAGGTATGGCGTCAATTGTGCGGAGCTCTCCGGCGACATCCCGCAGAAAAGCCGCATCCGCCGCCTCGAGGATTTCAAGAGCGGCAGGATCAGGGTCCTGGTCGCCACGGACGTGGCCGGGCGGGGCATCCATATCGAGGGGATGGATCATGTCATTAATTTCACCCTCCCCCACGATCCGGAGGACTACGTGCACCGCATCGGCCGCACGGGCCGGGCGGGAGCCAGCGGCACCGCCGTAAGTTTCGCCGACGAGGGCGACGCCTTCTATATCGCCCCCATCGAGGAATTCATGGGCCGGAAACTTACCTGTATCGAGCCGGAAGACGAGTTGCTCACCAAACCGGAGGCCCTCTACCCGGAAAAAAAGTCCCGTTCCCGGAGCAGTCGCCGTCCTACCGGCGGCAAACCCCCAAACCGCCCCCGGCGACCTCGACCTCATTTTTGACAACGGTTTTGCCTCCGGCCCCTCCCCGCTTTATTATTGACACAGGCGGCATATTTACCTATATGGAAGCGTGAATCTTTAAAAGCAAGGAGGCCGAAAGTGTGAAGGTAGAATTGGTATCCCCCATACCCGGAAAGATCATGAAAATTCTCGTCCGCTCCGGGGAAGCAATCAGTGAAGACGACGAGGTCTTGAAGATGGAATCGATGAAGATGGAAAACCCCATCTACGCCCCGGCCACAGGGACTATAACGGAGATCAGGGTCAAGGAAAACGATGAGGTAGAAGCGGACGACGTTCTCCTCATCATTGAAACGGCGGACTGAAGGACTATCGGACAAAATCCCATATTACCATGGCTGCCGGGATGATGCCTCCCTCAGCATCCTTCCCAAGGCATATTCGGACCGGCGCCGATTCCAAAAAAGATCCATATCCCTACAATGGTATCAAACAGATACGAGAGGAGGCAGAATATGGAAACGAAAGAAGGAGGCACGGAAAAAACGGTTCGGATGAAAGGAAAGCTTTATCGGGACCAGGACCGGCAGGCCAAGAAGTCAAATCGTCTGCCGGAAGGTGAAGACAACTGAACAGCGATTATTAAAGGCGGGAGGTTACAGAGATCCCCGCTCCCCGCGGTTTTGCATTACCGGCGGGGTTCTCTGTAGCCTCCCGTCTTCTTCTACCGGTTTGCAGTCACCATTACCAGCGTATCGCCTACATCCACGGCATCACCGGGTTCAATGAGGATGTCGGCCACCCGGCCGTCCACTTCACAAATGACGTGGGTATGCATCTTCATGGCCTCCAGATCCAAGAGGACGTCGCCCACCATAACCTCGTCACCGACTTCCACACGGATATCCGTGACCTTGCCTTTGATGGCCGACTTGAAAATCCCTTCCTTCTTCAGTTCCTCTATCTCCCGGACTGTAAGGGTGCGTTTGCTCATCCACCATCCCGGACGCCGATTTCTGGCCTGCTCTTCCTCAGACTGACCTTCCATCCCCTCGTATGGGGTAAGCATCACATTGTAAACCGCTTCCTCAAAAACGTAATTCTCCGCATCGGGATATTTGAAGATATCCGGATGGGTGTCCAGATAACCGGTATCGAATTTCCGGTTCCGAAAATCGGTTTCCTCGCAGATGGCCAGATAAAGGGGGATGGTTGTTTTCGGCCAGACAATGGTGAAATCCTTCAGCGCGCGCTGGAGGCGATTGACCGTCTGCTCCCATTCATAACCCCAGACGATCAGTTTCGCCAGCAGGGAATCATAGACGGACGGGACTACGTAACCCTTATAGACATTGCCGTCCACCCGGATTCCCGTACCTCCGGGCGGATGGTAAACCTCGACGAGTTTTCCCCCTTCGGGAAGGAAATTGTTCTTCGGATCTTCCGCATTGATGCGCACCTCGATGGCGATACCATGGAGCCGGACCTCCTCCTGCCGTATCTGAAGGGGACGCCCTTCGGCGATACGGATCTGTTCCTGCACCAGATCCTCACCGGTGATCATTTCCGTGACCGTGTGTTCCACCTGGAGGCGGGTATTCACCTCCATGAACCAGAATTCATTGGTCCGGGAATCGACCAGAAACTCAACGGTCCCCGCATTGACATACCCGGCAACCTTCGCCGCCTTCACTGCCGCCTGGTGCAGGTTGTCGATAACCGGTCCGGGCAGATCGGCCGGGGCGATCTCCAGCAGTTTCTGATGCCGTCGCTGGATCGAACAGTCTCTGGTCCCCAGATGGACGACGTGTCCGTAATGGTCCGCCATGATTTGCACCTCCACATGGCGGGGGGCCTCGATATATTTTTCCGCATAAAGACGATCATCGTGAAAGGCCGCCAGGGCCTCCGCCCTCGCCGCCGCCATATTCAGCTTCAATTCCCGCTCGTTGTCTATCCTTCTGACCCCCCGGCCTCCACCACCCGCCGTCGCCTTGAGGATGATGGGATACCCGGCCCGGTCCCCGAAAGCCGCCGCCGCCGTCACGCCTTCCCGGCCGGGCGGCAGGCTTTCCGTTCCAGGAACAACGGGGATGCCGGCCTCCTGCATCAGCCGGCGGGCAAAAACCTTGTTGCCCAGGTCACGGATCACCGCCGGCGGCGGCCCGATGAAGATTAACCCGGCTTGGCCGCAGGCCTCGGCAAAATCGGCGTTCTCCGCCAGGAAACCGTAACCGGGGTGAACGGCATCGGCGCCGCTGTTCACTGCCGCGGTGACGATCCTTTCGATATCCAGATATCCCCGCATCGGCACTTCGCCGATCTGGATGACCCGGTTGGCAAAACGGTGGAAATAGGCATCACGGTCCGGTTTTTCATAGATGGCGATGGCTTCGAGATTCATGTCCCGGACCGTCCTGATGATCCGTAAGGCAATCTCACCCCGGTTGGCAACTAAGACCCGTTGAATCTTTTTCATTGGCGGTATGGTTCCTTGCCCGTTGATTTAGACGCTGCGTTTATCTCAATTCGAAAGAGGTGTCAACGCCCAAGGCCGGGCGAAACAGGCGAAGAAAATAAATCACATCCCCATCCCGGCACAAAAGGGGGCCACGCCTTTCCCAAGAACCGACGGTAAAAAGAAGGGGAGATCAAGTGATGATCTCCCCCGGTGGATAGCCCTGTCCTTCCCTCCCCTTTCTCAAACGGCAGTTGATCAGGACACGTATTTATGAAGTTGTTCGCTCTTGTTATCTTCTGTCCTGCACCCTCTTCACCGCCCCGCTTTCAATGAGATCCTGCAGGGTCTGCAACAACGCCCGTTCCTGGGCGTCGATCTTGTTGTCTTCACTGGCGAGATGAAGGATTTTTTCATATTCCAGAATCGTAATCTCGTGATCCTCGATCGCCTTGTCGATCATCTTTTTCAGTTTCTCCGCAGAGCTGCTTAATACCATCTTCTCTCCTCCCGGTGAGTTTTATTTGCCGGGAAACCTTTATAGGAAAACACGACGGTTGTCAAGAACACCGGGGGCGCGGGCCGTGGCGGCGATGGGCCTCATCTCCAGTTTTTGCCCGCGGCGGCTCCCGATCCCTCCCCGCCGACCGGTGCCGACACTATGCCCCGTTCTTCTCCTTGGTCCCGTCCCTGATAACGTCACCGGCGGCAAAGGTCTCTTGAGCATCTTCATGGGTGGTTGTCGCCGCCCCGGTGTCACCGGCCTCAGCCGCTCCGTAAGCAGCAGGAGACCCTTCCTTCCTCCCGCCTTCGCATCCCGACTCCAGCTCGGCAAGCCACAGGGGATGGCGGTGGCGGGCATAGGCGAGGCTCACCGTACCGGTGAAGATTCCCCGGAACATGGGGCGGTTCGGCTTCAGGACCAGGGCGCCGATATGGGCGATCAGGGCCAGGATAAAGAGGACGAAAAAGATATTGTGTATCCAGGTCGCCCAGAGCACCAGGGTAAGGGGCATATCGGGGGCATAGAGGTTTTTGTAGGTTTTCACCAGCCCCGACAGGATCAGCATGGCGATGATGAAAGCCATCCCCGCATAGGCCAGGCGCTGTTCCGGCAGATATTTTTCAAACGGCGGCTCTTCACCCTTGCCGAAGAAACTCTTGATTACCAGGATGGAAGCCCGGATATCACCGCGTTTGGGCAGCATCCCCCGCTCGCCGCGGATGCCGTGATAGAGCAGATGAAAAACCGCGGCCGTGATAAACACGACCGAGGCGGCATAGTGGATGTAAAGGGACTTGATGAAGTCACCGGACCAGCCGAGACCGGGAAGCGACGTGATATAGTACCGATTGGCCAGGGGCAGTTCGAACAACCCGGTCACCAGCAGGACCAGACCCGACAGGGCGATCGCCCAGTGTTCGATGATCTCGATGAGGCTGTGACGAACCACGAGGTTCTTTTCCGCCAGGATCCTCTCACTCATGGTCTGTTGCTCCTCCTTTTCTCCGGTCTTTCCGCCGGGAGAGGGACAGGAACGCCCCGGCCACACCGGCAGCGATGCCATAAAGGGGCGCCTGGAGCACCGCCTTGCCCATCTTGTCCGTTTCGGCCATCCTCCTTTCCTCCGCCTTCATATCGGGACGTCCGGGCTGCCTTTTCATCGTCCCGTTGAGGGCGGCAAAGGAAACCGGGGATACGTAAAGGGTGGCCGTCCCGCCGTTTTCCTTCTTCCCGTAGATATATCCCTGCATTGCCTTGGCCCTTTCCTCCGCCAGGGCATAGATCTGCTTCCGCGGGCCGATAAGCATGGCCTGACGCGGGCAGGCCTCGATGCAACCCGGGAGTTTGCCTGCCGTCAGCCTTTCCTGACAGAGATCGCACTTGTACATGACACCGTTGCCGGCGAGATTGGGCAGGATGTGGAGGTATATGCCCACACCGGACTGTCGCTGGGGGATCTCCCAGGGACAGACGGCCTTGCACTTGGCCCCGCCGAAACAGAGCTCCTGGTCGATGACCACCGCCCCGTTTTCGTATTTGTGGTTCGCCGAGAAGGGACAGATCGTGGCGCACGCCGGATGGTCGCAGTGCATGCAGCGCCGGGGGACGAAGACGGTTTTTTTCCGGCCTCCCTCTTCGACCTCCGCCCGGTGTACATAGATGAAGTTATAAGGGGTCAGGCGGTCAAAAACCTCCCGCTTCTTCGACCAGTCCTCGACCTTCTTCCGCGGCCAGGGCACGGGAATGGGTTCGGCAATCCGGGGAATCTTGTCCCTGTTGATCTCCTTGCATACGGAAACACAGGCCGGGACCTCCCGATCCGGACAGCCGTCGCAAAGGCTCAGGTCAATCAAGGTGGCCAGTCGCTTGTCGCCGGCCGCCCTTGCTCCTCCCGGAATGGTGATACCGGCACCCGCCGCGGCCACTCCGGTGGCCACCTTGAGAAACGACCGGCGACTCAAGCCGCTCAACCTTTCCTTACTCATCATCATCCTCCTCTATGCGAGATCCGCATAACGGCTCAGGGCCTTCCTGAAGTCATTCAGGGCTTCCTCCGGCTGCCGGCGCGACTTTTCCATGCACTCTTCCATATACGCCTCCACGACGGCGGCGCCGGCCCGCTTCATCGCCGCGGTAACCGCCGCCACCTGGATAAGGATATCCTCACAGGCCCCCCCGTCGGACACCATCCTCTGCAGGCCCCGTAACTGGCCTTCAATCCTCTTTAATCGATCCAGGATCCGTTTGCGTTTCTCATCCATATATACCCCTATGGGGTATAATAACCGCCGGCGCGGAGCCTGTCAAGGGCTTTTTTCTTTTTCTCTTTTTTTCCCCGTCGCCTTGACAAGCCACGGATCGTGATTATATTGGCCGCGTAGTTTTATTTGCTGAGATTTCAGCAATTTATCCAACAGGCAATTCAAATTTTTT
>DAOTJR010000042.1:0-19343 GCA_035448805.1 Syntrophales bacterium
CCCGGTTGGCACGCTTTACGCATTAAACAAAGTCAAACAGAGACAAACAAAAAAAATAAAAAATAAACGGAGGACACAGAAGATGAAAAAGACATTGGGAACTTTGGTAGCGGCGGTTGTGGTCGTTCTTTGCACCGGGACCTTCGCCCTGGCCGAGTATGCGGCGGCGGGTGTGGCGAACTTCCCCTACTTCCAGCTGGGCTGCCTGATCGTGGGCGGCATGGTGATCATCAGCCTGAAGCACAAGTACGAGAAGATGTACACCGGCGAGGTGGCCGGGGTTTTCGCCCTCTACACGATCCTGATCGCCCTGTTCACCAATCCGGTGATCGAAGGCATCAAAAACCTGGTGGGGTAAGAAAAGTATCGGGAGGCGTGATCGCGCCATAAAGAGGCCAGGCCTCTCCTGACGCTTAGAAATACGGACCCTGACCATTCAGGCTGCATCCCGGGATCAAAAGCCCCCTGACGAACCGGTTTCGTCAGGGGGCGGTTTTTTTGTTCCGGCAGCCGGGGCGGCGGCCTTTGTCAGCCGGCGGTCATACGGACTGACGGATGCCGATGCATGACGAACCGGCAGGGTTGCGTGAATCGGGTGAATACCGGTCCGGGGTGTTTTTCCCGAATGAAAGGCAATCTTTACCACTTAAATTCCCAAACCCTCGTAATGATTCACTATGCAGGAATTTTCTTAGACGTAATCATCAATAAGATCTATAAGAGAAATTAACCGGTGGTACGATTCCCCATGGCCAAGGACATGGGTGGACGTCATGACCTTGAAGACATCCTCAAACAGGCGACAGACAGCCCGTGACAAGGCATGAGGAAAGAGAGAAAAGGAGGGAAAGGATGGAGGGACACAGGGTCAGAGATTCACAAGTGGTGATGGCGCAACAGATGAACCCCCAGGATGCCAATCCGGCGGGAAACGTCCATGGCGGTGTCATCATGAAGCTCATCGATACCGCCGCCGGGGTGGCGGCCATCCGGCACGCCCGGGCCAATGCCGTGACGGCCTCGGTGGACCGGCTGGACTTTTATCATCCCGTGTTTGTAGGGGATTTTGTCACCCTTTGGGCCAGCGTCAATTTCGTCGGGAGAACGTCCATGGAAGTGGGCGTCCGCGTGGAATCGGAGAATCTCCACACGGGTCAGCGTCTCCACACCTCCACGGCCTATCTCACCTATGTGGCCCTGGACCGTCAGGGTAAGCCCCGGGAATTGCCGCCGCTGGTCCCGGAGACGGAAACCCAGAAGCGGCGTCACCGGGAGGCGCAGACCCGGCGGCAAATGCGGCTGCAGGAAAAAACCACGGAAAAGCAATGTCAGCGGGATGAGGCAACTTGATGACCGGCCGTCCGGAATGCGGCCGCAGGGTGGACATTTTTCCCCCCTGTCCGTCCGCATTCAGGAATTTTGCCGGCGGCGCCCGGTCCGGGCGGTGGGCACGGCGGACCAGGGGTCGTCGGGCCAGGGATGTTTCGGATAGCGCCCCTGCAATTCCTTTTTTACCTGGGGATACCCTCTTTCCCAGAATCCTTGGAGATCTTCCGTGATCTGGACCGGACGCCCGGCGGGCGAGAGGAGGTGGATCACGACCGTTGCCCGGCCGCCCGCCACCGTGGGGGTGGCGGCGAGGCCGAACATCTCCTGGAGCTTCACGGCGAGAACGGGCGCCGGACCGGCGGTGTAGTCGAGGGGGAGACGGCGGCCGCTGGGAACGGTGAGGGCGATAGGGGCACGTTCATCCAGGAGGCGGCGCTGGGTGGGGGAAAGCGTTGCCCGGAGGGCCGGGAGGAGGTCGAGGCGGGTGAGCTGGGCGGCGGTGCGGATGCCGGTAAGCCACGGTGCCAGCCAGATCTCCGGGTCGTTAAGGAGCACGGCTTCCGAGAGATCGGGCCAGGACTCTTCGGGAAAGGTCCGGCGCAAGAGCGCCACCCGCCCCTGAAACTGCCTGACCTCCGGGCGGAAATCCAGCAGGACCTCCCGAGTTCCCACCACCTCGCAGAGCAGGGGAAGCGCCTCCCCGTCCGCAACCGGGAAGGGCCGTTCCGCCATGACAATCGCTCCCAGACATTCTTCCTCCCGGGCCAGGATCCTTCCCCCCTGCCGGTCCCATGCCACCCGCCGGCGGATGGTCAGCCGGTCCGCCAGTTCCCTCCGGATGACCTCTTCGGTGACCGCCGCGGCAAGGTGGATGAGACCCGACGCCTTATCCCGGCCGTCGAGGCGGGGAACGACGAGATAGGCGCTTCCCTTGAGATCGCTTTCCCCGGGGAGGCGGACGCCCCGGCCCCCGGAGAGCAGATAGCCGTTCCCCTCCCCGTCGCGCCGTCGGGCCACCCGGTCCGGGTAGGCATGGAGGAGCAGCGCGGCGATGGCTTCCTCCTTCCCTTCTTGATGCTTTTCATTGCCGGCGTTGTTTACCGGTCCGTGACGGCGGGCGGCGGGCCCGCGGGGCTTCTTTCCGGGAAGGACGGCCGGGGAGGGCAGGGATCCCGCAACCAGCCTCCGGAGCTGCGCCGCTGTCCGGTCCACCGCCGCCAGCGCCGCCGGATCCGCCGGGGCGGTCTTTTCGTCCCGGCGTTGCTTTTGACGCCAGTCCTGAAAAAGAAACAGACGCGCGGCGAGATCCGCATCGTCGGCCGCGGGCGGCCCGTCTGCAGGCGCACGGCGCCGGATATCCCGTTCGGAAAGGAGCGCGGCGAGATCCGCACCGAGTGGCGCACATCCTCGCTCTGCGGCCCTGAGGAGCAGGCATCCCAGGCGGGGCGGGAGGGGCAGGCGCACCAGCGCGCGGCCGGCGGTGGTGATGTCGCCGCGGCGGTCCAGGGCCCCCAGCGTGGCCAGCAGCTCCCGGGCGGTTTCCCAGGCGGGGGCCGGCGGCGGATCGAGCCAGGAGAGAGAGGCCGGGTCTTTTATTCCCCAGGCCGCCAGCTCCAGGACAAGAGCGGACAGGTCGGCGATCAGGATCTCCGGCGGGGGATAGGGGGTCATGGTTTGAAAATCGTGGGGACTGTAAAGGCGGTAACAGACCCCCGGGGCCACCCGCCCCGCCCGCCCCCGCCGCTGGATCGCCTCCGCCTGAGAGATCCGGACGGTGACCAGGCGATTCATCCCGGAAGCGGCGTCGTACCGGAGACGGCGGGTCAGGCCGCCGTCGATTACCACCCGGACCCCCTCGATGGTGAGGCTCGTTTCGGCGATGTTCGTCGCCAGGACGATCTTCCGCTTCCGCCCGGGCATGATCGCCGCTTCCTGAGCGGCAAAGGGGAGATCGCCGTAGAGGGGATGAACGGTGAGCCCCCCCTCCCGGGCCGGTGGGGAGTCGGCAAGCCGGGCGGCGACCCGGCGGATCTCCCCGCTGCCGGGGAGAAAGACCAGGATGTCCCCGGCCGTTTCCGCCAGGGCATGGCCGATGGCGCCGGTGACCCGCTCCTCCCAGGTTCTTTCCCGGCCCCGTTCCCCGGCGCTCAGATGATGTTCCGTCACGGGAAAAGACTGTCCCGGAGAGGCGATCACCGGCGGGTTCCCCAGGAGCGCCGCGAGCCTTTCCGTCTCGAGGGTCGCCGACATGACCAGCAGCTTGAGATCCTCCCGGAGCCCCCGCCGGATATCCAGGCACAGCGCCAGGGCCAGATCGGCCTGAAGGCTCCGCTCGTGAAACTCGTCGAAGATGACCAGGGATACCCCTTCCAGGGTGGGATCGTCCAGCAGGCGGCGGGTGAGGATGCCTTCCGTGACCACCTCCAGACGGGTGGCGGGGGAAATCCGGCTGGCGAAGCGGATCGTGTAACCGACGGTTTGCCCCACGGCCTCGCCAAGCTGCCGGGCCATCCAGCGGGCCGCCGCCACGGCGGCGAGGCGCCGGGGCTCCAGCATGACGATCTTTCCCTGCCGGCAAGATAAATCTTCCATGAGCGCCGGCGGCACCCGGGTCGTCTTCCCCGCCCCGGGCGGGGCCTGGATGATCACGACCGGGTTGGTTCGAAAAGCGGCCGTTATCTCCGGCAGGACCGGATCGATGGGATAAGTAACGGCCATAGCGGGGGATGTCAGCATGCCTCCACCCGGCAGGGAACATACCGGTGGAGCGGTGTTCCAAACCGGTCCCGATGGGTATTCTTGGTCAGTCTGTTCACGTTGGCGCCATATTTGACACCTTGGTAAATCAGGCCGAAGCCGTGGGGGATCACCACCTGTCCCCGATGGGCCGTTGCGGTGATTTCAACTTCGATCACCTCGCTGCCGGCGGCGGTGGTCACCCGTGCCTGCTGGCCGTCCTGAAGTTGGAGGGCGGCGGCGTCATCGGGATGCATGGCCAGGGTACAGGCCCGCCGGCCCTCATTCCAGGCTGGATCGCGCAAAAGGGTGTTGGCGTTCATGGACATGTGCCGTCCCGCCATGAGAATCAACGGAAATCGGGGGTCCCTGATCAAGGCCGCCTCTTCGCTCGCCGCATCCAGGGCCTGGAGTTCATCTTGGAGCTCCGGGATGTCCAGGTTGATTTTCTTGTCCGCGGTCCTGATTTCGGCAAAGTTGTTTTCCGGATCGAGTTTGCCGACCCAGATGCCTTCGGGATGGTCGAGGATACGCCGAAAGATTTCTTCGCCCATTTCCGGTCCGGGGGTGAAGCCGGCCCGCCGGGCGTTTTCCCGGAACGATTTGGGTGTGACCTGTAACATCCCCCACAACATTGCCAGATGGACGGAGCCCATGGCTTGGCCCAGGGTCTTTCCCAAAACGAACGGCATGGCCTTCATTGCTTTAGGTTCCGTCAGGGCGTACTCCATTAGGGCAGCAGCGAAGGCGGCACGGCTTTCGTTCGCCGCTTGATATAGCCTCTCGGGCAGGGGGGGAATCAAACCCAGCCCCTCGGCCAGACGTAAATGGATCTCCCCCAGTTCCAGCTGCTCACCGTCCGGAACGATGAGAGGCCGCCGCATTTGAAAATGGATTCCCGGGTAGGTCATGGGGAAGAAGGTGCCGTCCCAGGATTCATAAAAGGATCGTGACGGGAGAATGTAATGGGAACGGGCGGCCGTTTCCGTCATGGCGATTTCCGCCGTGACCAGCAGATCGAGGCGGTCGAATGCGTTTTCGTAAGCGGTGGTGTCGGCATAGGAGCGCAGGGGATTGGCACCGGCAACAAGTACGGCCCGGAGTCGTTCGGGGTGATCGGCGAGGATTTCCTCGGGCATGACATTCGGCGGGAAGACACCGCAAACGGGAAAGGAATTCGTGGCTACAGTCCGCCAGACCCTGGGATCTCTTTCATCCGTGTGCGAACCCAGGGGCATCATGTGGCCCCGGATGACATTGCCGCCGGGGACGCAGAGCCGGCCGCAGATCGCCTGGAGGATCACGATCAGGTAGGAGCTCAGGGCGCTGTGGCGACCCATGTAAATACCCAGATCGTAGCGCAGGGACGATCTGCGGGTGGCAAAGGCCCGGGCCACCTCACGGACCCGGTCGTAATCAAGATGACAGGTTCTGATGGCGGCTTTCACGTCACAGGCGGCGAAATGATCCGGCAGCGTTTCCCAGCCCGTGGTGTGTTTTGACAGATAATCTTTGTTTTCCCAGCCTTCGTTGAGGATGAGGGCGATCATCGCCTTGAGGAGCAGGGCATCGGTACCGGGGCGGATCGGTAGATGGATGTCCGCGATCCGGGCGGTCTCCGATTGGCGGGGGTCCACGACGATCAGCAGTTTGTCGGGATCTTTGGCCAGGCGCCGGAGCCGCCGGGGGGCCTGGGGAAGCTGATGACTTTGCATCCCGTTCCAACCCAAGACAAGGAGGACGTCGGTGTTGTCTATGTCCGGCTGGTCGTGAAGGTACTGACGACCATAGACCCGTCCGCAGACCCAGAAGGCGCCGGCGAATTCCTGGGCCAGGGAACCGTAATGATACTGAGAACCTAGGCCCCGCAAAAGACGGATCCCGAAGGCCGCCTCGAAGTGTCCGCCCTGCATGCTGGCCCCCAGGTAGGCAAAGGAACGAGGGCCGTGCCGGCCGATGATCTCTTTGAGTTTCGTCGTTATCTCACTTACGGCCCTGTCCCAGGAGATGCGCTCAAAACTGTCTCCCACTTTCCTCAGGGGATAACGCAGGCGATCGGCATGGTGCTGGTGATAGGCGACGCTCAATCCTTTCCGGCAGCAGTAACCTGCGCTTTTCGCATTGTCCCGGTCCGGTTTGACCTTGACGATGCGGTTGTTTTCCACCTCGATTTCCAGACCACAGTTCTGTGCGCAAAGCACACAGCCGGTTTTGTAAGTGGTTCCCATGGCTGCTCCTTGAAAATACCTTTATCCTGGCCGGCATCATACCCGCTGTAAGTCAGGATAAGCGGGAAGGAGGTGGATGTCAAGGGTATCTTGGCCACAGGGAGCTTGCTCCGGAGCGGCGTCTCAGTTGTCGGTGTTCGGCCTGTTGTCGGGGCGGAGCAGCCGCCGGAGAATCCAGGCGGCCAGGACCATGACGACGGAAATCGCCAGCACCGGGACAGCGAGGGAAAGCAGGGTAAAGAAGGCAGAGCCGAAGATCTCCGCCGTGGTGAGGAGAAAGTTGGCCGTACCGCCGGTGGTTGCCGTGGCAGCCCCCCGGAGCAAAGTGGTGCCGGTCTGGACGACACCGGCGACTCCGCCGCCGGCGATGAGGGCGAGAGACCACTTGAGGAAGGGGGGAAGATCCCCGGCGACGGATACGGACGCGATCGTCCCGGCTGCCACGGCGGCGGGGGTGGCGACGGTATCGAGGAAGTTATCCAGCCAGGGGATGTAATAGGCCCCGATTTCAAAGACTGTGGCGGTGGCGAAGGCGATGAGGGCCGGCCAGGTGCCCAGCCACTGGAATCCCGGACCGGGGTGGATGAAGCCGTGCATGGCGGCGATGCTCAGGCCGAGGAAGGGCAGAAAGATCCGCAAACCGCAGGCGGCGCTGATCCCGATGCCGATGAAAAAGGCGAGGAGATTGGTAAGATCAGGTTCCATAACGAGGCCTCTGGTTGTAAATTAATGCCTTAGCCAATAATACCAAACACTTAAAGGGCTTGGGTTACGCAATATATGCGGTTCGATAGGGAGAATTTCATTGTTTTCAGGTGCCGTACCGGCATGAAAATTCATCTGATAATATCGCCTCCTATCCGGATATTTCACTGTTTTTGTTATCGCCGCCTTGGGAGTCGGTGGTCATGAGCGACCATTGAGATACAGCTGTCGGTGCAAACGACGTCTTCATGTCCGATGCCGGAGAAGATCTCGGGCCGGCGTGGTAAAGGCAGACGCTCATTATCCGGACGTTATGGCCCGCACCCGCCCTTTCCTTTCCCGGAAAAACGTACCGATCGTCACCGTATCGAGGCAGTTCAGACAATCTCCTCTTTCCTGCCACCCCTTCCGGGAGATGGTTAAGCCGTGGGCCAGATGATCGAATCCGTCCCGGTGGTGCAGATCGGGATTGACGGCTATTTTGACGCCCTTGCGCTTGGCGGTCAGGCAGTGTCGCCAGTCGAGATCGAGGCGCTGGGGATTGGCGTTGAGCTCGATCACCTTGCCGTGTGCGGCGGCGGCGGCGATCACCCGGTCGATGTCCACGGCGTAGGGCTCCCTGGCCAGCAGCAGCCGTCCCGTGGGATGGGCGAGGATGGTGGTGAAGGGATTGGCCAGGGCCCGGCAGATCCGCTCCGTCATCTCCTCCCCGGGCATCTGGAAGTGGGAGTGGACGGCGGCGATGACGAAGTCGAAGGAGGCCAGGATTGCCTCATCGTAGTCCAGACTGCCGTCGGGGAGAATATCCGCTTCAATGCCCTTGAAGATATGAAACGCCGCCCCGCTCTGTTCGTTCATCCTGTCGATGACCCGGTGCTGCCGGCGGATTTCCTCGGGAGTCAGACCGCCGGCGTAATAGGCCGCACGGCTGTGGTCGGAGATCCCGATATATGCGTAACCGCGCCGTTGTGCCTCGGCGGCCAGGTCCTCGATGCTCTCCGCCCCGTCGCTGGCCCGGGTGTGGATATGGAGGATGCCCTTGATGTCCTCCGTGGTGACCAGCCGCGGCAGCTCTCCCGCGGCGGCGGCCTCGATCTCGCCCAGGTTCTCCCGCAGTTCCGGCGGGATATAGGCCAACGCCAGGGCGGCGAAGATCTCCTCCTCGCCGTTACAGGGCAGATTCTCCTCGCCCCGGAACAGACCGTATTCGTTCATTTTCAGTCCATATCTTCTGGCTCTTCCCCGGAGGGCCGTGTTGTGTTCCCGGCTGCCGGTGAAGTGGTGGAGGGCGTAGGGATATTCCCGGGGGGAAACGATGCGGAGATCGGCATTGATTCCCGAGGCGAGGGTGATGCTGACCTTGGTGTCCCCCCGGGCGATGACGGCGGCCGCCGCGGGCAGGGAGGCGAAGACATCGGCCAGGGCCCGGGGGTTCCCGGTGGCCGCCAGCAGGTCGATGTCCTTGACGGTCTCGCATCCCCGGCGCAAGGATCCGGCAATGGCGGCGGCCGTCACGTCCCGGCGGTCCAGGAGGATCTGCCGGAGACTCCGGGCCTCGTCGATCGCCTCGATGTAGAGTCGTCTTTCCCGGTAATGCTTCAGAGCGGCAATGCCCCCCAGGATCTTCTCCTGGGATTTCCTGCCGAAGCCCGGCAGGTCGATGAGGCGGTTTTCCCGGGCGGCATATTCCAATTCCCCCACGGTGGCGATGCCGAGATGGTCGTAGAGAAACCTGATCCGTTTGGGGCCCAGGCCGGGGATCTTGAGCATCTCGAAATGCCCCGGCGGGATGGCGGCTTTCAGTTCCCGGTGGTAAAGCAGTTCCCCCGTTGCCGCCAGCTCCTCTATCTTTCTGCCGATAGCGGCGCCGATGCCTTTGATGTCTCCCAGCCGTCCCTCCCGGAGCACCGCTTCCAGATCCTCCTCCAACCCCTCCAGGCTGCGGGCGGCATTGCTGTAAGCCCTCGATTTAAAAGGGTACTCTCCCTTCATTTCCAGCAGGAGGGCCAGCTCGTCCAGGACGGCGATGATTTCCTCTTTCGATCGTTTCATGCCGGCGATCCGGGCTCCTTGATCTTTTCTTTTTGGGCGGGCGGCCATGTCGCTTTGCGCCGTTTGTCCAGAAGATGCCGAACCGCCAGGACAGGATGACGGGAGAGCATCCGCGGGCCGGAATAACGCATGACCTCCCGGATGCGATCCCTCATCTCCGTCCGGTAGCAGTGAACGGGACAGGCGGAGCAAACCGGTTTGTCCTTGCCGAAACGGCAGGCCCGGGTCCGCTTCCGGGCATAGGACAGCAGCCCGCGGCAGGAAGAACAGAGATCCACCTGCCGGTGGTGGTCCCGGCAGAAGATGTCGATCATCAAGCCAAGGGTATGGACCTCTCTGTCCAGCCTTGATTTCATTCAACAACCATCCCGTGGCCCGGGCAAGGCATCTTTTATTGTCACCGCGGTAAACACCTTTCAAAAGCGCCGTGCTCATGGCGTCACAACCCCTCCGCTCGTTACCGCCATGAGCACTTTCTATATACTCAAAAATATTGACAATTATATCACGACAGGTACCTGCCGCTTTCAGGCCGCTGCCGGCTTGATCCCGCTTTCGGAAACACTAAATTCTTGTTTTCCCGATGTCAAGAAATGATCACGGCGGGACGGGGCAAGGATGATCAAACCACCATAAAAACATCGGGATTGGTCTTGACAAGGGCGGATGAAAGGTATATAAGCGCCGTGGACGTGCAGTTTAGGCGAGCACAGCCATTCACCGATCCATACATTTCAAGCCATCACCTCGAAGATTAGAGCGTCTTTGCGCTTGAAATCCCTGAAGTTGAAGGAGATGACCCGGCCGTGATGCGACATACCTCCAGCAGGACAGGCAGGCCCAGAGGCGTCGGAACCACCTCGACAACTTTCACTAATCAATGCGAACAAACAATCTTGAGTTTCCCCGGGCGGGCTGCGGGAGAAGGAAAGCTTCCTTTCCCCTTCCATTCCGGTTGGCGGGGGGTTGCTTTGCCGGGGAGACGGGCATAGGGCTGCGAAGCGGATAATACACCGGAACGGGGGGTTGATTTAAACCTGAATAAAGCCGGTGAAGAGCAGATAAGGAGGAAGAGATGGAAAAGGTACCACAGAAGCTGGACAAGACAAGAAAGGAATACTACCAGGGAGCGCCGATTGCCAAATTCGGCGAACGCAAGCCTGACTATTCCGGGATGGGCAGGAAGATCAAAAGCAATTTCAAGGGATTGCGAGAGGTGGTATGTGTCGAGGCCTGCCGGACGCCCTACGGCGTCTTCGGCGGCGCCTTGAAAGGTTTCGACGCCCCTCAGCTCGGCGCCCTGGCCATCAAGGAATGCCTGCGCCGGACCGGCGGCAAGGTGAAGGGCGAGGATGTGGATTACGTGATCATGGGCCAGGTCGTACCCGCGGGGTGCGGTCAGGTGCCCAGCCGCCAGGCGACCCTCCTGGCGGGGCTGCCCGAGAGTGTGCCCTCCATCACGGTCAACAAAGTTTGTTCCTCCGGGATCAAGACCGTCGACCTCGCCGTCCAGATGATCCAGACAGGCCGGGCCGAGATCGTCATCGCCGGCGGCCAGGAGAGCATGAGCAACTGCCCTTATTCCCTTCCCGATATGCGCTGGGGAAGCAGGATGGGTCTGCCCAACGGCCGTCTGGTGGACCTCATGGTCTATGACGGTCTCTGGGACGCCTTCTACAACCGCCACATGGCCATTCACGGCTCCGAGACGGCGGACGAGTTCGGCTTCACCCGTCAGGATCAGGATGAATGGGCCTACCAGTCCCAGATGCGGGCCGTGGCGGCCATGAAAGAGGGGAAACTCGACGACGAGATCTTCCCGGTGTTGATCCAGAAGGGCAAGGAAACGATCGTCTTCGATAAGGACGAGGGACCCCGGCCGGCCACGACCATGGAAGGCCTGGCGAAACTGCCGCCGGTGTTCAATCACAAAAGCACCGTCACCGGCGAACCCGGCGGGGTGACGGCGGGGAACGCCCCGGGCGTCAACGACGGCGGCGATGTCTGCCTCCTCATGAGCGCCGAAAAGGCCAAGGAACTGGGAATGAAACCCCTCTTCACGATCCTCGACTACGCCGAGGTCTCCCAGCCGACGAAGGACATCGCCACGGTGCCCGGCCTGTCCATCAAGAAGGTACTCGAACAGAACGATATGACCGTGGCCGATGTGGAGGTAATCGAGATCAACGAGGCCTTCGCGGCGGTGGCGATCATCAGCGCCCGGACGATCCTGGGGATGTCCAAGGAAGAGATGTTCAAGAAGGTGAACCCCAACGGCAGCGCCATCGCCTACGGCCATCCCATCGGCGCCACGGGGGCCCGGATCCTCATGACCCTGGCCTATGAACTGCGGCGTCGCGGCGGCGGCATCGGCGTGTGCGGGATCTGTTCCGGCCATGCCCAGGGCGACGCCATGCTGATCAGAGTGGATAAATAACAACAGCAAGTATACTTTTTTTGAAAGGAGAAGCGGTAGATATGAGAGAAGCGGTTATTGTAAGCGGCGCCCGGACGGCCGTCGGCGAGTTCGGCGGGTCCCTGAAGGGCGTATCGGTTGTGGAACTCGGCCGGCTGGTCATTAAGGAGGCCATTGTGCGGGCGGGGCTCCGTCCGGCGATCAACGACTTCGTCAAGTCGGCCCGGCCCTCGATCTTCGGCGAGTTCGATATGACGGACATCCAGAAGAAGAACTACGCCTATGACAGTTCCTTGACCCCGGTCTATTTTGACGAGGTCATCATGGGCAACGTTCTGAACGCGGGTTGCGGTCAGAATCCCGCCCGTCAGGCGGCGATCTTCGCCGGCCTGCCCGAAGAGACGAACGTCTTCACCGTCCAGAAGGTCTGTGCCTCGGGGATGAAGGCCATCGCCATGGCCGCCCAGGCCATCTGCGCCGGTGATGCCGACATCATCGTGGCGGGCGGCATGGAAAACATGAGCAATGTCCCCTATGCCCTGGCGGATGCCCGCTGGGGGTACCGGATGAACATGCCCTTCGGCAAGGTCACGGACTTGATGGTCCATGACGGTCTCTGGGAGATCTTCAACGGCTACCACATGGGCTTCACGGCGGAGAATATAGGGATGAAGTACGGCATCACCCGGGAAGAGCAGGACAAACTGGCCTACGAGAGCCACCGCCGCGCCCGGGCCGCCATCGCCAGCGGCGCCGTCGCCGACGAAATCGTCCCGGTGGTCATCCCCCAGCGCAAGGGCGATCCCAAGGTCTTCGCCGTGGACGAGCGTCCCATGGACACGACCCTGGAAAAGATGGCCAAACTGGCCCCGGTCTTCAAGAAGGACGGCACCGTCACGGCGGGGAACGCCTCGGGGATCAACGACGGCGCCACGGCGGTAGTGGTCATGAGCGCCGAAAAGGCCAAGGAACTGGGTCTGAAACCCCTGGCCAAGATCAAGGGCTACGCCTCCGGCGGCGTCGATCCGGCGTACATGGGTCTCGGTCCCATCCCGGCGACGCGGAAGGTCTTCAAGAAGCTCGGCATCACCATGAAGGACATCGGCCTCATCGAGCTCAACGAGGCCTTCGCCGTCCAGGCCCTGGGCTGCATCAAGGAACTCGAAGTTGATCTCGACAAGTGCAATCTCAACGGCAGCGGGATCTCCATCGGGCACCCCATCGGCAATACCGGCGCCCGGATCACCTATACCCTGGCGATGCAGATGCAGAAGAAGGGCGTGAACCTCGGACTCGCCTCCCTGTGCATCGGCGGCGGCCAGGGCATGTCCATCGTCCTCGAAGCGGTCTAAACTTAAGTTGGTGTGAGCGGGGCGGCCCTCTGAACGGGGCCGCCCCTTCATGAACTTTTATCTCATAAGGAGGGTTGAACATGGCAGTAAAGACCTTTGGCGTCGTAGGCGCCGGACAGATGGGAAACGGCATCGCCCAGGTGGCGGCCTATCCCGGCGGATTGAACGTCATCATGAACGACATCGCCGATCAGTTCGTGGACCGGGGATTCGACACCATCTCGAAGAACCTCGACCGGCTGGTGGCCAAGGAAAAACTCACGGCGGATCAGAAGGCGGAGATCTTGAGCCGGATCAAGAAGAGCACGAACCTGGAGGACATGAAGGACGCCGATTTCGTCGTCGAAGCGGCGGTGGAAAGGGAAGATCTCAAACTCGGCATCTTCCGGAAGCTCGACGAGGTCTGCCGGCCCGATGTGGTCCTGGCCACGAACACCTCGTCCATTCCCATCACCCGCATCGCCGGCGCCACCAAGCGGGCCGACAAGGTCATCGGTATGCACTTCATGAATCCCGTGCCGGTCATGAGGCTCGTAGAGATCATCCGCGGTCTGGCGACCTCCCAGGAGACCTATGATCTTACGGAAAGCCTCAGCAAGCAGTTCGGCAAGGTGCCGGTGGAATGCAACGACTTCCCCGGGTTCATCTCCAACCGCATCCTCATGCCCATGATCAACGAGGCCTTCTGCGCCCTCATGGAAGGCGTGGGCACGCCCAAGGCCATCGACGACATCATGATGCTGGGGATGAATCATCCCATGGGTCCCCTGGCCCTGGCCGACCTCATCGGTCTCGACACCTGCTGGGCCATCATGGATGTCCTCTATAAGGGTTTCGGCGACTCCAAGTATCGTCCCTCGCCGCTGCTGAAGAAGTATGTCGATGCCGGCTGGGTCGGCCGGAAGGTCGGCCGGGGCGTTTACGATTACAGCAAGAAGTAGGGGGAATCCGCATCCCTCGGGATGCCTAAGATAAAAGGGGGTATGTTTATGGAGTATCAGAATCTGATTTTTGAAGTAGCGGACGGCGTCGCCACCATCACCTTCAACCGTCCCAAGGCCCTCAACGCCATGAACTCCGTGACGATGAAGGAACTCTACGATGCGGCGATGCGCTGCCAGACCGACCCCGCCGTGAAGGCGATCATCCTTACCGGCGCCGGTGACAAGGCCTTCGTGGCCGGGGCGGACATCTCGGAGATGCAGAACATGCGGCCCCAGGAGGCCATGGAATTCATGGAACTGGGCCATGCCACCCTGCGCCTCATCGAAACGATGGCCAAGCCCTCCATCGCCGCCGTCAACGGTTTCGCCCTGGGGGGAGGGACGGAGATCTCCATGGCCTGCGACATGCGCTTCGCCTCCGACAAGGCCCGTTTCGGTCAGCCCGAGATCCTCATCGGCCTGATTCCGGGCTGGGGGGGGACCCAGCGGCTGTCCCGTCTCATCGGCGTCGGCCGGGCCAAGGAAATCATCATGGGGGGCGGCCAGCTCGATGCCCAGCGGGCCTATGAAATCGGTCTGGTCAACAGGGTGATTCCGGCGGACCAGCTCATGGAGGAGACGAAGAAATTCGCCGCCAAACTGGCCGGGCTGCCCGGTTTCGCCTTGAAGATGGCGAAGCACGCCATCGTCTACGGCTATGACCTGGCCCTGGACAACGCCAACAAGCTGGAAGTCGAATGCTGCGCCCAGTGCTTCAGCACCGACGATCAGAAGGAAGGGATGAAGGCGTTCCTGGAGAAAAGGAAGCCTAACTTCAAGGGTTGTTGACAGTTGAAGGGGAATAACGCTCCCCTCTCGGTGAGAGAGGGGGCGTTGTCCTTTCAACATAGGGGGGAATGGGAAGCTATCGATTTAATTGAGGCAACCACGCTGGATGGCATCTTAAACAGTCAGTCAAACAAATATTAGGAGGGATTGTAAATGGCACATAATACCTGGTTGTATCAACTGCGCGACATTAAATTCCAGATCAAAGAATGGCTCGATATGGGTAAACTCTTGAGCCTTGACGCTTACAAAGATTTTTATGGGATTGACGACATCGATAATTTTCTCGAGGTCAACAATAAAGTGTGCCGCGACTTGATGTGTCCTGCCAACAAAGATGCCGATGAACCCGGAGCGAAGTATGTGGGCGGCAATGAACACGCGGTTGTCACCCCCGACTCGTTCAAGAAGGTCTATAAAGCCGTCCAGGAGGCATCGATAGCGCAGCAGTTTGGTTTCCGCGGCGAAGGCAAAATACCGCTGACCTGGTATGCGCCGATTCTCGAAATGCAGACAGGGGCATCACCTTCGATCGTTATGTACTGGTGTCTGACTCAGGGCGCCATCACCGTGCTCCAGGAATACGGCACCAAGGAGCAGCAGGAATTGTTTCTGCCCAAGATGATATCCGGTGAGTGGTGCGGCACCATGGGCCTGACTGAGCCGGGCGCAGGCTCCGAGGTCGGCGCGATACAAAGCAAGGCCTTCCCCACTGATACTCCCGGCAAGTATAAGCTTACCGGCACGAAATGCTTCATCACCTCCGGAGACCACGACCTGGCGGAGAACATTATTCACCTGATGCTCGCCAAGACCCCGGGCGCCAAAGAAGGCACCGCCGGCATTTCCCTCTTCCTGGTACCCAAGTTCTGGGTCAACGAAGACGGTTCCCTGGGGGCCTGGAATGACGTAACCACCATGAATATCGAGCATAAAATGGGTATTCACGGTTCCTCCACCTGTACCCTGGCCATGGGCGAAAACAATAACTGTTACGGCTGGATGGTCGGCGGAAAAGAAGTGGTGGACGGCAGAGGCGTAGGTATGAGGCAGATGTTCGCTTATATGAACGAGGAACGTCTGAATACCGGTTTGTTCTCCCTGGGATGCATCAGTTCCGCCTATTATGCCGCGCTGGAATATACGAAGGTGCGGGTGCAGAGCAAACATTCCACCAATCCCAAGGGCCCCAGCGTCCGGATCATCGAGCACGAAGATGTCCGCCGCATGCTGCTGTTCCAGAAATCCATCATGGAGGCCTGCCGCGCCTTGATTTATAAGTCCTATCTCTACCGCGACCTGTCCATGGATGCCCCCACACCGGAGGAGCGGGCCTATTACGACGACATGTTCGCCATCAACAACCCGATCTGCAAGGCCTATGCATCCGACATGGCCAGGCGTACGACCGAGGAGGCGATTCAATGCCACGGCGGTTACGGTTTTATGGAAGAGTATGCCGGGGCGGAGCTGTACCGGGATGTGGTGATCTACGGCATCTGGGAAGGCACGAACTTCATCCAGGCCCAGGATTTTACGGGGCGTAAGTTCACCATGAATGACGGCGCACCGTTTAAGAAGTGGGTGGCGGAAATAGACGAATTTGTCGCCGGCAAGAAGACCGATGCCTTTGCGGCGGAATTTGCCATGATGGCCGAGGCCATGGTGGCGTTTAAAAATATCGTGGAAATGAATGCGGCCTGGACCACGGGCGACAGGCAGATGAAGCAGCTCTTCGCCACCCGGACCTTGCATTCGGCGGCCAGGGTATACTGCGGTATGCTGCTCCTCGACCAGGCCCTCCTGGCGGCCGCGAAGCTCAAGGAACTGGGCGACGACCACTACGATGCCAATTTCTACAAGGGCAAAATCGCCAGCGCCAGGTTCTATGTCATGAATCATGTTCCCGATATCTTCGGCTTTGAAAAGTCCATGAAGAGCGGCGATCGTACCGCTATCGACATCCCCGAAGCAAGTTTCATGTAAGGCGTGGAAAAGCTGCCTGAGGGCAGAAAGAACCAAAGTGTGAAAAGGCCGGAGCGGAATTAAATTCCGCTCCGGCTGATTACATAGAGAGTAGTAATTATTATGCATCCCGAATTGATCGACACCCTGGTTATCCCCAACACGACAAAGATTGTATTTATCATCATGGATGGTCTCGGCGGTCTCCCTGGTCCGGAGGGAATGACCGAACTGGAGACGGCCCAGACACCCAATCTGGATGCCCTGGCCAGGAAGGGGGTTTGCGGCCTCCTTGACCCCGTCGGCTACGGGATTACTCCGGGGAGCGGTCCCGCCCACTTCGCCCTTTTCGGATATGACCCGGTAAAGAACAATATCGGCCGCGGCATTCTGGAAGGGGCGGGAATTGACTTCCCCATGACGGAAAAGGACCTCCTGATCCGCATCAACTTCGCCACGATGAACAGCGACGGGATGATCGTGGACCGGCGGGCGGGACGCATTGACAACGAGACTAACCGCCGCATATGTAAAAAGCTGCAGGATAACATTCCCTCCGATGGCGATGTGGAGGTCATCTTCCAGTCGGTGAAGGAGCACCGGGCCGTCCTTGTACTGCGGGGGGATGGTCTTGCCGAGGAAATACAGGAAACAGATCCTCAACATACGGGCAGGGCGCCCTTGTTCCCCCAGGCGCTGGTTCCCGAAGCCAAATACACGGAGGCCGTCCTCAGCAGCGTTATCGATCGCGCCCGAGAAGTCCTTTCCGCAGAGCCGAAGGCCAACATGATGCTCCTGCGGGGTTATGCAAAATATCGTAAATATCCATCCCTGAAAGACCGGTACCTCCTCAATGCCCTGGCCATTGCCAGCTACCCCATGTATCGCGGCATCGCCCGCCTGTTGGGGATGAACATCGCCCGCCATACCGAAACGGTTGCGGAAGAGATCAGCCTGCTGCGCGAGCATTACCGTGATTATGACTTTTTCTTCGTCCATGTCAAAGCCACCGATTCCCGGGGCGAGGACGGCAATTTCGACGGCAAGGTGGCCGTTATCGAAGAGCTGGACGCCCTGTTGCCCCGGATTACGGATCTGCAACCCGACGTCCTGGTCGTAACGGGTGATCATTCCACACCGGCGGTGCTGGCGTCCCATTCCTGGCATCCCGTGCCGGTCATCCTGTCCGCGCCCACCTGCCGTCCCGACATGGTCGCATATTTCGCGGAAAGAGACTGTATCCGCGGTGGTCTGGGCCGTATGCCGATGATGTATCTTATGGCGCAGGCCCTGGCCCACGCCAAACGTCTGGAGAAATTCGGCGCCTGAAAAGGTCTTGCCGCCGGGGCCCTCAACCGCAAGGGAAACGGGCGGCTCGACAAGGACCACCGCCAATCCTCCTTCCCCGCCCAAAGGTATCGCCGTCCATGGTTTTCCATGCATATAACCATTGACACGAGAAAACAGCCCCCCTATACTCCCCCTGTCGGAGGCGATATCTTGGCGCGCCGGGAAAAGCTCTGCGAATCCGGATGGTTGAGAAACCGGTCTGGGAAAGTCGGCAGACCGTCGGAATCGGGTTATACATATATATCGGCAATCAAATACCTTTTTTCTTCAATTTAACGGGGGGTACCGAGGATGAATTTTGGACTGACGGAAGAACAACAGATGGTAAAGGATCAGGTAACCAAATTTGCCGAATCCAGGATCAAACCCATCGCCGCGGAACTGGATCGTACCCATCGTCATCCCGAGGAAATATGCCGGGCCCTTGGGGAGATGGGCGTAATGGGCGTGGCCATTCCCACGGAATACGGCGGCGCCGGCATGGACAACGTCACCTATGTCCACGCGATGATCGCCATTTCCAAGGCCTGTGCCAGCTGCGGCGTCATCGTCTCCGTGAACAACTCCCTTTATGGATTCCCCGTGAATACCTTCGGGACGGAAGAGCAGAAACTGAAGTACCTCACCCCGGTCGCGAGTGGCAAGGTCGAAGGTTGTTACGCCCTGACAGAGGCCGGCGCCGGTTCCGATGCGGGCTCCCTGGCCTGCAAGGCGGAGCTCAAAGGGGACAAGTTCATTGTCAACGGCACCAAGCGTTTCATCACCAACGGCAATGTGGCCCGTTATTGCGTCCTGGCGGCGACGACCGATGCGAGCAGGGGCTACAAGGCCGTCATCAACCTGATTGTCGATCTGAAGAATACCCCCGGCTTTTCAATCGGTAAAATCGAGGAGAAGATGGGCATTCTGGCCTCCGGGACGGCTGAGTTGGTCTTCGAGGATGCGGAAGTGCCGGCGGCCAACCTGTTGGGTAGGGAAGGCCAGGGGTTCAAGCAGATGTTGATGGGGCTGGACTGCGGTCGCATCGGCATCGGTTCCCAGGCCTGCGGCATCGGCAGGGCCGCCCTGGAAGACGCGCTGGATTATGCCAAGGAAAGGGTCCAGTTCGGGAAACCCATCGCGACCTTCCAGGCCATTCAATTCAAGCTGGCCGATATGGCCACGGAACTCGATGCGGCGGAACTCCTTCTCCTCCGGGCCGCCTGGTTGGAAGACAATCACCTGGATTACGAGAAGGAATCGGCCATGGCCAAGATGTACGCCTCCGATGTGGCGATGAAGGCCGCCATCGAATGCGTTCAGATCTTCGGCGGTTATGGATACTGCAAGGAGTATCCGGCGGAACGTCATATGCGCGATGCCAAGATCTGCCAGATTTACGAAGGGACCAACGAGATCCAGCGGGTCGTTATTGCCCGGAAGCTCCTCAGCCTCCGCT
>DAOTJR010000043.1:0-17580 GCA_035448805.1 Syntrophales bacterium
TAGTTTTATTTGCTGAGATTTCAGCAATTTATCCAACAGGCAATTCAAATTTTTTTTATAATAGGAGGTATGGCCTATGAAAATTAGACCGTTGCACGATCAGGTACTCGTCATCCGCCAGGAAAGCGAGCAGAAAACCGCCGGCGGCATAATTATTCCCGATACGGCCAAGGAGAAGCCCATCGAGGGCAGGCTGGTCGCGGTCGGACCGGGAAAGATGGGCAAGGACGGCCAGCGCATCCCCATGGAGGTCAAGGAAGGGGACCGGGTGCTGTTCGGCCGTTATGCCGGCACGGAGATCAAGATCGACGGCGTGGAACATCTCATGATGAGAGCGGACGATATTCTCGGCGTTTTGGAATCATAACAGGAGGGAGAAAAAAATATGGCAGCCAAAGAGATTAAATACGACACCCTGGCCCGGGAACGGATCATGAAGGGCGTGGATACCCTGGCGGACGCCGTCAAGGTCACCCTGGGCCCCCGGGGCCGCAATGTGGTCATCGAGAAGAAGTGGGGCGCCCCGACCGTCACCAAGGACGGCGTTACCGTCGCCAAGGAGGTCGAACTGGAAAATAAATTCGAGAACATGGGAGCCCAGATGGTGAAGGAAGTCGCCGCCCGCACTTCCGATCTCGCCGGCGACGGCACCACCACCGCCACCATCCTGGCCCAGGCCATCTATCGTGAAGGATCGAAGCTGGTGGCGGCGGGCATGAACCCCATGTCCCTGAAGCGGGGGGTGGACAAGGGCGTGGCCCTCGTCACGGAAGAGCTGAAGAAGCTCTCCAAGACCGTCAAGGACAAGAAGGAAATCACCCAGGTCGGCGCCATCTCCGCCAACAACGATTTCAGCATCGGGGAGATCATCTCCGAGGCCATGGACAAGGTGGGCAAGGAAGGCGTCATCACCATCCAGGACGCAAAAGGGATTGAAACGACCCTGGAGATCGTGGAAGGCATGCAGTTCGACCGGGGCTATATCTCCCCGTATTTCGTTACCGACCCCAACAAGATGGAAGTCCATCTCGAAGATCCCTACCTGCTGCTCAACGAAAAGAAGATCAGCACCATGAAGGATCTGGTGCCCATCCTCGAGCAGGTCGCCCGGACGGGCAAACCCCTCCTGATCATCGCCGAGGACCTGGAAGGTGAGGCCCTGGCCACCCTGGTGGTCAACAAACTCCGGGGCACCATCAAGTGCGCCGCCGTCAAGGCCCCGGGCTTCGGTGACCGCCGCAAGGCCATGCTGGAAGATATCGCCATCCTCACGGGCGGCAAGGTGGTTTCCGAGGACATCGGCGTGAAGCTGGAGAACCTGACCCTGGCCGATCTGGGCCAGTGCAAGCAGGTGACCATCGACAAGGACAACACCACGATCGTGGACGGCGCCGGCAAGAGCGCCGACATCCAGGCCCGGGTCAAGCAGATCCGCGCCCAGATGGGGGAAACGACCTCCGATTACGACCGGGAGAAACTCCAGGAAAGGCTCGCCAAGATCGTCGGCGGTGTGGCTATCATCAAGGTCGGCGCCGCCACGGAGATCGAGATGAAGGAAAAGAAGGCCCGGGTGGAAGACGCCCTGAACGCGACACGGGCCGCGGTGGAAGAAGGCGTGGTCCCCGGGGGCGGCGTGGCCCTCATCCGCAGTCTTCAGGCGCTGGAAAGCACCACGCTGCCCGACGACGAGCAGTACGGCCTGAACATCGTGAAGCGGGCCCTGGAAGAACCGCTCCGCCAGATCGCCAACAACGCGGGCTTTGAAGGCTCCATCGTGGTGGAGAAGGTCAAGGCCGGGAAAGACGATTACGGTTTCGACGCCGACAAGGGCGAGTACGGAAGCATGTTGAAGGCCGGCATCATCGATCCCACCAAGGTGACCCGGCTGGCCCTCCAGAACGCCACTTCCGTCGCCTCCCTTCTCCTGACGACGGAGGCCATGGTGGCGGAAGCGCCGAAGAAGAAGGCCCCGGCGATGCCCCCGATGCCTCCGGGCGGCATGGGCGGTATGGGCGGCGGCATGGACGATTATGATTATTGATCGTGCTTCGGGGAAAAGCCGGGGCAATCATGAACCGGGCGGGCGGTTTACCGGTCCACCCCCCGGTCAGGCATCACACCCATAGTTGACAAGAGCGGCGGGGGAGTTCGTTCTCCCGCCGCTCTTTTTTACGCTTCCCCCCGGAAGCGGCAAACCCCGGGTATCCGCCTGCCCGCGGCAAGGATACAGCATCGGGGATGAAAATCATATCTGTGAGATCACACCGGAAAGCCCCCGGATGCATCCGGGGGATAAACCAACAAAACCGAGGTGTTTTGCATGGATGAGACGAACGATTTACGGAGACGGCTGAACGAACTGGAGCGCCTGAGAAGGCAGGAGCTTGAGGAACTGGAGGTCCTGCGCCGCAGCGAGGAAAAATTCCGTAACATTTACGAAAACATGCAGGATATTTATTACGAAGTCGATATCGAGGGGAAGATCCTGGAAATCACCCCTTCCGTGGAAAAGATTACCGGATACCGGCGCCGGGAGCTGCTCGGCACCCTCGTGAGCGATCTCTATCTCGACCAGCGCAAGCGCGGAGAGCTATTGGAACATATCCGGGAAACCGGAAGATTGTCCGATTACGAGATCGCTATGAGGGGCAAAGAGGGCCGACCCATCATCTTCTCCATCAACTCCATCCTTGTCCGGGACGAACAGGGAGCCCCCCGGGGGATCGTAGGCTCGATGAAAGACATCTCCAAACGTAAGGAGATGGAAGCCGCTCTGGAAAAATCCCAGCGGGAACTCGAGAAGCTGGTAGAGCAACGAACACGGGAACTGACGATAAAGAATCAACAGTTAATCCGGGAAACGGCAGAACACCGGGAGGCGAAGGAAAAGTACCGCTCGATCCTGGAAAATATGGCCGAAGGGTACTATGAAGTGGATCTGGCGGGAAATTTAACCTTTTTCAACAACGCCCTCGCCGTTATGCTCGGTTACACCGCCGATGAACTTCAAGGGATGAACAACCGCCAGTCCTTGGATAAAGAAACGGCCCGGAAGGTTTTTAATGCCTACAACGAAGTCTATCGAACGGGTATCCCCTCCAAGCATGTGGACTGGAACCTCTTCAGAAAAGACGGAGCCAGAATTTATGTGGAAACCTCCGTTTCCCTCATCAGAGACAGCAAGGGAAACCCGATCGGTTTTCGGGGTATTATGCTGGATGTGACGGAAAGGAAGGAGATGGAGGAGGAAATAAGGCAGCTTGCCATCACCGATCCCCTCACCGGACTTTATAACCGCCGGGGGTTCCTGACCCTGGTGGAACAGCAGCTGCGGATCTCGGAACGGTCGGAGAGGCAGCTCCTGCTGGTCTATTTAGATCTCGACGACATGAAACCGATCAACGACTCCCTGGGGCATGCCAAGGGTGATGAAGCGCTGATCGAAACGGCGCAGATCTTGCGCGAGGTATTCCGGAAGGCCGATATCATCGCCCGGATGGGGGGTGATGAGTTCGCGGTCCTGGTTATGGAGGCGGAACCGGTTGCCGCCGCCATGATCGAAGACCGTCTGGAGGCCCGGATCGCAAATCATAACACCCGACCCGGCCGGGACTACTTCCTGTCGATGAGTACCGGAATGGTGTTCTACGATCCCCGGTCCCCCTTATCGATCGATGTATGGCTTTCTGAGGCCGACTCCCGGATGTATCGGCATAAACGGGAAAAAAAGAAGAAAAACAAGCTCAAGGAGTGACCTCTCCCCGGACCATACGGCGACCCGGACACCGGGGAGAAGGGATTTCTAACTCTCTAAATGCTTGCCGACAAACAGGGACGAACGGCCGAACGCGGAGGCGGCGCCTTACCCCGCCCCGCCTCCGCGCCTGTCTGCCGGTTCACTTTTTGCCGTACTGGGCCTCGATCAGCGCGCGGTACTTCTCCACCACCACCCGGCGCTTGAGCTTCATCGTCTGGGTCAGGAGGCCGTTTTCCAAGGTGAAGTTTTCCTTGAGAAAGACGAACTTCTTGGGAATCTCGTAACCGCCGTACTTTTTCTTCAGCAGCTCCGTGATCCCGTTGCCGATCATGAATCTGATCTCCTCCCGTTCCATGAGCATATCCATATCCCTGGGGAGATGGTTCTTCTCCGCATAGGCCTCCACGGCGACGAAATCGGGGACGACGAGACAGATCGTGTAGGGCCGGTTCTCTCCGTAAACCACGGCGTTCTGCACATAGGGATGGAGGCAGATATCCTCTTCCATGGCGGCGGGGAAGACGAACTTCCCGTTTTCCAGCTTGAACTGTTCCTTGATTCGCCCGGTGATGTAGAGGTACCCGTCCTGGTCGAGACGGCCCCGGTCGCCGGTGCGGATGCCCCCGTCGGCGGTCATGACCTCCCGGGTCTGCTCCGGCTTGTTGTGATAGCCCTTCATCACATTGGGGCCATAAACCACGATCTCGCCGTCGGTGGCCCCTTCCTGGACCACGGAGGAGTCGATGACGATCTTGACCTTGTCGATGGCCTGGCCGACGCTCCCCAGCCGGTAGGCGTAAGAGGCGTTCATGGCGATGGCGGGAGAGGTCTCCGTCATCCCGTAGCAATCATAGATCGGGATCCCGATATCGAAGAAAAACTGGGCGATGTCGGGGTTCATGGCGGCGCTGCCGCTCATGCAGCCCATGAGCCGCCCGCCCATTTTCTCCCGGACTTTGGCGAACACCACCTTGTCGGCGATCTTGAATTTCAGGTTCGTCAACATACAGGTCTTGCCCTGTGCCGCCAGTTCCCTTTTCTTCTTTGCCGCGGCCACCCCCATATCGAAGAGGGTCTTGGCCAGCCCCCCGGTCTCCTCCATCTTTTTCAGAAGGCCGTCGTAGATCCGGTTGAAGACCCGGGGCACGGCCACCAGCCAGTTCGGCTTCACCAGCGCCAGGTCGCCCGCGATCGTCGCCGGGCTCTCCGCCAGGCCCATGGAGGCCCCCATCCTGATGACGGCATGCAGTTCCGCCGTCTGGCCGTAGGAATGGGCCCAGGGGAGAATGGCCAGCGTGCGTGCCTTTTCATTGAGTTCCGGATACTTTTTGATCCCCGCCAGGGTGTTGCTGGTGAGATTGCCGTGGGACAGCAGGACCCCTTTCGGATCGCCGGTGGTTCCCGAGGTGTAGATCAGCCCGGCGATGTCGTCGGGATCGGGACGGAGAGAGGGAACCGGATGGGCGGCCCCCAGTTTCTCCACCGCCGCCATGGTATTTTCTCCCGCACCGTCGATGATGAAGATCCTCTCCAGGGTCGGAATGTCCTTGGGGAAATCCTTCACCTTTTCATAGACGGCCGGATTGGCGACGAAGAGGACCTTCACCCCGCTGTCCTTGACGATGTACTTCCAGACATGGAGGAGCTCCGCTTCGTACATGGGAACGTAACGCCCGCCCAGACCATAGGTCGCAAAGGAGGCCTCCGCCCATTCGACGCGGTTGTTGGCGATGATCCCCACGGCATCGCCCTTGGTCACCCCCAATTGCGCCAGGCCGCCGCGGAGGTTGTCCACCCGCCTGCCGAAATCACGGTAAGTGATCCATTCGTACATCTTCTGTTGGTTTTTGGTGCCGAACAGGAGGTTGTCGGGATACCTGGCAACGCTCTCCTCCAGCAAATCCACCAGGTTGTCCGGTTTGTCCAGCTTGTATGTGTGCATATCGTCTCCTTGGAAAAAAGATTCCCCCTCCTTCTCCCACTTAGACGATGTTCCCTTACCCGATCCCGGCATTTATTTCAAGTTGATTTATCACGGCGAAAATCTTCACTGAATAAAGATACCTTGTCTGCGCCTTACCATCACAGCTCTCCGCTTTACATGGCCATAACCGCCGGACGCGGCTCTATGCCCGGCCCCATTTCCTGGACGAGCAGGCCGTCGCCTTTATCAGCTGTCGCCTTTATCATGGGAGAAAACTGTCCCGTGAGAATCTCCAGGCCGATCCCGGGGCCGTTTATTCATTCCCGGTAGGAAGCAGGTCATGAACAAGGGAAAGATGATATGCACGGCCGACTGAATGAACCCCCCATGACGGCACGCCGTCACAAGGCAGGATGAAAATGGCGGGACGCGCTCCGCAGTGTCCGCAGCGGCTCCGTTAATGATAAACCCTTGTAGATCAATAACATATGCACGCATTTTCGAGTAAAAAGAGGAGGAAATACCATGTAGAAGAAAATCGTTTTTCTGCTTTTTCTGGCTGTATCGGTCCTGTTCCTGACCGGTTTCGGCGGCAGCAAGGAACAGACGATCCCGAACGGAGATGCCAAGAAGATCTTCAAATTGGCCTCGATGACACCCCTGGATCACACCTATAATCAGAGCGCGGCCCGTTTCGCCGCCCTGGTAAAGGAAAAAAGCAAGGGCCGCATCGAAATCGCCATCTATCCCGACGGTCAGCTCGCCAAAGGAGAGCGGGAACTCCTGGAGGCCGTCCAGCAGGGAAGGATAGTTTTTTATGTGGCTCCACAGGGACCATCGGCGGGATCAGCCCCTCCATGGGTATTCTCGATCTGCCCTTTCTCTTTCGGGATTACCGTCATGTCGATAAAGTCCTGGACGGCCCCATAGGTGACAGACTCCTGGAAGATCTCGACAAGGCCGATCTAAAGGGTCTGGCCTTCCGGGAAAACGGTTTTCGGAACCTGACCAACTCCAAACAGGCGGTAAGGTTTCCCGGCGACGCCAAAGGTCTGAAGACCCGCACCATGGAGAACAGGCTCCATACCGCCGCCTGGAAGGCCGTGGGCGCCGCAGGTAACTGTTTTCAGCCCGTGGCCATGCTTTCGATCGCCGTCAGGGCCAGGTCGATCTCCTCTTCCCGGTTGAAATAACCGAAGCCGAAGCGGATCGTTCCCCGGGGAAAGGTTCCGATGGTGCGGTGGGCCGCCGGGGCACAGTGCAGCCCGGGACGGCAGAGGATGCCGAAACGCTCGTCGAAGGCAAGGGCGGCCTCGGCAGGGGAAACCCCGGCGATGTTGAAGGAGACCACCGCCGTCCGGCCGGCGGCATCGGTGGGTCCGTAAACCTCTATCCCGGGCACGGCGGCAAGACCGGTTAGAAAGCGGGCCGTAAGCCCTGCTTCCCGGCGGCGGATATTTTCCGGACCCGCCGCCGCAACGAAACGCACCCCCGCACCCAACCCCGCCAGACCGATGGTGTTGGGCGTCCCCGACTCGAACTTGTCGGGAAGGAAATCCGGCTGGGCCTCATGTTCCGAACGGCTCCCCGTACCCCCGAACATGAGGGGTCGCATCAGGCCCTCCAGGCCGGGGCCGATATACAGCCCGCCGGTCCCCTGGGGGCCGAAGAGGGATTTGTGGCCGGAAAAGGCCAGGAGATCGATCCCCATTCCCGCAACGTCGATGGGCAGGGCCCCCGCCGTCTGGGCGGCATCCACACAGAAAAGGAGACCATGTTCCCGGGCGATCCTACCCAGGGCCGTCACGGGCTGGATCGTGCCCGTCACGTTCGAGGCGTGGGTGGCGACGAGGAGACGGGTGCGGGACCCGATGGCGGCCCGGCAATCGTCGGGATCAAGAAGTCCGAAGCCGTCGCAGGGGATGATGGATAGCCCTATCCCCAGGGATTCCAGATAGCGCAGGGGTCGCATGACGGAATTGTGTTCCATGCTTGAGGCGATCACATGATCGCCGGGCTTGAGCAGCCCCAGGAGGGCGATGTTCAAGGCCTCGGTGGCGTTCTTGGTGAAAACGATCCGGAGGGCGTCGTCGATGCCGAAGAGCTCCGCCAGGGCCTCCCGTGCTTCCAGAATGATCCGGCCCGCCGCCAGGGAACGATGATGTCCGGAACGCCCCGGGCTGCCGCCGATCCGTTCGGCATATTCCACCATGGCCGCCGTCGTCGCCGCCGGTTTCGGCCAGGAGGTGGCGGCGTTGTCGAAATAGACGGCCGGTCTTTCCGATCCTGTTGCTGTCATTGTTGTTCCCCTTTTATTTGCCCGGCGCCGTGCAGGTTAAAAGCCGCCGCCCGCTCCCGGACCGAAGAAGACAAAACTCGCGATGTCTTCATTATTGATATTTATTCAATACACGTAGCCCCGGTGCGCCCCGGCCTCATCCCTGGGGCGACAGGGGTGCCTCGGCTTCCCAATCCACCCGCCCCTTTAGAAGTTTTGCCACGGCGTCGCGCTGCCCCGGAGCAAGCCGCAGGCAGACACCGCAGTCCGAACTGATATGACGGGGCACGGGAATCAGCTTGTGGTCAATACCCGCCGTTCTCAGGATCTTTTCCGCCTTTAGGGCATGACTGACAGAGGGAAAGAGGAATACCAGATAATCATCCCGCTTCATCAGGGACGCACGAGCCTCCCCGCTCCGGCCATGGTTTCGGCGATGTCGTACATATTGGAGATCTGCCCCACGGCCACCTCACCGCCGAGGTCAAAATAATTCGCACAGGTGCCGCAAACGAGGATATTCACCCCGGCCGCGGCGAGCTCCCGGAGGTCGTCCAGAACCGCCGAACCTTTGACGGCCAGCTTGATCCCGGCGTTGTAACAGATGATCGTCGCCGGCAGCGGCTTGAGCTGCAGGAGGGTATGGATGAAACTGCGGATCAGGATGTCGCCCAGGGTATCGTCGCCCCGGCCCATGTGGTTGTCGGACAGAACGACCACCAGGGGACCGGCGTCCTTTCCGGGCGGGATACGGCAGGAAAGATAATCGTCATCGGCGGCGGAAGCGGCGGGAGCGGCTGTAGCATCCGTCGTCTCCGCAAGGGGTCCCGTCCTGACCAGGGAGAGCTCCCACACCTCCCCCTCCCGCTCCCGGGAGGAAAAACCACATGCGAGTTTCACGGCCAGGCGGCGGATGTTCTCCACGGCCATAGCATTGTCCACCAGAACGGTTATCCGTTCATTTTCCTCGATGGCCTTTTTTGCCATAATGACGGGTTGCGGACAGGCCAGACCCCGGGCGTCAACGGTCATTTCCATACGTTTTCCTCCTGAGTTCTTTTTATTCGATGTTTAGGGAAATTGTTTCTTTGGCCAAGGTTCTTTCCTCCGGGCGCCATGCCGTCTTCCCTTCGGCATGACCCCGGCGGGCAACCCGGTCAGGGACGTGAAGAAGGCAGGCCGGCATCACCTGAGAACCACCCGGGTTCTCTAAGGGCACCTCAGATCAGCGGCGTGAAGAACATTAGACAAATCGACATCATATCTCTTATCGGATACAGCATCCTCTCCCATACTGTCGGCCTTATAGGCAATCGGTGCGACCTTGTCAAGATCATCCTGAGCTAATACAATTTGTAAACAGATCAGTTCCGGGATTCGACGGCGTGGACCACTTCATCAGATCTGAAGCGCAAGCGATACTATTTCCACAGCCAAAGCAGCAGGGCCGTAAGAGTCGTCGAATTGGAAAAGCAGTGGAAAAACGCCCTTTCGCTTCGGGAACTGCCTGCCCCGGAGCTGATCATCTACGTATCGGAAAAGTTCATCCCGGCAGGTCAGTAATTATCAAAGAAACCCGCATGACGCCCTGCCGTCGCAAAACAGGATGAAAATTGCGGGACGCGCCCCGCCGCGTCCGCAACGGCCTTGTGAATTATAAACCGTTTCAGATCAACAACATATCCACGCATTTGCGAGTGAAACAACAAGAGAAAGGACAAAACCTTTTGTGAACAAAACTATGTCCTCGGGAAGGAACTTTTTATCTTGGGGGGAAACCCGTCCGGCGTTCCCTTACGTCTTTCCTTACGCCTTGGCGGCGTCGGGGTCACAGTCCCGGACATAATCGATGATCGCCCGCCCGAAGGGGGTCGCCGCCTGAAGCCGCCCGTAGTCGTACCGCTGGTTGTTCAGGTACTGGAGGACCAGCCAGTCCGTCCCGGCGCTTCCCGGCTTGAGGCCGGCAAAAAAGAAGCCCAGCTCCTCGCAGCGGGGACAAAAATGGGCCGTCGCCGGGTCCCAGAGGGGGAGATAGAGGTAGAGGGTCTCCAGGCGGTCCAGGCAGTACCGGCGCACCACCGCCCGGAGCGGGGGAATGGCGTCGTCGCCATAGCGGCGCAGGACGATATGGGCCGTTAGATTGGCGTCGGTCTTTTCCTCCAGCTCGGAGATCCCGCCCGGATCAACCGGCGTTGCCGGCTCACCGGGTTTTCCCGGCGCATCCGCCTCACCGGTCCCGGATTCCATCGAACCGGCCGCCGTTGGAAGGTCGGCAAAGGAAACGGTCAGGCCGGCATGGGCGGCGATGGCGGCGATCATGGCGCGATGCCGCTCCGGGGCGTAATAGGGCCGCCGGGGCGGGGAAGCGAACATCCGGATCATGTACATCAGGGACTCCCGAGGGGTTTCCCGGTCGGTGATGGCCTGAAATGACAGGGCCAGGAGCCGGGAGACGAAGAGGGCCGTCTCCTTCCATCCCAGGGGGATGACGGTCCGCTGACTGTAGGGATGGGAGGTCACGGCGGTCCCGAAGGTTCCGGGAGCCCCCTGTTTTCCCAAATCCGCAGAAATGGCATCGGCGAGGAGTTGGAAAGCGCCGCTTTGGCGGTATAAGGGGCTCACGAAACCTATCCCCAGCTCCGTCATGCCCGACAAATCGTCGGGAATCCCGGCCAGGTGCCCCAGGACGACGCCGTCCTCCTCGTTGACGGCCACATAGCTCACGAGCCGTCCGTCCTCGTTGCGCCTGAGGACCTCTTCGGGTGAGTAGAGATACTCTTTGAAATAGGTATAGCCGTAAGCGAAATAGGCCAGCCGGGAGACCGCCGCCGCCTCGTCGGGGCGCATCCGCCGGACGCCGATTCGCAAGGGCCCTGCGGCGGCGGCCGGCGTCTTTTCCCGCCGGAGTTTCTCCTGACGGCTCTCCTCACTTCCGGTTTCTTCCCGCGCCGCCGGCGCCCCTTTCCCCGCCTCCCCGGCGATTCGGCGCCGGATGCCGATCTCCTGTCCCTGCCAGCCCCGGTTGCGGTACTCGATCTCGTCGCTGAACCAGTTGATCAGGCGGAGATTCAGACCGTTGTCTTCCTCGGCGATGATCTCCAGGGGGGGCGCCTTTTCCCACCGCAGCAACTGCTCCACGTCGAGGGGGATGCCCCGGAAACGAACGAGGAGCGTCAGTACATCGTCGGTCAGGGAAATGGTCAGGGAGATCCACGCCTTTTGCCCGGGCAGGTACTCGTGGGCCACGATGGCGGCGAGGACCTCTTCGATAACGAGCTCCGTCTGGGCGACGGCCTCCTCCCCCACCCCGCCGGCGCGGCAATAGGCCGCGGCGGCGGCCTGCACCGCCCCCACGGCGGCCAGTTCATTGGCCATGGTCAGGGTCAGGGCTTCCATAGCCGGGCAGTCCTCCTTAATTTCATCGCCCGCCGGCGGCGATCCTGGCCAGGGACCGGGCCAGATTGTTCAGCGCCGTTTCGTCGGGCAGGGTGACGGTCATCCGGAGACTGCCGTCAGCACCTTTTTCCAGACACTGGAAAAGCTGCTCCCGGAAGGCATCGGCCATCCGGAGGCTCTCCGGCGTCTCTTCCTTGCCCGGAAAGATCTCCCCCAGAAACGCGAAGGCGGCGCCGAGCAACTGGCCGCCCGCCGCGGCGATCCGCTCCCTCCGCCGCAACTCCCCGGCCTGTCGTTCCGCCTCCTCCCGGGCGCTTTCGTCAACAGGCGCCGGCGGCTTGATCCCTAAAAGGAGTTCCAGGCGGTTCTTCAGCTCCTCCATGCCGCTCGCCAGATTGACGGCCGTAAGCTGGGAGTCCGGATCGAGGACGGCCAGGGCAAGCTCGTGTTTCGCCGACAGGGTGTTCAGAAGGCTCTCCTCCAGGGTCCCTTCCGTGACGAGGAGAAAGACCTGGACGGGCCGCTTCTGCCCCATGCGATGGGCGCGGCTGATCCGCTGTTCGAGAATCGCCGGGTTCCAGGGCAGGTCCACATTGAGAATCGTATCGGCAGCCTGGAGGTTCAGGCCCGTCGCCCCGGCGTTGGTGGTGAGAAACAGGCGGCAGTCCTCCTCCTTCTGGAAGCGGTGGACCAACTGCTGGCGCTGTTTCTGGGGCACCGAACCGTCCAGGCGCACATATTCCAGGCCCCGGGCCTTCAGAATCGGTTCGATGAGGTTGAGCATCGTCGTCCATTCTGAAAAGAGGACGGCCTTGCGTTCCTCCTCGGCAAAGAGCTGGTCGATGAGCCCTTCCAGTTCCGCCAGCTTGCTGGAATGGCCGGGAGGTTGCTTGTCCACGAGAAAGGTGCTGTTCGCCGCCATTCGACAGGCCAAAAGGGCCTTCTGCAGACGGAGGATGTCCATCTCCGTCAGGTAGCGCTTCCGGAGGATGAGGCTGATGAGCTGGCGGTGAGCGTTGTGGAGCTCCAGTTGCTCATCCGTCGGGGGGATGCGGAGGATCTCCGTGGTCCGGGACGGCAATTCTTGCAGGACATCCCGGCGGCGGCGGCGCAGGAGCATGGGTTTTAGCCTTTCCCGCAGTTCGTCCAGGTTTTTGTAACCCAGAACCCGGCCCCGCTCGTCGGTGACGCGGTAGCGGTTGAAGAAGCGGAAGGCGGGACCGAGACGGCGCTCGTCGATAAACCCGGCGACAGTGAAGAGTTCCTCCAGGCGGTTTTCCAGAGGGGTTCCGGAGAGGACCAGGGCAAAGGGCGACCGGAGCGATTTGATGATCCGGCTGGTCTTCGCCTCCCAGTTCTTGATCCGCTGCCCCTCGTCGAGGATGATGAGGTCCCAGGAAATCCGCTCGATCAGCTTGAAGTCCCGGAGGACCTGCTCATAGTTGCAGATGGTGAAGAAGGCCGGCTCGCCGTACTGGCTCGCCCGTTCGGCGGCGCTCCCCAAAACGAGGCGGCAGGTGCGGTCGGTCGCCCGCTCGATTTCCAGACGCCACTGGGTCTTGAGGGAGGCGGGGCAGATGACGAGCACCCGGGAGATATCCGTATCCCGGGCCAGCAACTCCGCCATGCCGATCCCCTGAATGGTCTTGCCGAGGCCCATGTCGTCCGCCAGGATCGCCCGTCCCCGTCCGGCGGCAAAGGCGATGCCGTCCAACTGGTAAGGCAGGAGGGGGATCTTCAGGAGGGTCGTCCGGAGGGGATGATTCGCCGGGTCCTTTCTAATCTCCCCTATCCGCTCGTCCACGCGTTGGCGGTAGAGAGTCTGCTGGATATACTCTTCGGCGTCGGGGTAGATGCGGACATCGCAAGCGCGGGCGTCCAGTTCCCGGATACGGTTCAGCAGGTCATGGATATCCCCCACGGGCCGGCCGGCGATGGGGGCGACAAGCCCCTGCAGGGACGGGGGCAGGTCTTCCGGGACAAGGACCCGCAATTCCAGTTTTTCACCGTAGGACAGATAAACGGCGATCTCCCGGGGGCGATAGGGAACCGCCGCATGCTCCGGGCCGCAACGGGCCTGTGCCCGGGAAATGACGTGGAGGATATGCTTGCAGGTCCCCAGGGTGTTTTTCCGGAAATCCGGGCAGGTGCAGTAGGATTCGCCCCGCTCCCAGCCCCGGAGGGCGACGCGGTAGGTCTTGCCCGTGGCCCGGCTGGTGACGAGATAATCCGTCCATAGCTCCGCCTCGTCCACGGGCCGGACATCCATGATCTCCTTTGCCGCCCGTTCCGATCTCTCCTTGATGGCCTTCCCGACGAGTTCCTCCTCGCTGAGGCTTTCGATGGGGATCCGCTCCGGCGGCGGGGCCGCCAGCCCGAGGGCCATCTTCTCCTCCAGAATCAGGGAGAAGGCGGCAGCCACATGGACGCATACCTCGCCACAGGACCGGCAGCGATACCGCAGCCGGTCCTTTCTCTCCGGGGTGAGGGCGATCTCCACCTCGGCACCATCCACCTGGAGGCGGAAAAGATCGTTACTCATTGCGACCTGTGCCGCGATGTCGATCTCAAAGCGCCCCCCCTGCCGGATCAGCCGCTCCCCTTCCGCTCCCAGATACCGGCAGGCCTGGCGGTAGGTAAGGTGCGACAGCTTGTCTTTCAGAGTGATCATCGGGATCTTCCTGTTTTCATGATGGAACAGTAATCGGTTGGTAAAACAGCCCGTCCGGCATCGAGAGGCCGGCACCGCCGGCCGTAGCGGCACGACCCTGCTGCCGGTATGATCAGGAAACCGCCGTCGCCTCACCACGGCGGCGCTTGAGCGATCTTCCCGCAACAACGGACACAGCGAAAGCGACAGAGATATAGGCAAAGCTTTTCCTTGGGGTCAAGGATATTTTTGGGATTGACGGCCGCAGCAGGTGAAAATTTGGAAACATGGTTACTCCGATTATCAGCAGATTCTGCTCATGACCTTCAGCCGTGAACTGTCAAGGGACATTCTCAAAGAATGAAACATGCGTTCAGGAAAGCCGTCAAGCGCGAATATTTATTTTGTGATGGGAGGTATCGAGAATTGAAATGGTGAGTCATCCGGTCCTTTCAAGAAAAAGTAAGGGCGGAGTCTCTTCGACTCCGCCCTTACGTCGAGAGAGGCGGGTATTCATATTATCTTATCCGTTACCGTCTCTCTCTCGCCCGACCCTGCCGCCGGGAAAAGTCTTTTATCCTTAACCGGCGATCAGCCTTTCTTGTATTGATAAGGCGTCGCCATCGGGTCCACCCAACCCTTGTATGCCTTCTTGTCCTTCTTCATGATCCTTGCCTCCTCTCTCTTTAAGCTTGATTCAGATCTTTTGTTACCTGTTCCGGATCTACCTGGTTTCAATCGGCGTGCACATGGGGTCCAGCCAGGTCCTGCCCGCCTTCTTGGCGAATCTTTCCTCTTTTTTGGCTCCTGTCTTCTTCATGGTCGTTTCTCCTCTCTTATTGCAAAAATTGTTTTTTGTTCCTGTCGCTTACGGTGCCGGCGGCACGAACATATTGTCCATCGGGGTACTCATGGGATCATTCCAGTTCCGGCTTGCCTTTTTTGCGAATTTATCTTTGTCTTTGGCTCCTGTGTTTCTCATGATCTTTGCCTCCTGAATTTGTCCGGCTTGGGTTTACGATCTCTTGAGACCTGCCGGATGGTAACGGCCGGTCCTGTTTCTTTCTATGGTCTTGCCGAGAAAATCTCTCCCGGGACGGAATTCTATTCTCTGGGTGCCGATGGTTGTTGTCATGGTCTTTGTTTCTCCTTCTCTCTTTCTTTCGGCCCTAAGATAATCCCGGGAGCGATTTTCAGCAATCAGGGTGCGGCTGATTATGAGGTGGGAACAGAGAGCTTATCCGGGTCGGTATATTTGCCGGAGGGACTCGGTTTTTGTCCTATGGGGAGGGATATAAAGGGCGATAGGGCGCGCTTAATCACTACGGATGCGGACCTTACGTAAGCGCCGGACCTGTCGAGGGACCGCCGTACAGGCGCAAGCCGCATCTTGATCCGCGACAACTTGTCTATCGGGAACGACCGCCGATGAACTTCTTTCTCCCTTCGGGCGTACGGACGGTGAATTTTATCCCGTCGAAGTATTCCAAAAGGGGAATAATGTATTTGCGGGAAATGTCGAAAAGCTCCCGGACATCAGGGGGCGTCAGCAGGTCATGGTGCGCGAAGAACTCCTCCAGGGCGGCCCGCACCCGCTCCAGATGTTCGGGGTGCAGATAGTGATCCGCGCCGATTCTGACGAGACGGCCGGAGCGGGTAAGGGAGTCCAGGACCTCCTGAAATTTCTTTTTATCCACCTTAAGACCCTCCGCCCCCGCCGCCGGGGTATCGGGCTGAAGACCGTATTGACGATACATATCCTCTATCCGTGAAAAGAGAATATTGACGTCGTCCTGACCGGTGACATTGAAATCCTTCACTTTCACGAGCTCGCCCGTCGTTTCTATCCGCCCCTCCTGGAGCATCATGTTCAGGACCAGTTGAAAAAGTTCCTGAGAAGACTTGGTTTTCCGGAAAAGCTCTTCCCTTCCCATCCCCCAGCGGAGATAATTGCGGCGGTGATAAGCGGTAAGGGTCGCGCCGATTTCCTGCCGCAAAGCCAGAACCGGTTCACGCGCATAGAGTCTGCCGCCGCCGTCCTCATAAAGGGCGTCGTCTTTCCTGAGTGCCAGGACGCATTTATCTATCCGGTCACCACTCTCGTTGAAGACGCCGCACAGGTCGGTCCGGGCGATCCCCTTTTCGCCCCGCTCTCTTAGGCAGAGATCGATCTTTTCTTTGAGATTGTCACCGGTCAATATGCGGAGTGCTTCATTGCCGAGAAAGAAATCGCCTTCTTCGGGCAACAGCGGATAGAGGATGCGGCCGCCGCCGATGGTGGTGAACATGCCGTAACCGCGCATGACGAAGGGATCGCCCGCGGCGACGGCGATGGGACGGGCCGTAGTCACCACCGCCGCGGCCTTCCCCCCGGGAAGGAGTTTTTCCTCCCCCCACAGTTCCATCCGGGCGTTCACCTTGGCGGCCAAGGCATGGAACTGACCGTGTACTGTCGGTTTCAAGGGCTTTTTGTTGTAGGGAAGATAGTGAAACTCCACAAGAATGCGTGTTGATGACGCAAAGGTGCCGGGGCGGACGACGACCATACCCCGCTCCAGTTCATCCGTTTTGATATCCGCCAGATTGATGGCCAACCGCTCCCCCGCCCGCCCTTCCGTTACGTCCTGCCCGTGATTCTGGAGTCCCCGAATCCGCGACCTGTATCCCGCCGGCAGCACGACCACCTCCTCGCCCGGAACGATACACCCGGAAATCGCCGTCCCCCGAACCACGGCCCCGAAACCGGTTATGGAAACCACGGCATCCACGGGGAGACGAAAGGGCTTTCCCACCGGTTTTTCGACGATATCCCCGGCGATTCTATCCAGAGCGGCGACAAACTCCGACAGACCTTCACCGGTCACGGAGGATACGGGGATGATCGGCGCGTCGGCGAGGAAGGTCTCCGCCGTCAGGGCGGCAATATCGTCCATCTGCAGGAACAGCAATTCCTCATCGGCCAGATCCTTCTTGTTCAGGACAACGATGCCCTTCTTGATCCCGAGGATTTCACAGATATAGAGATGTTCCCGGGTCTGAGGCTTTATCCCCTCGTCGGCGGCGACGAGAAGGGCCACGACATCGATGCCCGCCGCCCCGGCAACCATGCGGTTGACAAAGCGCTCGTGGCCCGGGACATCCACGATCCCCACCTTGATCCCCGAAGGGAGGTTGAAGTGGGCATACCCCAGGACGATGGTGATCCCCCGCCGCTTCTCTTCCTCCAAACGGTCGCATTCGATCCCCGTCAAGGCCCGGACAAAGGCCGTCTTGCCGTGGTCGATATGGCCCGCCGTGCCCAGAATGATATTTTTCATCGCCATGGTGCCCCGGTTCTCTACAGATCCCTCACATGAAACCCACATGACGGCGTGCCGTCACAAAGCATGATGAAAATTGTGGACGCGCTCCGCAGTGTCTCCGTTAATGATAAACCGTTGTAGATCAATAACATATGCACGAATTTTCGAGTGAAACGTGTCAATAAAAAAGCGAGGCGAAACATCTTTTCTTCCTAAAGTTTCTTCACCAGCTTGTGCGCCGGCCCCAACGCCCGGATCTTGGCCGTCGCCCCC
>DAOTJR010000044.1:0-15606 GCA_035448805.1 Syntrophales bacterium
ACCCCGGTTTCCGGCGTGAGAGGCCAGCGTCCTAACCACTAGACGATGGGACCACGATTTCTTATTAGCGACCCGACAAAATAATTCGGACCGCGACACGCGGGTCTGCTGCTTTGTCTCCTGCCAAGAAGTGATCACCAAGAACCGTTCGCGCAGGAGGGAATATCTATTCAATAATCCCATAAAAGTCAAGGCGAAAATGGAGACCTGGAATGGGGTATCAGCGAGTCCGTGGCAGGCCCATCCACCCGTATTTCAGGCGACCGACCTGGCGGCGATTAGTGCCAGGGCATCTTCCAGCCTTTTAATGACCCGTTCCCTGCCGAGGGAGATCATCACTTCGTCGATGCCGGGGCTCACGGTCTTACCCGTCAGGGCGACGCGCAGGGGCTGGGCGATGACCTTGAGTTTTACGTTTCTCGCTTCGGTGAACCGGCGCAGGAAAATTTCGATGCCTTCTTTTGAATAGTCGGCAACAAGGGGCAGCTCCCGGGCGATCTCCCGGAGATGGACGGCCACCTCGGGCGTCAGAAATTTTGCCGCCGCTCCCGGATCATAAGTCACATCATCGGTGAAGTAAAACTGCCCTGCCTCGGCTAATTCCGCGACGGTTTTGGACCTGCTCCGCAGGTCCCCCGCCACCTGGGCAAGGAAAGCCTCATCCGACACATCGAATCCCCTGGCCGCCCAGAAGGGCTTCACGGCGGCGATCAGTCTCTCCATTGGATACTGCTTGATATAGTGGGCGTTCAGCCAGAGGAGTTTCTCGGGATTGAAGATCGCCGCTGACTTTCCCACCGCGTCCAGATCGAAGAGCTCGATCAACTCCGCCATGGAAAAGATCTCCTGATCGCCGTGGGACCACCCCAACCGGACCAGATAGTTCACCAGGGCCTCCGGAAGAAAACCCATCTCCTGATATGCCATCACCGACGTGGCGCCATGGCGCTTGCTCAATCTGGTCTTGTCGGAACCCAGGATCATGGGCACATGACCGAAAAGAGGAACTTCATAACCGAGGGCCTCATAGAGGAGGATTTGGCGGGGGGTGTTGTTGACATGATCATCCCCCCGGATGACATGGGTAATGCCCATCTGGGCGTCGTCCACGACGACGGCGAAATTGTAGGTCGGATAACCGTCCGCCCTCTCGATGACCAGGTCGTCAAGCTCGTCATTATTGAAGCTGATCGTACCCTTCACCAGGTCCCGGACGATGGTCGTACCATAATCGGGGCACCGGAAACGCACCACGGATTCCTCCGATCTCTTCAAACCTCTGTCGCGGCAGGTGCCGTCGTATTTCGGCTTCCGGCCGGTGCGGAGGGCCTCCTTTCGCTTTTCTTCCAGCTCTTCGGGGGTACAGGTGCAGTAGTACGCCTTCTTTTCGTCGATGAGCTTTTCCACCAGCTCCCGATGAATCTCCACCCGCTGGGCCTGGTAAAAGGGGCCCTCGTCCCAGGTTAAACCCAGCCAGGTCATGGCATCGAGGATCGCCCGGGTGGATTCCTCCGTGGAGCGCAATTGATCCGTGTCTTCGATGCGCAGCACGAATCTTCCCCCGTGATGGCGGGCATAAAGCCAGTTGAAAAGGGCGGTCCTGGCGCCGCCGATATGCAGATACCCCGTGGGCGACGGGGCGAATCTTGTCCTCACTTCCTTGTTCTGGTCCATTAGTCACCAACCTTCCGATAAATGGCGCCAAGTGCGGTCGCAACAGGACTGCAAACCGCCGCAGGCCATGCCGGGCCGGCATCGCCGGGAAACAAGGCGCTGCCGTCTTATAGGTTTGGCCTCCCATATTTGTCAAGCATCATTTCCATAAATTATCCTTGACATCGCGATCATTTTATAATTTACTTCACCACTTTATTGAACCCCGCAATTCGGCACCGGCAGCGGCACCAAGGGGATTACGCCGTCAGGCGGGACGGAAAGAGCGGCAGCGGGACACCGCCAGTCTCACCAGCCCGGCCCAAAGAAGATGAAAGCGGTTCATCGTCAGTGCCATGGTGGATTTTTGAGATGAAAATCAATATCAACTCCATTCCCGAGGAAGGCCTGGAGATCAGGGAGACCAAAGACCGGAGCTGGCTGCCCACTCTCTTCGGCGGTGCCGGCGCCGACGATTTCACCCTGGACGATGTGCAGGTGGTCTGCCAAATCAGGAGGCTGGAGCAAACGGCTTTTCTCAACGGCACGGTGGCAACGGTGATCCGCACGGCCTGTTCCCGTTGCCTGGAGCAGGCGGAGCTGCCGGTCAACGTCCCTTTCCGCTATACCCTCATGCCCGCGGCAGAGGACAGAAGGGAAGAGGTGGAATTGACGGAAGAAGACCTTGAATACGGGGTTTACGATGGAGAAATCATCGACTGCGATCCCCTGATTTACGAACAGATCGTTCTGCAGATCCCCATGAAAGTCCTCTGCCGTGATGATTGCCGGGGCCTGTGCCCCCAGTGCGGCGCCAATCTCAACCTGGGCGCCTGTTCCTGTCCGGAGAAGGCCGGGGACGAACGTCTGGCGGTGTTGAAGAAATTTAACCGGTCTTAAAATAATAAATCAATAAAAAGAGGAAAGAAGCCATGCCAAACCCAGTAAAAAGACATTCCCGAACCAGGAGAAACAAAAGAAGATCGCACGATTTCCTCAGTGCGCCGGCCATCTCCCTTTGCCCCCAGTGCGGGGAGAAAAAGATGCCCCATCGCGCCTGTCCAAACTGCGGCACATACAAGGGCCGGGAGATAATCCCCCTGGAAAAGACAGCGTAACCATCTTGACGGCAGCTTTCGGGACCTATATTGTCTTTCTCCCGGCAGCGGGAGACAGGGAAAGCCGCTCACAGGAAGCCGGCGCCACCCGCCGGCCCGGAGGGACGGCGATACGGGTTATCCGGCCTTGACAGGAGGCTTATCCGGCGTTACGGCACCTTGAACACTAACTGGAATCATCACCACTATCTTCAGGAGGAACAGAATATGACACTTGAGGAAAAGGTCATAGATATCATCATGGAACAGCTGGGGGTCACCAAGGAGGAATGCGTTCCTGAGGCTTCCTTTGTCGATGATCTCGGGGCGGATTCCCTGGATATTGTCGAACTCATTATGGAAATGGAAGAAAATTTCGGCATCCAGATTGCCGATGAGGAACTGGAAAAGATCCGCACGATCCAGGATGTCATTGACTTCCTGAAAAGCAAGGGCGTTAAGTAGCGCCGTCAGCGTTGCCGCGCCGGGAGTCGGTCATTGAAAAGACGCGTATTGATCACTGGCCTCGGGGCCGTAAGTCCCGTGGGAAATTCCGCCCGGGAGGCATGGAAAAGCGTCTGCGCTGGCCGTTCCGGAGTTGGGCCCATCACGAAGTTCGACTGTTCCGCCCATGACACCAGGATCGCCGGGGAAATAAAAGGCTTTGACCCCCTGGCCCACGTCAACAAGAAAGAGCTGCGCCGCTACGACGATTTTATCATCTATGCCCTGGCGGCCGCCGACATGCTCATGGAGGACGCCGCCTTCATCGGCGGCGGCAGCAACACCGCCGGTGCGGAACGGGCGGGCGTGGTCATCGGCTCGGCCATCGGCGGCCTGGCCACCCTTGAAAAAGAAAAAGAGAATCTCCTGAACGCCGGACCCCGGCGCATCTCCCCTTTTGCCGTCCCGTCCGCCCTGGCCAACCTGGCCGCGGGCCACGTTTCCATTCGCTACGGACTGAAAGGTCCCATCAACTGCCCCGTCACGGCCTGCGCCGCCGGCACCTACGCCATCGGCGACGCCTTTCGCCTGATCGCCTGGGGTCACGCCGACGCCATGGTGGCGGGCGGAACGGAAGCCGCGGTCTGTTCCCTGGCCATCGGGGGCTTCAATGTCATGCGGGCCCTTTCCACCCGTAACGATGACCCGGCCGGGGCCAGCCGGCCCTTTGACCTGGGAAGGGACGGTTTTGTCCTGTCGGAAGGATGCGGCCTGGTGATGCTGGAGGAATATCATCATGCTCGGCAGCGGGGGGCCAGGGTCTACGCCGAGGTGGCGGGCTACGGGATCACCAGCGACGCCTTCCATATGGCTGCCCCGCCGCCCGGACACGAGGGAGCGGTCCGGTGCATGACCGCCGCCCTGGCGGATGCGGGCCTGCAGCCCGGGGACATCGATTACATCAATGCCCACGGTACTTCCACGCCCCTGAACGACAGCTACGAAATCGAAGCCATCCGCACGGTTTTCGGAGCGCATGCGGAACGAATGCTGGTTTCCTCCACCAAATCCATGACGGGTCATCTCCTGGGCGCCGCCGGGGGCATGGAGGCCATCTTCGCCGTCAAGGCGATCGAGGAAGGCATCGTTCCCCCGACCATCAATCTGGAAAATCCCGATCCGGCATCCGCTTCCCTGGATCTGGTTCCCCACACCGCCAGAAAAAGGGAAATCCGGACAGCCATGTCGAACACCTTCGGTTTCGGCGGCGCCAACGCCGTCATAATCTTCAAGAAATTTCAGGAATGATGGAAACGATCATCATGGGCGCCGATCATGCCGGTTTCTCCCTCAAGGAAGACGTCAAAGCCTTTCTTAAGGAGGAGGGCTGGGGTGTCACCGACCGGGGAACCGACAGCGAACAGCCCGTGGACTACACCGATTACGCCGCTCCCGTGGCCGGGGAGGTTGCCGCCGGCAACTACCCCCGGGGCATTCTGATCTGTGGTTCCGGCGCCGGCATGGCCATAACGGCCAACAAGTTCCCGGGAATCCGGGCCGTCCTGAGCCTCGACGAGGAAATGGCGCGGCTGAGCCGCCAGCATAACGACAGCAACATCCTGATTCTGGCGGGTCGCCGGACGGATGCCGCGACGGCCAGGAAGATCGTCAGGACCTGGCTGGCCACCCCCTTCGAGGGAGGAAGACACCAACGCCGCTTAGATAAAATCAAGGCTATCGAGGCCGGACTTTTCAGAAAGAAATAACACAGGAGGGAAGGGAATCCATGTCATCACTACTCAAGATCGATCCGCAGGTGGCCAGGGCCATTTGGGAGGAAACGCGGCGTCAGGCCGGCAAGCTGGAGATGATCGCCTCGGAAAACTTCGTAAGCGAAGCGGTCCTCGAGGCCCAGGGATGCATCATGACCAACAAGTATGCCGAAGGCTACCCGGCCAAGCGCTACTACGGCGGCTGCGAATATGTGGATGTCGTGGAAGCCCTGGCGATCGAACGGTGCAAGCAGCTCTTCGGCGCCGACCATGTCAACGTCCAGCCCCATTCGGGAACCCAGGCCAACATGGGGGTTTATTTCGCCGCACTGCAACCCGGAGACACGATCCTGGGCATGAATCTCTCCCACGGCGGCCATCTTTCCCACGGCAGTCCCGCCAATTTCTCCGGCCGGCTCTACAATGTCGTGGCCTACGGCGTCTCCCGGGACACCGAAACCATCGATTTCAACGAGGTGGAGGATCAGGCGAAAAAACACCGGCCCAAACTGATCGTCGTGGGCGCCAGCGCCTACCCCCGGACCATCGATTTCGAAAAATTCCGGCAGATCGCCGATATGGTGGGCGCCGCCGTCATGGCCGACATCGCCCACATCGCCGGTCTCGTCGCCACGGGACTCCACCCCTCCCCCATTCCGGTCTGCGAATTCGTAACCTCGACCACCCACAAGACCCTGCGGGGGCCCCGGGGCGGTTTGATCATGTGCCGTCAGGATCGGGCCGCCGTGATCAACAGCCGCGTCTTCCCGGGGATGCAGGGCGGCCCGCTGATGCACGTCATCGCCGCCAAGGCGGTGGCCTTCCAGGAAGCCCTGACGGAGGATTTCAAGATTTATCAGGCACAGATCGTAAAGAACGCCCAGGCCCTGGCCGCCGCCCTTACGGCCGCAGGATTCCGTCTCGTTTCCGGAGGGACGGACAATCATCTCATGCTCGTGGACCTCACCGACCAGGGCATAACGGGCAAAGACGCCCAGGAGGCACTGGATCAGGCGGGAATCACCGTCAACAAGAACGGCATCCCCTTCGACACCCGGGGGCCCCAGATCACCAGCGGGATCCGGCTGGGAACACCGGCGCTGACCACCCGGGGCATGAAAGAGGAAGAGATGCGGACCATCGCCGGTTTCATTGCCATGATTCTGAAGGATATAAAGAACGAGGAAAGGATCCGTGAGGTCCGGGAAAGCGTCGCCGACCTCTGCACCCGGTTCCCGCTCTATCCGGAACGGCTGAAAAATTCCGGCTTCCGGGACTGAGGCCGTCACCGAACGCTCTGGCATCGACATGCCGGTGTTTACCCATATCCCCAACGGAGAGAAAGCACCGGAAGCCAAGGCGGGCGGACGAGACGAAAATTTTGTAAAGGGGGATAATAAGCACCCCTGAGGGGATCAGGAGCTGCGGTTGCATTTACGGGTGCGGGAGATATGACGGCAGGCAACATCTTGGAGCAACGCCCCTCCTGGGATGAATATTTCATGGATATCGCCGCGCTGGTGGCCCGGCGCTCCACCTGCCGGCGCCGCCAGGTCGGGGCCGTCCTGGTGGGAGACCGCCGCGTCCTGGCAACAGGCTACAACGGCGCCCCCAAGGGGCTGCGCCACTGTCTCGAGCTGGGATGCCTCCGGGAACAGCAGCAGATTCCCTCCGGAGAGCGTCATGAGCTTTGCCGGGGGCTCCATGCGGAACAGAACGCCATCATTCAGGCGGCCCTCCACGGGGTGAGCGTCAAGGATGCGGTGCTTTACTGCACCAATCATCCCTGCGTGATCTGCGCGAAGATGATCATCAATGCCGGCATCCGGTCGGTGATCATCCGGGATCGCTACCGGGACTCCCTGGCGGAGGACATCCTGGCGGAGGCCGGCGTGGGAGTGCGACTGATATGAAATGCCCTTTCTGTCATCACGGCGAGAACCGCGTCATCGATTCCCGGATCAGCAAGGACGGGAACGCCATCCGGCGGCGCCGCGAGTGCCTGGGTTGCAACAAGCGCTTCACGACTTACGAGGTCGTCGAGGACGTCCTGCCCATGGTGGTGAAGAAAGACGGCCGGCGGGAACCCTTCGACCGCATGAAGATCCGCAACGGCCTGATCAAGGCCCTGGAGAAGCGGCCGGTCAGCATCGACGAGATCGACGCGGTAGTGGACAAGGTGGAGCGGTCCTGCCAGGAAAGTCTGGGTAAGGAAATCCCCTCGGCGACCATCGGGGAGAAGGTCATGGAAGAACTGCACCATCTCGATACGGTGGCCTACGTCCGGTTTGCCTCCGTTTACCGGCAGTTCCGGGATGTCAACGACTTCCTCGCCGAGCTGAAGGATCTGCTGAACGTAAAGAAGGAAGGCTGAAATCCATGTTTACGGGCATCATCCAGGCCCAGGGCATCATGACCCAACTGGCCCGCCAGGGGGAAGAGGCGGCGTTGACCATCGCCACCGATCTGCCGTTGAACGATGTCCGGATCGGGGACAGCATTGCGGTAAACGGCGTCTGCCTCACCGTCACCGCCAAGATCTCCAGGGGTTTCACCGCCGATGTCTCGGCGGAAACCCTGGCCCGGACCAATCTGGGGCAACTGCGGACCGGGGCGGGGGTCAATCTGGAAAAATCCCTGCGGCTGACGGATTTCCTGGGCGGCCATCTGGTGCTGGGACACGTGGACGGCCTGGGACGGATCGCGGAAAAGACGGTCCGGACCAAGTCCATCCTCTTTGCCTTCGAGGTCCCGGAAGCGCTGGTCAGGTATATCGTGGAAAAGGGATCCGTGGCGGTGGACGGGGTCAGTCTCACCGTCAACCGTTGTGAACGGAACCGCTTCCATGTTAATATGATTCCCCATACGGCCCAGGCGACCACCCTGGGAACGAAAAGGGTGTCCGACCTGGTCAACATCGAAACGGACATCATCGGCAAATATGTCGAGCGGCTGATGCTCCACAACCGCGGCGACGGCCCGGGTGTGGATTGGAAATTTCTGGCGGAACACGGTTTTTTGAGGTGAACAATGGGTGTCAGTACTATTAAGGAAGCCATTGAGGACATCCGCAATGGCAAGATGATCATCCTCGTCGACGACGAGGACCGGGAAAACGAGGGCGACCTGTGCATGGCCGCTGAATTTGTAACCCCCGAGGCCATCAATTTCATGGCTATGCACGGGCGGGGGCTGATTTGCCTCACCCTGACGGAGGAGCACGCGGACCGCCTGCGGCTGATGCCCATGGCGCGGGACAACCGTTCCCGTTTCGGGACGGCCTTCACCGTATCCATCGAAGCCAAGCGGGGCGTCACGACGGGCATTTCGGCTTACGACCGTGCCACGACCATCCGGACGGCCGTAGCCGACGGCGCCAAGGCCGAAGACCTGGTCAGCCCGGGGCACGTCTTCCCGATCCGTGCCAAGAAGGGCGGCGTCCTGGTAAGGACCGGTCAGACGGAAGGTTCGGTGGATCTCGCCCGTCTCGCCGGGCTCAAGCCGGCGGGGGTCATCTGCGAGGTGATGAAGGACGACGGCACCATGGCGCGGATGCCCGACCTGGAGATCTTCGCCGCCGAACACGATCTCAAGATCGTGACTATCGCCGATCTCATCGATTTCCGCATGCAGCACGAATCCCTGATCCGCCGCGTCGCCTCTGCCAATATTCCCACCCATTACGGCGGTATGTTCAAGGTTACGGTCTATGAAAACGATGTGGACGATCTTCAGCACGTCGCCCTGGTCAAGGGGGAGATCCGGCCGGAAGACGAGGTACTGGTCCGGGTCCACTCCGAGTGCGCCACCGGCGATGTCTTCGGGTCGGCAAGGTGCGATTGCGGCGATCAGCTCCACCGGGCGATGGAGATGGTGGATCAGGAAGGAAAGGGGATCATCGTATATATGCGCCAGGAAGGCCGGGGGATCGGCTTCGTGAACAAGATTCGGGCCTATGCCCTCCAGGACGAGGGCAAGGACACCGTGGAGGCGAATATCGAATTGGGCTTCAAGGCCGATTTGCGGGACTACGGGATCGGCGCCCAGATCCTGGCCGACCAGGGGGTGCGGAAGATGCGACTTATGACCAACAACCCCAAAAAGATCGTGGGCCTGGAAGGTTACGGCATCAAGATAACCGGTCGGGTGCCTATCATCATCGAACCGAACGAGAACAACATCCGCTACCTGACCACGAAGAAGAACAAAATGGGACACATGATATAAACCAAGCTACGGAGGACGGAAGATGCCGAAAATTATCGAAGGAAAGATTGTCGCCAAAGGGATGAAGTTTGCCGTAGTGGCCAGCAGATTCAACGACTTCATCTCCAGCAGGCTCACCGACGGCGCGTTGGACGGCCTGACGAGGGCGGGGGCGGATGAAAAAGATATCCAGATCTTCAAGGTTCCGGGGGCCTTCGAACTGCCGCTCGCGGCAAAAAAACTTGCCCAGAGCGGCCGTTATGACGCCGTGATCTGTCTCGGCGCCGTAATCCGGGGAGCGACGCCTCATTTCGAGTATGTTAGCGCGGAGGTATCCAAAGGCATCGCCAACGTAGGTCTCGAAACCGGGGTGCCCATCGCCTTCGGCGTCCTCACCACCGATACCATCGAGCAGGCCATCGAACGGGCCGGGACCAAGGCGGGCAACAAAGGCTGGGACGCCGCCATGACGGCCATCGAAATGGTCGATCTTTTCAAAAAGATCTGAAAAGGGGTCATGCAACAGCGAAGAAGGGCGCGGGAGTTCGCCCTGCAGATCCTCTACGGTCTGGATCTCCAGGACGGAGACGTGAATGAGGCGCTGGATTTTTTCTGGTCCATCCAGAAAAATCCCGAGTATCTGGAGCAACATCCCGCCCGCGACAAGGGGATACAGCAGTTCGCCGCCCAGCTCGTCCGGGGCACCTGGGAAAACCGGGTGGAAATCGACAAACTCATCCGCAACTACTCGCAACACTGGTCCTTGGGCAGGATGTCCCGGGTGGACCGGAGTATCCTGCGCATGGCGATTTTCGAGCTCCTCTTCTGTGAAGAGATCCCCCCGAAGGTTTCCCTGAACGAGGCCATCGACCTGGGCAAGACCTACGGATCGGAAAATTCCGGGGCCTTCATCAACGGCATTCTTGATGCTCTTTATACAAGCAGACTGATAAAAAATCCTTGACAATACATTTTTATGTGGTAGAAGACCGGCCACAGCGGTGATTTAAAGGTAAATTGCTCCGCTCTATAAATGTGCTAAAGCACCGCAGGTGTCGCAATTGAACCCGTGCTTGAGCGCGGGTTTTTTTTTGCCGGCGCGGCGCCGGTAAACCATTCAAGAAAGGGAGAACAAAGTATGCAGATTTCTTCGGAAAGTATCAAGATCGGGCATCCCGACGTGGTGGCGGACATCATTGCCGCCAATATCATTGCGGAGATCCTGGACGAGGAGAAAAAGCTGGGGATGGACCTCAGCAATATGCCCCATTGCGGAATCGAGGTGTTTTTGGGCAAGGGGATCTGCCTGGTCGGCGGTGAGGTCCGCACCCGGGTATTCGTCGATATCGACAAGATCGTCCGGGATTCCGTGCTGGAAATCGGATACAATCACGCGGCGGTGGGACTCAACGGTCATCTCATGGGCGTTTTGAACGCCATCATCCCCCAATCCCCGGACATCAATATCGGCACCAGCATGGAACTAAACAAAAACAAGGAAATCGGTGCGGGAGACCAGGGCATCATGTACGGCTTTGCCTGCGATGAAACGCCGGAACTCCTCCCCCTGCCCTATGTCCTGGTGAACAGGCTCATGCGGGCCTTCGAAAACTGCCAGGACCCCATCTTCGCCCCCGACGGCAAGGGTCAGGTATCCATCGACTACGACGAGAAGACCGGGAAGCCCAAGCGGCTGGCGAAGGTCCTGATGTCCAACGCCATTGATTACCGGCACGTGAAAGGGAGCAGGAACGCGGTAAAGGACCGGGCCAAGAAGATTGCCTTCGCCTGCCTTTCCGACTGGGTGGACAAGAAAACGGAGTTCCTCTTCAACCCCACCGGGGAATGGAACGCCCTGAATTCCTGCAGCGCCGCCGACTCCGGCGTTACGGGACGCAAGCTGGTCGTGCAGTTTTACGGCGGCTACCCCGGTGCCCAGTTGGGCGGCGGTTCCGTGGTCAACAAATCCCCGGAAAAGGTGGACTGCTCCGCGGCCTTCGGTGCCCGCTATGTGGCGAAAAACATCGTGGCCGCCAAGCTGGCGACTAAATGCTCCGTCCAGCTCGCCTACGCCATCGGCATCGCCAAACCCTTCTCCATCTATGTGAACACCTTCGGCACCGGGGTGGTTCCCGACGGAAAACTGGAGAAGGTCATCGAGGAACTCTTCGATCTCACCCCCGGCGGAATGATAACCCGCTTCGGCCTCCTTAACGGCAGCGTTTACCGGGGCATCCCGAAGACCTTCTTCATGGACGGCTACAAGTGGGAAAAGACGGATATGGTTAAACAGGTGCAAAAGGCGGCGGCAAAATAACGGGCAAAGAGCGGACGGCTTCGTCACCGCAGGCAGGAAACAAGAACCGGACAGGGGTCGGCGCGCCTGGCAAAGGCGTCCCGGCCCTTTTTTTCGCGACCCCCCGCCGAGAGAGCACCGCGGGTCCTTTTTCCTTCCACTCCTAAGCGCTGATAAACACCGGCGGGCCATCGGAAGGGGGGACGCGTTTGTTATTGAAATCATTCTTTCCCTGTGTTACGAAAAAGACACATTGATGTCCGGCGCCGCGCCTGCTGCATTTTGCGCCGGCGTCAAAATCAAAATCAATTCCGGGAGCCGTCTATGAACGCCAAATACAATCCCCAGCAGATCGAAGAGAAATGGCAGCGTCACTGGGAAGCAGCAAAGACCTTTTCCGTGAAGGAAGATCCTCAGAAGAAAAAATACTACCTCTTGGAAATGTTCCCTTACCCTTCCGGTAAGATCCATATCGGCCACGTCCGGAACTATACCATCGGCGATGTCGTCGCACGCTACAAACGCATGCGGGGATTGAACGTCCTGCATCCCATGGGCTGGGACGCCTTCGGCATGCCGGCGGAAAACGCCGCCATCGCCCACGGTATTCACCCCTCCGTCTGGACGAACGAGAATATCGCCCATATGAAGAAGCAGCTCAAGCGCATGGGCTTCAGCTACGACTGGGACCGGGAAATCTCCACCTGCGAACCCGACTACTACCGCTGGGAACAGCTCTTCTTCCTCTGGATGTACGAAAAGGGTCTGGTTTACAAGAAGACCTCCATGGTCAACTGGTGCCCCGACTGTCGGACCGTCCTGGCCAACGAACAGGTCGAGGCGGGACTGTGCTGGCGCTGCGCCAGTGAGGTGACCCCCCGGGAGCTTGACCAGTGGTTCTTCCGGATCACCGCCTATGTGGAAGAGCTGCTGGAGCATTGCGACCGCCTGCCCGGCTGGCCGGAGCGGGTCCTCACCATGCAGAAGAACTGGATCGGCAAGAGTCACGGCTGCGAGCTCTCCTTCCCCATGGCGGACGGCAACGGCGACATCAAGGTGTTCACGACCCGCCAGGACACCATCTTCGGGGCGACCTTCATGCTCATTGCGGCCGAGCATCCCCTGGTGCTGGAACTCGTCAAGGGTAAAGAACGTGAGGAAGAGGTCCGGCAGTGGGTGGAAAAGATAAAAAAGCACGACAAGGTGTTGCGGACCTCCGATTATTACGAAAAGGAGGGCATCTTCCTGGATACCTATTGTCTGAATCCCGTGACCAAGAAAAAGATGCCCATCTACGCCGCCAACTTTGTCCTGGCGGACTACGGCACGGGCTGTGTCATGGCGGTACCCACCCACGACCAGCGGGACTTCGAATTCGCCAAAAAGTACGATCTGCCCCTGATCGTGGTAATCCAACCGCACAACAAGGCCCTCAACGTCCAGACCATGACGGAGGCCTATGTGGAGGAGGGGGTCCTGGTCAACTCCGGCCCCTTCGACGGCATGGAAAACATGAAGGCCCTGGACAAGATCGCCGAATACCTGGAATCCATCGGCCGGGGCAGGAAAACCATCCAGTACCGTCTCCGCGACTGGGGCATCTCCCGGCAGCGTTACTGGGGCGCCCCGATCCCCGTCGTTTACTGCGAGAAATGCGGCACCCGGCCCGTTCCGGAGAAGGATCTCCCCGTGGTTCTGCCCAGGGATGTGGAGCTTACCGGCGAGGGCGGCTCGCCCCTGGCGAAGCATGAGGCCTTCATCAAGGCTGTCTGTCCCAACTGCCAGGGACCGGCCCGCAGGGAAACGGACACCATGGATACCTTCGTGGAATCCTCCTGGTATTTCGACAAGTTCTGCTGCGCCGCCTTCAACGAAAAACCGGGCCTCGACCGGCAGGCCCTCGATTACTGGATGCCTGTGGATCAGTATATCGGCGGCATCGAACATGCCATTCTCCATCTCCTCTACTCGCGCTTCTACACCAAGGTCCTTCGCGATTTCGGCGTCCTCGGCGTCGATGAGCCCTTCACGAATCTCCTTACCCAGGGCATGGTCTGCAAGGAAACTATGAAGTGCCGGACCCACGGTTATCTCTATCCGGAAGAGGTTAAAGATGGCCGCTGCGTCCAATGCCAGGAAGAGGTCATTATCGGCAAGACGGAGAAGATGTCCAAATCCCTGAAGAACGTCGTCGACCCCGATTACCTGATCGAGCGCTACGGTGCGGATACCGCCCGGATCTTCTGCCTTTTCGCCTCACCGCCGGAAAAGGATCTGGAGTGGAGCGATCAGGGCGTGGAGGGTTCCTTCCGTTTCCTGAACCGGACCTGGCGCATCGTCGTGGATTATCTCGACGACATCAGGGACATCGCCCCCTTCGACGGCAGCACGGCGCTGGAGGGGGAGCTGAAAAACCTGCGCCGAAAAACCCACCAGACCATCCGGAAGGTATCCCGGGACATCGAGGACCGTTTCCATTTCAATACCGCCATCAGCGCCATCATGGAACTCGTGAACAGCCTCTACGCCCTGCCCCGCCCGGCGAAGGAAGACCGCATCGCCCTGGCGGTGGTCCGAGAAACCGTGGATTCCTTGCTCCTGATGCTGGGGCCTACGGTACCCCACTTTGCCGAGGAGCTCTGGGAAATGATGGGGCACCAGAACACGCTGGCCGATGCCTCCTGGCCGGAATTCGATCCCTCCGTCGCCGCGGAGGAGGAGATCGTCATCGTGATCCAGATCAACGGCAAGGTGCGGAGCCGCATCTCCGTCCCGGTGGACGAGGAGGAGTCGTCCATCAAGACCCAGGCCCATGCCGATGAGAAGATCGCCGCCATGCTGGCGGGAAAGAAGATTATCAAGGAGATCTACGTCCCGAAGAAACTGCTGAATATCGTCGTACAGGGCTGAGAAAGGTGATCCTCACCTTGCCTTTGTCTTGCCCAATCAGGAAAAAGAGGATTGTAAGCGGACAAACAACCGCTTTTCCTGTCGCTGGGAATAAAGTATCCTGGCATCTAAACCGATATGCAAGATCGAGAAATTAATAAACAATACCGTTATATGAGCGACGGTGACGCTAATTGTCGGCGACCGGGACTGTTTCTTCCCCTCTGGGTTCCTGTCTTCATGGGGCTTATGCTTATCTTCGTTGCTTGCGGTTACCGTTTTTCACCAGGGGGAGAGCATATCGATCCCGAAATCAAAAAGGTCTTTATCGAACCTCTGCTCAACCGCACCAGTCAAGCAAATCTGGAAGACACCTTCCGGCTGGCAATGGCCGATCAATTCATCAAAGGCAAGAGGTTTGTGATTGTTGACAGCGAAGAACAGGCCGACGCCCTGATTCGGGGGAGCATCAAGGCCCTTTCCACCACGCCCCTCTCTTACCGGACGACAAATCTGGCCGCGGAGGAACGGATGACTTTGACGGTCGAGATTGTTTTCGAAACAAGGCGGGACAAACAGATCATCTGGAGAGATGACAACTTTTCCGGCACTCAGGATTATGCCGTCGCCGGTTTGGGAGACACGGAAACGAGTCGCAAAAACGCCCTTTCCAAGCTGTCCATGGACACAGCCGAAAGGGCGTACCGGATGCTGATGTCGGGTTTCTAATCCAGGTCAGGACGAAAGGGCGTTCACCTTCAGGGTAAGCCGGGAAATCTTACGGGAAGCGTTCTTCTTGTGGAAAATACCTTTGGCTGCCGCCTTGCTTATCTTGGGAATGACGCGGGTCAGGGTGGCCCTGGCTGCTTCGCCGTCTTTTTTATCGACGGTCCGGAGAATGGATTTTATCTCCGTTTTTATGCTTGCACGGATGGAGGCATTGCGCATACGACGTTTGTCGTTTTGCTTCGCTCTTTTTATTGCAGACTTATGGTTGGCCAAAAATAATTCCTCCTTGTTTGTTATTCAATCGGAGCGATCCATTTATAAAAATTGCCGGCGGCTGTCAAGAACTAATTGCTCGGATCCGGAGGTTTAATGACCCCCCCATGAGGGCACGCCGTCACAAGGCAGGATGAAAATTGCGGGACGCGCTCCCCAGTGTCCGCAGCGGCTTAGTTAATGATAAACCGTTGTAGATCAATAACATATGCACGCATTTTCGAGTGAAACCGAAGATTAATGGTTA
>DAOTJR010000045.1:0-8913 GCA_035448805.1 Syntrophales bacterium
CCGTTCTTGCCGATCCCACCCAGATCCATCAGGTGCTGATGAATCTCTGCACCAATGCCCTGTATGCCATGCGGAATCAGGAGGGGGTCCTGGAAGTGCGCCTCGAGGAAAAGGTGCTCGCCGATACCGTCCCGGAATGTGATCGCGAGCGGAAGGGCGGCGCCTACCTGCAACTCGTGGTGAGGGATACCGGGGAGGGGATCGACCCGGCGGTGCAGGACAAGATCTTCGATCCCTTTTTTACCACCAAAAAGGCGGGGGAGGGGACCGGTCTGGGATTGTCGGTGGTTTACGGGATCGTCCGGGACTGCGGGGGGGAGATCTTCGTGGACAGCGAGCCCGGTCACGGGACCACGTTCACGATCCTGCTGCCCCTCGTCGCCGCCGACGGGCGCCGGGACGAGCTGACCCCCGCGGTTCTTCCCCGGGGCCGGGGGCGCATCCTCTTTGTGGACGACGAGGCGCCGATCGCCTCTCTGGGGCAGGAGATGCTGACCTCCCTGGGCTATGAAGTCGCCGTGCGCTTCAGCAGCCATGACGCCCTGGCGGCGTTCCGGGCCCATCCGGATCGTTTCGATCTGGTGATCACCGACATGACGATGCCGAACATGACGGGCGCCGGCCTGGCCCGGGAGCTGCTGAAGATCCGTCCCGGCCTGCCGGTGATCCTCACCACCGGTTTCAGCGAACGGATCAACGCCGAAGAGGCGAAACAGCTCGGCATCCGGGCGTTCCTCATGAAGCCCGTTTCCCTTGCCGATCTGGCCCAGGCGGTAAAGCGGGTCATGGAGGAAAGGACCGGCCCGGCTTCGGGGACGACGGCCGGGTAGCGATACCCGCCTTTTCCGCCGCCCCGCCGGCACGGAAAGCCGGGACGGGGCCGTCCGGGCGGGGCCCCTTACCCGGGTGCGGCCCTTATGTGGTTTTTTTCCCCCCGCCGCCGGTGCCCTGTTCTTTGGCCCGGGCGCGGAGCCGCTCCTTACGCCGCTTCCGGCGGCGGTCGATTTCCCGTTTGCGCTCGATCTTCTTGTGTTTGGCCATGGTTTTTTCTTTCCCCGTTATTGGTGTGATGGTTGCTGATTCAGCAAAATTATCGCAATTTGTTTTCCCGTCCGCCGGTCATATCTCGATCTCCAGACCGTCATAGGCCAGGAATATCTCCAACGGGCTCGCCTCCGAGTGGATGTGGAGATAGGTGCGGGTATCCTCCAGCAGTTCATCGAAGGCTTCGTCGTTGTAGGTATGTTCGTGGTGAAAGAGGCAGAGGCGTTTCACCCGGCCTTCCACGGCCATTTCCACCGCCATGACGTTGCTGGAATGACCCCAGTTTTCCTTGTCGCTGATGGCGTCCAGGAGGGTGTACTGGGCGTCGAAGATCAGCAGGTCCGTGTCCCGGATAAAATCCAGATAGGCGTAATGGGGATTCCCCGCATCCTCCTTATGTTCCGAATCCGTGGAATAGACAACGCTTTTTCCGTCTTTGGCGAAGCGATACCCATAGGAGTCGCCCGGGTGATGCTGTTGGGTTCCCCGGACCTGGAACCCGGCGATCTCGTAAGTTTTATCCGTCTTTAGGGGATGAAAGGAGATCGCCGCCCGCATGGCCGCCAGGGGAACAGGGAAGAAGGGCGGCCGCTGCTGGTCCGTGAAGGCCGCCTCCATGCCGGGGTGGAAGCCGTAGATCCTGATCTCGTTGCCGGGGATATAGGCAGGGGTGAAAAAGGGGAACCCCTGGAGATGATCCCAGTGGAGATGGGAGAGGAAGAGATGATAGACCCCCCGGGAGGCGCCTGCCGTCTGCCCGAAATCCCGCAGACCCGTCCCGGCGTCGCACAGGACGTACTCCTCTCCGCCCCGGATCTCGATACAGGAACTGTTGCCGCCGTAAGTGCCCCGGACGGCGAAGGGGAGTTCCCGGTCCACGAAGGCGGCCATCTCTTCCTCATCGGCGAGGGTCCTGCCCCGGGCCGCCTTGAGGGCGGCGATGATCTTGCCCCGGACCTGGGCCGCGTTCAGGGATGTGGGCAGGGAGCCTCTGGTCCCCCAGAAATGGACGCGCATATCCGGTTCCCCCTTCTTCCTTCCTTTTTTTCGTTACAGATCGTAAAGGGTTTCGTCGATCCGGGGCCGGGGCGGGGCGGAGGATTTCCTGCCTTTGGGAGCGTCGAACAGGAAGGGCTCCTCCCCTTCCAGCAGGTCCCCCATCTCCGCCTCGATCTGCTCCGGGTCTTCTCCCCTTTCCATGCGCCGCAGGGCTTCTTCCATCGCCGGGCCGAGGTTCATCCCGGTGGCTTCCGTGAGTTTCCGCATGAGATTGGCCGCCTGCCGGGGGTCGTCCTCGTTGATATGGTCGGCTTCGCTGGCCAGCATGGACATGGCCTTTTCCATCGTCGCTTCGTCGATGGGGGGCATGCCGGCTTCTTCCTCCGGGCCGTCCTTGCCGCCGGAGCTGATCTTGGCAAATACGGACATCTGTTTTTTTAGTTTAATCCTTTTGCATTTCGGGCAATTGGGAACCTTGTCCGTATTCACGCTTTTGGAAAAGAAGCTGTAGACGGTGTTGCATTTGTGACAGTAAAACTCGTAAATCGGCATCCTTAATGCTCCTGAAGATGTTTTTTCCTCAGTATAATCATCCTCTTATGAAAAGCAAGGGGAAAGTTGCCCCCCGGCGCCGGTGACGGCCGGTTCGGACGCCTGGCGTCAGCCGTCCAGAAGCTCTCTGATCTTTCTGGACAGTTCGGTCAGCCGGAAGGGCTTCTGGATAAAGCCGTTGCAACCGCGATCCAGGATATGCTGCGCCTGGCCGTCGATGCTGTAGCCGCTGGAAAGCAGGACCTTGACCTGGGGCTTCATGGCCCGCAAGTGGTCGAAGACCTCTCCCCCCGACATCCCCGGCATGACCATGTCGATGATCGCCATATCGATCTGGCTTCCTTTCTCGGCGAAGATCGCCACGCCCTCCTGGCCGCTGCCCGCCACGTACACATTGTAGCCGAGGGAGGTGAGCAGCTCCCGGCTTACCTCCAGGTTTACCACTTCGTCGTCGATCAGGAGGAGCGTTTCCTGTCCCGGCTGATATTCCTCCGCCGGGGTCGCTTTTTCCGTCACGATGTCCTTCCCCGAGGCGGGGAGGGAGATGGTGAAGGTGGAACCGTGACCCAATTCCGACTCCACATGAATGGCCCCGCGGTGGCCCTTGACGATGCCGTAGACCATGGCGAGTCCGAGGCCGGTCCCCCGGCCCATGGCTTTGGTGGTGAAAAAGGGATCGAAGATCCTTTCTTTCGTCTTTTCATCCATGCCCGTGCCGGTGTCGGTGACGGCGATCTGGACATAGAGCCCGGGGGGAAGATTGTCCAGCCGGGGATCGTCGTTGGGAAGAAAAATGTTCTGCGTGCGGATATTGATGTCGCCGCCGTCGGGCATGGCCTGCCAGGCGTTGAGGTAGAGGTTCAGGAATACCTGCTCCATCTGCCCCTGATCGACCTCCAGACTCCAGATTTCCTGCTCCAGGCTATAGGTGATGGTGATTTCCTTCCTGGTCCGGCTGAACATGGAAGCGGTCTTGAGAATGACTTCATTGATGTCGGTCGGCTTGACCTCGTACCGGCCGCCCCGGGCGAAACCGAGGAGCTGGCGGGTAAGCTCCGCCCCGCTGCGCACCAGCTCCTCGATGTGTTGGAGGCGTTCGTACTGGGGGCCGGAAGGGCTCATATCCATCATCATCAGGGAGGCATAACCCTGGATGCCGAGGAGGAGATTGTTGAAATCATGGGCGATTCCCCCGGCCAGGGTGCCGATGGCCTCCATCTTCTGGGCCTGGAGGAGCTTTTCCTCCATCTGCCGGCGGGCCGTCACGTCCCGGGCCAACCCGCGGAAACCCACGGGGATGCCGTTTTCGTTCCGGATCAGGCTGGTCGATACCTGCATCATCCGCTTCGTCCCGTCCCTGCGGACGATCTCGTAATCGACGATGTCTTTCTTTTCTCCCGTCAGATAAACCTCCCGGAAGGTTTCGAACAGCCGCTTTTTGGTCTCCGGGGTTGAGTATTCCCGGTAATGGAGCCCCGGCATCTCTTCCCGGGAACGATCCAGGATGTTGCAGGCCGCATCGTTGAAGAAGGTCAGGCGTCCTTCGAGATCCACTTCGAAATAGGCCTCCTCCATGGTTTCCAGGATGTTGCGGTACTTTTCCTCGCTTTTCCGCAGTTCTTCCTCCATCCGTTTCCGCTCCGTGATATCCCGGATGGATTCGATGGCCCCGACGATCCGGCCGTTAACGTCATACAGCGGGCTGGCCTTTCCCCAGAGGACGCGGTTTTGTCCCCGGACGAAGGGGACGTTCGTTTCCGTCACCAGGATATCTCCGTCCTTGTGGATGAAGTTGTACTGCCGGGCCGTTTCCTCGTCCCACCGGGAAACGAAGTCGATAAGGATGGGACGGCGGCGGCCGTAGAAGGGCAGGGCGTATTCGAAATCGCCCTTGCCGATCATCTCGGCGGCCTTGACGCCCGTCATCTCTTCGATGGCCTTGTTCCAGGCGATGACCCGGCCCCGGTCGTCGATGGCGAGGGTGGCGTCGGGTTGGAATTCGATGATCTCCGCCAGGCGGCGCTCCGATTCCCGGAGCGCCGCCTCTGTAAGCTTGCTCCGGGTGATGTCCTCCACCACCCCTTCGAAGTAGAGGATCCGGCCGTCCGCGTCATAAACCGTTCGGGTGCTGTTGGAGAGCCATATCTCCCCGCCGTCCTTCCGGCGGGCCGGAAATTCGAAGTTTTCGATCTTCCCGTCTCTGACGAGGGCGGCCAGGAAATATTCCCGATCGGCGGGGCGGACGTAAAACTGGCTTCCGATATCCGTGATCGTATCGATGAGCTCTTCCGGGGAATCGTAACCCATTATATGGGCAAAGGCCGGATTTACATCGAGGAACCTCCCTTCCGGGACGCTCCGGAAGAAGCCCTCGACGGCGTTTTCATAAAAGCTCCGGTAGGCTTCCTCCCGCTTCCGGAGCCGTTGATAGAACTCTTCCATGTCGGCGGCCCGCCTCTCCCACGCCGCGCATTGCCCGCGCAGCTCCGCCACCTCCCGGAGCAGTTCCTGGTATTGCTTTTCAAGATCGTCCATATTCGTTTCCCGCTGATCATCGCCGCCGAGACGGCGGTTGCCGGGGCAAGGCCGGCTTTTCCTTTCTGTAGCGGTATTCTCTATTCCTGTCAAATGGAAAGCGTGGGTTTTCACGCCGGGTCGCGGCGCGGACCGGGTGGCGGGGAACATCGCGGCGGGGTGTTGCGGCGGCATGGCCGGCCCGACTTAATGACGGCGGCGTCCCTTCAAGACCGGCCGAGTTCCTTTTTGACCGCCCTGGCCAGCTCTTCCAGCCGGTAGGGTTTTTTCAGGAAGGCGCCGGCGCCCAGCGCCTGGGCGGCCTGGACGTCGGCGCCGAGGCTGTATCCGCTGACGATGATGGCCTTCTGCCGCGGCCGGAACCGGGTGATCCGCTCGTATGTCTCCCGCCCGCTGATCCCGGGGTTCATGACCATGTCCAGGACCAGCAGGTCCGCCGGTTTCTCTTGCAGGTAGGCGACCGCCTCTTCACCGCCGGCGGCGGCGACGGCCTCGTAACCCAGGTTGGTCAGCATGTTGCAGGCGATCAGCCGCTGGTCTTCCTGATCGTCCACAACCAGGATCCTTTCCCCGTGACCCCGGTAGTCGGCATCGGCGATATCCGTCGGCTTATCAGCGCCGGTATCGGGAATGATCGGAAAATACAGGGAAAACTGCGTCCCGGCGGCGCCGGTCTCCAAATCGATATACCCGTCGTGATCCTGCATGATGTTCCAGACAATGGTCAGCCCCAGGCCGGTGCCGCTTCTGCCCAGCTTCTTTTTGGCGTAGAAGGGCTCGAAGATGCGCTCCCTGTCTTCATCGGCAATGCCGGGACCGTTGTCGGCGACGGTCAGGACCGCGTATTCGCCCGCGCCGATGTTTTCGTATCCCCCCAACGGCTGCGCCACGTGCCTTTTTTCCGTCTTCACGGCGACGGCGCCGCCGGCACGGTCGCGGATCGCGTCCAGGGCATTGGCCAGGAGATTCGTCAGGGCCTTTTCGACATGAATCCGGGAGGCCCGGATGGGGAGCGGCTGGTCGGTGATCGTCACGGAGAGGGAGATATCTTCCCGACCGGTCAGCAGCGCCTGGTAGTCGGGGCCGGCGAGAAATTGGCGCAGCAGCTCGTTCAGCGGCACCACTTCCCGGGCGACGGCGGCACCGCGGGTGACGGTGAGCAGGTCCTGAACCACCGCAGCGGCCCGGAGACCGGCGGCGCGGATGGTTTCCACGATCCGCCGTTGCTTCTGGTTCAGGTCCGGGGACATGAGGAGGAGATCGGGATAACTGACGATCCCCGAGAGGATGTTGTTGAGATCGTGGGCGACGCTCCCGGCGAGCAGCCCCAGCCCCTCGAGCTTCTGGACCCGGGCCAGTTTCCTTTCCTGGTCCGCCAGTTTCCGGTGCAGCTCCGCCAGCCGGGCCTCGGCGGCCAGCTTTTCCTCAAGCAGGTTCACCCGCTGCTCCGTGTCCAGTCTCATCATGGCCTGCGCGGCCAGCAGGGAGAAACGGGCGGCCAGGCTGACATGATGGCGCGAGAAATGGGCCCGTTCCGGGTGGGTGCAGAGGAACAGGGCGGGACGCGCCTCCGTCCCCATGGAGAAGACCAGGGCGGAACGGTTTTCCTTTAGGAAATCCTCGCCTTGGAGCCGCCATTCCGCCGGCGCCGCCGTATCGAAAACCGCGACGGGTTTCCCCGTCATGGCCCGCCGGAAGGCACCGGCGGGTTTCCAGACGGTTTTTTCGAAACGGGCATCGGAAAAGGCGATGGGGGTCAGGAGCCCGTCGGGACCGGACGCCAGCACACAAGCGGCGTGAAAATCGAGGGGATTACGCAAAACCTCGAATATTTTGTGAAAACTATCTTCGCTGTTCCGGGATTCCACCAGGACCTGCAGCCCCGCCAGGAGAACCTCGGAGATCTGGCGCTGTTGGATCTCCTTCTTCCTGGCTTCTTCAAGATCGAGGAGGGCTTCCCGTAATTCTTCGGTGTGGGCCATCTTTTCTTACCTTGGAGGAGGTCCGAAAACCAGGACCACCACCATGAGATTGCCGTGACGGTTCTCGCCGCCGAGGAAACAACCCTGCTCCCCCAGGGTGAAGGCACAGAGGAAGGGCGCTCCCTGGAGGGTTACCGCCAGGCTGGCCCGGGGTATATCCATTTGATCCTGAATGGCCAGCATGCAGCCGGTGCAGAAAAGCACCAGGGCTCCCTGGACGTCTTCGGCTCCAAAGGGCGCCATATCCAAGGCCGCCGCCGCCGCCCGGCCCGTTCTGGTGACCAGGCTCTCGGGAGTCCCGCGCATCAGCACGATGTCGCTGTCCGGCAGGACGTCGGTGAACAGCAGGAGCGATCCGTCCGGCAGGACCTCCACGGGGTATGACAAACGATAGTAGGGGACGCCGCGTACCTGACCTACGGGGCTCCCCAGGGGGGTGAAGGTGGCGGTGGGCACCAGGCTGCCCCCGGTGGCCGGGACGCCGGCGATCAGCCCGTCCGTCCAGTCGTTGTACACCCGGGCGGCGGGCCGGCCGTCGATTTCATGGAGGATCCTCCCCGAGGTCCGGGTGGCCCGACCCCGGTGCGGGGTGGGCTCATAGCCGCTGTGGAAGGAAAAGCCGATCTCCCCGGCGGGAAAGAGGGCGGCCACGGAGACGCCGGCATCGGTCACCCTGCCGTTGGCGAACTGGCGCCACTGCCCGCTCATGTCGTTGTCCGCCGTCGTGCCGCCGATGATGGGTACATCGGCGCCCACATGTCCCTCGATGGCCCGGATGATCTCCTCCTCGTGTCCCGGGGCGCTGCCGACGAGGATGGCGGCGGGGGTTTCTCCCGGCCGTCCGGCCTGGGAAAGCGCCGCTTCGAGGGCGGCCCGGGCGGCCGCCGCGGGGTCCGTACCGATCGCGGCGAGTCCGGCGCCGTAGCTGCCCTGCGGGTCGGCGAGGCCCAGGAGTCCCAGGCCGTAGCCGTTCCGGGTGTGGAAGCCTTGTTCCGTCATGACCCCCAGGCAGGATGTCCCCCCCTGAAGGGGGATGTCCGGGGCCAGCTCCGCGAGGCGGCGGATCTGGGCGGCGCTGTCGTAGAGACAGGAGCCGTGCGCCAGGATGATGCCGGGCGGGACCGCGAGTTTTTCCATCAGGGAGCCATAGGCCTCTTCCACGGCCTGGAGGGAATCGGGGTTTGTCGACCAGGAAACGGCGATCTTCATCAGGGACCTCCTCTCAAGACGTCTTTTGTCACGACCGGATGTCTTTGCCGTTTAAGTTCAACAGGGGAACGGGGAACCTTTACCGGCGGCTAAGATAAATCAATCTCCGCTCGCTGTCAAGATTTCCGGCGACAGGTTCCCGGCGGCATCACTTGGGCGGCGGGGAGTCTCTCCGGACACCCCCGCCCGGCATCGGTAAAACGAAACTTTGTAAATTGCCATGTTTGTCCGACACCCGCGAAGGATGAAAATGATTTAAGGGAGGTCACCCCGATGTATTTTCATACTGACCCCCATGCCCGGCGCGGGCACAGTGAAGGATGAAAATAATCGGGCAGTTGCCGACATTTTCATATCAGGGGCCTTGACAAGAAGGGTATTGCTGAGCAATAAGACCACGGGGCACGCCGGTTGCCTCCTCCCCGGCCGATTCCTGTCTTGCGAGGTAGACACTGAAAAATGAAAGCCTTTTTGACCGAAACGTCCCGGTTCCCCTTGCTCCCGTACGCCCTGCTGACGGGGATGCTGGCCGGTATCCTGGCCTTATGCCTGGCCGCGCCGGCCGCGGTGCCGTCGCCCCTTGTGGGCCGGG
>DAOTJR010000045.1:9013-12459 GCA_035448805.1 Syntrophales bacterium
CTGGCCTTATGCCTGGCCGCGCCGGCCGCGGTGCCGTCGCCCCTTGTGGGCCGGGAGGCCCCTTATTTCCGTGTCGAGTCGGGGGACGGCCGGGTCCTCGATACCGGAATGCTCCGCGGGAAGGTGGTGGTCATGTTCTACGAAGCCAGGGACTGCCTCGCCAAAAGCAGACCTCTGAAGAAGGCCTTGAACGCCTTTTACAATGAGCAGCGGAAAGAGGAACAGGAACTGATCCTGCGGGTTCCCGTCATCAACTGCACCGCCGCCGTCTGGCCTTTCCGGGGGATCTGGAAGCGCGAGCTGGTCCAGAATTCGAAACGGGTCGGCATGACCGTTTACGGCGACTGGGACGGCGAGATGAGGACTTCCTTCGGAATGAAGGGCGACGACACCAATCTGGTCATTCTCGATAAAAAAGGAAGGGTGCGATATTTCCACACCGGGGTGATCGCCGGCGATGGGGAAGGGGTCAACGTCCTGAAAAAACTGTTGAAGGCCCTCGTGGCCGAACATCATGAAAAAGAGATTCCGGCGAAGAAGTCTTGACCTTCTCTTTCTGGCGCTCGGCATCTGCCTGCTGCTTGTCCCCTGCGGCGCCGTTTCCCTCCGGGCGGCGGACCCCCCGGCCCTTCCCGAAGCGATCCGGGCGGTCATCGGCGCCGACCGCTACCGCCATGCCTGGTGGGGGCTCCTTGTCCAGGACGTGCAGACCGGCCAAATCCTCTGTGCGTTGAACCCGGATCGGCTTTTCCGGCCGGCCTCCGTGACGAAGCTTTTTTCCGCCGCCGCCGCCCTGGAGGAACTGGGTGCGGATTATCGCTTCCAAACCCCCCTTTACATATCGGGAAAGCAGGACGACCGGGGGAATGTCCGGGGCGACATGATCCTCGTGGCCGCCGGGCGGGAGGTGGCCTTTGCCTTCTTCGTCAACTCCGTCCATACCACCGATGTCCGGGGACGGGAAGAGACCCGGAGGTTAACCGGTGAAACCGGCGCGGATCTGCTGAAAATAGCCGAGGCCCTTTACCGCGCCAACTGAGGTCGTCAGTCGCCGGAAAAGCGGTTTTCCCTGGCCAGGCGGCCCTCCAGCCGGGCGATGCGGTGGTGGAGCCGCGCTTTTTCCTCGGGCGGAGCGCCGGGAGTGAGCATGGCTAACGCCCGGCGGGACAGATCCAGGGCCCGGCGGCAGTCGTGCTCCCGATGTTCGCACCACTTGGCCAGCTCCACGAGGGGGAAGATGTCCCGGCCGTTGCCGCTGTCCGGCACGAGCATCTCCTGCCACAGGGCGACGGCCTGCGGCCACTCCCCGGCGCGTTTGTGGAGCAGGGACAGGAGGCGGCCGGCCTCCCGGACCGTTTCCGGGCAGGGGGAGCGGCGGGCCTCCGTCAGCAGCCGGCGCGCCCCGGGCTCCTCGCCCCGCTGGGCCAGCAGGCGGGCCGCCGCCAGGAGATCCCGGGGGGGCATCCGGCGCCCGGCTGGTTCCGGCGCGGCCAGCATGCCCGTCAGGCCGGCGGTCAGCGCCGCCATGGAGATGATATCGAGGCGGTTATGGTGGAAGACCGCTTCCATCAGCCGGCCGTCCCGGCGCCGCAGCCAGTCGAAGTAACGCTGGGGGATCTCGTAGCCCGGGACATCCCCCTCCCGCTCCAGACCCAGGATCTCCCCTTCGATGGTTCCCAGCCGGACATTCTCGAGACGATGCCTCAGGAGGCGCCGGGCGGCGTGGAGAAGATCGAGGTGGGGGAGGGGGGTCAGGGGATCGACAAGGCGGTTGAGGACAAAACGCCCCGCCAGGAGATTGACGTCGAAGGCCTTGCCGTTGAAGGTGATGAGAAACTGCCGGTCCGCCATCAGTTCCCGGAGAAAGGAAAGCGCCGCCCGTTCCTCGGAATGGTCTCTCATGAAGAGCTGCTTCACGGTGAAGCCGGCGCCTTCGAACCAGCCCAGGCCGATGAGAAAGGCCAGGGTGCCGGCGCCGCCCGCCAGACCCGTGGTTTCCGTGTCGAGAAATACGCCCCGGGTGAAGTCGAGACCGGCCAGGGCGCGGTCGTTGGCCAGGAGGGCGACCCGGGCCATATCCAGGGGCGCCAGGTCCCCGAGGCAACAGGCGCCGTGACGATGGGTGCTTCCCCAGCGGCCGCCGGCGCAGAAAAACCGCCCCGCCGCCGTGACGATCTCCTCTCCGGCCACTACCTCTTCCAGGGGCCGGCCCGATCCGGAGGCCGCGAAAAATGATTTCTCCGGCCCGCTCCCCGGGCGGCGGGCCAGCACGGCGTCGATGCGCCGGCGCAGCGCGCCGATTTCCCCGGCGCGGGTTTCGTCGCCCGCCGCCGCCGACCCCTCGCCGGTCAGCCGTTGCAGTCGTTTAAGGACGCTCATAGAATCAAGACCATGCTTTCTGGTGCGGGCCTTCGTGGGTCCCGGCCGGCCGGTATGCCTTCCTCATTTGCGCCCGGACCTATGGGAGCGGGGGCGGAAGAGCACGTAGGTGGCCCCGGTGCCGCCGTCGCAGGAGCGGGCGCTGGCGTAGGCAAAGATCCGCTTGCGCCAGGCGCCCGTCGTCAGCCATTCGACGACCTTCTTCTTCAGCACCGGTTCGGCGGGGGAAGACAAACCCCGGCCGTGAATGATCAATACCCCGGTCTTTCCCGACAGTACCGCCTCGTGCATGAAGGCGTCGAAGACCTCTTTGGCGGCCACGACGGTCAATCCGTGGAGGTCGAGATGACCCTGGATGGAAAAATCCCCGGCGTGGAGCCGCCGGGCGTATTCCGTGTGGACATTGAAACCCGTGCCTTCAATGTATTCCGGGGTCAGGGAAAGGATGAAGCCCTCCCCGGACGTCACCAGGCGGTGGAGCTGTGCCAGGGCTTCCCGGTCTTCGCCGCCGGCGGTGCCGGTAACCGCGGGGGGTCGCTCCCGCCTCGGCAGCTCCCGCTCCTTGTCCCGGCGCAGCGGCACCACATCCTCCATGGCGCTCAGGAAGACCTCGCGGCCGTTATCCCCGTCCGCTGCGACCGGTGTTTTGTCCTTTTCAGGATGCGGTGCTTCCTGCCGGACCGGGCGGGAAGGCGGGGCGGTTACCGCCGGCCGCGCCTTGAACAGGCCCTTGATGCCCGCAAAGGGCTGGTGGGAGAGGGGTCCGGAGATTGCCGCTTCCGGAGGCGGCTGGAATTTCCTTTTTGCCATAACCGGTTCCCCGCCAGGTTGCCTGCGCCGCATTTGCCCGTCCGTCCGCCGCTCATCCCGCCCGTCGCCGGGGAAGGATCCGTCCCCATGACAACGGGCGGCGGCGATGCCGCCCCGTTTCCCTCACCCGGTCGTTGCCGGATCGGCGGCATGAAAATTCATTTTCCGACCCCGGATTTTAGGGGGAGGTGCCCGGTGATGTCAAGGGGAATCCGTATCACAGGGGAATCTGTATCGATGTCAGGCGGCCTTTACCC
>DAOTJR010000045.1:12559-13685 GCA_035448805.1 Syntrophales bacterium
CAAGGGGAATCCGTATCACAGGGGAATCTGTATCGATGTCAGGCGGCCTTTACCCGTCGCCGGGGAGTCCGGGAGGAGCTCTCCTGTCTGGCACTGCTCTGCCTGAAGACCCTAACCGACTTGCTGCTCGTCACCGTGGTGGGCATCGTCATGGTTATCGCCCCCCTGTCGGCCTTCCTCCGGGGCAAAAAATAAGGATGTATCATGGGCCGGAAATGTGTTACTATGCCGCCGGCAACCGATCAGGGAGGTAGGACAATGAGTTCAGCAACTGCGACCCCGGAAGAAAAGAACATCTGGAAGGTCGTCCGGGTAACCGGCGAAAACCATGACGTGAACTCCCTTTTTCTCGCCGGCGGGGACGAGAGGTTCACCTCCCGCCGGGCCGGCCAGTTTGCCTCCATCAGGCTTCCCCGACCTGAGGGCTGGAGCGAGCCGCACCCTTTCACCATCTCCGCCGCGCCCGAGGATCCTCTCCTGCGCCTGACCATCAAGAAAGAGGGGGCCTTCACCTCGTCCATCCCCGCTTTGGAGCCCGGTACGCCCGTGAAAGTCATGGGGCCCCTGGGCGTCTTCTGCCAGGACATCGACGACAAACCGGAGATCGCCATGATCGCCGGGGGGGTGGGCATAACGCCGTTTCTGAGCGTGTTGCGGCATTTCCGTAATATCCGGGCAAAAAACCGGGTCCTCCTCTTCTGGTCGAACAAGACCCGCGCCGATATCTTCTGCCGGGAGGAAATCACGGCGATGAGCACCGAACTTTCCCTCATCGTGGTCCACTGTCTGAGCCGGGAGGAATCGGTGGCGGGATTGTTTGAGGAAGGCCTTCCGGCGGTGCGCTACGAAAAGGGACGGCTGAGCGCCGAAATCATGCAACGCCACGGAATGACCAGGACTGCCGCCTGCTATGTATGCGGTCCCGGGCCGATGATGGAAGCCGCCGTCAAGGAACTGGAACTCCTGGGCATTGATCCGCAAACGGTGGCGCAGGAGCGGTTCGTCTGGAAGCAATAAACCGGCAGGGGGATCGCCCCTCTCATTTTGACTGCTTTTGCCTTCCCCGCCGTCCAGCGGGGTGGTTGTTCGGCGGGGCGATATCTTTGACTTTTCTTCAGGGGAGGCG
>DAOTJR010000046.1:0-10965 GCA_035448805.1 Syntrophales bacterium
GCCTGGGCCAGTTCCTCGACACGCTCTTCGGTACGCTTCTGTGCCTGGGCCAGCTCGGCTACGACCTGCTTCAGCTCCCGGAAATCCTCTTTGGTAACGGTGTTTTGCAGATCGTCATATATAGATCCGATCACCCTGGTCAGGGTCCGGGCCGGACCCTCCCCAAAGGTATCGGTCAGTTCTTCATATAGCCTCAGGGTGTTGATCATCTTCTCCTCACCATCGTGATTACAAATCTATCCGAGTGCAACGAAAAAGTCAAATTCCAATGCAGCATCAGAAACCGGGGAAAATGGGTTTCCATGATAAGGCATCTCCCTGCGTGCACAAGGAAAAACGCCTGACCTTTCATGGGCATCCGAAGAAAGGGACGACAATAGATGATAATATTCAATTAGTTGTAAATATTTCGAACTGAAAAAAATAAAGAGAGAGGCGCCCCGCCCCGGGGGACGAAGCACCTCTCTCTTTGGCCGGAAGTAACGGTTGTGTCTACTTTTTCTTGATTTTCTTCACCGCCTTGACCGGTGTATCGGGAATGGCGGCCAGCTCCTGGAAAGTGGCATCCCACTTGTCGATCAGGGCTTTCAGCTCGGCGGCTTTCTTCTTGGCACCCAGCGGATCGGCGGCGATCATATCCTTTGCCGCCTTCAAACCGTCCTCGATAGCCTTGGCATCCGCCGTCCAGGCATCCTGTTTGTCCTTCATCTTCTTCTGGAGTTTCGCGGCGGCATCGGCAAGTTTTTTCCAGCTTTCTTCCAGAGCGGCGGCGGCGGCGGTCGCCTCATCGGTGGCGGCCTTCTTGCCGGCCACAGCAGCAGCGGCAGCCTTGTCAAAAGCGGGTTTGGCATTCAGGTAACCCTGCTTGGCCTCCTCGTACTTCTTGTCCTTCATCTGCGCCTCGGCGCTGTCCCAGGCGGTCTTACCGGCAGTGAAATCCGTGACGGCGTACTTGTCGGCACCCGCGGCAACGGCGGCATCCAGAGCTGCTTTGGCAGCCGCTTTCTCGGCCTCCGGCGGTTTCGCACAACCCAGGAAAATCATAATTAGAGACAGAGAAAGCAACAATGATAAAGAATACTTAAAACCCTTCATAACTTTAAATCCTCCTTTTAAAATATTCTATTTTTCTCTTGCGGGAATGGCGTTCTAATTATCTCGATTTCATTGTTTGTCAAGTTATTTTTGATAAGCTGAGCAAGCGACCTTTCAAGAGAAAAATAAATTGCTTTCCCAGGGGGTCATTGTTATATCTTTTCAAGAAAGGCCGATATCCGGGGGTAAAAAGGATGTGGTCCCCCTGCCGTATTCGCCCTGACGATCTTGCCTATGGGAATGCCCGTACGTATCGACACTATTCTGGATTCCATCGCCGACGGCGTCTTCACCGTGGATCACGACTGGCGCATCACCTCCTTCAACCGCGCCGCCGAAGAGATCACCGGCGTGCCCAGGGGGGACGCCATCGGTCAGCGCTGCCGGGAGGTCCTGAAAGCGGATGTCTGCGACCGGCACTGCGTTCTTCGCTACACCAAAGACACGGGGCGGGAAGTGGTGAACCGGACGGTCCACATCATCGACGCCCGGGGGCGGCGCTTGCCCGTCAGCATCTCCACGGCCATCCTGAAAGACGAGACCGGGCAGGCCATCGGTGCGGTGGAAACCTTCCGGGACATCAGCCGGGAGGTGGATCTCCGGAAGAAGCTGGAAGAGAAGTACACCTTTCAGGACATCGTTTCCAAGAGTCACAAGATGCAAGAAATTTTCGATCTGCTGCCGGACGTCGCCGCCAGCAACAGCACGGTTTTGTTACAGGGGGAAAGCGGCACCGGCAAGGAGCTCTTCGCCCGGGCGATCCACAATCTCAGCCCACGAAGAACGAGGTCTTTTGTCGCCGTCAACTGCGCCGCTCTGCCCGACACCCTTCTGGAGGCCGAGCTCTTCGGTTACAAGGCCGGGGCCTTCACGGACGCCAAGAAAGACAAGCCCGGCCGATTCAAGCTGGCCGACCGGGGCACTCTCTTTCTCGATGAAATCGGTGACATCTCCCCGGCCCTGCAGGTTCGCCTTCTCCGGGTGCTCCAGGAAAAGACCTACGAACCGCTGGGAGGGGTGGAGAGCATCCGCCATGATGCCCGCATCATCGCCGCCACCAACCGGGATCTCCGGGAACTGTTGCAAGAGGGCCGGTTCCGGGAGGATCTCTACTACCGCATCAATGTCCTGAAAATAGTGCTGCCGCCTCTGCGGGAACGTATGGAGGACATTCCCCTCCTTATCGATCACTTTATCCGCATCTTCAATTCCCTGCAGAACAAATCCATCCAGGGGATCGACGATCAGGCCCTGGCCTGCCTCATGGCTTATCATTATCCCGGTAATGTCCGGGAGCTGGAGAACATCATCGAACGGGCCTTCATTCTCTGCAAGTCGGGGATCATTCAGTGCCGGGACCTGCCTGACTATCTCCGGGCCGGTACGGCAAGCGGCGAAACGATGCCGATCGCGGAACACGCCACCTTTCGGGAAGTGGAAGCGGCCTTTCTCGTCAACGCCCTGAGGAGAAACAAGGGGAATCGCACCCGGACGGCCCGGGAACTCGGCATCCACAAAAGCACCCTCTTCCGCCGGATGAAGGCCCTGGGGATTCGGTTTCCTGCGGGACAGACATAACGGACAACGGTTAACCATTCAGGATCGGACACATTATGCCGGCAAACCTTCCCCCTGATTATTTCGCCGCCGAAGAGCGTTTCCGTGCCGCCCGGACCCCGGAAGACAAGATCGAGGCCCTGGAGGAAATGCTGGCCGTCATGCCCAAGCACAAGGGCACGGACAAACTCAAGGCCATGCTCCGGGAGCGGATATCGAAGTTCCGCAGCCAGGCGCAGGAGAGAAAAGGGACCGGCAAACAGAAGACGGCTTACAGCATCGAAAAGGAAGGGGCCGCCCAGGCGGTCATTGTCGGTCCCCCCAATACGGGCAAGTCCGCGCTTGTCGCCCTGGTCACCAACGCCTCCCCGGAGGTGGCCCCTTTCCCTCACACCACCCATAAGCCGACCCCGGGGATGATGGAATATGAGAACATCCAATTCCAGCTTATCGACACCCCGCCGATTTCCCCGCAATATGTCGATCCGTCGCTCCTGGATCTGCTCCGCCGGACGGACATCGTCATCGTCATGCTGGATCTGCAGGCGGACCCGATGGGTCAATACGAAGAGACGCTGAACATTCTTCATGAGGCACGCCTTTATTCGCCCCAGTGCCGGCTCCCGGACAATCTGACCAAGCGGCCGTTCATCAAGAAATTCCTCGTCGTCGTCAACAAGATGGATCGGCCGGAAGACAAGGAGGGCCTGGAAATATTCACGGAACTTTCCGGTGTCGCCCAACCGCTGCTGGGATTGTCTGTAAAAACGGGCCTGAACATGTCTGCCCTACCGGAAAAGCTCTTTTCCATTGCGGAAATCGTGCGCGTCTACACCAAACGCCCCGGTAAAGAGGCGGATCTGACCGCTCCCTTCATCCTCCCCGCCGGCGGCGTTGTGGAAGAACTGGCCGCCAGGATTCACAAGGAGTTTGCCTTGAAGCTCAAGTACGCCCGGATTTGGGGCCGGGCGGTCCGGGACGGTCAGATGGTCCAGAGAAACTATGTCCTGCAGGACGGCGACATCGTGGAGTTCTGCATCTGACGGCCCTCGTTCGCCTTCTTCCCGCCATCCCGGGGCAGTTGCGTATATGCGCCCAATCCCCGTGTAACATATTGCATAACTGCATCTCAACAATCACTCAACCCACACGCAAACACACCTTATTTATTTAATATAATTGATGTTATCAAGTATTTGTCCTCCCGGGCATACATGTTGCTGTTTATCCGGTGCCCGGCCGGATGACCATGCGCCGGGCGTCGTCATCCGGCCGTTTTGGCTGTAGAAGACCGCCAAGGGAGACTATCATGGCCATCGCCATCGCCGCCTCGCAGGATCATATCGCGACGGTTTTCGATTCCGCCGATTCGCTGTTGATTATCGAAGCCGGTCCGGAAAGGAAGAAAAGGATCGAGGCCTTACCGTTGGGAGCGACCACGATGCAGGTCCAGCAGCGGCTCCGGGAACTGAATGTCAACGTGCTGCTCTGCGGGGCCATCGCCAGTTTCACCCGGCAAAGCATCGAAGGGGCGGGAATCATCGTCATCCCCTTCCTCAAGGGAAACCTCGCGGACGTGGAGGCCGGGTTTTTCGCCAACCGGCTTGATGAACCGGCCTTCTACCTGCCCGGATGCCGCCGGGGATGGACGGGCCGCGGCCCGGGACCATGCGGCGGCGGGACGGGTGGCGGCGGACGGGGGGCAACGGGAAAGCCCACAGGACAAAGAAGGAGAGGAAGATCATGAAGATAGCGGTAACCGCACAAAAGCCCGGATGGGAGGAATTGCCGGACAGCCGCTTCGGCCGGGCACCCTGGTTTATCCTGGTCGATGCGGAAAAGAAAACCTGGGAGGCCGCGGAGAATCTCCAGAATCGCCAAGCCGCACAAGGCGCCGGCATCCAGGCCGCCGCCACGATCATCGACCGGGGAGCGCAGGTACTCATCAGCGGCAATGTGGGGCCCAAGGCCTTTCGGGTATTACAGGCCGGCGGGGTGCGCATCTACCGCCACGACGCCGCCAGACACCGGACCGTCGCCGCGGCTGTGGCGGCATGGGAGCGCGGTGAGCTGGAAGAGATAACGGCGGCGACGGTGGAAGGCCACAGTATTTGATCCGCCCCCGCAGCGGCCCGGCCCCGGAAAGACCGGACAGAGGCCGCCGTACGCGGGTGGCGAAGAACGGATGTTCAGAGACACGCCCCCATGGGGGCACAGGATTTCAATAGCGATCAGGAGGTACAAAGATGCCGAGAGGAGATCGTACGGGCCCGGCGGGAATGGGCCCCATGAGCGGCAGGGGTGCAGGTTACTGTGCCGGATATGCAAGGCCCGGCTTTGCCAATGGACTACCGGGCAGAGGCGCCGGGATGAATCGCGGCGCTGGCGCGGCCCCGGAAAGCGGCGGCGCATGGATGCCCGGAGGCGGCGGTGCGGGCCGGGGATGGCGGAACTGGTTCCGCCAGTTCGGCCTTTGCGGCGGGCGGCGCGGCCGGTGGCCCTTCGGAACGGCGGCGGCAGCACCGGCAATGTTCAACCGGTCCCGGGAAGACGAAATTCAGGCCCTGAGGAATGATCTGCAGGGCTACGAAAGGGCGGCGGCACAAATCCGGTCGCGCCTGGAAGAGATGGAAAAATCAGCATGAAAATCGCCTTTGCCAGTGGCAAGGGGGGCACGGGCAAGACCACCGTAGCGGTCAATGTTGCGCATATCCTCCAGCAACACGGCGCAGATGTCCAACTTCTCGACTGCGATGTTGAAGAACCGAACGCCCATCTCTTCCTCCAGCCACGGATCGACCGGAGCATCCCGGCGACCGTGAGAAGACCTGAGGTAGCGGAAGCACATTGCACCGGATGCGGCATCTGCGCCGACTACTGTGAGTTCAACGCCATCACGGTCTTCAAGAACACCGTGATCGTCTTCCCGGAACTCTGTCACGGCTGCGGCGTCTGCGCCGAGTTTTGTCCCGAACGGATCATCACGGAAACCGACCGCTTCATCGGGGTCATCGAAGGAGGCGACGCCGGGGGGACAGGCTTCGTGCAGGGACGTCTCAATGTGGGTGAGGCGTTGGCTCCACCCCTCATCCGCCAGGTCAAGGAAAAGGCCCCGGCGGCGGCCGTCACCCTGGTCGATTGTCCGCCGGGAACGTCCTGCCCCGTCATCGAGGCGGTGCGGGATGTGGATCTGGTAGTCCTTGTCTCCGAACCGACACCGTTCGGTCTTTACGACCTGACGCTGATGGCAGCCACCCTGAAAACGTTGGCCATTCCGGCCGGGGTGGTCGTCAATCGCTGCGATATCGGCAATGACGAACTTTATGAATTCTGCCGCCGGGAAAATCTTCCCGTTCTGGCCGAGATCCCCCATGACCGGCAAATCGCGGCGAGTTATTCCCGGGGCGCCCTGATCACCGAGGCTTTACCGGCATATAGAGATATCTTTGACCGCCTGTGGGAAAAGGTCTTGACCTTGCTCCCCTCCCGTCAGGTCCCAAAATGACGATTACGGACAGGATCACCTGATATGGCAAAGGAAATCACCATTCTCAGCGGCAAAGGCGGCTCCGGAAAGACCACCGTAACGGGGGCCCTGGCTGCATTGGGGAGGAACTTGGTCCTGGTGGACGCCGATGTGGACGCCCCGGATCTCCACCTCCTCTTACAACCCCGGATCAAAAAACGTGCGGAATTTTACGGGACGAAAAAGGCGAAAATCATGGCCGCCCCCTGCATAAACTGCGGGCTCTGCGTCGCCGCCTGCCGTTTCGAGGCCATTGCCCAGGGGGAACCGCCCGTGATTTCTCCGCTTTTCTGCGAGGGCTGCGGCTTGTGTTCACGGATATGCCCTGTGGAGGCCATCGAATTTACCGAAGCCCGCACAGGTGAATGGTATCTTTCGGATACGGACTTCGGCCCCATGGTGCACGCCCGTCTGGACCCCGGCCAGGGAAATTCCGGGAAGCTGGTCAGTCTGGTCCGGGAAGAAGGGCGCAAATTAGCCGCGGCAAACAAGGCCAAGCTTATCATCACCGACGGACCGCCGGGTATCGGCTGTCCCGTCATCGCTTCGCTGGCGGGAACGGGATTCGTCCTCATCGTTACGGAACCGACCCTGGCGGGGGAACACGATCTCCGGCGGCTGGCGGAGCTGCTCGCCCTGTTCAAGATCCCCGCCGGTATCTGTATCAACAAATGGGATGTAAATCCGGAGATGGCGGACAAAATGGAGGCGGCGGGCCGTTCCCTGGGGATATCCGCCGTCGGCCGGATTCGGTTCGATCTGACCACGGTCCAGGCCCAGCTTCAGGGCCGTACGGTCGCGGCTTATCCGCACAGTGCGGCGGCCCAAGACATCGCCGCGCTCTGGAGAAATATCTTCCCTTAGTCCCGGGCCGGCACAGACGCGGCGCAAAGCAATGGGCAGCGATCCGGCGGAAATTTGGTCAAAAATACGCGATTACCCTAATCAGGAGGATGAACCAAACAAATGAACAAATCTGAAAACAGTCTCCCCTTGTATGGAAAAGGTCAGCACCAGGGGAATCAGGAACGAGCGGACAAGCGCCGGCAGGAGGAGGAACAGCTTCGGGAACGTATGGCCCGGATCCGCCACAAGATCCTGGTTTTGTCCGGAAAGGGCGGCGTCGGCAAGAGCACCATCGCCGTCAATATCGCCGTAGGACTGGGCATGGAAGGAAAGAAGGTGGGCTTGCTGGATGTGGACTTCCACGGTCCCAGCATCCCCACCCTGCTCAGACTGGGCAGTCAGTCCTTGCGGACCGACGGCAAAAACGCCTTTCCCCTTGACTATGTCTATGGGATCAAGGTGGTCTCCCTGGGGCTGCTCATGCCTGACCAGGACGAGGCTGTTATCTGGCGGGGACCGCTGAAGATGGGGGTGATCCGGCAGTTTCTGGCGGAGATTCTCTGGGGGGAACTGGACTACCTGATCATCGATTTTCCCCCCGGGACGGGTGATGAGCCCCTGTCGGTAGCCCAGATGCTCCCGGAGAGCGACGGGGCCGTTATCGTCACGACCCCCCAGGAGATGTCCCTGGCCGATGTGCGGAAGTCAATCAGTTTTTGCCGCCAGGTCAAGGTGCCGGTCCTCGGCGTCGTGGAGAACATGAGCGGCCTTACCTGTCCCCATTGCGGCAAGCTGATCGACCTTTTCAAAGCGGGGGGCGGCGAGGCGATGGCCCAAAAGCTTGAGGTTCCCTTCCTCGGCCGCATCCCTTTGGAGCCGGCCATCGTCGAGGCCTCGGACAGCGGCCGGCCGTTCATCTACTATCAAAATCAGACCGCGGCGGCCAGAGCTTTTCAGGAAGGGATCATCAAAACCATCCTGGCTCTCGACGAGCGGTAGGAGATGAAGGTACGGGCAGGGACAGCCGGCGGCATTTTTCCTGAAAGCGGTCTTTTTCTAAATAAATGTTTTGCCATGAAAACGTCGTTTGCATGCTTCGTGGCCGACCACGGGACATGAGGGTTTTTAAGAAATGACAATGAGGTGAGAAACAATGCAATTGATGAGAATCGCGGTTCCTACGGTAGACGGTTATCTGTGCCCCCACTTCGGCCATTGCGGCGCCTTCGTTCTGGTCGATGTGGATAAGGAAGAACGTAAGATCCTGAAGACGGAAACCCTTGAGGCGCCGCCCCATGAACCTGGGCTGCTCCCCCGCTGGCTGGCGGAAAAGGGAGCCGACCTGATCATCGCCGGCGGCATGGGCGTCCGGGCTCAGGATCTTTTCAACCAGCGCGGGATCGGGGTCGTAGTGGGTGCCCCTTCGGAAAAGCCGGAAAAGATCGTCAGCGATTATTTACAGGGGTCATTGTCGTGCGGTCATAATCTCTGCGATCACTGAACCCTCCGGAGAGGGTTGAAAAATGCCGATTTACGAATACGAATGCGTCGCCTGCGGGCGTGTATCTGAAGTTCTGGAAGGGATAAACAGAAATGAAGAGGCGCCTAGCTGCCGTTTTTGCGGCAGTGCCGAATTGCGCCGTCTCATGTCCCCCAGCGTTATTCCCCGCAGCGGCAGAGTCGTCCCCCCCTGGGACGGGAATACCTGTTGTGGCCGGACGGAACGTTGCGACAATCCATTATGTTCCGGGGGAGGAGCCTGCCGGAGATGAAGTCCCTCAAGTCTCTTCCGGAAACTGAGGCCTCCCGTAAGTCCATGGACGGAAACGAATTTCAGTCCATGATAGGTATGATCCGCCGCCGTCATCGGCAAGAGCTTTCGGGGCAATGGTTCAATATCATCGAGGCGGCGGGCCAGCGTTTCCTCCAGGGACCCATAAGCGCGAACGGCAAACCCTGCGGGCCGGGATTGGGTCTGGCTTACATAACCCGGCGGGTGCGAGCCGAGGATATAGCCGGCTTCTGGCCGGAAACCGTGGGACGGCTCCTGGATTCTGAAGAAACCGCCTTTCTTACCGGATACATCACCGCCCTGGACGGCCGGGAGGTCGAACTCATCGTCCCGTTGCGCAACCGTTTTCGTCCGGTCCGCTGGGACAGTTTTGAAGATTCCCGTGAGTATCCCCTGTATGAGTCCGCTATTTATCCGGAGGTATTGAAGTCCATGTCGGCCCTGTCCTTCCGGAGGCTTCTCGATGTCGGATGCGGTGGGGGCAACCTACTGGCGGCGATCCGTCAGGCATTTCCCCAGGCCTTTTTCGCCGGCATCGATATCAGTCCGGACAATGTGGCCACAGCACAGGCAAAGGGGTTCAGCAACATCAGCGAAGGAGGCGGTGAAGACGTCGCCACGATCTACGCCGCCGAACCGCCTTTTGATATGATAATCTTCTGCGGGCTCCTGAATCGGCAGATAACAGACGCCGACACGGCCCGGAAGATCCTGAAATCAAGCTTGACCAGACTGGCCCGGGGCGGGCACATGATCATCACCGGCTATTCCTCGTGTCACTTTACCTCCCGGGATTTGCGGAAACTCGGATTGACGGTCCTCAAAAAGAGCATCCCCGGAAACATATTCAAGGATTACGATACATTTTACCTGCGGCAGTTATATGTGGTCAGAAGGGATTGACGTAAAGCGGCAGAAAGGGGGTCCACCCGCCGGGAGGGAAAACGGACGGCAAAGATCATTTGCTATTTCACCCCTTATCGGCCATAATCGGTTCCCGGTAAGCTTCGGTGGGGCTTGTCAAAATATATTTGTGGAGGTTTGCGATGCGCAAGGTCGCCCTGTTCGCCTTCAACGGCGAAGCGATGTGCTTTGTCCACGTCCTGCTCAACGCCCTGGAGATGAAGGACAAAGGTTACGAGGTAAAACTGGTAGTTGAAGGAACGGCAACGAGACTGGTTAAAGACCTGACCGCCGCCCCGACGCCGTTCACCCCCCTGTACGAGAAGGTCAAGGCCGCCGGCCTCATCGATTGCGTCTGTCAGGCCTGCTCGAAAAAGACGGGCAGTTACGACGAGGCGGTCGCCCAGGGGCTGCCGATCTGCGGCGAGATGATGGGGCACCCGAGCCTGGCCCGCTACCGTGAGGCCGGCTACGAACTGATTGTCTTCTGATGATCAGGATCGGCTATCTTCCTATCGGGATCATCCACTCCCCTTTCAAGGAGCAGGAGGGCATGCCCATCCAACCGGCGGCGGCCCGAGGGATCCCCGGCTGGATAGAGATAAACGCCGCTTATGAGGAGGGACTAAAAAACATCTCCATGTTCTCCCACATCATTTTGCTCTATCATTTTCACCGCTCCCAGGGCTATGACCTTACCGTAACCCCTTTTCTGGACCATGTCCCCCGCGGCCTCTTCGCCACCCGCGCCCCCCGGCGGCCCAATCCCATCGGCCTGTCCATCGTGAAACTCGTGCGGAGCGAAGGGAAGATCCTGCACATCGAAGATGTAGATATCGTTGACGAAACGCCCCTCCTGGACATTAAGCCCTATGTCCCCGCTTTTGACATCGTCGCCGAAGCAACGAGCGGCTGGGTCCGGGCCAAGGCGGAACAAGTCTGCCATACCCGGGCCGACGACCGGTTCAGTAAAAAAACCAAACTATCGACTGAAAAAGGATGAGTGACCACGGACATGATTCCGGTCATCGTCTTCCGGTCATGTTTATGCCGGCGCCGGGATGAGCAGTAATGCAACCTCTCTATGGGGAAGCGTCTCATTAATGCGTCTGCACCAAGGATAAATCATGGTTTCGTCGCCTTTCATCCCCTTTATATCCTTTAGGATTGACAAACCATCCCATTGCAGGCATATCATTTGCTGCAGTTGGATGTTTGGCGACTACTCATCAGCCGGTCAAGCAAG
>DAOTJR010000046.1:11065-12892 GCA_035448805.1 Syntrophales bacterium
ACAAGGAATGTTTCACGAAGAGCGATGTGATTTTTGCGGCGACTGTCTGGCCAAGTGCCATTATCTCGATTTTGATAACGAAACAGGCGGGGATGCTTTCCAAAAGCTGGTCCGGGGAGAAAAACCGTCCTGGCTTTACGACTGCGTGACCTGCATCGCCTGCAACGAATACTGCCCCAGGGACGCCCGGCCCTTCGATCTGATCCTGCAGCGGATGGAGGAGGCCGGCGACTTTACCGATCCGAAACTCAAGGCCCAGATGGCCGACCGCTTCAAGGCCGAAGGGGAGCCCCGGCCCATGGAGCCCAAGGACCGCGTCATGTCCATCTGCGTCATGGACGGCAGCATGCCCTGGGCGATCCAGGGCAGCCTCTTCCAGGAGCTGCCCATCCTCAAGGGCCGCCACTATTTCTGCAACGTCCTGTTCGCCCATATGGGGGATGAATCCATCATGCGGGACCGCCTCCAGGGCTTGGTGAACAACCTGGCCAAATCGGGGGCCAAGGAGATCGTCTTCGTTCATGACGACTGCTACGCCCTGCTGGCCGGCATGGCGCCGGAGTACGGGGTAAAGCTCCCCTTCCGCCCGGTATCCATCCTCGAATATCTGGCGGAGTATCTAAAAGAGCATCCCGACCGGATCACCAAGCTCAACATGAAGGTCGCCTACCAGCGTCCCTGCGCCTCCCGTTATACGCCGGAGAAGGATCACTACCTCGACGAGATCTTCTCCCTCATCGGCGTGGAGCGCGTCGCCCGGCAGTACGACGGCATCAACGCCATCTGCTGCGGCGTCGAACTGGCCGGCCCCAATCTGAAGCTCTTTCCCCGGGGCAAGAACTTCGCCCCCTTCCGGGATCAGAACGTCCAGGACGCCAAGGATCACGGCGCCGAGGCCATGGTCTATCTGTGCCCCATGTGCTTCCGGACCCTGAACAAGCAGGTGAGAGGCGCCGGGATGAGCAACTACATGATCAGCGACATCTGCCGCCTGGCCCTGGGGGAAACCCTCCCGGAGGACAAACCGGCTTAGTCAGCAGAATTGTGAGAATGAAATGCGTATATTAACGGAAGATGCTGATATTCAAGTTCTCTCTGAACAGGCAATCGATCATGCCCGTCGGCCCCGGAACAAGGGGATCCTGCCGTCATACAACGCCGAGGCGCAGATAACCGGACCCTGCGGCGACACCATGGCCTTCTGGCTGGAGATCAAAGACGGCACGGTGAAAAATGCCTCTTTCTACACCACCGGATGTGGCACGTCTCTGGCCTGCGGCAGTATGGCCACCTGTCTGGTAAGGGGCATGAGCGTCGCGGCGGCGGCCGCCCTTTCCCAGGAAGACATCCTGAGTGCCCTGGGAGGTCTTCCCCCGGAGGCGGAACACTGCGCCCTCCTGGCGGCCGACACCATGCGGGCCGCCTGCGAAAATCACTTGGAAAATAAAGGAGATAAGGAGATTAAGAGTACATGGCGACAACGGAAATGAAATGGTTCAAGACCCACTGCGCCCGGATGGACCACGGGGGCTGCGGCCTCCTGGTGGGGGTGAAAGACAACAGGATCGTCCAGGTCAAGGGCGACCCGGACGGTTTTCTCAACAAAGGCTACGTCTGCCCCAAGGGGGTCATCTCCCCGGACCGTCTGACCCATCCCGATCGTTTGAAACACCCCCTGCGCCGGGTCGGGGAAAAAGGCGCCGGGAAGTGGGAACGGATTTCCTGGCCCGAGGCCCTGGGGACAATCGCGGACAATCTCAAGGAAATCAGGGAAAAGCATGGCGCCCGGGCCGTCGCCTTCGGCGTGGGCATGCCCAAGGGTCTGGA
>DAOTJR010000047.1:0-12639 GCA_035448805.1 Syntrophales bacterium
GGGGTCCATTCCGGTCAGGATATCGACCGGGCGGGAACGGAGGACGGACGGGCCGCTGCGGAAGGTCAACGTGGCGAAGCGACGGGGATCGATGCAGATGATCTCTCCGTTTTCGAAGGCGATGCTGAAGCGGGTATGCGGAGGGATGAGATCACCGGACCGCCGCCAGAAGAGTCTCCCGGACATCCTTAAATGAATGTGAATTACCGGGCCCCCCAGATCTATCTCCACCTCCTTGCCGGCCCGCCGGATCTCCCGGACCCGCCGGCCGATCATCTCGGGAAACCGCACCAGCTTTTCATCATAGATCCGGACCTCGCAGATCTTCTCCGACGTTATCGTCTGTCTTAGTTGACGTAAGAGGGTTTCTACTTCCGGCAGTTCCGGCATCGCTGGCTCCTATAGAATTCCCGAACGGATGATAAAGATCAGCAGCGCCAGTCCGAGGAACCCGGCCAGAGAAAAGCCGAGGAGCCCGATGACGGACAGGCCGAAGAAAGACGGTCCGATCTCCGCCGCCAGGATGAAGGAGGAACCGATGACGATCGCCGCGATGATCAAGGCAAAGGCCAGACGGTTGGAAGACCGGTTGAGTTCGAAGATGAGATGCTCCAGCCCCCGGTGTTCAAAACCGATTTGCAGTTTCCCCTGCCGGACCTGCCGTAAGGTGACGAGGAGATCTTCCGGGAGGTCCCGGAGATGACCCAGCAGCTCGGTGGTGGATTCGAAGGCCTGCAGGAGAAGCTGCTTCGGCTGCAGACGTTCGGTGATCAGGCGCTTGATGAAAGGACGAACCCGTACGGTAATGTCGAAATCCGGGTCCAACTGCAGACCGATGCTCTCCACCTGGGTCATCGCCTTGATCATGAAGAAGATGTCCGGAGGGAGACGAAGCTGATGGCGGGAGGTGAGATCGATGAGATCCTCCAGGATCGCGCCGACCCGAACGTCTTTCAGGGGCTTGTAGAGATGCAGGTCCGCAAAGGTGGCGATGTCCCGCTCCAGGAGCCGCCGGTCCGGCTCCTGATGAAACTCCACCACCTTCAGGACGGCGTCGGTGATCTTAGGGATGTCCCGATGGATATAACCCATGATGAATTCGGTAAAATGTTCGCGATCCCGGGCATCCAGGTGCCCCATCATGCCGAAATCCAGGGTGCAGATCACATTGCCGGGGAGGACGAACATATTGCCCGGGTGGGGGTCGGCATGAAAAAATCCGTGGATGAAGACCTGCTCCAGGATGAGATCGGTTCCGCGGGCCGCCAGCAGGGTGAGGTTGTATCCTTTCGCTTCCAGAAGGGCGATGTCGTTGATCTTGATCCCCTCGATGTACTCCATGGTCAGGAGACGCTCCGTTGAGGCATGGCGAAAGACCCGGGGCACATAAATGGCGGGATTGTCTCGGAACTGGCGGGCGAAGCGCTCCGCATGCGAGGCCTCGAGATGGAAATTTATCTCCTTCCGGATCGTCCGGGCAAACTCATCGACGATACGGCTGGGACGATAAAGTCTGAGCTCCTCGATATAGTGTTCCAGCAGACCGGCCAATTGGAAGAGGATACCGATGTCCTGACCGATGGTTTTCGATATCCCGGGCCGTTGAATCTTGACGGCCACGTCCTCGCCGGTGATCAGGGCGGCCCGGTGCACCTGGGCGATGGAGGCGGCGGCGATCGGCGTCTCGTCGAAGGTGGAAAAGATCTCCTCCAGCGGGGCTTGCAGCTCCTCCTCGATGATGGTTTTCGCCTCGGCAAAGGGGAAAGGCTGAACATCGTCCTGGAGCTTGGACAATTCCTCCACCATCTCGATGGGGATCAAGTCCGGACGGGTGGAGAGGACTTGTCCCATCTTGACGAAGGTAGGACCCAGCTCCTCGCAAACCATCCGGATCCGTTCATAATTGTTCAGGTTATCGAGTTCTTCCTGTCGCTTCCGGGAAAGAAGACGCGCCCCCATTTCGATGTAACGGCCGAGGTTCAACCGGTCGATGATACCGTCAAAACCGTATTTGAACAGGACCGTCAGGATCTGGCGGTAGCGGTTGATGTTGCTGTAAGTGCGGGCGATACCGCCCAGTCGGCGAAGTTGCATAAACCCTCATACCCGGCAGGGGGGCATAACGAGAGGTGAAAATATTCGGCGGATTATGGACGCTTGGGCTCGAAAATGCCCTTTTAAAGAATTGATCTCATTGATCATAGAATTTCCCACCATCGCCTTCCGGAGAAGGATCACAGAAAACCGTCATGAACTTTTCCCATAAAGATCTTTTGGGGTTGTTTTCCTGCCCGGACGGAAATCGGACGGCAAACAAAAGGCACTCCCCGACCATCCGCCCCCCAAAGCATATCAGGCGGGCATGGAATGATTTATTATGAAAACAGCCCGTACCTGTGTCCCTCCCCCTTGATCTGGGAGGGAGGCGGGGGTGTTTTCATGCTTCGTGGCATCATCCCAAGGGGCGTGAAGGTTTTTACCATGGAGTCCGTTTTCAGGCCGTCTCTTTGGCTTTGTTTACCTGCTCGAGCTTGGCGAGGCGCGCTTTTAATTCTTCCATTTCGGATCGGGTAGGGATGTTCATCCTACTCACCACCGCGTTGACCATTGCCTCGGTCTTCTCTTCTATGTCCCGGCGGGCCTGTTTGGATTTTTCCATCCATTCCGTAAGCGCCTCACGGGCCTCCTTTTCGGACATCTCCCCGCGCTTTACCAATTCCTCGGCAAAACCCTTCATCTTTTCGGTCGTCATCACGGCCAATCCCGCTCCAAAGAGCACCGCTTTTCTCAAAGTATCAAACATGACTATCTCCTTTCTTGATGAACCCACAAAAACCCGTCCGGGAGACGACGCAGGAAAAATCTATAGAGGCACGGCACTACCGAAGCCGAGCTATAATGATCGTGAACCGTAGCGTTATCAAGAGAGAAAGTCAATCAGTTTGAAGGCAATTTATGGTAATTGCAGTTCACCATGACGTGTGATAAGCAATCAGCGCGTCGGGCCGGGGGAACACGACCGGCAAGGACAGAACGAAGTAATTCACGACCCGCCTCACCGGGCGCCGTTTTATTGTCGCGCAGATGGAGGCGACTTCATTACTCGGCAGGAGAAGGCGTTACCCCGGAGACAAGTGTCAAGGAGAAAACGTTGACGATGGTAGAGGAAATCATAAAGAAGGCAAATTTGGAGGGGAGAAAAACTCTTTCCGAGGCAGAATCAAAAAACATATTGAGAACTTACGGAGTTCCCGTCGTAAAGGAGGTGGTGGTGGAAACCGCGGCGGAGGCGGCCGCGGCCGCGGCTCGGCTCGGCTATCCCGTGGTACTCAAGGGCCTGGGCGCCCGGCTGACCCATAAAACGGAAAGAGGGCTGGTGCATCTAAACCTCAAAAACGGCGATGAGATCCGAACCGCTGCGGCAAAAATCACGGCCGCCGCCGGAGAGGATCTCGAAGGGCTGTTGCTCCAACCCCAGATGACAGGCCGCCGGGAATTCGTGGCCGGGTTGTTCTGCGATCCTCAGTTCGGCCCCGTGGTCATGTTCGGCTTGGGAGGCGTCTTCACGGAAGCCCTGGCCGACGTCGTTTTCCGGGTGGCACCGGTCAGCGAAGCCCAGGCCGCGGCAATGCTGGAGGAACTGCACTCCCGGGCGCTCCTGGGCCCCTTCCGGGGCGAGGCGAAGGCTCGCCGCGAAGAGCTGATCAGGACGATTATCGGCCTGTCACGATTGGGAATGGACGTAGGTGAGATCACCGAAATCGATATCAACCCCCTGCTTATCGGACCGGACGGTCAGGTGTCCGCCGTGGACGCCCTGATCGTCCTGGGAGAACGACCGGATGCCGAAAACCGGCGGCCACCCGTAAAAGTGGAAGATATCGCCCGGATTTTCCATCCCCGCTCCGTGGCCTTCATCGGCGCTTCCGCCCAACTCGGCAAATGGGGTCATCTGTTGATGACCGACCTCGTCACCGGCGGTTACGAGGGGGAGATCTATCTGGTTAACGCCAAAGGCCGGGACATCGCCGGACGTAAGGTATATCCATCGGTAACCGATATCCCCGGCCCGGTCGATCTCGGGATCGTCACCATCCCGGCCGCCCAGGTCCGGGAGCTGCTGCCCAAATTTCAGGCCAAGGGGATCAAGTACATGCTCCTGATCACCTCCGGTTTCAGCGAGGTAGGTGCGGAAGGGCGGGAAATGGAAAGAGAATTGGTCCGGGAAGCCGCAGCGGCGGGAATAGTGATCCTCGGTCCGAACACCATGGGGATCATCAACCCCCACCGAAAATTCTACTGCACCGGGACACCGGTATGGCCCCGGCCGGGATCTATCGGCCTGGTGGCCCAGTCGGGCAATCTGGGGACCCAGCTTCTGGCCTTCGCCGAACGGGAGGGCATCGGTATTCGGGCCTTTTCCGGCTCCGGCAACGAGGCGATGATCACCATCGAGGATTATCTCAACGGCTTCGAGGTGGACGACCTTACAAAGACGGTGGTCCTCTACATCGAAAGCATCAAGGAGGGGCGGCGTTTTTTCACCGCCGCCCGGCGGGTAGCCAGGAAGAAACCCGTCGTCATGCTGAAGGGGGGGCGCACCGAGGCGGGTAATCGCGCCGCTGCCAGCCACACCGGAGCCCTGGCGGCCAACGTAAAGATCTTCAACGCCGCCTGCCGCCAGACCGGGGTGGTGGTCGCGGATCAACCGATGGATCTCCTCGACCTCTCCGCCGCCTTTTCCAGCCTCCCCCTTCCGAAAGGAAAACGGGTGGCCATGCTCACCCTGGGCGGCGGCTGGGGAGTGGTGGCCTCCGATCTCTGCATCGAATCGGGACTGGAGGCACCAAACCTCACCCCGGACGTCATGGCGGCGATCGACGCGATCCTGCCACCATACTGGAGCCGTTCCAACCCCGTCGATCTGGTTGGCCAGTTCGACATACAAATAGCCCTGAGAGTCCTGGAAACCCTGATCAAATGGGATCATTGCGATGCCGTGATCCATTTGGGGGTCGTGGGGCGGAGATATTTCATCAATAATATGGTCAAGGCCACCGCCACCGCCGATCAAACCTATCCCCGGGAGCTCCTGGAACGGGGCCTGGCCCAGGAACGGCAGGGGGAAAAGGCCGTTTACGAAAAGAGCGCCGAGTTGATGGAAAAATACGGCAAGCCGATTTTGGGGGTAATCCTTCTCGAAGACGAAAACACGAAGACCGTTACCGACGTCCCCGGAAGCATTTACAAAGGGGTGGCTTTTCGCACCCCGGAACGGGCGGTCAAGGCCCTGGCCAAAATGGCGGAGTATCAGGCCTGGCTGGCCCGGGAAGAAAAACAGGAAAGTATCCGGCAACGGCTATGAGTTACCTCTACATGATCCGCCACGGCCAGGCCAGCTTCGGCGCCGACGACTACGACCGCCTCTCGCCCGCAGGGGTGGAGCAGGCGGAAATCCTGGCGCGGCACTGGCTGCATACCGGGCGGACGTTCGATGCGGTTTATGCCGGAGAAATGAAGCGGCAGATCGACACGGCGGCGACGGTCCTTGCCTGTTACCGGGAAGCGGGACGCACATTGCCTGAGCTCCGGATTATGCCTGAATTCAACGAGTATGACTCCCGGGGCATCCTCAGGGACCTGATCAGGAAGATGGCCGCGACTGATCCGGAATTGTCCGAAGATATCTCCCGTTTTTATACCGACAAGAAGGCCTTTCAAAGGGTATTCGAGCGGGCGGTGCTGCGTTGGGTCACCGGCGGGGATGCCGTACCGGGGGTAATTTCCTGGGAGGATTTCCGGGGGCGGGTGACCCGCGGCATCGACAGGATCCGGGAGGAAAACGGCCGGGGAAAGACCGTTGCGGTCTTTACCTCCGGAGGTCCCATCTCCGCTGCTTTTCAGCTGGCCACGGGGATTTCCGATACCGGGACCCTCCGCATCGTCTGGCATATCGTCAATGCCTCCATCTCCACGTTTCTCTATGACGCCGAGCGGTTCAGCCTGGCTTCCTTCAATGTCCAGACCCATCTGGAGGCGGCAAAAAAACCGGCCCTTATCACCTACCGTTGAAAATTTCGCGAAAGCGGGATGACACCGGGCGGACGAACAGGGGAAATTACTTGTAATCTGAAAACCGCTTCGCCATGATGAAGCACTCATAAAGGAGCAAAGCCGATGGATTTCCAGGTCTCGGAAAAGATGCAGGCCGTCATCGCCATGATGACGGAATTTGTGGAAAAGGAACTGATCCCCCTGGAGCCGGAGTTCCTCCGGAGAGATTTTCGGGAACTCCTGCCGGAACTGGAGGAAAAGAGACGTCTGGTCAAGCAGATGGAGCTTTGGGCCCCCAATCATCCTCAGGAATGCGGCGGCATGGGGTTGAATCTCATGGAACACGGCCTCGTCTCGGAGGTTCTGGGGCGCACCCCCCTGGGGCATTACGTCTTCGGATGCCAGGCCCCGGACGCCGGCAACGTGGAGATCCTCCACAAGTACGGCACGGAAGCCCAGAAGGAAAAATATTTACTGCCGCTGGTAGCGGGGAAGATCAGGAGCTGTTTTTCCATGACCGAAGTGGATCTGCCGGGATCCAACCCGGTCATGATGGACACCACCGCCGTAAAAGACAGCGGGGATTATGTGATCAACGGCCAGAAGTGGTACAGCACCGCCGCCGACGGCGCCGCTTTCGCCATCGTCATGGCCGTGACCAACCCCGACGAGGCCCCGCACCTCCGGGCCAGCATGATTATCGTCCCCACGGACACCCCGGGCTTCAATCTGGTCCGCAACATCTCCGTCATGGGCCATACGGGGAGCGATTATTTCAGTCACGCCGAGATCCTCTACCAGTCCTGCCGGGTGCCCCAGGCCAACCTCCTCGGCCCGGAAGGGTGGGGTTTCGTCATTGCCCAGGAGCGGCTGGGACCGGGACGGATCCATCACTGCATGCGCTGGATCGGCATCTGCCGGCGCGCCCTGGAGCTCATGTGCCGCCGGGCGGCGCAGCGGATCATCACCATGGACGGCAAGACCCTGGCCACCCGCCAGATCATCCAGGCCTGGATCGCCGAATCAGCGGCGGAGATCCAGGCCGCCCGGCTGATGACCCTCCACGCCGCCTGGAAGATCGAAACCCTGGGCGCCAAAGCGGCCCGGGACGACATCTCCCTGATCAAGTTCTTCGTGGCCGACGTGCTCCAGAAGGTCGTGGACCGGGCCCTCCAGGTCCACGGCGGCCTAGGCATGACCGACGATACGATCCTGGCCTTTTTCTACCGCCATGAACGGGCGGCACGGATTTACGACGGCGCCGACGAGGTCCACAAGATGTCGGTCGCCAAACGGATATTAAAGAGGAATTCATGAACAACATCGACGAAGCGAAAGCCATCCGCCCCGGCGAGGAACTGGACATCGCGGGGATCGCCGCCTATCTCCGTGAGGTCATTCCCGGCTTGACGGGAGACATTTCCGTCTCCCAGTTCCCCAGCGGCCACTCCAACCTGACCTATCTCATCACCGCCGGCAAGCGGGAACTCGTCCTGCGGCGGCCCCCGTTCGGCCGCAAGGTAAAGACCGCCCATGACATGGGCCGGGAATACCGGGTGCTGAAAGCCCTGCGTCCCCTTTTCCCGTATTGTCCCGAAGCCCTGGCCTACATGGAAGACGAAAGCCTGCTGGGCTGTCCTTTTTATGTTATGGAACGCCTCCGGGGCATCATCCTCCGCAAGGAACTGCCCCCGGGGATGACCCTGACCGCCGGCGACGCCCGACAGCTCTGCGAGCGGTTGATCGATGTCTTCGTGGAATTGCACCGGGTGGACTACCGGGGCACCGACCTGGAAACCCTGGGGAAACCCGAGGGATACGTCCACCGCCAGGTTACCGGCTGGTCCGAACGTTATCGGGGTGCCCGGACTCCCGATGCCCCGGATTTCGAAACGGTGATGGCCTGGCTTCAGGAACGGATGCCGGCGACATCACCGGCGACCGCCTTTATTCATAACGATTACCGCTTCGACAACGTCGTCCTCGCCCCGGAAGATCCGCTCCGGATCATCGGCGTTTTGGACTGGGAAATGGCTACCGTCGGCGATCCCCTCATGGATCTCGGAGGCGCCTTGGCATACTGGGTCGATCGGGAAGATCCCTCGGAGATGCAGGCGATCCGCCTGGTGCCCACCCATCGGGAAGGGATGATGACCCGTGGAGAGGTGGTGGCCCATTATTGCGCAGGGATGGGCTTACCGGAAGACAACATGGATTTTTACTACACCTTCGGCCTTTTCCGACTGGCCGTCATCGCCCAGCAGATCTATTACCGTTTCTATCACGGCCAGACCAGGGACCAGCGGTTCGGGATGCTGATCTTTGCCGTCCATGTCCTGGAAAAAAAGGCCCGGCAGGTTATGGAAACGGGAAGGATTTAGAGCGGTCAATAGAAACGAAGCCATTTCATCAGCTGCAGGAGGATAGGATATGAAGAAAGACATCTTTTCACTGGAAGGGCGTATCGCCCTGGTCACCGGCGCCAGTCGCGGCATCGGTGCCGCCATCGCCCGGATGCTCGCCGCCTACGGCGCCCGGCTGATCATCACGGCCCGCAAGGAGGAAGGCTTGCAGTCGGTGGCCGCCGAGATCGTCGCGTCAGGGGGAGAAGCCACCGGCATGACCTGCCATGCGGGCGAGACCGGACAGATTCAAGTCCTTTTCGATCGGATCCGGAAGGATTACGGGAGGCTGGATATCCTGGTCAACAATGCCGCCACCAACCCCTTTTTCGGGGATGTCCTCAGTGCCGACGAGAAGGCCTGGGATAAAACCGTGGATGTGAATCTGAAGGGATATTTTTTCATGAGCCAGCAGGCCGCGAAGATCATGAAGGAACAGGGCGGGGGCGCCATCGTGAACGTGGCATCCGTGGCCGCCGTCCAGCCGGCCCCGTTCCAGGGTATTTATTCCATCACGAAGGCAGGCGTCATCGCCATGACCAAGTCCTTCGCCAAGGAACTCGCGCCGCTGCACATCCGGGTCAATGCCATCCTCCCCGGTCTTACGGACACGAAATTTTCCTCCTTCATGATCCAGACCCCGGAGATCATGAAGATCATCCTCCCCATGATCCCTATGAACCGGGTGGCTCAACCGGATGAAATGGCCGGGCTGGTTCTCTACCTGGTATCAGATGCCGCTGCCTATACCACGGGAGCATGTATTCCCGTAGATGGCGGGATGCTGGCCTGAAGACGGGCCGGGGAGAGAGGTCAATTAAGATAGGATCTCGACCGGCACCTTAATATTTTCCCCTGTCCCGGTTCCCTTTCCCCGGACAGAAAGGGGATAAAGCGGGCATTCGCGGCAACGGGGTGTCTTCCGGCAGTATCTCTTGCCGGCATTTACAATGAGGGCGTGGTACTGATTGAACAATGAGGCATCGTGGGGCAAGTGGTCCATGAAAAGGCGCTGGATTTCTCCATAACCGGCCGAGACGGCGATGATGCCGTGTCGTACGAGAATGCGGCGGGTATAGGCATCCACGACGAATACCGGTTTCCCGCCGGCGTACAGGAGGATGCTGTCCGCTGTTTCAGCGCCGATCCCTTTGATGGCGAGCAGTTTTTGCCGTAACTTCCAGGGATCCTCGGTAAACATCTTCTCCAGGGATCCTTCGAACTCGTCACGAAGAAAGAAAAAAAATGCCTTCAGGCGTCGGGCTTTGACATGGTAATATCCGGAAGGTCTGATCGCCTCGGCAAGATCCTGCTCCGCTATTTCCGTAATCGCCGGCGCTGAAAGAAGAGCGCTTCGTTTCAGCAGGGTGATGGCTTTTTCGACATTCGCCCAGGCGGTATTCTGGGTGAGGATGGCCCCGACGACAACCTCCAGGGGGGATTCGCCGGGCCACCAGTGGAGATTTCCGAAGTGATCATCAAGGAGTCTATAAGCCTGATCAATCCATGGGGCCGGCCACGGCGCGTCCTTTTGGGGAGTAGATTGCTCCGCCTCTGCAGGCACCGTAGTGATCATAATCCGTCAAGAACATCGATTGTTTATCATGGCCAAAGCGACCATGGAGAAATATCCGGGCGGGTCCGGCCGATGGTTGACCTTTATTACAGGCCCACTCCCGCCCCGGGCGGCCAGAGTTTAATCCGGCCTACCCTCCCGGGGATTTGCCTCGGCAAACTTTTCTATTTGCGCAGGGCGACAAAAAAAGTTGCCTGCCCTCTCTTGATAAGGAGCATTAAACTGCCACTCGCTGTTTTCTTGCCGACTTCCCGCTGGAAATCCTTTACCGAAGTAATTTTTACCTTGTTAACCTGCATGATCACATCCTGGGGCTGGATACCCACTTCGTCGGCGGGACTTCCCGGCTGGACACGAACGACGATCACGCCCGTCTTCCTGGCGATCCCCAGATAACGGGCAATTTCGGGAGTTATTTCCCCAACTTCCATTCCGTACGATTCATAACCGCTCCGGCCGGACTGCGCATACTCCGGACGGTCCCGACGTTCGGAAACCGTTACCTGAAAATTCATTTCCCGGCCGTCGCGCAGGACCGTGACGGTGACCTTGTCCCCGACATGAAAAGAAGATATCAACAAAAGCAATTCGTGGGTATCTTTGATCTTTTTGCCATTGATGGCCGTAATGATATCTCCCGGCCGCAACCCCGCCACCTCTGCCGGATCCCCTTTGAACACCTCGGATATTATTGCGCCCCGGCGCTCCTTGAGCTGGAGGGAGCGGGCCATGTCTTCCGTAATATCCTGTACAGAAACCCCCAGCCATCCCCTGGTCACTTTCCCTTTCGCTTTCAGATCGGGGAGGATATTCTTTGCCATGGCGATGGGAATGGCAAAACCTATCCCTTGCCCTTGGGCAACGATGGCCGTGTTGATACCGATCACCTTTCCCTCCATGTTGAAAAGCGGTCCGCCGCTATTTCCGGGATTGATGGAGGCATCGGTCTGGATGAAGTTGTCGTAAGGTCCGGCCCCGATCACCCGGCCCTTGGCGCTGACGATTCCCGCCGTTACCGTTTGTTCCAATCCAAAGGGATTACCGATGGCGATAACCCAGTCGCCGACGCGAAGTTTTTCGGAGTCGCCGATCTCCGCGACAGGAAGGTTATCGCCGGCCTTGATTTTGATCAGGGCGATGTCGGTCTTGGCATCCTTACCGATAACCTTGGCCTCGAACTCCCGCCCGTCGGACAGCTTGACGAGTATTTTATCCGCCTGCTCTATTACATGATTATTGGTGAAAATGTACCCGTCGGCGCCGATGATGAAACCTGAGCCGAGGCTCTGCTGCTTGAATTCCCGGCGGGGGGTATCGCCAAAAAAGCGCTCGAAAAACTCATCGCCGAAGTAGCGGTCAAAAGGTGTACCTCCGCCGAAGGGGGAACGAAATCCTCCCCCCCGCACGACTTTGGTCGTACTGATATTAACGACGGCCGGTTTGACCCTCTCGGTAAGATCGGCGAACGACCCCGGAGCCCGGCCCCCATCCCCCGGAGAAACAGCGGAAACGGGCAATACATCCGTTCCCGTCGGGACAAGGAAAGAGGAACGAAGCACCTCCACTACGGAGACGAGAAAAAAGCCGATCAAACAGGCCAGCAGAAACATGAAAAAAGTCTTGCGATTCTTGCTTTCCATTAACAAAGATTTATCCTCCCGTCATGACCTGATCACAGCATTATTTTTTGGTCGCGCCGTAGCATAATTTTCTTTAAAATTCAACGTTATTATCTCAAAAAGGAAGCTCGGGCGCGGAAACCGACCGTTTCGATCCTTCATCCTGGTGGTGACCCCCCACGAACATGCCTGCTTGATTGGCATGAGGCTGTTTTCGAGAAGTTATTCCGGAAACGAGGCGCGGCGGTTGAGAAAAGACAACCTCCCCCTCCTTGGCGGTTTCATACCGGGCGCCTGCCGGATCAGACAATACATCCTTCTGTACCGGGAGCTTCACGTCAATGCCCCACAAGACCCTAAGAGCAGATTTTTTCCGTTTCCACGGTATTGCTCAAGGTTCCGATCCCGGCGATGGTCACAGAAATACGATCTCCGTCTTTTAAAAACAGGGGGGGTTCTCTGGTGAAGCCCACGCCCTCCGGGGTCCCGGTAAGTATTACCGTCCCGGGCAGCAGCGTCAGAGAGTTGCTGAGGTTGCTTACTATGGTGGCAATATCGTAGATCATGCCGCTGGTGGAGGCGTCCTGAACAACCCGCCCATTCAGGACGGTTCGGATGGCGAGCGTATTGGGACGGGGCAGCTCATCCCTCGTCACCAGGCACGGTCCCAGGGGACAGAAAGTGTCGAAACTCTTACCACGTGTCCATTGCCCCTGCTGTCTTTCAAACTGCCAATCCCGTGCGCTCACATCGTTGGCACAGGTATAGCCCAGCACATAATCCATCGCCTGCTCCCGGGGGATGTTTTTCCCCCGCTTACCGATCACGACCGCCAGTTCGCCCTCGTAATCAACCTTATACGGACCCGCTGCCGGCAGCAGGATGGGTTCTTCCGGTCCAATGACGCTGGTTGTCGCCTTCATGAACACCAGCGGTTCGGGGATCACTTCAATCCCCGTTTCATCCGCATGCTTGCGGTAACTCAAGC
>DAOTJR010000048.1:0-10471 GCA_035448805.1 Syntrophales bacterium
TCCAGATCCTCCGCCGTTTCGGGCAGGAGTTGGAGGGTCGTGTGGTTGATACCGTTTAATGGGTGACCCCCGGCATCTGGGCAACAAGGGGTGAAATATTACAACGACGGTTGGTGTCCTTGGGATGTTTAATTCTTCTCCCACACGGTCAATTACCTAATATCATCTTATTTCAATAAGTTGGATCCGCTACTTGGAAAAGCAAAAAAATGGCATGATTAATGCTTTTTCATTCAGCCAAATAAAACAGGAGGCATGAAGATGTTGAAGAAGAGTCCTATAACCGGCGCGGTCACTTTGGTAATGATCATCATCCTGGCAGCCTGTGCCGGGGGCCCCCGAATGGTCAACGTGATGGGGCAGAGAATGCAGGTTATAAACGTGGAACCGCCAAAGGGTGGAAACATCGACCCCATAGACGAACGGCTGAAAAAAGACGGGGTGATTCTCCTTTCTGAGTGGAAGGCCGCCAGGGCGGAAAATAAAGACCCCGGAATGGCCCATCCCGTCGTTACCGTCGGCGACGGTGAGGAATCCCTGAAGCTTCAGGGAATCACCCTCGAGCCCCCCCGGACGTCACGACCGGAAATGTCGATGATTGGCAGACCTTTCGTATACATTCTCATCCGCTTCCCGAGGGAGGTGGAACTCGAACAAATACGTAAAAGCTTCGCTCGCAACGTCGTGACCGAACTTTTGACAAATGAGGAGAGCGCCTTCTGGCGTGAACGTACCCGCCTATGCAAATGGCAGTGGAACATGACCGCCGTGGCGAGACCAGACTACGGAAGGTTATACTTCGGCCCCATGAAGGCGGACCGGCGTCTCGATGCCTCCACCGTTGGCCGGGAGGGTCTGTATTTCCTATACTTAAACCAGGAGTCTCTCAAACGTCCTGAAGAGGACCCCTGCAGCAAAGCCGAAGCGCTAAAACTGATTCGCAAAACGGCCGAGTCATTCAACAGATAAATCGAGAAGGAGACTTGAGGCTATGAAGATCCTTTTGTCATTGATCCTTTTTGCCGCCATGGCCCTCACGGGCTGCGGGACCACGCACCTGCAATACAACGGCCGCCTTGTCACCGGCAAGATCGTCGCGGAAAAGAACGTCACCATCGACGAGGCCCTGGAGCGGGAAATGAAACAGGACGGGGTCATCACGATGACGGAAATAAAGGCCTTAAAGACAAAGCCGAAAAAGGCCACGGATTTCACGAAGCTCGGCCATGGCATCGGCCTGAGCCTCCACGCCGTCGCCTGGGGTCTCGCGGGGGTAGAAAGCGCCTGGAAGGGTGTGTCCATCACCGAAACCTTGACCTCCGGGACCGGCTTCCCCGTCGCCGGTACCGGAATCATGGCCTTCACCGCCGTCACCGACCTCATGATGGCCGCCCACGATTGGCAATTGAGGAAAAACAGCGCCTACGTGCGCCTTAAGTTCAACAAACCCGTGGAAGTGGAAAAGGCGAGAAACGGTGTTTCCGACAACTTTGTCTTTGCCTTCATTGACAAAAAGGACCTGGAGAAGGGTCTCGAGAGGATCGATCAATGCCGTTGGCTCGTTGACATCCTTCCCCTTGTGAAGAGGGACAACGCCGTCCTTTATTGCCCCCAGATAGAGAAAGAGAATTTGATTAGGAGAAATTACTCCTTTGTCTCCCGGGATTTTCTCTTCATGATCCGTTACAATGAGGAAGACGCCGCAAGACCCGAAAAGGACCCCTGCAATTTCAAAGAAGCGGAAGCCCTCCTCAAGACCTGGGTAGTACCCATAGCGGACGACGGCACCGGAGGGACATAGCGGTTCGAGGCCTATAGCTTACAATACAATGAAGAACACAACGGCGGGCTTGAATTTCAAAAAATTTAATATTAAATTCGCCCCACCCGAAAAAGGGGACGACAATCCCGCCGAAAGGAGGTCCCATGCCGTATTACTTATCACTCCAGTATTCCGCCATCCAGAAGACCGTTTTACGCCACGACCGTCTCTGGTCCATCGCGGGGATGAGCCAGGGTTTGGCCCGGCTCAACGAGGTTGATCTTCCCGAGATTGTACGAAAAAACAATGGCGAGGTTCTCGTCGCCGGAGGCGGCAAATTCACCGCCAAGTTCGTTGCCGAAGGCGAAGCGGGGACGGCTGCCCAGGTCACAGCGGAAGCCAACGCCGCCCAAGCCTTGCGGGAGATCCGGAAGGCCGTTGCGACAGCCTTTCCTATGCTGGAGTTTCAGATGTCGGAAGTGGTTGCGGCAAATGACTTTGCCGACGCCAAGGCAGGAAAACGAACAGAAAGGCCAGATGTTGCCGGTATAGGTCCTGAGAACAACGATGCCGATGGAGGGAAGAACGCAAAAGGCATCCTCGACTTTATCAACGAACAGAAACGGACGTTTAGGGGCTTTGTGACAACTTACATGCCCCACCTGGCGATCTGCGGCGAATGCGGCGAGTATCCCGCCGAGAGCACCTTTTTCTATAAAAGTGAGGGTGGAAGAATCTATCTCTGCCGGATCTGTTACGAGGCCCGTAACCGGGCCTGGACCAATCTGGGAAAGATCGCGGAAGGGATGACAAACGAGGACACAAATGGCGATTATGTGATGAAAGAACGGGACGTGAAAAGCCCCCGCAGGGTTCTAACCACTCTGGAGAGCATTTACCACGGCTACCTGACCGCAGTTCCGTCGGCGAAGGAATGTGAGCTTCTCCTCGATTTCGCCGACATGTTCCCCGAACCGGACGATGTTGACAAGGCCGCCCGGCGGCGCATGGCCGTCTGGTTTTCCGATCTGAACAACATGAACCAGAAGGTGCCCATCTGGTTGGCCCAGCCGGAAGACAAGATTCTGCACACCTTCGATCAGGTCAAGGCCGTCAATATCGAAGTCATCGTAAACGCCTTAACAAAAACCTTTCCAAATCCTAAGGAAACGGTTTTGCCTTTCCGCCTCGTTGTCGCCGGCGGCGATGACCTTTGTCTGGTTATGCCTGAAGAGTATATCTTGCCATTTGTCCAGAACCTCGCCGCGGCAGTGGACGAAAAGGTCGCCGAGCTGGAAAAAAAAGGCGACAACCCGTTAAGCGTCAAGTGGCTCAAAGAACACGCCGATCCGAACAAGGACAAAGAAAAAGACATCAAACCCTATAGCTTCGGCGGGGCGTTTGTCATTGCCTCCCTCCACACGCCGTTCAAAAAAATCCATGCCCTGGGTGAAAAAAGGTTGGCCGAATCCAAAGAAAAGACGGACCGGTTGGGAAACAGCGTGAACTGGCGGATCATGGCGGAAGAAAATGCCGTCAGCGAAGACCTGTTCAAGTTCGAACGCCCCCTGTTCGTGTCGAAGCCGGAGAAGACACCGGCAAAAATGCAGGATCGTCTGACCTTCAATGATTATATCGCTCTTTGTGACAAACATGCTGACATTTCTTCCTCCCATCGGTTTGCCGTTCTTGCCCGCGTGCAGCAATTCCCAGAAGACCAGGGGGGGTTTGCCAAGGCGCTCAAAATGCTTGATGGAGCCACGCGCAGCAAGAGTTTCAGCGGCCTTCTGGACGAGGAAAAGCTCAAACGCAACGGTCAGCCTGATCCGGCCCGCTTTGCCACTCTTCTTGAGCTTCTGACCATCAAATCACAAGGAGGCGAACCATGACGAACAATTCTGCCGCTTCCATGGTTTATGCCCGGGGGGTTCTGCGTGTTGCCGCCCAGGGTTTCTGGTTCACCGCCGGGGGCGATAAGGGATCCTTCGGTTTCTACCCCCACCTTCGCGACAAAAGGAGATTGCCGGTCTTTCCCGATACCCAGATTCACGGCGATCTCAAGATGGCCGCCTCCTGGCTGCAAAACCTGGCGCCTGACCGTCAGGGAGTCGACCTGTCACGCATCTTCGGAGCCGGAGGCGGCGACGAGGCGGGGAGAACATCCACCCCGTCTTGCCTTTACCTCGGAGATCTGCAGCTGTCCGAGGAGTCGGCGGCGCAATGGAATCACAGCCGGTTTGCGGTGAAACCCCGCATCCGGATCGACGACGAGACACGCACCGTATCGAAACACTTCCTCGTCGCTCTGGAAATGGCCTTTCTGCATGGATTGACCCTCACCGCCCCCTTATTTCTTGGCCCTTTGCCGGAAGCGGAATTGACGGCGGCAAAGGGTTTTGTTCGTAAAGCCGCCCATTTCTTGAGCGGTTTCGGGGCCTTTCGCTCCCGAGGATACGGTAGAGGCACTGCTGATATCATCTGGGAAGAGAAAGAGATGGTCCCAGCGACAGATCTCAAGGACCTTGCCGGGGTTATTTCCCTGACAGCCCTCACCCATGTGCGCAACCGGCCCATCGATCCCGGCAGCGTTCAGACAATCACATCTGGATTTGCTATTTCTCCCGAACAATTCAAAGGCTGGCTGGCCAGGGCATTCAAAGACCTGTACGGGCACTGGCCGACACCCGCGCAAATGGCCTCAATACAGCTAACCCCCCTTTATCCGTCGCCAAGACCGGGTGTTCTGACCTTTCCCCCGCCCATGAGCACGTTGCAGAACGAAAAGGGTAAAATCCGCGATCTTCAGGGTCTGTCTCCGGCTGAACGTCAAGAAGACAAAATGAGCCGGCAGGAAGAAAACTTTTTTGCTACCAAGACCAAAACTCTCAAGCCGGGGTGGTTTGTAACCGACGGGACGGAAGCGTACGAGTTCCGCGCCGCCGCCCGGATGCGGAACAAAATGGACAATACCACTTTTCGGACTACCTTAAACGGCCTTTTTCACCAGGAATACCTGGAGCAGGGTACTGTCTTCAGCGGCCGCATCAACCTGGCGGGTTGTGAAGAAACCTTTGCCTGCCAGTTGCGGGAGGTTTTTAGGCGCTTTTTCCCCGCTGTCAAAGGCGCCCTTTTTGCCCTTTCCTTCCATGAGCAGGAGAGACGGACCGGTCCGACTCACGGTGTCAACGCCGTGTTGGCCGTCGATACCATTCCCTATCACCAAACCTTACGGGTTGATAGGGAAGCCGCGATAACCCTGTCCACGCAACGGCAGTACAACACGACCCTGAGGCGACCCCGGCGTCCCCGTCCCGTTGTCCTTCCCGGTTCGGTGTTTTCCACCGCCGCGTTGGACGCTTATGGTCACAAGGTTGTATACTGGTCGGGCTTCCAAAAGGAAATCAAACCGGTATCCGCGGGTAAAGACACGCAGTCCCACGACATGAGCGACACGCCGGGAAAACTCCCGGAAGTCGATGCCGGTCTGCAGCGTGAATTGAAGAAATTCACCCGCGCCCAGGCGGGGTTGCTGCGAGAGATGTTGCATCCAAAATACAATGAGAAATACCTCAAAAATATTCTTGACCATCGGATCGCCAAATATGAGGGCAGGGAGGAATCACAAGGTCATTTGCAGGCCGTGCTCGAATCCATCAAAAAGCGCCTTGACGAAGGTGGCCGCACGGCCATGAATGATCATATCAAAGCCCTTCTTGAGGCGTTCTCCCTGATACAATGGGAGAACAAAAGGGGAAAGGGGGTACGGTCATGATCGACTACAGCCACGCTTTACGCTGTTATATCTCTTTTCGCGCCCAGACAGGCCTGCTGATTCGTTCCGGCAGTGAGGGAGAGTTCACTGACTCGACCATAGAATGTGATCCGAACGGGCGCATGCACATCAACGGCTATGTCTGGGCCGGCCTCATGCGCCGCGCCGTGGAGCGCCTTGAAGGCGGCGCTGCCATCGCCCGGTCATGGGGTAAGATGTCTGAAGACGAGCTTCGGGTGTCGCCCCTGTGGACCGAGGCGACCTTCCTGCGCAAGAATGACTTCGACGTGGTCGTCAACCCCGGCATTCGCATCGACCGGGAATGGGGCGTCACGGAAGATGGGGCCCTTTACGAAGATGAGCTGGCCATCCCCCTGGCGGACATCCCCTGCCGATTCACCATCTTTTGCTCATCCGAGGAAGAAGCGGGGCAGATGAAAGAGTGGGTTGCCGATCTCCTGTGGGTGATCGGCGAAGGAATCGAAACGGTCGGAGGCGGCTGGGCTTACGGCTTTGGCCGTCTTCAGCCCGCAGCCGTCCACTTTGCCGTTCTGGATCTGCGGACCCCGAACGGCAGAGACGCCCTCTGGAAAACCGATTTCAAGGGCTGGCAGGAGAAGGTCGATGAGGATGCCCTGGCGGTGCGACGGCCGGCTATCGCCGCCGGAAAGGGCTGGCGCACGCTGCTGGTGGAAGCGGGGGTTGCCGACAGGCAACTGCTGGCTATCCACACCAAGACCCCTCCCCTGACCGAGGAATTGCCGATAGATATGCCCGATGATTTCGTCTTACACCGACCCCGCATCAACACCGGGGGAATGGAGACGGTGCCGGTGATTACCGGAAAGGCCTTCCGTCAGACCGTCCTTTCTCGGGAAATCGAGCGCCGTCTGCGCAGCACCGGGGAAAAGGCTTGTCTTAACAGCAGCGACGAAAAGCGGCAAGCCGTCATCCCGGCGGCGGAGGAATCAAACCGTTGTTGCAACTGCAAGCGATGTTTGTGGTTCGGAGACACTCGTCAGTCGGGCATCCTATCCGTGGGAGATGCGGAGGTCGTGGCATACAAGGCGGAAACCCTGCATCGCATCGCCCTGTGTGAACATTCCCTGCAAAACATCAATCTCTTTTCGGGGGAATATCTCACCCGGGGCCGTTTTACCATGAAGATAATCATCGACGCTGCCCGGGGTAAAGACCCGCACCTCCTCAAGGCAGATGAATGCGCGGATGCCGTTTACTCGGTACTTGCGGGCATGCAGCCGGGGAAGTCACCGCCCGGTTGGGTGCGCATCGGGGCGACGACGGGGTGCACCGGACAATTGACCATCCACGCCATCCAATCGGCAACGACGGGAGGTATCTGATGAACATTGAAAAATTCAATGAAGGATTTCTGCAATGGCGCGCCGAGACGATGACTCCCGAGGCCGTCAAGGCGCAATTTTTGGAACAGGAATGGGACGATGGATTTCTGGCCTTTTCCAACAGTGAGAGACGGCTGGGGGGCGACGGTTTGTCCCTCCTTGGCGCCTTCCTGAATGGGCGCGCCGACCGGCACGGCGGCCCTGAGGGCTATCTGATGGAGGCGGGGCTCTGGCGCAGCCGCGGCGCCGTGTTGGAGGAGATTTCCCTGGAGCGGGAGGGCGACAATTTTTTTGTCCAGCACTGGGTCTTGCAAAAAAATGTTTCCCCTAAGGAATCAAATTGTTACTGGCGCAAAGCCGAAACCTTTGTTCGCGGCAATCTGGGCGAAGTCTTCTCCGGGGCAGTGAAAACTGTTGAGGTGATCGTTCCGGAGCACCGTCTGCACCTTTATCTTACGAGGGAGGCATCGGTATGAAATATATCATGGGCAATTTGAACAAAGGCACAAAAGAAGATTTCGTGGCCGGTTTGCTGAAAAAATTCAAGCCCGGCAGCATTAGGATGTTGGAGAGAGAAGAAGACTCCGCCGCCATTGTCGATTTCCCAAGCGAAGAGGCCGCCCGGCAGGCCGTCGCCCACTTTGAGGGGAAAAAATACGCTTTGAGCCCCTTCGAAGAAGATGCCGACTCACCCATCGCCTTTACGACAAGATTGGGGAAGCCGACTCAAGAAGTTGCTTCTCCTTATTGTTTCGTTCCGAGAAAGACGTCGAAAGAGCGTCCATCACGTCATCACGCCTCCCTATCGACTGATGCCCTCGATGTTGCCTTCGAAATCGTCTGGCGGGCGGAAACCCCCGTGGCCGCCAACCCGTGCAGCAGCGGGGGCGACAAGAGCTGTCCGAGCAAAGACGAAAGCGGATATAGAGGCTATGACAACCGCTGGTTGATGATCGACAACCGCCTGGCCATCAGCCCCTTTACGGTCAAATCGGCAATCGCCAACGGCGTGGCGGCTCTCTTGGGAAGCTGCTATCGTGTCATGGATGGGGATCCGGTAGGTCATAAAGACAAGCTGACGGAAGGCACCTATCCCTACACCGGGCCCTTCAAACGCTACCGGGTGGCGAGGGACAATTCCAAGCCGGGCATCTTGAAACGCATCGACTATAAAACCGGCGATGTAGAAATACAGCCCGTGGAGGAATTTTATTATGATGCCCAGCACCCGCCGGCAGGCGTAACATTTGATACCGGTAAAGAGTACTATGTTCGTTTTGTAAGAATGGGGCAACGGAACATCATCCGGAAGCCGGAGGATATTTCCGACAAGGAGCTGACTAAACGCCGTCCTGAAGAAAATACGGCAAAAGTACTTTATGTCGGACCGTATCGTTTCGGCATGGATCTCACCCTCGGTCCGGGTGATTTCGGGAAAGGTCATTACCATCGTTTTTGCCGTTTGAAGCAAGGAACGATAAGCGGTCGCATTTCACACATCAACCTTTTATCCTGCGAAGCACAAAAGCAAAAGGTGCACATGGGGATTTTTGAAAAAATGAAGAGCACCGCCGCGCTCGATCCCCGACCGAATAAAAAATACGCAGGCAAACCCTGGCATCAGGAATTGACTACCTTCGCACCTGAACAAACCCATGACCTTGAACACAACTGGGTCTATTATCAGTCCTTCAACAACAAAGTTACCGCGATAGGAAAGAACTTCCAGTTCAAGACCGCCTTCCGCCATAGTGAAACTGTCCCCGCAGGTCAGGAAGTCTGCAAGGATGTAACAATGCTCTGCCCCCGCTGCACCCTCTTCGGCATGGTGGACGGCACGGGAAAGAAAGACCGGCGGGCGGCAGGTTTCAAGGGGCGCTTCAAATCGGCGGCCTTGATCAACAATCTGCAGATCGAGCCTAAGGTGGTCAAAGGGGAGATACGCTACGGTAAAGAAAGGAACTATAAGGTTGACCTATATCAATGGAGGGCAAACGGCCAGGTAGTGAGCGCCCAGTTTTTGCTGCCCCTCATGGGGGGCCCCAAACCCAACAAACGCGATCAATCCGCTTATTATGAAAATGGCGTCATCAGCGGAGCCAAACATTATCGCCATTGCGCCTTGAGCTGGGAGGGTCTTCAAAAATTGGTGAAAGCCACCAACCAGAAAGACAAGATAGGCGACAGCCCCAAGTCGATGGACTACAGCCACGAATTACGTAATTACGCCCAGGTATGCCGGGAGGGACTGACCTTTAAGGGGACAGTAGGGGCGGAGAACTGCTCCCGCGATGAAATCGCCGCCCTGCTGATGGTATTGGACGAGCGATTCGATGATCACGGATTCAAGATCGGCCTGGGAAAACCCCTGGGGTTGGGAAGCGTTTCTTCCCGTATCGACCGTATCTGGATCAGGCGACCCGGTGAATACAAATGGACATCCTTCGATGTGCCAACGGAAGCAGTGAAGCCGCCGCTGCCGCCGACCCTCCAGGATGTGGAAAAACTTGTAAATCAGCTCAAAACAGCCCATCACGCCATTTTCTCTTTGCGACAGACGGCGGACGTTCTGAAGTTTCCTGAGCCGGGGATCAGATATTGGCGAAATTACAAAAATATGGAGAGGTGATGCCCGTTTCGTTCTCGCCCTCCTTCTACTCAGAATCTTCCGCGTCCCCCGCCCTGTGCCTCCTGGAGCTCCGGTTCCGGTGTCTGGCGCCGATCAGCGGATTGGGGCACTTCCACGGACCACAGTGGAGCGCCCTCTTTCGCCACCTGCTCCATCCCTTCCTGGGCGGACGGACGATGACGGCGGCGGGAATCTGCATCCAGCCTTTTGAAACGGGTATGCTCGCCTATAGTCCTGAAGACCCGATCCACGTCTGTCTAACCTTTCCCGCAGACATACTGCCACAGATAGTAAAGCTTCTGGCGGCGTTCAACGAGCAGGCAGGGCAAAACGGGCCCCTGGCGCCCGGCCGGACCATCCGCCTGGAAGAAATATATTGCCGGGTGGGCAAGCGGGTATGCGACCCCGCTTCCCTGCGCCGGGATGTCACCCCCCTGAGCGAAGAGCACCTTACCGGGGAAATCGAGACCCTCCGTTCCCTGGGCGGTTTTCACCTTGTCCTCCCCGTGCCCCTGCGTCTCACCAGGCCGCCGACAATGAAAACGGCAGGGCATCGCTACGCCGACGAGGATTTCTTTCTCGGTGATCAGGCCGGTGCTGCCGCGGCGATGGACCATTTACTTGTCGGCATCAGAATAGCCGCGGGTGATGCATCGCGCCAAGCAGACTTCGTCAAGCGCCACCTGAGTTACGACGCCGACCAATTAGCCCTTCTTCCTGCCACCGGCCCTTCCACCCCGCTCTCTTCCGGCCTGACAGTGGCGGGGGGTGCCCTCATCTGGGTCGATGTTCCCTATTTGAACGTCCAAGAGGCGGTGAGCAAGACCTTGGGCGGCGTCTGCGGCCGGCTCCGCATCGCGGGCAATCCCGATCCGGCCGCGGCCCGGCTTCTGGTGATCGGTCAATACACGGGCGTCGGCAAGAACCCCGCCTTCGGCCTGGGA
>DAOTJR010000048.1:10571-12275 GCA_035448805.1 Syntrophales bacterium
TCTGGTGATCGGTCAATACACGGGCGTCGGCAAGAACCCCGCCTTCGGCCTGGGATATTACTGGATACCGGAACTGGATGACGTCCGGGTCATCGCCGCGCCGAGCCGGGGAAGTACCCACCTGGACCGCTGTCTCGCCCCGGAGAATCTCGAGACGGCCCTGCTTCACTGCCAGGATTCCTCGCCCGGGCCCGACGGTTTGACCTTCACGGATCTCAAGAAAAGCGGTCGGGATTTCCTCGAGCGGTTGGCGGCATCCGTCCGGGATGGGAATTACGCCGCGGAGGGAGGCAAAAAATACCGTCTTCCCAAGGCGGCCGGCGGTTTTCGGGAGATCCGCATCCAAAACGTTGCCGATCGCCTCCTCCAGCGGGCGGCGGCGGAACATCTGCAGCCGGTGGTGGATCGCTTTCTATCTCAATCCTCTTGGGCCTACCGCGCCGGGCTGAATCGCAAGGGGGCGGCGGAGGCCCTCAAGGCCGCCCTCGGCGCCGGTTTCCGGTCCGGCGTCAAGGCGGACATCGCCGCCTTTTTCGACACCGTCGATCTGTCCCTCCTGGAGGACCTTCTCACCGGTATGTTTCCCTTCGACCCCCTTCCGGCGGAGCTGATATCCTGGCTGCGGGGGGCCAACGGCGGCGAGGGTGTCGGCCTTCCCCAGGGCAGCCCCCTTTCCCCCGTGTTGAGTAATCTCTTTCTGCACCGGTTCGACCGGGACATGGAGCGGGAGGGATTTCGTTTAATCCGCTATGCCGACGACTTTGTTGTCCTCTTTCCCGACAGGGACCAAGAGGGAGGCCTCGATGCGGTGACGGCCTCCCTCTACCGTCTGGGGCTAACCCTCAAGAAGGAAAAGACCCTACCCGTGGTTACCGACCGGCCGGTCCGCTTTCTCGGCTACTCCGTCACGAGTGATGCCATTGACGAAGACGTTTCGCCCCCGGAGGACGATACGGAGCCGTGGCTGCCCATGTTCCGGGAGGAGTGGGCCATGGGGACTCCCGTTTATCTGACCACGGTCTGCCGGGGCGCTTATTCCAGCGGCGCCCACTTGGTGATCAAGGATGAAAAAGGGCGTATGCAAAACATCCCCTGGAACCGGATCAGCCGTCTGGTCGTCGTAGGGCGCTCACCCTTCAGCGGCGGCGTGGTCTACCGGTCCATGCGGGAGGAAATCCCCATCAGTTTTGTCGATATCATGGGACGTGCCACAGGGGGGCTTTACACCGCAGGCCACGAGCTTTCCGAACTGGCCGGCCTACAGACGGAAAAGGTAAAGGATGAGGACTTTTGCCTGTCCTTCAGCCGGGAAATTATCACCGCCAAAATCCTCAACAGTGCCGTTCTCCTGCGGCGCAACGGCATCGACGCCGGGGAGCTGAAGGAGATGGCCCGCAAGGCTAAGGGAGCGGACAAACTGGACTCCCTGCGGGGCTATGAGGGGACCGCCGCCCGAATCTACTTCTCCCATCTGGCGGAAATCGTGAAACCGTTCGAATTCAAGGGACGGGTATACCACCCCCCCGACGGGCCGGTGAACGTCATGCTTTCCTTCGGCTACACCCTGCTGTACAACCGCATCGCCTCGGTATTGAAGGACCGGGGCTTCAACCCCCGCCGCGGTTTTTTCCATCAGGGCCGGGGCGGCCACCTCGCCCTCGCCTCGGACCTCCTGGAGGAGCTGCGTCATATCGCCGAGCGCGT
>DAOTJR010000049.1:0-10350 GCA_035448805.1 Syntrophales bacterium
TTTCTTCACCAGCTTGTGCGCCGGCCCCAACGCCCGGATCTTGGCCGTCGCCCCCTTGATGACCTGGGCAAAACGCTCGCCTTCCGATGCGGAAACCCAGGTAAAGAGGGTTCTGTCCCCTTCCAGGCCGATGTAGTCTAAGAAACTCTTCAAGGTTGCGAACTTGCGCCGCGCCACCAGATTTCCCGAAATATAGTGGCATTCCCCGGGATGACAGCCGGAAACGAGCACGCCGTCGGCGCCGGCCTGCAGAGCCTTGACGATGTAGAAAGGATTGATCCTCCCCGTGCAGGGAACGCGCACGATGCGCACATTCGGTGGATACTGGATCCTGCTGATGCCGGCCAGATCGGCGCCGGCGTAAGTACACCAGTTGCAGACGATGGCAACGATTTTGGGCGTCCATTCTTCTTTTTCTGAATTATCACTCATATATTATCCTCCTATTAGGATATATTTTTTGAACTGCGATGAGCAAAAATGGTTAATGTTCGTTGATTCCCTATAAGCTCTCGAAGAGCGCTTCCACCCGGGTCCGGATCTGCTCGACGTCACCGGCGGAGTAATCCGTCTCGATCTTCAGAAACGGCAGGCCGTGCCGTTCCTGGATATGCTTCCTGATCTTGAACGATTCCACATTATACCCGTGGCAGGCATGGAGGATCACATCGATGACGACATCGGGTTTGAACCGGGCGATCATCCCGTCGAGCATATCGAGGCGGCCTTGATTCGGAGACATGCAGGAGCAGGGGATCTTCAGGGTTGCGGCGGCAACCGCCCGCAGGGGATCGTCCGTTCCCTCCTCGACACGGAGGGAATAGCCCTTCATGCCGCTGCACGCCTCCAGGGCCACCACGACGCCCCCGGCCTCCTCGACGATCTTCAGGACCTTCAATGCATCGCCGCCGATGGGGCAGCCGGTCACCAGCACCCGGGGGGAGGAGGGGGTACCGAAACAGATCCCCGCGGCGATCCGCTCTTCCAGCCGGGCGGCGACCCCCGCCATGAGGGTCGCCAGCTCCTCGCCCGTGGACACCGGATCGAGGGCGATGACATCATATATCTCCTCCCAGTGGACGGGCGGCGGATGGCGGGTCAGACAATCGAAGAATCCATCGATGAGGCTGCTTTTTCTGTTCGTCTCCCGTATTTCCTCCTCCAGGCGCGCCGCCGTAATTATCCGCTGAAAAGTCGTCTCCAGAAATTCCTTCAATTTCTCTACCGTCTTGAGCCACTGATCCCCCACACCCCGGCCTTCCGGCAGGTTGGGCAGGTCCATGACGTGGGTGGGCTTCAGATGGGAGATGAGTTCGAACATCTTCTTTTTGCCGTCGCACGTCGTCTCGCCGATCACGGCCTCGGAAAGGGCGAAGATGGGACAGGAATCGGTGTGGATGAACCCGTAGCTCGACTTGATGAGGGGGCAGAGATTGGCCGGCAGGACCTCCTCGGCGGCCGGCACGGTTCGCTGGGAAGAGGCGCACAGGGAAACAGGCACCGCCCCGGCGGCGCGGATCAGCTCCAGGGGTGCATAACCGCAATACAGACCGACGACGGGGGCGCCCTCCTCCCGCTTTTTAATCAGGAAATCGAGAAAACGGCCCACCGGGTCCGTCCGGTAGCGATCATTGATCAGGTAGGGGCCGGGGGTGTCAAATACCGTCATGGATTTTTCCCATTCATCTGCATGTCAGGCCAAGCACCTTTTTTGGAAATATCGTCATTACGCTCGTATTATCGAAGAGTTAGATTGTATGATTTCGTCATAATTTTGGATTTTCGGCAGCCAGGCGCCGATGTTCGACCATCAGGCACCGGGACTGGACAACAGCCAGACCGGCGGCGCGCGCCTTTGCCGCCGCCGCGTTGTGGGCCAGCCCCCGTTGCATCCAGACGATCCGGGCTTTGATCTTGACGGCCTCCTCGACTATGCCGGGTATCGCCTCTACCGTCCGGAAGATATCAACGATATCCACGGGTTCGGGAATCGCCGTCAGATCGTGATAGCATTTTTCCCCGAGAATCTCCTCTTTGTGGGGATTGACGGGTATTATCCGGTATCCCTGGGACTGCATATAGGCCGCCACCCGATAACTGTCCCGGTCGGAACGATCGGAAAGCCCCACGACGGCGATCGTCCGCCCCTTTCTGATCAGCTCCGCAACCTCCTCACCGGGAGGATTATAATCGGGAACTTCGCAGTGATCATTCATTTTTTCTTTTTTCTCCCCTCAATATGTTTTCGATGCCGCCGATCCCCAGCGTCTTGATTCTGTCGGTTACTCGCCGAGCATTGTTGCGCCCGCCTCCACCGCCCCTCATCTCCCGGCGGCAGCGAGGGCCGCCCCGACCGCCCCGACGATCTGGGGATCCGGGGGCACGAAAACGGGCCGACCCAGCTCCTTTTCCAAGTGGACCCGGACACAGTCGTTCCAGGCCACCCCGCCGGCAAAAAAGACCTCTCCCGGGGGGGCGATCCGTTTCAGCAGGCCGAGGGAACGGTTGACGATGGCCTTGTGTATCCCCAGGGCCACCTCTTCCCGGGGCACCCCCTGAGTCGTCAGGGAGATCACCTCCGACTCGGCGAAGACGGTGCACATGCTGTTGATGTTCACCGCCTTTTGGGCGGTGAGGGCCGCGGCGGCAAACTCCTCCAGGGTATAGCCCAGGGCCGTGGCCATGACCTCGAGAAAACGCCCCGTCCCGGCGGCGCATTTGTCGTTCATCTCAAACTTTGTCATCTCCCCCTGTTGATCCAGGGAGATGGCCTTCGTATCCTGTCCCCCGATGTCGAGGATCGACCGGCAACCGCGGGAGAAATAACCCGCCCCCCGGGCGAAGGCGGTAATCTCGCTGATCACCGGACAAGCGAGGCGCCCTTTGAGCAAATGGCGGCCGTAACCCGTGGCCGTCAGACCGGCGAATTCCACCCCGTCCATGAGTTCCCGGGCCGTGGCGAGGGGATCGTAAGAGGTGACGGCCTTGCGGGCCAGGACGAGCCGGCCGTCCTCGAGGACGGCCAGTTTGACGGTCCGGGAACCGATATCGATGCCGGCGTGTCTCATTTCCTCTGCAACCTCTCCAAAAATGCCTCGATCCGCGTCTTTAGCTGTCCCGCATCTTCCTGGCTGTAATCCGTTTCCAGGCGCAGATTCGGCAAGCCCACGGCTTCCCATTGCTTCTCCACAGGACCGCTTTCCACGAGGTAGGGCCGGCAAAACCGGCGGCAACACCTCTTCCGCCCCGACGAAATTGAACTCCGGCCGCCTTCCTCTGTAATTCGACCGTGCAACCTCCTCACAAGATCATTTTTGGTCAGCGATAACCGCGCTGATCCGCGCCAAGACGCCGTTCAGGTCGAACCCAAACCGGGCCGCCGCCTCACCTAAGGAGAGAAACAGCCCCTCACAACAGATGCACCGGCCCGTCTCCGCCTCCAGATCCTTAAATATCCCCTCCGTTTGCCGATACCTGCTGATGATGTCGAGAACGGACGTAGCCGCTGTAACCACCAGGGCCGATTCTTCCATCTGCCTTCCTTTCACCTGAAGATGCGACCTCAACTTTTTGATTTTATTAGTCTAATTGTCTCTTCCGCTTCAAGGGGAACAAGTATATTTTCATCCCCCTTGGTGACGGACGTCACAAACCTTCCGGCCCCGCTAAAACCTCCCGGAGGGCCGCCGGGAGGTGGCCGATGATCTCCCCGATCTGCGTGGCCGGCGTGGGACGGGCAAGAGATCCCGCCAGCCGGTTGGCCCGCATGGCGGCCACGGCCGCGGCCCGAATATCCATCCCGGCGTCGATCAGTGCGGACACCAGTCCCGTCAGGGTGTCCCCCGTGCCGCCCATGGCCTCCAGTGCCTCTTCCACGGGGCTGTCCACCGTTTCCAGGATGCCGCCGGCATCGGCCAGGAAGTCCTGCCTCCCCTTGACCAGCAGATAACGGGCGGCATTGCCGTGGCGGTAGGCCCGGGCGATGAGATCGGGGACCCGATTCTCCTCGTGGAGGATGAATCCCCGGGTATAAAAGGGATGGGGCGCCTCTTCATCGGCGAGAAAGGCCAGTTCCCCCGCATCGGGTGTGAAGAGGTCGTAGAGCGTCGCCGCGCCGCTCATCTTCGCCGCATACATGAAGCCCGCATCAGCGATGAGGCAGGGGCGGGGGTGCAGGCGTCCCAGTACCTCCTGGAGTTTCCGTTGCCAGTGCACAATGGGCTGGAGGTAGTGAAAAACCATGGTGCCAAAGGAGGCGCCAGGGAGAAATTCCGTCAGATGGCGGTATAATTTCCGGCTCCCCTTTCCTGTTCCCGTATCGCCGACCAGGCAGGCAACGGGCGGGGGCTTCCCCAGCTCCGTTGCCGTCGCCGCCGCCGCGGCCAGGAGGGCCGTCGTCCCCCTGTTGACGGCGAGGGAGGAGGAACCTACGACCAGTTCCTCGCCCCCCAGCCGCACTTCGCCCACCGTTAAGGGGAAATCATCCGTCGGGGCCGTTCCCGCTACACAGAGCATCGGCGGCGAACCTCCTCATAGGCCAGTTGCAGGGCGTAACCGCAGAGGGTATGACCGATCTCCCGGGGTGCCGGCGCCACAGTCAGGCGCTGACCCACCAGGGAAGCGGCAAGATAGGGGACATCGGGACAGCCCCCACCGGAAACATTGACGATAACCGTCGTTTCCTTGTCCACCGTGAGCTTCATGTTCGCCGCCCGCACCATGAGCCAGCGACCGAAATCCTTGATCTGAAAGATATCAACGGGTTGGAGAAGGGGACTCGTGACGGGCACCGTCCGGAGCGGCGACAGTTTCGCTGCGGTCAAGATCCGGAGGATCTGGAGTTCCTCCACGAGGGGAAACTCGATTACCAGATCGCATCCCTGGCGGATCTCCGGCGGGGGCCCCATGACCCGGATCTCCCAGCCCTGTTCCGTGAGGAGGCGCTCCGCCTGGAGAACCTCGCCGGTGTTTTCAAAAACAAGAAACCCCCGATCGGCCCGCACGTCCCGCACCGTGGGGGTTCCCCCGGCGGTGCTTTTTCGGAAACCGAAGAAAGACACCCGGGTCACCCCTTTTTAACGGCAATTTGATAAGTACCGTCCTTCTCCTCGATACTTTCGACTCTCCACTTGCGGCTCTGCACCGCCCGGGAGACATTCTCCTTCGAAGCGTCGTTATCGACGAGGACGAGCAATTCCGTCTCCGTTCCTGCCTTGATCTCGTCGAGGGTCATCAGGACCGGCTGGGGGCACGAAAGCCCCCGGGCATCCACTGTCTTGGCCATATTCCTTCCTCCTTTCTCAAGCGATTCGTTTTCTCATGGAAAAACCGACAAACAGGCAAAAAGCCAGGCCGACGAACACAGCGGAAATTCCGTAGGGACCCACGCCCGCCGGCGAACTGGCCAGGCCGAAGTTATGCCCGAAGGCGGCGCCGACGATCATCCCCAGGACGAAAACGGCGGCGTCGCCGTCCCCCTCTCCGGCGAGAAAGAGCTGCCGGCCGGGACAGCCGCCGGCGAGGCAGTAGGCCAATCCTGAAAGGGACATCCCGGCGAAATTCCAGAGGTGCTGCGTGTGGGCCACGGGTTGTCCCTCAAACCCCGGCTTGAACTGCCCCAGTATGAAGTTCACCGCCAGGGCCGTAATGATGAGGGCAAGAAACCCCGAGAGCAGGTGCATCTGCCGGAAGAGGACGAAATCCCGGATCGCCCCCATGGTGCAGAAACGGCTACGCTGGGCCAAAACACCGATGATCAGGCCGATGCCCAGCGAGATCGCCAGGGGAGCATGCTGCGAACCCGGCCCTTTCACGCTGTAAAAGATGAATTCGTTCTTGTCCTGACCGGGGATCTGGGGAAAAAGGAGCATAAAGACGAGGAGGCCGATCATGAAGAGGGGGAGCATCCACCCCGCCGCAGTGTGGGTCGTCTGGGTGCGCCCCAGGTTATAGCCTCCCCGGAGAAACAGGGTGCCGATCCAGATGCCGCCGATGAGGCCCAGCAGGCCGAAGATGGCCGTGCCGTCACCGCCGGCGAGGCGCAGGGCCGCCCGCCAGGGGCAGCCGAGAAACACCAGAGCCCCGATCATGGCGAAGACGCCCAGGAAAAAACGAACAATGGGCGCCGAGCCGAGGCGGGGACGAAATTCCTTAAAGAGGTAGGCGGCGATCAGCGACCCCAGGACGAAGCCAATGATCTCGGGACGAAGATACTGGACCACCGCCGCCCGGTGGAGGCCGAGACCGCCGGCAATATCCCGCTCGAAGCAGGCCACACATACTCCCATATTGGCGGGATTGCCCAGATACTGAAGCAGCGGCGCCAGGATGCCGATGGCGACGCCGACACCGATGATCCCTCCCGGACCGGCAAAGATGTTTTTGATTCCTTTCATTTCGTTTCCTCCCTTTCCTTTTGCAAAAAAATTTTTTTCATTATGTGAGATATCCTCCTTTCCGGTTACATATTTGGATCCTGAGGGTTAAGTGCTGCCACCGGCGCCGGGCAAGTAAACAGATCCTGCAGGCAATCTGTTTTTTTAGGCATTGACCTTTTCCGGCAGATGAAGACATCCGCCAGGTAGGAAAACAGGGACTTTGAAGCGGGAGGACAGAACAAGGCCGCTGCGCCGCCGGCACCCGGAAAGAGAAGACTGTGGGCACGCCGCAACCTGACCGGAAAACGGCAAGTGCATTCCGGATAGGCGGATGCGGTCCAGAACAAGAGCAGACTGAAGCACCGGCTCGGCAACGACTGCTGATGTTGCTTAAATTGTTGGAGTAGTTTGTAAAAAAGACAACCAACCTCGCCTCCTGATGTCGTCATGCCCGGCTCCCCCGGCATGACCATCAGCAGGCTAGACGGTCGGCGGCGGAGAAAGGGCAGGACAGCGCTGTCGGGAGAACCACCCGGGTCCTCGTTCAGCGCCTCATATTAACGGTGTGAAGTACAACTCCAAATAAACCATTGATATTTCTCCTGATTCCTTTTAAGAAAGGATAAAGCAACGGCGTGCTTATAACCAATCGGGTAAATCGTGTCAACAACAATCTGAACCATCAGTTCTTGACTTTCCTGAAATTACTTTACTATGATCGTGGGGAAAAGATGGCCGGCGCCTTTCGGGCATGCTTTGCCGAGGGCTTCCGGGAGGTGGTTCTGATCGGCAGCGACAGCCCCGATCTCCCCCGGGAGATCATCGCGGCGGCCGGCGCCAGCGCCTTCGATCTGGCCATCGCCTACGCCAGGCCCATATTCCGAATGATTGCCGCCGTCGCCTCGTTTCGGTCCCGCCTTACCCGTATCCCATACGGAGACCAGGCACACTTCTTTCGCGCGGACTACTTCCGGGAGATCGGCGGTTATGCACAAATATCACTTATGGAAGATGTGGAAATTATGCGCCGTATAAAAAAAAGAAAGGACAAGATTGCCATCATCAGGCAATCCGTATCCACCTCCGCCCGGAGGTGGGAAAAGGAAGGAATCCTGATCTGCACCCTGCGGAACTGGCTCCTGCTGACCCTTTATCTCTGCGGTTGCCCGCCCGATTATTTGTCCCGGGCTTACAGATAACCGGGCGTAAAGACGTCCCTTTCGCCCCTGCCTACATCAGGGCGCACCGGTTTCTTCCCCCGCCTTTGGCGACGTATAGGGCATCGTCCGCCCTCTTGACGATACTTTTTTCGTCATCTCCGGACCTGCGCTCGGCAATACCGAAGCTTGCCGTAACACTCCCCTTCAAGCCTTTGAACTTCATTCGCTCCAGATTTTTCCGCATCCGCTCCGCCGTTTCCAAGGCTGCGCCGCCCGGCGTGTTCGGCAGAATCAGGACGAACTCCTCTCCCCCGAACCTTCCCAGGATGTCCTCCTGCCGGGTGGAGTTTTTCAGTAACCGGGCAAACTTTTTCAAGACCGTATCTCCCATTTCATGCCCATAGGTGTCGTTGACCGCCTTGAAGTGGTCGATGTCCGTCATGATGCAGGAAAGGGGCAGTTGATGCCTTTTCGCGAAGGCCAGGAATTTCTTCAACAAAGGGAAGAAGGCCCTTCTGTTCAAAAGCCCCGTCAGGGGATCGACATTCATTATCCTTTTGATCGTTTGCAGCGCCTCGGAAAGGGCGGCGTTCTTCTTCTCCAATTCCCGCGTGATCGCGACGATTTGATCGTTGAGCCGCGACATCTTTTCCACAAGCTCGTTATGGCCCATGCGGCTCTGCTCAAAGGCGATCACGAATGATCCCCCACGGGGGAAGACATACCCGTTGAGGAACATCTCCCCCGCAGCCGGAGAGTTGAAGATCAAGTGCACGGGCTGGTAGCCCCGGTCGGGGAACGTCAGCGGCGGGGAGCTTCCCGACAGGAAATCCCGCATCTTCCTGCCCAGGGGCTTATTATCCAGCCCCAGCATGGCGGCAAAACCGTTATTGCAGGCCAGGATCCAACTTTCTCCGTCGATCAGGACCAGGCCTAACCTGCTTGTTTCCTCGAGATAGCGGATCAGCTCTTCGGAATACAGAATCGACGGCGCTGCGGCTTTCATTTGCCTCGGTAGGGACGGACTGTCTCGGCAGCCGTCTTGGCGTCGGGGGCCCAGAAATCGGCACCGATCTCCCGGTAAAGATCCGGCAGCATGTTGAAGGCGAGACCGCCGACGACTATCTTCGGAACCGGGATTTTCAACTGGCGCACCGCGTTTATGGCCGCAGCGGCCCGATCGAGGTTAAAGGGCATGGTGCACGAGAGGGCGAGGACTTTCGGCCTGATTTTCCTGACGAGTTTCAGCAACTCCCCCTCGGGAACATTGGCACCGAGATAATAGATATTCCAGCCGTCCATCTCGAGAAAGTCGGCGACGATCCTCGCTCCCACCTCATGAAACTCGTTGGGCAGGGAGGTTACGACCGCCTTCGCCTTCTTGCTTCCCGCCTCCCGGTAGTTCCGGTAAACATCGGCGGTTATCCTGCCCACAATCGCTGTGGCCAGGTGTTCTTCGGCGACGGATATTTTCCCCCGCTCCCAGAGATTGCCGAGGTCGTAAAGCGCCGGCTGGATGATTTTCAGATACAGATCCTGAATGTCCCCGGATTTGCCGGTGTATCTCCGGGAAAACCGGAGGGCCTGCTCGTAATCGGCGGCAAGGAGATGGGAGAGAAATATGTTCTTCTTTGCCCGCCACGATTCCTCCAGCGGCAGGTTAAATTCACCCTGCCTTTTGGACAGGGCAATGGCATGACGGTGATTGTGGATGAGCCAATCATAGACCCCGGCGATCTCCCCGGCCGCCGCGGGAGAAAGGAGCCGGTACACCGCATCCTTCCATGCCTTCAGTTCCACGAGGAAATAATCGTATGCAAAACCGTGATGATGATAAGATTTATATACCCAGGGAACGATGGCGGCCAGCATTTCGAAGAGAGAAAATTTGAAAACGTTGATCATGAAGTGGACGTGGTGACGGTGATTGTCGAACATAACGGCGGGGGGATTGCCGCCGGTGAGCAGGCCGATGTCGGGACGCTGGGCCAGTTCCCGGTTGACGTAATCGCACAGCTCGTCCTTCTTTTCCTCGTAGGCGGCACAGGCCCCGGCGGATACGGACAACCTATCGGCAGCGACGACAAACGCTCTCATAGCAGTACCCTCTCCCTGTCTGCAATTTTAGCAGCCATGACAACAGCGGCCAGAGGTTTCCCATCCGCTTGGCATCTCCGAGATCCCATGTCCGCGAATGGTTTGATGAACATTGCGGGCCCCATGTTCAGGTCTATGAGAAGCTCCGCAGTCTTTTTGTCGACAAGGGATAAGCCGTCAGGGGGCGGTTTTTTGCAGCTGATAGGACAGATAGACCGCCACTCCCTGGCTTTTCGCAAAGTTCTTCACATCCCGCTGGCTGATCATGTGGGTCACCAGGACCGGGAAGGGGGAAAGCCCGCCCGTATCGAGACGAGAGAGGCGTTTGAGAAAATCTTTCACATCGTTCTTGCCGAGCTGGGCCTTGCTTTCGCCGACGATCAACACCTCCCGGTCTCCCAGCTTCCCCCGGCCCAGGATGTTTACCTCCACATCCCGACCTTTGAGGTCCGTGAGATAATCCCGGGACAACGACCCCTCGCAGGTCAGGCCGTAATCGGTCCGAAGGAGGTCCGGAAGGTAAACATAGGCAGTGTTTTCGAGGGTATAGCCCACGGTCATCGCTAAACCGCCCAACTGGCGGTTCGTATCGTCCACCCGCCGGGAAAGGTGATAGACCGCGTCCTCGGTCCGTTTCTGCGCCTGGGCCAGCTCTTCCAACCGCTGTTCGGTCCGCTGCTGGGCCTGGGCCAGCTCTTCCAACCGCTGCTCGGTCC
>DAOTJR010000050.1:0-8898 GCA_035448805.1 Syntrophales bacterium
TGTAGATCAATAACATATGCACGCATTTTCGAGTGAAACCGAAGATTAATGGTTATAAATCGAAGATTAATGGGAATCATATGGAAAAGGAAGTGACCGTCATTGAAGTCGGTCCCCGGGACGGTCTGCAAAATCTGTCCCAGTATGTGGGAACGGAAAAGAAGATTCAGTTGATAAAGGCCCTGGCCGACGCCGGGCTCCGGGAGATCCAGGCCGGAGCCTTCGTGAGCCCCCGGGCCATCCCCCAGTTCCGGGATATGAAGGAGCTGACAGCAGGTATCGCCTCCCTTCCCGGCATCAAATTTTCCGCCCTCGTCCCGAATCTCCGGGGCACTCGGGAGGCTATCGCCGTCGGCATCGACAAATTGATCTATTTCTTCTCGCTCAGCGAAACCCATAACCTCAACAATGTCCGCCAGACCCGGGAGGCCTCTCTTTTGGGATTGAAGGCCATCCGGGAATTGGCCGCCTCCATTCCGCAAACAGAACTGACTGTGGCCCTGGCCACTGTTTTCGGCTGCCCTTTTGAAGGTTTCCTATCCACAGGCCATGTCCTCCGGAATGTGGAAAAGGTCGCCGCCCTCGATATCCGGGAGATCACCCTTTGCGACACCGTCGGTTTCGGCAACCCCCGCCAGGTGGAGGAAATCCTTACCGCCTGCCGTGATGCTTTCCCGGACATCACCTTCGCCGTCCATTTTCACAACACCCGGGGCCTGGGCCTGGCCAACGCCCTGCGGGCTTACGATGTCGGTATCAGGCGCTTCGACGCCGCGCTGGGGGGGTTGGGGGGCTGTCCTTTCGCTCCCGGGGCGTCAGGTAACATCGCCACGGAGGACCTGGCCTTCATGTTCGCCGGCATGGGCATCGCCACCGGCATCGATCTGGAGGGGCTGCTGGAGGCAACCCGTCTCCTGGAGAGACTCCTGCCGGGGGTAGCTCTTTCCGGCAGCCTCTACCGGGCGGGGCTGCCGCGGCCCCAGCCTCCTGAAGCCGGCAGGGAAGGTATTCCACCGGGACCGGAGATCTCCCTGCCCCCTCATCAGGACTGGTAGGGACAAGGGCCGCCCCACCGCCAAAGACTGTTGCCCGGCACCGGCGGGGGGAAACGGGGAAAGGGAACCAGCTCTTGGATAAATTGAGGGCAACTCTCGATAAAGAAGGAGAAATATTATGCTGAAGAAGGAAGAAGCGGTGCTCACGGTTATTGACATCCAGGGAAACCTCTATCTGGCCATGGATCAGAAGGAATTCCTGCTGGATAACACCACACGACTCATCAAAGGAATAAACCTTCTGGAGATCCCCGTCATCCTCACGGAACAGGTGAAGATCGGGCCCACAATCCCCGAGCTTTCTTCACTGATGCCCGGGATCACGCCCATCGTCAAAAACAGCTTCAGTTGCTGCGGCGATGCGGGTTTCATGGCCGCTTTGGCCGCCACGGGCAGGAAGCAGGTCCTGGTCTGCGGTATCGAGGCGCACGTGTGCGCCTACCAGACCTCCATGGACCTCATGGCCGCAGGCTACGAGGTCCATCTGGTCGCCGATGCCGTCTCCTCCCGAACGGCCCGTAACCGGGAGATCGGCATTCAGAAACTCCTCGCCGGCGGCGCCATCCTGACCAGCACCGAAATGGCCCTCTTCGAGCTCCTGAAAACAGCGACGGACCCCCGGGCCCGGGATCTCTTCCGGATCATAAAATAGGACAACGAAGAAAGGCGGCACAAGACAAGCGATGAGCAGGGAAAACATCTATCTGGATCACAGTGCCACAACCCCCACGGACCCGGAAGTCCTGGGGGCGATGATGCGCTATTTTGCCCATCATTACGGGAACCCCGCGAGCGGTCACCGCTTCGGCCGGGAGGCGCGACAGGCCATTGATACGGCCCGGGAACAAGTGGCCTCCCTGATCGGCGCCACCCCCGAAGAGATCATCTTCACCGGCGGCGGAACTGAGTCGGACAACCTGGCCCTCCTGGGAGCCGCCTACGGCGAAACCGGAAAAAGAAACCACATCATCACCTCCGCCATCGAGCACTACGCCGTCCTCAACACCTGTAAACATCTCGCGGATAGAGGATTCTCCGTAACCTTCCTGCCCGTGGACAGCCAGGGAACAGTGGATCCCGACGACGCCCGCCGGGCCATGACGGAAAAGACCCTGCTGGTCAGCATCATGCACGCCAACAACGAGATCGGCACCGTCGAGCCCCTGGCGGAGATCGCCTTCGAGGCCCGGCGGCGGGGGATTCTGGTGCATACCGATGCCGTGCAATCCGTGGGCAAGATCCCGGTGCGGGTGTCGGAGTTGGGCTTGGATCTCCTGTCGCTTACGGGACACAAGTTCTACGGTCCCAAAGGCACGGGGGCCCTCTACGTGCGCCACGGCACGAACCTGGCGCCGATCATGTTCGGGGGGCACCAGGAGCGTGGCTTCCGGACCGGGACGGAGAACGTCCCCGGAATCGTGGGCCTGGGCAAGGCCTGCGAGTTGGCTGGCCGGGACCTTCCCTGGCAGATGGAGCGCATGATGGCATTGCGGCAAACACTCGAGAAGCTGATCAGCGAGAAGATCGCTGCCGTCCGGATCAACGGCCATCCCTTCCGGAGGCTTCCCCATGTCCTGAGCGTCTCCTTCCGGGGTGTGGCCGGTGATGCCGTGGTGCAAGAGCTGGACCGGCAGGGGGTGGCCGCCTCCGCCGGCGCCGCCTGCACCTCCGGAGCGGTGCATATCTCCCATGTCCTGGCGGCCTTGGGAATCCCGGAGGATTACGGCCCGGGTACGGTGCGGTTCAGCCTGGGCAAAGGAAACACGGAGGAGCAGTTGTGCAGCGCCGCCGACCTCCTGGCGGAAATCGTCGGGCAACTCCGAGGAAACCGGGCAACCGCAACCTGCCCATCCCGCTGACGGAAGGATGAAGATCCGTTTGGCACCGGAAGAGCGCCGGCCGATCAGTGGCCATCCGCTCCTTCATCACCGGTCTTGAAGCGGGACAGGGTTTGACCCATTTCCCGGATATGCCCTTCCAAAAGCGCCATACCGGAAGAAAACCCTTCCCCGCCTTTGTCTTTTCCGCACAGTTCGGTAAGCCGGGCGGCATCCCGGGCCAATCGCTCGTGAATCTGCTTGGCTTCCGTAACCATCAGCGACAGATCCCTGATCATATCGTTGATCCGGTCGCACTCCTTTTTAAGGTAATCCCCCTGGCGCAACTTGATGCGCTGCCGGAGATCGCCCTCGCCGACGCGGCGAAAGGCATGGCTGAAATTGACCAGGGGTCCGCAGATCCGATGGGTGATAATGATCAGGTGCAGCGCGTAAAGGACGACGATCAGGGCAACGGCGGGAATAACCTTGGTGGTCACCATGATGAAGGTCTGGGCGGCATAATAGCTTACCGCCTGATTGTCGGACAAATCCATCCCCCGGATGGTGGGAAAAAGGAGCACCGCCACGGTGATCATCACCACCGCGATCATATAGAACAGGGCGTAGACCAACACCCGGATTTGCAGATCCCTATCAACCAAATAATTCGTCAGCTTCCTTTGTTTATGGGGCGTCATAATTATTTCCCCCTCTCCGTGTATTCATGGGTGGAAAAATTGTAACCATAGACGAGGCTGGCCTGGCCATGGGTGGCCTCTGCCCGGAAGGGCGGCGGGCCGTCCGGGGTGGCGCCGTCTCCGGAAACGATGTCGATGCGCACACCGGCCGAGGGAGAATATTTCAACTCATCCGGGCTCAAGGTTCCCGCCGAGGAACCGCCTTCCATAAAATCCCCCTGGTTCCCCAGGTAACGTCTATTTTCGGCGAGATAAATCTCCTGGGCCTTGACGAAGTTTTGCAAATCATGCTTGACGGTTATATTGTAGGCCTTGGCGGTATAGGCGCGTACGCCAAGAAATCCCATGACGATGAGAATGCCCAGGATCGCGATGACGATGAGCAGTTCGACCAGGGTGAATCCATCTCTGTGCAATTACCTCGCCTCCTGTCTATTCAAAGATAACGTGAGGTTGGAAGTTTTCCTTCAAAAGGAATCATCCTGAGAGATGTTTCCCGGAATCGGGCCCCGGCACTTATGGTCTCGCGCGGGAAGAACGCTATTTCAGTTTTTCCAGTTCCCGGACGATTCCTTCCAGGGGCGGCCGCTCGTTGATGTTGTGGACGTCGAGGTAGCGGATGATCCCCTTTTTGTCGATGATGAAGATGGCCCGCTCCGCCACCCCATCGCTGCGGAGAATACCGTATTGTTTCGCAACCTTGCCGTGGGGCCAGAAATCGGACAGGACGGGAAACCAGAGCCGGCCCATCTGGTTGGTCCAGGAGAAAAGAGTGGGGAGGTTGTCCACGCTGATCCCCAGGATGACGGTGTCATGGGCGGCAAAGATGTCTTCCACGATATTGTACCCGGGCCATTGATCGGAACAGACCGGCGTCCAGGCGGCGGGGATGAAGGTCAGCATGACGTTCTTCTTCCCCCGATATTGGCTGAGGGTGATCTTTCCACCGCCGACGGCGGGCAGGGTGAAGTCCGGGGCCCGCTGCCCCGTCTTGACCTTCAGTCTGCTGTCCACCGGCTTCAGGATCCCGGGATTGTAGATGTTTTCCTTATAGGCATCGGAAATGGCCCCGGCGTTGATCGCATTGCCCCCCAACAGACCGACTATGCAAAGTAAGGCGACAACCCATTTTCCAGTGAATTTCTCGTTCATGTTCAGCCTCTCAAGAAAGATTTTTCCCTCCCGCGGCGGATCCGCCCGGGTTCAGATTGCCGGGGACAGCATGAGAAATCCCCGGCGTGTTGTCTATTTGACCCCCGACAGCCGGATTATCTCCGCCAGAAAGGCATCCGGGGTATGGATCTCCCCCAGCCGGGAATAGAATATCCGGTGGGAACCGTCGGGATTGATCTTCACGCCGATAAAATAAGGCGTCCGGGGCTCCCCCAGTTTCCTGTGGATCTTGAAATCCGGATCGGCGTACAGGGGAAAGCGGATGTTGTATTTCGTACGGAAGACATTCACCTCATAGGAGGAGTTGCCTACCCCGATGCCGACCAGGCGCACCCTGCTTTTCAGGAGCGGATCGGCCTCGATTTTTTCGTAGAGTTTGTTCACATTGGGGGCGTCTTTTTGGCAATATGGGCAGTACATACTGAAGATCTGAACGATCACGACGCCGTCCTTGGGTTTGGGCAGGCTGAAACCGGGACTGAGGTCCGGCAGGACCCCGCCGACGGCCGGCAGGGAAGCCGCCCTCGCCGGGGAAACGCCCATGGCCAGTCCCAACATGATAAGCATCACCGCCAGGTATTTCATCTTGTTCATCATCTTCCACCTCATCGAATTGTTCTTCTTAGCTTCCGCCTCTTTATACATGTTTTCCCAAGCCGCCACAACAGGGAATTGAAAATCCCGGCAAGCGGCCAGGGCCGCTTGCTTGACCATCCCCCGCCCGCAGTCCGATTTTTTCAGTAACAAAGCGCCGCCCCGGTGCGACGGGGCGCGAAAAAAAGAGACCCGCTCTTCGTAAGCGGGTCTCTTTTTCATTTCATATCGTCAGGCTGTTCATCACCGCCGGGCGGGACCGGCCGCTGCCGCCGCCGCTGCCTCCGGGGATGTCAAGGCTCAGTGGCCGTGGCCCTTGGCCTGTTTCTCCTCGCCGTAGACGATGAGGGTCCCTTCGTGCTCCATCTCCTTGAGCCACTTGGGGTGCTGCTTCTTCAGCCACTCCCGGGTCACCCAGCCTGTCAGCATCGCCGGCAATGAACCCGGTGAACCTACCGTCCCCAGGTACAGATGGACGAAGAAGAAGGCAAAAATCACCACAAAACCCAGGGCGTGCAGCACGTACATCAACCGCACGATCGTCGGGGGAAAGGACAGGGGAAACCACATCACCAGCCCCGTCAGCACCATGATCGCCCCGAAACCCGCCACCGCCAAAAAGAACATCTTCTGGCCCGGATTGTACTTCCCCACCTCGGGAGGGTTATCCACATGCCAGAGATAACCGCCTGCACACTTGATCCACTCCAGATCCTCGGGCATGGAAAATATCCCCGCCTCCTTCCACCACATCCGGATGGTGAAATACAGGGCCACGCCGAAGAAAATCCCCGTAAAGTTATGCACATACTTCAGGGACTTCAGACCGCCCATGAGCGTCCCGATGAAGTTCAGGGAGTGAAACATCATCCCCAAACCCGTAATGCACAACGCCAGGCACGACAGGGCCAGACTCCAGTGGACGATCCGTTCAAATCCGTCCGTCGCTTGAATTAATCCCTTTCTCATCGCTCACTCACCTCCCTTTCCATCTTGACCGGGCTCATCGGGCAGCTTCGGCCCGTGGAGTATGTAATGGAGGAACGAACCCGCCACTACGCCGCCCGCCGCCAGGAGGCTCAACGGCTTCAGGATGTCCTTCCACACAATCACCGAGAAGGGCACGCTGGGCTTGTAAGGCAGTTCCTGATAAACCTTCGGATGCTCCTGGAGAACATAGATCACGTGGGTCCCACCCACAAACTTGTCACCGTAGACGTTGGCATCGCCTCCCAACTCCTTCACCCGGGCATACGCCTTCTTGATCATCGCCGCCTTGTCCCCGAAGGTGATCGCCCCCGTGGGACATGCCTTGGCGCACGCCGGCAGCAGATCCGCCTCCAACCGGCTCAGACACAGGTCGCACTTGTAGACCTTGTCCGTCACCCGGTCATAACGGGGGATATTGAAGGGACACGCCGAAACGCATTCCTTGCAGCCGATGCACACACTGTGGTTGATCGCCACCGTGCCGAAATCCGTATAATGCAGCGCCCCGCTGGGGCAAACCTTCACGCAGGCCGCATTCGTGCAGTGCATGCAGCCGTCCTTCCGGAACAGCCACTTGACCTTATCCTTCTCGGCTACCTCCTGGAACCGGATCAGCGTCCAGGTATTATACTGAAGATCGGGAGGATTCTGGTAGGTGCCGTAATTCTCCGTCTGCATCGCCTTCTGCTGGTTCCACTGCTTGCAGGCCAACTGACAGCCCCGGCAGCCTGTACATTTCGAAACATCGATCAGTTTTACTTTCTCAGCCATAATCTCTCACCCCCTCACTTCTTGATCACATTGACCATGAAGGCCTTGCTCTCGGGTATCATGGTGTTGGCGTCGCCGATGGTCGGCGTCAGCAGGTTCGCGGCATCTCCGAAGGTAAATACCTCGGCCTTCTTGTCGCCCGGCTGGTACTTCCGGTCCTTCGTCGTGATCCACCCGAAATGCCAGGGGATACCCACCTCGTGAATCGTATTGCCGTCGATGTTGAAGGGCTTGAAGCGGGGTGTGACAATGGCCGTGCACTCCACCTGGCCGCGCGGCGATTTCACGATCACCTTGTCGCCGTTCATGATGCCCTTCTCCCGGGCCAACTCCACGCTCATTTCCACAAACATCCCCGGCTGCATCTCCGCCAGCCAGGGACACCAGCGGGTCAGGACACCGGTCTGCCAGTGCTCGCTCACCCGGTAGGTGGAGCAGATGAAGGGATAACGGGGATCGCAACTGCCGACCCCGGAATAGACATCCATATCGGAACCCACCCCGGGCTTGTCGAAGCGCTTGATGACCGGGTTGCTTTTCTGGGGCGACATGAGATTCTTCTCCACGGGGCACTCCAGGGGTTCGTAATGCTCCGGGAAGGGTCCGTCCGCCAGACCGGGACCGAAGAGACTGGCCACGCCGTCGGGCTTCATGATGAAGGGGGGACGTCCGGAACCGGGATCGCCGGCGCCGTCGGGGACGTCGCCCACCCATTTCGTTCCGTCCCAGCTAATGACGGCCCGCTTGGGATCCCAGGGCTTGCCGTTGGGATCCACGGAGGCGCCGTTGTAGATGATCCGGCGGTTCACCGGCCAGGACCACGCCCATTCCGGATAGAGGCCGATCCCCGTGGGATCCTTCAACCCCCGGCGCATGGGCAGGATCCCCTTGTCGGAGACTGAACCACTGTAAATCCAGCAACCCGATGATGTCGATCCGTCATCCTGAAGCCAGGCAAAGGTCGGGACGAGATCGCCCTTCTTGAACTCCTTGAATTCGCCTTTCTTGTTGGGGATTTCCACCTTCTTGTCTTCCAGGAAGAAGCCGTTGATTTCGGCGGCCACCATCCGGGGATCGTAGTGGAAATGTCCGGCGACGGTCTTTTTGCCGTAAGGCCAGGTAAGCTTCATGATGGGATCCTTGAAGGCGCCGGGCTGTTTGGCATAGAGTTCCTTCACCTTGAAGAAGATCTCGCTCATGATGTCGCCGTCGGGCAGGGCCACTCCCGGCGGATTGACGGCCTTGTACCGCCATTGCTGCAGGCGGCCGCTGTTGGCCAGGCTGCCCTCCTTCTCGATGGAGGAGGCGCAGGGGAGCATGAAGACCTCGGTCTTGATCTTCTTGGGATCCATGCCGGGACCGCGCCAGAAGGAGCCCGTTTCGTTGTCGAAGAGATTGACATTGACCATCCAATCCAGTTTTCCCAGCGCTGCCCGGACCTTGTTGGAGTGGGCGCCGCTGCACGCCGGGTTCATCCCCCAGGCGAAGAAGCCGGTGAACTTGCCTTTGTACATCTCGTTAAAAATCTGGAGCCAGGAGCAGTTCATCCCGTCGTCAAGTTTTGGCATCATGGCGTAGGCCTCTTCCAGGGAGGCGTTCAGGCCGAACATGGAGCGGAGAAAACTTGCCGAGTATTTGGGGAAGTTCTTCCACCAGTTGAGGCTGTTCTTCTCAGCGGTCTTTGGAGTCCGCTTCTCGTTGTAGGCCTTCAAGGTCGGCAAAGAGGCCGTGGGGGTCCCCAGATAGCCCGGCCAGATGTGGAACAGCAGGCCGTGGTCCGTCGAACCCTGGACGTTG
>DAOTJR010000051.1:0-8472 GCA_035448805.1 Syntrophales bacterium
GCATGTGCAGCAAGTACCTGGGGGCCGACTACGTCATGGCCTGGCCGTCGGCGGAAATCGCCGTCATGGGCGCCGAGGGGGCGTGCAACATCATCTACCGCCGGGAGATCAACGAGGCCGCCGATCCCGCCGCCAAGCGGGCGGAGCTGGTCGCCGCCTACGAGGAGCAGTTCAACAACCCGTACTTCGCCGCCTCCATGGGGATCATCGAAGAGATCATCGCCCCCCGGGAGACCCGGAAACGCGTGGTCGCCCTCCTCGACGCCTTCCAGGACAAGGCCCAGGTCCGGCCGCCGAAGAAGCACAACAACATCCCCCTGTAAGCGTTTGTTTACCGGGGATCGGTAGCGGCGATAAGAAATTCCGGCCGCGATCGGAAAACATGGGGGTTGTCCTCCCGTCAGGGAAGACAGCCCCCTTTATTTGGCGTGGAAAAGTCCTCAGCCTCCTATAGGAACTTCGGCGGCAGGGCGGGGCCGCCGGCGAGGCCGAAGCCGGGCAGAACGATAAGAGTGGAGGTGCCGTGGGCCACCACCCGGCCCCGGGCATCGTTCACCGTCGCCTCGGCGAGACCCAGGGTCTTGCCGAGCTTGATCCGCCGTCCCGTCGCCGTCAGCCGGCCGGCCTGGACCGGGGCCAGATAGTTTACCTTCAGCTCCACCGTCGTGATCCCCGTTCCCTCCTCCAGCTCGCCGAAGGCGGACCAGAAGGCCGCCGTGTCGATGACGGCGGCATAGACACCGCCGTGGACGTACCCGAAGGCCTGGAGATGTTCCGCCTGCACCTCCAGGTCCACAACGGCAACACCCCTGTTCAGCTCCCGGATGCACATGGAAAGATGGCGGAAGAAGGGGCTGGCGCTCACCGTCTTCCGGATGGCCTCCACATAGGCTGGATTGAGTTTCTTCACGATTCCCTCCGTATGTTGTCCTTCCCGGCAAGGGGCTGCCCGGGGTGAGGACGGCCGTTCCCCTGCTCCGGCCGGCCGGTTTTCCCCGGAGCGTTCTCTTGGTCTCCCCCGCTGAGGGCGCGGAAGGAAACCCCTTTTCCCGCGGCCGTCATTTTTCGACGATCCGGATTTCAAATAGGAGCGGCCAGTACTTGCCCGTGACGAAGAAACGGTCCTGCGCCGCATCGTAGGCGATGCCGTTGAGGACATCCACGCCCCGGCGGGCGGCGGGGGGGAGGAGCCCGGTGAGGTCGAGCCAGCCCCGGACCCGTCCCGTCCGGGGGTCGATGATCACTACGACATCCGTGGGCCAGACATTGGCCCAGATCATACCCCGCACGTATTCCAGCTCGTTGAGTCCCGCCACGGCGACGCCGCGCTCGTCCCGGACCGTGATGCGTCCCTGCTCCCGGAAGGCGGCGGGATCGTAAAAACGCAGGGTTTCGCTCCCGTCGCTGACGATGAACCGCTTTCCGTCGTGGGTGATGCCCCAGCCTTCGTGGTCGTAGCGAAAACCGCCGCGGGAACGGAACGTCTCCCGATCGTAGATGAACCCCTGTCGCGACCGCCAGGTAAGCTGATAGATCCGGTCTTTCCAGAGGGTGATCCCTTCGCCGAAATACCGGCTTTCCAGGCGGTGTTCCTGCAATACCCGCCCGGTATGCAGCTCCACCCGCCGCAGGGAAGAGCCGCCCTCCCGGCCCGTCCCCTCGTAGAGCCGGCCGCCGGCGTAGGCCAGCCCCTGGGTGAAGGCCCGGGGGTCATGGGGGTAGGTGCGGACGACCCGGTAGCCGTAGATGACGGTGCGGCCGGGGGGGGAGGCGTCCCCGGGAGGGGCGGTCACGGCGGCGTGCGCCATGGTTGTCGTGCCGCCGCCGGCGGCCGCCGGCACCCCTTGCCGGCCCGCGTCCCGGGCGAGAGCAACGACCGGCCCCCTGTCGGAAGGCGGCCGTTCCCCGCCGGGGGGAAGGACGGCCCCGGTGCCGAAAATCACGGCCGCCAGGAATATGATCAGAGAAGATTTCTTTCGCCGGGACATGTATTTGCTATCTGCCGGCCGCAACCCTTGGGGATGGGGGAAAGGCCGTTTGCTCTTGCGGGTGGATCGTCTGCCGGCCGCCGGTGTCTGCCGAAATGGAAAACGACACGACACGCCGCCGGCGTTGTTGCCGGTATCGCCTCTTCCCGGCTTGTGCTTTCCCTTTTTTTGTGTTAGGGAAACTGCGATGAAAGTAATCACCAACGAAACCACCCCGTGCCAACACTGCGGCGCCCTGCCTGCGGTCATCCATTGCGACGGCTGCCAGGCGCCTTTGTGCGTCTCCTGCCGGACCTTTGATCTCTGGGGTTACGGATGCGGTCATGTGGACACCAAGGCCTTTTGCCATCGCTGTCTCCGCGATCCCGCCGTCAATCCCTACAGCGGTTTCCCGAGCGAGTAACGCCGCCGGTCCCATGGTGACGTCGGCGCGACCAGGAAAGCGAGGCGGATCATGAGTTCTCTTTGCGGCGTCTGCGGCCGTGACCGGACCTTTACCATTTGCGCTGATTGCCGGGTTGCCATCTGTGAAAGCTGCTCCCGTTTCGAGCTCCTTGCCGAAGGTTGCGGCACCGTGGTGCCCGTCTATTTCTGCCCCTCCTGCGTGAACAATCCCCTGGCCAATCCCAATGCCGTCTTCTGGCAGATGAAGGAAGAAAAAGGTTCCTGACCGGCGTCCGGTCCTCCGCTTCTCCTTCCGGAGGCGCGACATTGGCAATATGGCGGCGCTATGGAGCGACCGTCTTTTTTACTTCTCGATGACCACCAGCCACGGCTTGCCGGTCATTACTCGTCGGCAGGGATTCCCCCCGACAGCTCCCCACGCCGCAGTTCCCATAAAGGTTATTCCTCGTAGGGCAGGGATTCCCGGATCGGGGCGGGGATCCGGCCGTAGCGCCCCTCGAACTCCTCCAGGAAGGCCCGCCGGCCGGAGAAGAAATCCGCCACCCGCCGCCGCGTCAACTCCTTGTCCGTAAAGAGGCGATGGGCGTTCATCTGGTCCAGATTGGCCCGGTCGCACTTGATGGGATACCGGTAGCCGAGGCAGTCCCCGTCCCGGCTGAACCGCAGTTGGGTCCGCACCAGGTCGTTGTAGGCCGCCAGGGACTGGCGCAGGGTCACCTTCAGCTCTTCCGGGCCGATATGCCCCGTGTTGGCCAGATAGCAGTGGATGCCGTTCTTCTTCACGATGTCGTAGAAGATCAGGGCGTGCTCCAGGCGGTCCCCGGCGAGGAAGGGGTCCAGGAAGACGACGCGCTTGAACTTCCCCGCCTCTTCGGGATTGCCCCCGGTGCTCTCGATGGATTCGCCGTAGATGAACTGCATCGTTGCCTGTTCGGGGGTGAGGCGGCTGATGACGTTGGCCAGGGGGTTCCGGGTGAGCATGATGATGTAGTGGACCTTGTCCGCCCGCAGGCCCGGCGCGGCGATCTCCAGGTGTTCCCGGGTGACCACGGCCCGGGCGTTTCCCGTCTTCGTTATGTCCCGGAAATCGGGGATATAGGGATACTTCGTCACCGCGACGTTCTCCAGGAAGGCGTCTTTCGATTCCGCCGCCCGGAGGATCTCCGGCTGGCTCTCGTCGAGGCCCTCGGTCTTCACGTAGAGGCCGCCGATCTCGAAGGCGGCGTAGCTGCCGTCGAAGGCCAGGGTCCCGCCGTCGTCGCCGATCATCTCCGAGGATTCCTTGGGCAGCTTGGCGAACTTCCGGCAGAGGGTCGTCGTCTTTCCCGTAGCCGTGAGTCCCGAGACGGCGGTGACGATCTCCTTGAGCTCCGGGCGCTCCGTCTCGGGGTCATAGACCCACAGCCAATCCCGCCGGGCGCCGGTGTGGAGGAAGATCCCCGTCCGGTCGATGGCCTTGACCCGCCAGTCCTCGAACTGGAAGACCCCTTTTTTCCCTTCGCCCAGATAGATGGTGTTCCGGCAGATCTTGACCTGCTCCCCCCGGCGGTTCCCCATCCAGAGGCGGACGGTGATGTCCTTGTCCACGAGCTTCTTCTTCTTGTTGAACTCGAAGGCCTCGTCGGTGAAGTAGATGATGGTGTAAGTCGGCTCCTCCACAATCCGGGGCTCCGGATGGTCGAAGAGGAGCTTCAGGCCGTAGGCGAGCTGGGCGTACGGTTCGGGGATGAGGAAACGGGCGGTGACGCCGTCGGCGCCGTCGCCGATGATCGTGTCCAGGGCGATGATCCGCTCCCGGCTCAGGACCGCCGCGGCCTGCGCCGCCAGGGCTTCCTCCGCCTCCCCGAAAGGGTGGTCGATGCTGTTGCGGGTGTGGGGGGCGGAGCGGGACATGGGCTCCGAATCCGCCGCAACGGAGCCGAACTGGGTCTGGATCACCCCCTCCTGGCGGAGGGCGAGCTGCTTTAGTTCCTCCAGGGAACGGCCGGCGATCAGGCGCCGGGACTGACGGGCCTCTTCGTATATCTGCCGGGCGACACGCGGGAATGCCTCCATAACTCAACCCTCCTTCCGTTACGATGATTATATAGGGCCTGGGCAACGGTGTGTCAAGGTAAAGAAGGACAGGTAAAGAAGGCCCGGTTTGCGATGGTGAACCCCCCTTGCCTGCCGCGAAAATAAGAGAAACGTCCCCGTTTTCGCTCTGCTCTCGAAAGGAAGCAGCCTGGGCATGATATAAAACACCGGCAAGGCGGTCTATCCCGGGAAGGGGGAACGAATTTGCCGTGCCCGGGGATGTATTTCCCCTTGAGCTTTTGCCTGCCTTCTGTTAGGAATTACCGGTCATTAGCGATGTCGCCTCCGTAACGCGCCACCCCTGCCGCCGCGGCGGCGCTTTCTCGGAACGGGTACGCGGGCCGCATCCCCGGCAGTCACGCCGCCCCCTCCCGTGCCGGGGAAGGTCGGGGTGCGGGGAGGGGCCGACGGGGGCTTGGTTTCCTGCCCATACGCCACGGGAGGGTCTTATGGAAAAAAAACATCGGTTTTCCCTCTGGTATGTCCTTATCGGGATCTGGCTGGTCCTCATCATCCAGAGCTACCTCGCCGCCCTTTTTGCCGTTCAGGTCATCCCCTACAGTCAGTTTCTCACCCTCCTGAAGAACGGCCGGATCACCGAAATCGCCATTACGGCCAACCAGATCCAGGGGAAGATGAAGGTGGACGACAAATCAGGGGAACTCAAGACCTTCCGGACGATCCGGGTGGATCAGGAGCTCTCGACGATGCTCACCCAGTATCCCGTGGTCTTCAAGGGGGAGATCGAATCCACCTTCCTCCGGGACCTCCTGTCCTGGGTGCTGCCCATCGTGCTGTTCATCGGCATCTGGTATTTCATCATGAAGCGCTTCAGCAGCCAGCAGGCGGGCTTTCTGAGTCTCGGGAAGAACAAGGCCAAGATCTACATGGAAGATGAACTCAACATCCGCTTCAAGGATGTCGCCGGCGTGGACGAGGCGGAGCAGGAGCTGGCGGAGGTCATCGATTTTCTCAAGAATCCCAAGAAATTCACCGATCTGGGGAGCAAGATCCCCAAGGGCATCCTCCTGGTCGGCCCCCCGGGGACGGGCAAGACCCTCCTGGCCAAGGCCGTGGCCGGGGAGAGCGGCGTCCCCTTCTTCTCCATGAGCGGCTCGGAATTTGTGGAGATGTTCGTGGGCATGGGGGCGGCCCGGGTCCGGGATCTCTTCGAGCAGGCCAAGCAGAAGGCCCCGTGCATCATCTTCATCGACGAGCTCGACGCCCTGGGGAAGGCCCGGGGGTTCAGCCCCACCGGGGGTCATGACGAGCGGGAGCAGACCTTGAATCAGCTGCTGGTGGAGATGGACGGCTTTGACCCCAAGGTGGGGGTCATCCTGCTGGCGGCGACGAACCGGCCGGAGATCCTCGATCCCGCCCTCCTGCGCGCCGGGCGCTTCGACCGCCACATCCTCGTGGATCGCCCCGACAAGAAGGGCCGCGAAGACATCCTGAAGGTCCATCTCCGGAAGATAAAGGTCGGCGCCGACATCGACGTCGGGGTCCTGGCGGGGATGACGCCGGGGATGGTGGGGGCGGACCTGGCGAACCTCGTCAACGAGGCGGCCCTGCTGGCCGTCCGCCACGGCAAGGACGTCGTGGAGATGAAGGAGTTCGAGGAGGCGGTGGAGCGTATCATCGCCGGGCTGGAGAAGAAGAACCGTCTCATCAACGAGGACGAGCGGCGGATCGTGGCCTATCACGAGATGGGCCATGCCCTGGTGGCCCTCTCCCTGCCCGGCACCGATCCGGTCCAGAAGATCTCCATCATCCCCCGGGGCATCGCCGCCTTGGGCTACACCATGCAGGTCCCCACGGAGGACCGGTTCCTCATGCGCAAGACGGAGCTCCTCAACAAGATCGCCTCCCTCCTCGGAGGCCGGGCGGCGGAAGAGCTCGTCTTCGGCGACATCTCCACGGGGGCCCACAACGACCTTTCCCGGGCCACGGACATCGCCAAGAGCATGGTCAAGGAGTACGGCATGAGTGAAACGCTGGGCCAGGTCTATCTCGCCCATGACCAGCGCCAGCGCTTCCTCGACACCGGCATCCGGGACGGCGGCGACTACAGCCCCGAGACGGCCCGGAGCATCGACGCGGAGATCAAGGGCATCATCGACCGGCAGTATGCCGTGGCCCTGAATATCCTCCGGGAGAAGGGGGAGGCCCTCCACCGCGGCGCCGCCCTCCTGCTGGAGAAGGAGAAACTCGACGGCGCAGAGATCAAGGCGCTGTTGTAATGAAGGGACCTGTCGGGGGTGAATGGTGGACGGTGAAGGGTGAATGGTGGATGGTTAGAGATTGGTGGTGAGTAGCGATGCCGGCCCACTTTTCCCAGAAAACCCTCAGCATCGCCCGGGCCCTCATCGAATCGGTCCATGACGGGATGTACATCGCCGATCACGAGGGCTATTACATCATGGCCAACGAGGCCTTCGAGCGCATCACGGGGATCAACCGCCAGGAGATGGTGGGGCGTCATACCCAGTACATGATCGACAACAACTGGGTGCCCATCGCGGTGAATCTCGAGGTCATCAAGGATTTCCAGTCCCGGAGCCGCATCGTCCGGTATCCCAGCGGCCGGCAGCTCCTCGTCACGGCGGCCATGCTCTGGCGGGACAACGGCAACCCCGCCGCCGTGGTCAGCACCCTCCGGGACCTCACCGAGCTTAACCGGATCAACGAGGAACTGAAGAATTCCCAGGTGATGATCGAGCGCTTCAAGAAGCGGATCGAATACCTCGAGGAAACCCTGGGGAGCACGAACCGGTTTTTCGTCGGCCAGAGCACGGAATTCCGCCGCACCCTTTCCCTGGCCCGGAAGGTCGCCGGCTCCGATGCCACGATCCTCATCACCGGGCCTTCGGGTGTCGGCAAGGACGTCCTGGCCCAGTTCATCCACTACCAGAGTCTCCGGAAGAATACCGGCTCCTTCGTGAAGGTGGACTGCGCCTCCCTGCCGGCCAACCTTCTGGAATCGGAACTCTTCGGTTACGACAAGGGGGCCTTCACCGACGCCCGGACCCAGGGCAAGCAGGGGATGTTCGAGCTGGCCAACGGCGGCACCCTCTTTCTCGACGAGATCGGCGAATTTCCCTTCGAGCTCCAGGCCAAGCTTCTCAACGTCCTCCAGGACCGGCAGATCAAGCACCTGGGGGGACTGGCGCCGATCCCCGTGGATGTGCGGATCATCGCCGCCACGAACATGAACCTCGAACAGATGGTCCGGGAGCGCAAATTCCGGGAGGATCTCTACTACCGACTGAACGTCATCCCCATCTTCCTCCCGCCCCTCCGGGAGCGCCGGGAGGACATCCTCCCCATGCTCAAGCACTTCCTCAAGGTCTATAACCAGAACTACAACACCAACAAGAACCTCTCCATCGAGGCCCTGAACGCCCTGCTGAACTACGACTGGCCGGGGAATGTGCGGGAGGTCCGCAACACCATCGAACGGATGGTCGTCATCAGCACCGACGACATCATCACCCATCACGACCTCCCCGGGGAGATCCGGAAGGCCTATCGCCGCGACGGGGGGTCCCTGAACGGCGTCCCGCCCGTTTCCCTCCCTGCCGCAGGTCCCTTGAAGGACGCCATGGCGGCGCTGGAAAGGGATCTGATCCGGGAGGCCCTGAAATCCTCCGCCACCCTCGCCGAGGCCGCCCGCCGCCTCCAAATCGACCTTTCCACCCTCACCAGGAAGAAGAGGAAGTACGGCCTGACTTAAACAGAAAAAGGGGGTCAGGTCTTTATTTTTAGCGTTTTTCGTGTAAGCGTCAGATGAACTAATCTTTTCAATTTGAAACAAATGCCATGATGAGTTCACCAGACGGTTACGGCTATCATGCACCTTATTCCTCTATCCCGTTTCTGGGGAGTATTACAGCCACAACCTGGTCCCAGCGACTGAACCCCTTGGCCCCGCGTTCAGCCTGGGTCGCATAAAACGTTTCAAAGAACTCGCGCCGCGAAAAAAATGTAGAATTTGGCCGAAAAA
>DAOTJR010000052.1:0-8336 GCA_035448805.1 Syntrophales bacterium
GCCGATTTGTAAACATTAATCGGCCTCCGCCGATTTGCGCGCTCAGGCCATCCCGCCGTTTACGGAAACCACCTGACCGGTAATGTAGGAGGCGTCCGGGGAACAGAGAAAGCGCACCACCCTGGCCACTTCCTCCGGCTGCCCGATCCGGTTCATGGGGATGAAGTTTTTGATCGTTTCCACGGGGGAACCGCTGATCATCTCCGTATCGATCAGCCCCGGGGCGACGACGTTGACCCGGATGCCGAAGCGGGCCACCTCCGCGGCCAGGGAACGGCTGGCGGCGATGAGACCGGCCTTGGCCGCCGAATAATTGGTCTGGCCGCGATTGGCGACGAGACCGGCAACGGAGGCGATGGAAACGATGGACCCGGACTTCTTGCGGGCCATGTTGCGCAGGACGGGCTTGGTGACGTTGAAGAATCCCCGGAGGGTGGTGTCGATGACCAGCTCCCAATCCCGGGCGCTCATCAGCAGGAAGAGATTGTCGGCCGTCACCCCGGCGTTGTTGACCAGAACCTTCACATGCCCGTGACGGGAGATGATCTCGCCCACCTGCTGCTCCGTTACGGTCCGGTCCGTCACATCGAAACAGCATATTTCCCCCCGGCCGCCCGTTTCCGTGATCCGGCGCAGCGTGTCTTGGGCCGCGTCGCGGTTCCGGCAGTAATTGACGATCACATAGGCGCCGCCGGCGGCGAATTCCATGGCGATGGCCCGGCCGATCCCCCGGCTGCCGCCGGTGATGAGGACGACATTTTCTTCTTCCATGTTTCACCTCTCTCTGATGCTGTGCGTGGCCTTTGTCTTCCCCGCCGCGGCGGCTTATAAGGCGCTGCGGGACGCACCGGCCGGCGTTGCGGGAACAGGCGTCGTCCCCTTCCGCACCGTCCGCCGGACCGGCCTGCAGCGGGGCATTTCCGCCCGCACGGGTAAACGGGCAAAAAATAGAAGCGATTTTGACCGACAAGTCAAGGAAAACCTGCGGCGGGGGTGTGGTTACATGAGAAGCCGAACGGCGATGATCAACCCGGTGAAGGAGACCATGACGGCGGCGGCGGTGTAATCGCCCCGGCGCAGCTTCATTTCCCGCAGGGAGGTCCGGGGCCCCCGGGCATAGCCCCTGGCCTCCATGGCCGCGGCCAGGTCCTCCGCCCGGCGGAAGGCGCTGAGGATAATCGCCGCCCCCAGATGCATGGCTGTCCTCAGCCGCCGGGGCAGGCTTTCCCCCGGCAGCCCCCCTCCCCGGGCCAGCCGGGCCGCTTTCATCCGGTGATACTCTTCCAGGAAGGTCGGGGTGAAGCGCAGGGCCATGGCCGCCATAATTGCCAAATCCTGCACGGGGATCCGGAGCGCCCGGAGGGGACGGAGGAGTTTTTCCAGGGCCGCCACCAGTTCCGACGGGGGTGTGGTGATGGTGAGCAGTGCCCCGGCGGTAACCAGAGCGCCGAATCGCCAGGCGACGAGGGCGCCCTCGGTGAGGCCTTCCCGGGAGATGCTTACCTTCAGACCGGGGATGAAAAACAGCGCCCGTCCGGGGGTGAAGAAAAGGTGCAAAAGGAAGAGAAGGGCGGTAAAAACGGCGATCGGTTTCAGCGCCCGGCCTATCTCCCGGGGAGAAGCCCCGGACAGGCGGATCAACAACCCCAGGAAGAGGCTGATGAAGATGATGTCGCCGGCCGCCGCCTGAATAATCAGGACGCTCAGGACCACCACCGTGAGGATCTTGACCCGGGGATCGACGACGCGTAAAGGCGAGGCCGGGGCGGTTGCGGGAGGGAGAAACAGACCGGTCATGAAAGTTTGACCCCGCAGGGATAATCGTCGGGAGTACCGGTAATTGTCTTCACGGCGGAATCGATCCCCGGGGAAAAGTCGTTACCGCGATGACCGGGAAGAAAGTTCCCAAGACAAAACCCGCGCCTCCTGAGGGATGAAGAGAGCTTATGCATCAGCCGTTTCACGTTCTTCCTCATTTGTTCCCGCCGGCGGTCGGGACGGCAAGTCGGGCCAGGCAGCTGTGGATTTCCCGGTGGGCGGCTTCCAGAGAGACGACGTCCGTCCGCAGATTCCATCCCGATTCCTTGAGCCGGGCCATCAAGGCGGCCAATACCGGGGCCTCGAGTCCCGGGGTCGCCCCGGACATGAGGAAGGTGCAGACATCGCCGGGGGTGCCGTCCCTTACCACCGCCCCCCTTTCCATGACGAGGACGCGCTCGGCGTCGGCGACCTCGCCCAGGTCGTGGGTAACATGAATGATCCCCATCCCCTCCCGGTGCAGGGCGGCGATCATTGCGAGGACCCGCCGCCGGCCCGACGGATCGAGGTAGGCCGTCGGCTCGTCCAGAACCAGCCACCGGGGATTCATGACCAGGACTCCCGCCAGGGAGACCAGCCGTTTTTCTCCTCCCGACAGGGTGAAAGGGGCGCGCTGTTCGAAGCCCGCCAGACCCACCCGGGCCAGGGACGCCCCGATGCGGGCGGCGATCTCCCGGGGGGGGACGGCCAGATTCTCCAGCCCGAAGGCGACGTCTTCCTCCACCGACATCCCCACGACCTGATGGTCGGGGTTTTGAAAGACCATGCCGACCCGGCAGCGGAGCTCCCGATGGCGGGTTACGTCTCGGGTGTTCAGCCCGTCGACACAGATCTCGCCCCGGGAGGGGAGCAGCAGGGCGTTGAGGTGCTTGATCAGCGTGGTCTTCCCGCAACCGTTGGGGCCGATAATGGCGACATACTGACCGTCGGGGATCTGCAGAGATACCCCCTCCAGGACGGGGCGGTGCCGCTCGCCGTATTGATAGAAAACTTCCCTTAATTCGATCATAACCGCAAACCTACAATCTTATGTGTTCCCGCACCTTGAGGCAGATGAAGGCGGCCCCGAGGATCTTCAGAATTCCACCGGGGATGGTGGGGAGCAATCCCACGGCCACGGCCCTGGCCAGGGTCAGTTTCGCCACGACCATCAACTGGGCGATGCCGAGGACGTAGATGAACACGTGACCCGCCGTCATGGCCGCGACGAGCCACCAGAATCCGGGTCGCTCTTTCCGGGCGGTCGTCCAGCCGATGACATAGGCCCCGACGATAAAACCGATCAGATACCCCCCCGTCGGTCCCAGCAGGACCCCCGCCCCGGCCTTGCCGCCGGCGAAGACGGGCAGGCCGATCACCCCGAGGAGGATATATACCGCCTGGCTCATCGCCCCCAGGTATCCCCCCAGGAGGGCGCCGGCCAGGGAGACGAAAAAGGTCTGCATGGTGATCGGCACCGGCGGCAGGGGGATCATCATGAAGGCACCGGCGGCGGTCAGGGCGCCGAACATGGAGGCATAGGCCATTCCCCGCAATGAGGGGGGGGTCTGTTTCATCCGGGGCTCCTAAAGATGAAGTCATTGAGACCACTCCGGAAACGGCGCGGCGCTTCCCCATTTTTCAAGGCCTGGAATAAGCACTTGTCACTACTGCGTATTCTCGAGCCTTGCCGGATGAGTGTAGATGAAAATGTCCGCAAGTTCTGGTGAGTTTTCATCTTTCGTTGTTCCCGCCTGCCGGCGTGGGGGTTCTTCACGGTGCCGTGTCCGTGCAATACGATCATTAATCTCGATCCCCCGACTTTGCCTCGTACCGCCGCCAGCCGTTATCTCTGACCGACGGCCGCACCTTGATCAACTTTGAAACAAATGCCGAGATGAGTTCATCAGACGGTTACCGCGAGGTTGTTCCGTCGTCGCCGCGATGAGGTTTACCAATCTAGCCAAGATAATTTACATCACCGGAAAAGAGGCGCATTGCCTCCCCGCCTGCTTCCCGGATCACCAGACAGCCGTCGGCATCGAAGTGCGTCACCTCGCCGGTGTAGGTCCGTCCCATGACGTCCACGGCCACGCGGCGCCCCTTCATTTCCGTCAAGGCCTCCCAGCGCTGCAAAATCGGGGCGAAACCCCGCTGCCGATACTCGTGGTATGTGGTTTCCAGACTTTCCAGGATCCTTCTGGTCAGGACGATCCGGGATGTCCACCGGCCGGTTTCCGCCTGAATACTGGTAGCCGTTTCCCGTAAATCCTGTGGGAAATCGATTCGATCCAGATTGACGTTCAGCCCCAGACCGATGATCAGATATTCCACCCGGTCCATTTCCAGGACCGCCTCGGTGAGAATCCCCCCCAGCTTCCGGCCGCCGGCCAGGATGTCGTTGGGCCATTTGATTCTCGTTTCCACAAGGGTTGTCTCCTGGACTGCTGCAGCCACCGCCGCTGCCGTGGCGAGGGCGAACCGGGGCGCTTCCTGCGGGGTGATGTCCGGACGGAGGATCACGGACAGATAGATACCCGCTCCGGGGGGCGAGAACCAGCTCCGTCCCCGCCGCCCCCGGCCCGCGGTCTGTTCCTCGGCCAGAACCAGGGTCCCGGAGGGGGCGCCGCCGCCGGCCAGGGTCTTGGCCTGCCGGTTCGTTGATTCCGTGCAAGGAAAATAATGGATCTCCGCCCGGCCGATCACGGTGGTTTGCAACCCCTCCCGGAGTTCCTGGGGGACAAGACGGTCGGGAATCTCCCGGAGCAGATAACCCCGCCGCGGTGAGGATTCGATGCGGTATCCGAACGTCTTCAAGGCGCCGATATGCTTCCAGACGGCGGTACGACTTACCTGCAACTGTCGGCACAGGACCGCGCCGGAAATCCATTGGCCCTGTTGTGCCCGCAAAGATCGCAAAAGCAGGGTGGCGGTGCGGGAAAGGGGCGAGCTGTTCACTGTTGCCGTCTCTTGTTTTTAAATATCGGCGGATATCCGAATGTATTCATAGTTCATGTGAGAATGTCGGCAAACTCCCGGTTATTTTCATATTTCGCTTTGCCCGCGCCGGGCATGGCGATTGGTTGAGACCACCGGAGGGCCTGCAGGTTACTGAAAAATCACCCCGGTGTTGTTTTTGCCGACATATGCGTCGTTCGTCACCAGGCAAGAAACGGTGGCTTCATAGTGGAAATGCCGGCGATTGTCAACCAATAAAATGCCCATGGTTGACATATGGAGGGCTTTGTCTGTGTCGAGATGGGAGCGGCGCACCGGAGATCGAAGCTGCCCGGATGGGCGCCGGCGATGCCGATCTTTCTCGAATGCTCAAGAACCCGTACCCGGCGCCGGCGGTAAATATCCGTCACCACTTGTCCGATGCTTGCCATCCCCAGGACGGATGGAGAACAGGTGCCACGGCAAGATGCCCTTTTTGTTTCAGATGTTCGATCAGATGACGTGCCATCCGGAGGTTGGCGTCCTCGCCGAAGTTTCTGGATCGGGTCCAACGCGCCGAGGAAAACTTTCTCTGCCGGCGCCGATCGGCTTTCGTCGCCGCGGTTTGGGGAAGGAGCCAACAGATGATCGTGAGATTATCCACGGGCACCGGGGACTCCGGATAAGCAAGCGAGAAGATATCCGCCGGTGTCCGGTAAAAAAGGAACCGATGTCTGATTTGATCTCGGCATACAGGGGATCGTCTCCCCGGGAGAAACCGCTCAGAGGTCCTGCCCATGCCTTTTCCTGAGGTTCGGTGTGAAGTGAATTATGACCGGTATTTAGGAAACCACAAAGCAGGGAAATGATCTCGTCGCTTGTTATCGGCATATTTATCTCTCCCGTACCGTCCACATCAGTTAAAGTGGACATCTTCCCTTCCTGACGTTATAATGGAAAGAAAAAGACAATACAAATCAGGAGAGGGTGGTGCAACGATATTTTTTCCAACCTGTTGACCCGGCAAAAAATGATCTTTTGACCCCTTTGCGGCGGCTGCTGGCCGAATTCCCCTGCCCATTTTCCCCCGGGGCACGGGTAGGCATCAAAACCCACTGGGGCGAGCGGGGAAACAGGTCTTTTCTGCCGCCTGTTTATCTTAAGGAAGTTGTCGCCTGGCAGATCGAAAAAGGTTTGCAGCCTTATGTTTTCGACACGACGGTACTTTATTCCGGCGGGAGGCGCAGCGCCAGGGAATCCATCAAGACCGCCCGGGAGAACGGGTATGACGAGAACTACCTTGGTTGCCCCCTCGTCGTGGCCGATGGTGAAGACGGGCGCCGGGTCGTTGACATTCCTTCCTCGGGCAAGCATTTCAAAACGGTTCAAGTTGCCGATATCTTTAATGATACAGACTTCTTCGTCATATTTTCCCACTTCAAGGGGCATATGGCATCGTGTTTCGGAGGCGCCGTCAAGAACATCTCGATGGGATTTGCTTCGCGCGCCCAGAAGCAGCGCATGCACGCCGATGTCCAGCCGGAGTTGATTAAGGAGGGCTGCATAAAATGCGGATTGTGTGCCGAGGTATGTCCGACCGGCGCCGCCAGCCAGGCGGCGGGAGAATATCCGGAGTTCGATAATGAGCTGTGCATCGGATGCGCACAATGCATCGGCCTTTGTCCGGAGGTGGCCCTGAGGATATGCTGGGAAAGTGATGATCGCGTCTTTCAGGAAAAGCTTGTAGAAACGGCGGCGGCGGTGTGGAACCTCATAAAGGGTAAAACGGTGTTCATCAATGCCTGCCTGAATATAACCGCTGAATGTGACTGCTGGCCGGGTCACAATCCCCGGATTGCCGATGATTGTGGCTTTGTGGGCGGGTACAATCCCGTTGCCGTGGATCGGGTCTCCCTGGAAAAGGTCGGCATCGCCCCCTTCGAAAAAACGCATCCGGGGGTAAACTGGCGGCATCAACTCCAATACGCCCGCGAGCTCGGCATGGAAACATAAACGCAGAGGCTTTCCTGAAGGGCATCGATGCCGACTTCCAGCGGGAGCGTCATGCGGGCCAGGGTGTTCTTGCCCGCCCGCTCCTCATCCTGGGCGGCCGGGCCTTGAGCGCCTCCGGCCTGACGGCCGCCGCCCGGATCCGGGCCGCCGTCGGCTGCGACCTGCTGGTCGAAACCTTTCCCGCCGTCATGGCGCGGGGCGCGGGGCTTCCCGCCCCGGCCAAGATCCCCTATTTCCCCGATCATGCCGTCGCCGTTCTCAAACCTTACGATCAGATCCTCCTTGCCGGCGCCCGGGCGCCCGTGGCCTTCTTCGGCTACGAAGGCCTGCCCGGCCGCCTCCTGGGGGAGGAGCAGCGGCGGTTGCGCCTCGACGGGGAAGGACAGGATGCGGCGGCGGCCCGGGTGGCGCCCCATACCTATGTGACCATTACCGGCGGGGCCATCGGGCAGGGGTTGCCCTGCGCCACCGGGGCCGCCCTGGCCTCCCCCGGCCCCCGCCTCATCGAGATGGTCCTGTAGGACCGGAAACATGCTCCGAACGGTTCCGCAAACTCCGGCAGCAGTGTTCGGACCGGTGAGCACGTCGGTCTCATTTTACAAATTCAGCTCGCTGAAGAAGCACCACTCGGCCTGGGGATCCAGGGAGATTCCCCGGATCCGCGCCTCGAACTCCCGCCACATCTCCGCGCCGACCAGTTCGTAGCTGTGTCCCCAGAAGAAAAAAACGCCGTCCCCACGGCGCCGGCGGTCGTAACGCTCCCAGAAATCCGGGGCGAGGAAATGGCAACTGGGAGGAAATTCAAGGGGGTCGCCGCACCAGGGACCGGTAGGGGGGGAATCATCCCCCTGTGGCCGGGGGCCCCGCGCCCAGCGGTAACCGGCGGCGCGGACCGTTTCCTTCACGACATCGTTGCAGGCGTTGAAAGGATAAGCAAAACCGAGGACTTGCCTCCGGAAGATCTCTTCGAGCATCTCCCGGCTGGCCTTTACCTCCCGGGTGAGCTGCTCCCGGGACAGGTTGGTCAGGTCGGGATGGGTCAGCGAATGGCTCCAGATCTCGAAGCCGTCATAGGCGTCGTACAGCTCCCCCCTGCTCAGCCGCCAGATCTCCCGGCCCTCCCGGACCCAGCTCAGGGACCGCCCCTCCTGATGCAGGCCCGGATTGAGACAGAAGGACGCCTTGGCATGGTGGCGACGTAAAATTTTGATCAGCTCGATATCGGCCACCAGCCCGTCGTCCCAGGTCTGCACCACCTTCACCATGCGCTCCGGGGTCAGGTCTTTAAAATTAGCGTTTTGCGGAGGGAGGGGGCGCGACGAGGCGCCCCCTCCCGGTCCCTCACTTGAACTTTACCGTGATCTCGACGGGCCCCTGGGGGTCGAGACCGACGTAGCGGGCCCGGATCGTCGTACCGGGTGTCGTGGGCGTCAGCTTGGTGATGGTCCCCAGGGAGAGCAGATCGCCCTCCTCGAGCAACTTCCCCTCGGCCTTGAGGGAATCGCGGATCCAGAGGACCACGTTCAGGGGGTGCTCCAGGAGGGCGCTCCCCTGGCCCTCGATGAGCATCTGCCCCTTGTCGTCATAGA
>DAOTJR010000053.1:0-7598 GCA_035448805.1 Syntrophales bacterium
GCGCGTCCCGCTACTTTCATCTGCCTTGTGACGGCACGCCGTCATGGGGGGTTCATTCTTTTCCGGTTGTTGAATCCGGGCGGTCATGTTAAATATCGAAAAAGGGCCTTTCCGTCAATGAAACATTGTAGCGGGAAAGTTTTCCGGGGAGCTGATGGGAGGCAACGTACGGCCGTCGCAGCCAAGATACCTCACCGCCATACCCGGGGAGGACACAACAAAAAGAGAAAACAAGCGGATACTTGCCTGAGTATTTTATATAAATTTTCATGCCGGGGCGGCACCCGCGAACTTTGAAAATAATTTAAGGGAGGCCACCCCGGTATATTTTCATACTAACGGCAAGAAGGGATGAAATCGTAATGATTCGTCATGAGGATGACGAACTAAAAGCTACGGAGGTAGGGCGCGCAAATCATAAGGAATGAGAAACACTTAGGATTACGTCGCCGTGACGGGGAGGAAACGCTTTTGCCGCAAAGGGACTTTTTGCGCCGGCGTTAAAAATGGGATCCGGGAGATCAAGCAGATGCATTTTCATGATGAAGATAAAGATATCGGGGTGCTGATTCTGGCGGCGGGCAAGGGGACGCGGATGAAGTCCGAGCTGGCCAAGGTGCTCCATACGATCGGCGGCCGACCGATGCTCACTTTCAGTATCGAGCTGGCCAGGAGTGTGGGGGCGAAACGGATCGTGGCGGTCATCGGCCATCAGGCGGAGCGGGTGCGTGAGCTTTGCCCGGCCCCGGGGCTGGTATTTGTGGAACAGCAGCCCCAGTTGGGGACCGGTCACGCTGTTCTCCAGGCCCGCAAAGCCTTTGCCGGATTTACGGGTCTGGTCCTGATCCTTTGCGGCGATGTCCCCCTGTTGAAAGCCACGACCGTAAAGGCCTTGATCGCACAGCATCAGACAACCGGAGCGGCGGTTACGGTCATGACGGTCATCCTGGACGACCCCGGCAACTATGGTCGGGTGGTGAAAAATGAGGCCGGTGAGGTGATGAAGATTGTGGAGGCGAAGGACGCCACGTCGGCGGAAAGGGAAATCCGGGAGATAAACACGGGGATCTATTGCGCGGACAGCGGCTTTCTTTTCCAGGCGGTTTCCCGGATCGACAACAACAATGCCCAGCGGGAGTATTATCTGACGGATATCATGGAGATCGCGCGGCGGGACGGGATGCGGACGGCGGCCTTCGTGGCGGCGGAGGCTACGGAGGTTATGGGGATCAACACCCCGGAGGAACTCGCTTACGCCCGCCGGGTCGTGACAGGGGAATCAGGGGAGGGGCGGTGAGAATCGGGGGGCTGGTTTTTCCGCTGCCCGTTTTTCTCGCCCCGATGGCCGGTATCACCAATCTGCCCTTCCGGACGATCGTCAGGCGTTACGGATGCCTCCTGGCTTTCACGGAGATGGTGAGTGTCAACGGTCTGGTACGTAACTCGGGACGTACCTGCCGTTATCTGGACAGCGGTCCTGAGGACCGCCCGCTGGGGGTACAGATCTTTGGGGGAGATCCGGAGACAATGGCGGAAGGGGCGCGCATCGTTACCGACCGGGGTGCTGATCTGATCGATATAAATATGGGTTGCCCGGTAAAGAAGGTCGTCCGGTCCGGAGCGGGGGCGGCCATCCTCAAAGACCCGGTGCGGGCCGGACGGATCGTCGGAGAAGTCCGCCGGGCCACCCACCTGCCTTTGACAGTCAAGATCCGGGCCGGATGGCGGCGTAACGACATCAACGCCCCCCTGATTTCCCGGATCGCCGCAGCGGAGGGGGCAGACGCCGTCATTATCCATCCCCGGACCGCCGATCAGGGTTTCAGCGGGACGGCGGATTGGTCGATTATCGCAGCGGTAAAAGAGGCAGTGCAGATCCCTGTTGTCGGCAACGGCGATATTCGCCGGGCTGCTGATGTCCGCCGCATGTTGGCGATTACGGCCTGCGATGGGGTGATGATCGGTCGGGCGGCCCTGGGAAAGCCCTGGATATTCAGAGAGATAAAAGAGTTATGGGTGCCGGGCGGGACGGTGGTCCCGGTGTCGGGGAAGCAGGAAAAGGATGGGGAGCAAACAACGAACACTGGGGAAACCGGAGGAGAAAGCAGAGAAATAAAAGGAGAAGGGACGCAAAAAAAGGGGGCGCAGGTGTCGCTGTCCGAACGGGAGCGGGTCATCCGGGAGCACCTGAAGCTCGAGAGCAGCTATGCCGGCCCGGGGGCGGGAGTGCAGAATTTCCGCAAACATATTTTATGGTACACGAAGGGTCTGCCCGGGAGTGCGACGTTGCGGCAGCGGCTTGGCGCCTTGCGGGATGCCGGGTCCATGCTGGCCGTGCTTCAGGCCTATTTTGGCGAAATTAATAATGCCCTTGACTTTTCATGACCCTTTTGGCATATTTTAACCGGCGTTTATAATAATGGTAAATTTGGGGGGTGGCGTTGGAATTCGTGAAATTTACAGAACTGGAAGAGAGGATAAAAAGGATTCTCGAGGAAAAGGCGGTCCTGAAGACTCGCAACGAGGAGTTGGCAGAACTGCTTGGAAATAAAGAAAAAGAGCTGGAAGAACTAAATAAAAAACTAAAGGGACTACAAGAGGAAAAGGAGACCGTACGCACCAAGGTGGATTCGTTGCTCGAATTGCTTCAAGATATATAAGCACGTCACTTGGCTCTTCTGGGGTTATGCAGGTTGAAAAAGCGTTATCATATCAAGGTAATGGGTCAAGATCTCTCAGTAGTAAGCGATGCAGAGGAAGAGCATGTGGCGCGGGTTGTCCGGTATGTGAATGACAAGATTGAAGAAATAGGGAAACAGACAAAGCATTTCAACAGCCTTAACATCGCGATACTGACGGCCCTGAATATTGCGGATGAATATTTCCGGGAAAAGATCGCGGAAGAGGATGCATACCGGCAACTGGAAAGCAGATCGGAACGATTGATCAATATGATCAACGAGGCAATTTAGAGTTTTTGAACATCCCCTGCGATGTTTGTGATTAACTGATGTTTTTTGATCCAACACCTTGGAATCGGGAACCTGTCCTTGTTCGCCGTGTGCATGTCTGCCGGCATCCGTGACAACGGAAGGTAGGAAGCCTGACGCAGCAAATTTAGGCACCCACTTTTGGGAACGGTTCAAAAAGGTAGTTAACACGGCATACGCGGGGGTTTTCTTTCCATATCAGGAAATCCGCAGTCTTCTCCCTTAAAAGCCCTTTAGAAAAAGGCCTTCTTCCGCGAAAGGATTTCGCTCCGCTTCCGGACGGGATGGAGCGTGATCTTTGCGAGGGTCACTTCTCGTTGATGAAGACAAGAGACGAAAGTGAAGATATCAACGCGGTTGCGGGCATTTATGATTTGACATCCCGGGGGGCGATGGCAAGTCGCAGTTAGGTGAATATGGAGGACAAATAAACCAGGGTATGGTTATCGGTAACAGGGCTCGCCGGACGAGGAAGAGCGAACCTCTTTCCTGTTGGGGATTGGTATATTGGGAGGTATAGGAAATTGAGCACACTCACATTGATGTCGATATTGGTTGCGGCGGTGTTCTTCGGTCTGATCGCCGGTTTTGGACTCAGCCACTTCCTCATGAAAAAGAAGTTGGCGGCATCGGAAAGTCTGTCCGGCCGCATTATTGAGGAGGCCAAAAAAGAAGCGGAGAACATCAAGAAAGAATCCATGCTGCAGGCGAAGGAAAACCTGCTGAAGGTCAAAACGGAGTTTGAAAAGGACACCCGGGAACGAAAGCTGGAACTCGATGCCGTAGAAAGGCGTATCCGCGCCAAGGAGGAAACCCTCGATAAACGTATGGACGTCCTGGTGCAGAAGGAAAGTGCCATCGAGACCAGAGAGAAGGTTTTACTGCAGAAGGAGCAGTCCCTGCATGACAAGCATGAGTTCCTGAATCGCAGCATCGAGGAGCAAAAGGAGAGACTGCAGAAAATTGCCGGAATTTCTTCGGAAGAGGCGAAAAACATCCTCATCCAGTCCATGGAAAGCGAAGCGCGCATTGAGGCGGCCACGACGATTCGCAAGATTGAGGAAGAGGCGAAACGGATGGCGGACAAAAAGGCAAGCGAAATAATCTCTTATGCCATACAGCGCTATGCCGGCGAATTTGTGGCGGAAAACACCGTTTCCGTCGTCAATCTCCCCAATGACGAAATGAAAGGCCGGATCATCGGCCGGGAGGGACGGAACATCAGGGCCATCGAGGCGGCCACGGGGATCGATCTTATCGTGGACGACACCCCGGAAGCGGTGGTGCTTTCCAGCTTCGATCCCGTGCGACGGGAAGTGGCCAGAATATCTCTGGAACGGCTGATTTCCGACGGACGGATCCACCCCGGAAGGATTGAAGACATTGTGAAAAAAGTACGGACCGAGGTGGATACGATCATCAGGGAAACCGGGGAACGGACCTGCTTCGATGTCGGGGTTCACGACGTGAACCCGGAGATCGTCAATCTCCTGGGCAGCCTCAAGTTCCGGAAGAGCTTTTCTCAGAACGTCCTGCAGCATTCCATCGAGGTGGCGCACCTGACGGGGATGATGGCGGCGGAACTGAAGCTGAACGTCAAGGAGGCCAAGCGGGCGGGATTGCTCCATGATATCGGCAAGGCGATCGATCATGAAATCGAGGGTCCCCATGCCGCGATCGGTGCCGATTTCGCCCGGCGCTTCGGAGAGTCGCCGCGGATCGTTCAGGCCATCGCGACCCATCACGATGACGGGCGCACGAACACCCTTTTGGGGGTCCTGGTCCAGGCGGCGGATACGCTTTCGGCGGCCCGGCCCGGGGCGCGGCGGGAAATGCTGGAATCATATGTGAAGCGCCTGGAAGAACTGGAGGCCATTGCGAATTCCTTCAACGGTGTCGATAAGTGCTTCGCCATCCAGGCAGGGCGGGAGATAAGAATTCTTGTGGAAAACGAAAAGATTTCCGATAACGACGCGGTGATGCTCTGCCGGGACATCGTCAAGAAGATCGAGGCGGATCTGACCTACCCGGGGCAGATCCGGGTGACGGTCATCAGGGAAACGAGGGTTACCGATTATGCGAAATAAACCCGGCATAAACCCGCGTGCCTGCGGGCATAGGCAACGGAAAGAGAATAATCAATGAGGATTTTATTTATCGGCGACATCGTGGGCAAACCGGGACGTCGGGCGGTACACGAACTCCTGCCGGAAATCATCAGAGAACGGCAGATAGAATTTGTTGTCGCCAACGGGGAAAACGCCGCCGCCGGCTTCGGTATGACCAGGGAGATCGTGGAAGATCTCTTCGGCAGTCAAATCGATGTCCTGACCACAGGCAATCATGTTTGGGACAAGAAGGAGATCGTTGATTGTATCGACGATTACGAGTCCCTCCTCCGGCCGGCGAATTATCCCGATGCGGCACCGGGGCGGGGGAGCGTGGTTATGCCCGCCGTCAATGGCCGCCATGTCGGGGTGATCAACATCATGGGGCGGGTGTTCATGCACCCCCTCGAATGTCCTTTTCGGACTGCGGAGCGCGAAATGGAAAGGATGCGGATGCGCACTCCCGTGATTATCGTTGACATCCACGCCGAGGCGACTTCGGAAAAAATCGCCATGGGCTGGTTTCTCGACGGTAAAGTGACGGCGGTGCTGGGCACCCACACCCATGTCCAGACGGCGGACGAACGGATTCTTCCCGGTGGGACGGCTTACATTACCGATGTGGGCATGACGGGGCCTTTCGATTCCGTCATCGGTACGCGCAAGGAGATCATCCTCGCGCGGTTTCTCTCGCAATTACCCAACAAGTTCGAGGTTGCCAAGGGGGATGTGCGGCTCCAGGGAGTCCTCATCGACATCGACGACAAAAGCGGGCGGGCCATGGATATCGAGCGGCTGTCGCTGGCCCTGCACCCGGAGCGGTGAGGAGGAGAGAATTTTGCAGGGAGGTGGTGCACAAATGAAAAACGTCTATGATGTCTTCCGGGAACGGGGTTTTGTGGAACAGGTGACTGATGAAGATGCAATTGCCGGTCTACTCGATGAACCGGGGGTTACCTGTTATATCGGCTTCGATCCCACGGCAACGAGCCTTCATATCGGCTCCCTGGTCCCCATCATGGCCCTGGCCCACATGCAGCGCCACGGCCACCGTCCTATCGCCCTCGTCGGCGGCGGGACGGGGCTGATCGGAGATCCCAGCGGGAAGACGGAGATGCGCCAGATCCTCACCAGGGCACAGATCGATTTCAATGCCCAATGCCTCCAGCAGCAACTTTCCCGTTACCTTGACTTCCGTGACGGCAAGGCCATGTTGTTGAACAACGCCGACTGGCTGACGAAACTTAATTATATCGAATTTTTACGGGATATTGGGCGGCATTTCAGCGTCAACAAAATGCTGGCAGCGGAAAGCTATAAAATGCGTCTCGAAAAGGGCCTCAATTTTATCGAATTCAATTATATGCTTCTGCAGGCCTATGATTTTCTTTACCTTTTCAAGAACCATAATTGCCTCATCCAGATGGGCGGCAATGACCAGTGGGGAAATATGCTGGCCGGCAGCGACCTGATCCGCAGAATGGAGGGCAAGGCGGCCTACAGCATGACCTTTCCGCTCATCACCACCTCGGCCGGCCACAAGATGGGCAAAACGGAGCGGGGCACAGTCTGGCTCGACGCCGCGCTCACTCCTCCCTATGAATATTACCAGTACTGGGTGAATACGGAGGATGACGACGTGGAGAGGTTTCTGTGTCTGTTTACCTTCTTGCCGGTGGAGGAGATCCGGGAGGTACGAAAACTGGCCGATGTGCAATTGAATATGGCCAAGACCGTTCTGGCCTTCGAGGCCACGAAGATCACCCACGGCGAGACGGCGGCGGTGGAAGCATGGCAGGCCTCGGTTCAGGCCTTTAAAACCAGGATTGTGGATAGGGAACTTTTTCCTTCCAGTTCCATACCCAGAAAGACAACGGACGATGATCTTTCGGCGATTCCTTCTCTGGAAAAGCCGCTTTCAGTCTTTGAGCACGGTGTCCCGGCTTACGAGCTTTTTTATGAATCGGGGCTTTGCAGCTCTCGGGGGGAGGCGCGACGGCTTATCGAACAGGGAGGGGCCTATATCAACGAAATACCGATCAATGCTTTCGATGAAAAGATCACGGCAAATCATGTGAGCGCTCAAGGTCTCATCCGCCTAAGGAAGGGAAAAAAGAAGCATTTTCTGGTCATTGTAAAAAATTGAAAAAAATGCTTGACTCTCTGGCCGATCCGCAGTAGATAGTTCTCCTGTTCTTTAAATCAGTCGGTGACAGTAATTGAGTTTTTCATAAAATCTCTTGACTTATTCAGGAATTTTCAGTAGAAGCTTAAACCTTAGCGCAATTGCTTTTTTGTCGAGTTTAGAAAAAAAGAGCTTGACATCGAAAGCAAGTTAAGCTAAGCAACAAAACTCGTTTCCAACTGGGCTCTTTGGCAATTGAATAGTGGGATGATTGATTTGTGGGTCCCAAATGAAATTTAAAAATTGAGAGAATTCTCAGCAAGGATTAAAACTGGAGAGTTTGATCCTGGCTCAGAACAAACGCTGGCGGCGTGC
>DAOTJR010000054.1:0-7121 GCA_035448805.1 Syntrophales bacterium
GGTCATAGATCCGGGCGTCGAAATGGGTCAGGGCCAGCCGCTTCGCCCCGGCCTCCCGGGCGATCCGCGCCGCCGTCTCCGGGTTTAGGTGCGGCCAGTCCTCGCTGCCCTGCCCCCGGCGGTAAGCGCATTCCGCGATGAGGAGGTCCGCCTCCCGGGCCAGGAGGACGGCGTTGGCACAGTAACCGGTGTCCGGACAGTAGGCGATGACCAGCCCGTCCAGCTCCAGGCGGCAGCCCAGGGTCAGGGAGGCGTGGCGGAGGGGCAGGGCCGTCACCGGGAAGGAAAGCGCCCCCTGTTCCGCCGGCAGCTCCCGGACGACGGTGGGATAGGGAAGATCCGCCAGCGGCAGGGTGAAAGGCTGGGCGACCAGCATCGCCAGGATGTCCCGGGAGCCCGCGGGTCCGCAGATGGTAAGACCGCCGGCAAAGGAGAATTTCGCCAGGGTGTGGAGCCCCACTACATGATCCAGATGAAAGTGGCTTAGGAAAAGATACACCGGCCGGCCGTCGGCCCCGGCGCCGTATTGGTCCGCCTTGGCCAGACCGTTGCCCGCATCGAGGAGCAGGTCGAAATCCCGCGTCCGCAGCAGGGTGCAGACCGTGTTACCCGTCGCCGTGTCGTACCAGCCGTTGGTGCCGAGGAAAACGACCTTCACCGGCGGCTCCTTCCGGCGCGCCTTACGTCTTTCCCCCACAGGCGCACCCCTCCTTCCCTGTCGCGGCCGGGGGTGGAATGACCGGGCTTCGCATCCGTCAGGAGGGTCATTTTCCGAGGATCTCCCGGCGGGCCCGGGCCATGATCTCCATCTTGAAGGACGGATAGCCGGGGATCGTCTGGTTGAGAAACTTGTGGGTGTACTGGGTGTCCCAGAGGAGCATCCGCTCGAAGTCGGCGACTTTGCCCATGGGCGCCAGTTGTCTGGTCACCTCCGCCACAAAGAACTCCTCGATCCGGCGGGCATAATCCCGCCCGAGGGCGCGGCGGCCCTCTTCGTCGAGGCCCTCCAAACGCCCTTCTTTTTCCAGTTCATCGAGCCACTCCCAGGCCGTATCCTGAAACATCCGGTCACCCCTCAATCGTCTTTCCATCGTCCTTTGCCCGCCCTGCACGGACGACAGCGTAAAAAAACCACATGCCCCGGGGCGCACCACGAAGCATGAACATGACGTTTTCACAGCAAGCTTCACCTGCGGCACCGGCGCTGCCGGCCCCGTCTATCCCTGCCGCCCCCGGCGCGAATGGAGACCGGTCATCAATGCGCAAGACAGCGCCGCCAGGATGACTACCCCCACGCAGGCAGCGGTTACCGATGACAGATACTCATGGGCGATAAGCGTCGTTTTGTAGTCATGGAGCGGGGCGACAAACGCAGGCATGCCCGCATGGAAAAGCCGGTAGCGCTCGGCCACCCATTCCAGACCGTCCGGGAGAGGACTGGCGAAAGGCGCCAGCAGGATGCCTACGATGACCAGGAACAGCGAGACGGTCCACCTGTTTTTCATCCTCCCGGCCACCGCGGCGGCAGCCCCTTCCCAGGTGAACATTTTTACCATGCCCATGGTGATCCCCGCCTCGACAACGCCGGTGAGGCTGTGCACGGCCACCATGGCCGACAGGGCCGCCCACTGCAAAGGCCGGCTGGAGATGACCAGCTCCGTCCCGCAGGCAAACGCCGCCGCCACCACGGAAACCCAGGCGGCGATGGCCGTGCCGACGTCCCGGGACGGGAGATAGGCCCTGACGATGGCGTAGGTCCAGACGGGAATGAGCGCCATATTGCAGATGTTCGCCCCCAGGGCCGTAATCCCGCCGTCACCGAACAACAGTGTCTGGACGGTAATGACCAGACTCATGGCCAGAATGCCGAAGTTTGTCCCCAGGGTCGCCGCGGCCAGCGCCCCGCCGAGAAAATGCCCCGATGTCCCTTCCTGGACGGGAAAATTCAGCATCTGCAAGACAAAGACCACGGCCACGATCCTTGCAAAATCGAGGCGCGGCGGTTTTTTCTCTTCTTTCAGGGCGGAAGACACCGCCGCCCCGACTCCCGTCAGGGCGACCAGGGACGCGACCATCTCCACCTGTTCCGTAAGCATGTGACCCGGTATATGCATCTCTCAGCCTCCTTGTTCTTTATCCAGGGCTGCCGCCGCCAGACGCGACACGACGGCGAATATCTCCCGGAGGGGTTTACCCGTCCTGAGGGCCGCGGCGCGGCAATCCTCGTACTCGGGACTGCCGGTAATCGTTTTTCCGTCACGGACAGCGACCTTTACCCGCATCTCCCCATAGGGGGTGGGAATCCTCACGGTCCGGCGCGCCAGGGTCCGGCGCTGCCGGACGGTCTTGCGGATCCCGAGGGTCGAGGTCTCCCGGAAGAGGACGGCGGCGAGCGCCTCCTCGTCTTCTCTGGCGCCGATGACGGAAAGCATCTGCCCCGGCCGTCCTTTTTTCATAAGGATATTGGTCAGATACACATCGAGGGCCCCCGCTTCCAGAAGTTTTTCGAAAACATGGCCGTACAATTCGGGGCTCATGTCGTCGATATTTGTCTCCAGGACGAGGACCTCGTCCGCTGCCGCTGTCCGTTCCCCTGACGCCGCCTGCCGGGGAGAACCGTACCAGACCCGCAGGACGTTGGGGAGGTCATGGTCCGCCCGCCCGGCCCCATATCCGACCCGTTCGGCCACCATCTCCGGCAGGGGGCGATATTCCCCGCAGACGGCCTTGAGGATCGCCATGCCGGTGGGGGTGGCCAGTTCCCGGCGGGGGGTCTCGGCGGCATAAACGGGGATGCCGCGGGCAAGTTCCGCCACGGCCGGCGCCGGTACGGGCAGGAGGCCGTGGGCGCACCGCACCGTCCCGCTCCCGAGATTCACCGGCGACGCCACGATCCGGGCGGGTGACAGCGCCGTGAGGCAGACCGCGAAACCGACGATATCCACGATGGAATCCACCGCCCCGACTTCGTGGAAATGAACCGCTCCGACTTCCTGCCCATGAACGGCGGCCTCCGCCTCCGCCAGGACGGTGAAGATCCTCCGGCTCAGGTCCCGAACCGGCGCCGCCAGGCCGCTTTGTTCGATGATCGCCAGGATGTCGTCCAGACGGCGATGGGGGTGTTCCTCTCCAGGGGAATTCACGATGAATTCGGTGCATCTGATCCCCTTTCGGGCCCCGGATCGTATCTCCACATCGTAACCGGGCAGGGCCAGCTTCCCCAGCTCCCGCCGGAGTTCACCCTCATCGACACCGAGATCGAGGAGGGCCGCCACGGCCATATCCCCGCTGATCCCGGAAAAGCAGTCGAAATAGAGGATTTTTTCTTCCGGAGGATTCATCCCTTTTCCTTCGCCGGCCGCGCCGCCGCTTCGATCCGGCGGACAATCAGGGCCGCCAGATACGCCGCCCCAAAACCGTTGTCGATATTTACCACGCCGATACCGCCGGCGCAACTGTTGAGCATGGCCAGAAGCGGGGCGACACCGTGGAAACTCGCCCCGTAGCCGACGCTCGTCGGCACGGCGATCACCGGCCGGTCCGTCAGGCCGGCCAGGATCCCCGGCAGGGCGCCCTCCATGCCGGCGACGGCGATCACCACCGCCGCGGCGCCGATCCGGTCCAGAAACGGAAACAGCCGGTGGATGCCCGCGACGCCCACGTCGTAGATCCTCTCGGTGGTGATGCCCAGACATTCCGCCGTCACCGCGGCCTCTTCGGCGACGGGGATATCCGCTGTCCCCGCGGTAACGACGACGATCTTTTCCGTGCTCCCCGCCTCGACCTCCCCGTGGGGGATAAAAAAGATCCGGGCGTCAGGGAAATACCGCGCCCCGGCGAGGCGGGACGACAGGGCGTGAAACTGCTCCCGGGGGCACCGCGTGCCGAGGACGGCATGGCCTTTATCCCTGATCCCCCGGGCGATGCCGAGGATCTGCTCGTCCGTCTTCCCGGCGCAGAAGATGATCTCCGGGAACCCCCTTCTTATTTCCCGGTGATGATCGATCTTGGCATATTGGAGGTCCTCGAAAGGCATCCCCTTGAACCTCTCCAGAGCGGCGGCGATTTCCAGATGTCCCGCCCGGACCTCCTCCAGGAGTCGTTGCAATTCTTCTCTTCTCAAAATGACGCCTCCTGTCGTCGTTCTGCTCCATAACCCGCCAGATCGAGAGCGACAAATGCAAAGCCGATCTTCTGCAGCGCCGTGTCCACCTCGTCCATGGTGCCCGGCGAACAAAAGGCCTCCCGTTCTTCAGGGGCCACCTCGATCCGGGCCACCGCCCCATGGTGCCGGACCCGGACCTGCCGGAACCCCCGGGCGAGCAGATATTCCTCCGCCGTCTCGATCATCCGCAGTTTCGCCGCCGTAATCTTCCGGCCGCAGGGGATGCGGGTGGCCAGACAGGCGGCAGGCGGCTTGTCCCAGACGGGCACCCCTTTGGCCGCCAAGACGAAACGGATCTCGTCTTTCGTGAAACCCAACTCCCGCAGGGGGGAAAGGACGCCCAGTTCGGCCAGGGCCCGCATCCCCGGGCGTCGCCGCGCCGGGTCATCGGCGTTCGACCCCTCCAAGAGGCAGGTGATACCGTGGGTCGCCGCCATCTTTTCCCCCAGTTCCCGGAAAAGCTCCCCCTTGCAGAAATAGCAGCGCTCCCGGTGATTCTGCAGGATGCGCCGATCGGTAAAACCGTCTTTCCTGATAATGACGTGCTCCAGACCGGTCATGGCGGCGAGCCGCACCGCCGCCTCCAGTTCCCGCCGGGGATAGAAGCAGGAATCGATAGTCACGGCCACCGCCTGGCGGGAACCACACTCGCGCGCGGCAACCAGGAGCAGCAGACTGTCCACCCCGCCGGAAAAGGCGACGGCAGCCCTGCCCAACCGCAACAGACGCTCCTTCAACTCCCGGTATTTGTTCCAAACCTTTGCCGCTTCCACCGATGCCTCAGTTCGCCCTCGCCGCTGAAAAAGCCCAAAGGTGAGAATAATAACCATCCTCTTAGCAAGCTGTAAGGTATCACGGGTAAAAATTCCTCATGTCGAAGCAATCTTCTGGGAATTGCCCCCAAAAAGATTGAACGAGCAGCGGATACCTGCCCAGTGCGGGACATTTGAATTCATATATGCGATTCCCGCGGGAACGGCAAGGGCGAATAAACGGGCGGGTAGGGCCTATTTTGTCCTTGACAAAGGCGGAGAAAGCTTTTATCAATGTTTCCATCGTTTGATGGAAGCGATCAATGGAACCGGCTGATGGCAACTCCCCTGGAAAAGGCCCATAAAGATCCCGAATCCATGAAGGCCCGCATCCTTACCGTGGCCCGCCGGATCTTCGGCGAATACGGTTTTCACGGCGCCACCACCCGGATGATCGCCCAGGAGGTGGGCATCGACATCTCCACCCTCCATTACCACTGGGGGGAGAAGAAAGACCTCTACGAGGCCGTCATCCTGGACATCAACAAGGACCTGGGCCAGAAGCTCATCGCCGTGGAAAGGATCATCCACGGCCGGCCCCTGGCGGAGCGCATGGCCATCGCCATCGACGCCATGACGGATTACCTCTTCGCCTATCCGGAAATTTCCAACATCATGCTTTTCCGTTACATCGCCAAGACCAGGGATGAAGTGGATCTCAAGGTCCCGGAATTCACCGCCGACATCGCCCGCTCCATGGGGCTCGTCAAGCAGCAGGGCACGTCGGCCACCGCAGGAAAGCAAGCCCGCAAAGAAGAGGACTCCCCGCTGGTTGACGGTGACAGGGCGGGCTCCCCGGAAAGATCGGGCAAAGGCGCGGGTACCCCGCTGGTTGACGGCGACGGCGCAGACCGCTCGGGAAACTCCGGCCACCGTGAAGATTTCCCCATTCAGGAGTCATCGTTATCTTCCCCGGCAGCAGGAGGGAATGCCGGGGAAGGCGCCCCCAAGGCCGGGGCGGCGGCGGGGAAGGACGCCGCCGCCCGGCCGGCGCCTCCCCCCCGGGCCATGCTGGAGGTCCTGGCGGTGATGAACGCCATCCACAATTTCATCTCCGGGGAAAACTTCTTCCGGCCCATGGTGAACCTGGAACGGGAGGAATATATCGCGCAGGTCAAGGAAACGCTCAAATTCATCCTCATCCCCGCCTTCGTCCGGCGGGAGGGGTAAAAATAGGGACGGTTACTATGTTTCCGGCAATCCCGGAGCAATAAAAGGAGATGTAGTCCATAAATCAACACCCAAACCTAATCTATCCGAACAGTTAAGGAGGTAGCAATCATGGCGCTCAATTTAGAGGCAATCGGCAAAAAAATCGGCCCCGTCACCAAGACCTACACCTGGAAGGACGTCGCCCTGTACGCCCTGGGGATCGGCGCGGGCTTCGACGAACTGGACTACGTCTATGAAAAGAACCTCAAGGTCATCCCCACCTTTTCCGTGGCCAGCATCTTCGATTTCTTCTGGCACGTGGCCAGCGCCGCCAATGTAAACCTGGCGGGCATCCTCCACGGCGAGCAGGACATCATCTTCTACCGCCCCATCCCCACCGCGGGGACCCTGACGACGGAAGGGACAATCACCCATTATTACGACAAAAAGGACAAGGGCGCCATCGTCATCGCCGCGGGCGACACCTGCGACGCCGACGGAAAGAAGCTCTTCAAGAACATCATCACCATCTTCAGCCGCCGGGACGGCAATTTCGGCGGCGAGGAGGGCAAGACCGAGCCCTTCGTCTTCCCGGCGGGCGATCCCGATTTCATCGTCGCGGCCCAACCCTCGCCGGATCAGCCGCTCCTCTACCGCCTCTCCGGCGATCTCTTCCAGCTTCATGCCGATCCCGACTTCGCCCGGAAGGTGGGCTTCGAAAAACCCATCATGCACGGCCTGTGCACCTACGGTTTCGCCTGCCGGGCCCTCATGGCGCAGTTGACCCCGGGGCAGCCCGAGCTGGTCCGGCGCTTCGCCTGCCGCTTCTCCAAGACCCTCTACCCCGGCGAGCCCATCAAGACCCTCATCTGGAAGACCGGCGACGGCCGGGCGGTCTGGCGGACCCTGAACGCCCGGACGGGCGACATCGTCATCGACAACGGCATTTTCGAGTACGGTCCGGCGGCGGCGGACGAGATCCGTTTCGACGG
>DAOTJR010000055.1:0-6724 GCA_035448805.1 Syntrophales bacterium
AGCTGATTCTTGTTCAAAAATCCGGGGCAGCGGCTATGTCGTCCAATCACTGGAAGCAGCCCTCTGGGCTTTCTACCACAGCAACACCTTTGAAGAAGGCTGCCTGATGGCCGTAAACCTTGGCGATGATGCCGACACCACCGGAGCGATTTACGGACAGATTGCCGGGGCATATTATGGGAAAAATGGTATTGATAGCCGTTGGCTCGCCAAGATTTATCATGTATCCCGAATCTCAGAAATGGCAGACATGATCTTGCTCATATCGCCGCTCTTTTGATCGCCAGTATATTCCCCTCTATGGCGCATTGCCACGCGATCAAATCAAATCGAAGCTTATCATTGTACAGCATTTCCAAACCGGTGATGCTTATAGGATGGACACAAGATCCGGTGTTGTAATAGCGGGGGTCTCGTCCGGCCTGCAAAAGGGCATCCTCCCCACCCCTGAATTTAAGGGTTTGCAGGGCGCAGCGATAGATCAGGGAGTTCTGCGCGAAGTCGTCGGCCCCGGAGCCGTCGCCCCGGTGCAGTATGTTGCGACTTCCTGAGCCGCTCCGATGCTGCCCACATCCACAGCAATCAGGCCGGCGTCCTCCTCGATCAGATAGGTATTGGCAAAACCGCTTTCCGGAATGATATGAACCATAAAAAAACCTCAAAAATTACTAACCAGGGCGTTGCCCAGATACTTCGAGGAAAAGGCGTAGGCGGCCACGGAGATTTCCTGCGCAGCCGCCTGCGTCAGCCTGGACAGTTCCCTGGAGATGCCCGCCTTCGGGGAGAACCAGCTTCGCCGTGAGAAATGCGATGATCTCGGCATAGGGCCGGCCGTCGTTGGGTTCCTCGATCTCCGAGCCGACGAGGATCTCCACGGAGTCCCGAAGCTGCCAGGCGACCTCCACCATCGTCATGAGGCAGGCGTCCATGCCGGGGATGTCGATCTTTTTGCCGATGACGGTGCAGGCGCGGGCGAGAACGTCCTTCAGCTCCCGCTTGTCCAGGGCGTCGCCGCCGGAGTGATCGTCATAGCAGATGCTTCTGTGAATAGAATGTCCGGTGACTTTGGTGCTATGATGGAAAAGAGAAGCGCGGGATCTCTTGCGGAAGGATCGAGCGTCCGGAGATTTTGGGGCCGCGGCCCGGCTTCCGGCCTCCTCCCACCAGCCGCTGCCGTGATTCCAGAGGATCAGGAAATACCTTTCGGCAGGGTATCGCTCTGCGGACCACGTGAGGAAATCCTCCAGGACCTTGGGATCTCCGGTGTTCGTCTTGCCGAAAATCTCCAGGCAATCCCGTTCATACCCGCCGCCTTTTGTGATCAGGAAGCGCCGGGTCTTCCTGTCCTCCAGGCGGTCAAGCTGGACCTGGCAATTGACGTCCTTTGTGGAACCTATCCCGGCCATCTCCTCGATATCCCGGAGGGCCGCCCCGTCGAGGTTGTTGTCCCCGGCCATGTAAACCATGACCGTCCATTTGGCCTTGCCGCTGCGCTGAATCTTTGCCTTGTCCGACATCACACCCTCTTTCACCCCATCTTTTCGAGGTTTAATTTTGGACCGATGTTAAAGGAGGCAGGATCCTGCCTGATTGTTCCTGACAGGGAATATTGTCATTGACGATTGCGTCATAAGCGTCTATTATTCCCGAAAGGGAATGAAGGAGAAGAAAATTGAAAAACAAGATAATCACAGCAGCGGACATCGGGGCCGCCGTCCGGAAAAAGCGCAAGGAAGACGGACTGACCCTGGCCGATGCGGCGGCCTTATGCGGGGTCGGGTACCGGTTCATGTCCGATCTGGAAAACGGCAAAGCGACGGTGCAGATTGGGAAGCTCCTCCAGGTGGTCACTGCGTTGGGACTGGATGTCTGCATCAAGTCAAGGAATTGGTCCGATGAATAAAGATATCGGCATGGACAGTCCCGGCCTCGATGTCTATCTCCACAATCAAAAGGTTGGACGGCTCTGGCTGGATGACAAGAGACGTTTCGTCTTTCAATATGACGCGGCATGGATACATGCGAAAGGTGCTTTCCCTTTGTCTGTGCACCTCCCCTTGCGGGCGGAGATATATCCGGATGATCTGTCCCGCCCTTTCTTCTCCAATCTCCTGCCGGAGGGGGAAGTAAAACGGGCCATCGCCCGGCGGCTGGGGATTTCCGAGAGCAACGACTTCGCCATGCTCCACAGCATCGGTGGGGAATGCGCCGGGGCGGTATCCGTGCTGCCGGCGGGTGTCGCGCCTGCGGTGAAACCCGGTTACCGGGAGCTCAACGAGGAAGGTTTGCACCGGATCATCATGGACCTTCCCCGAAGGCCGCTGCTGGCCGGTGAGGAAGGTATGCGCCTTTCCCTGGCCGGGGCTCAAAACAAGCTGCCGGTCTACATGGAAGACGACCGCATCTTCATCGCCTCGGGGAATGCGCCGAGCAGCCATATCCTAAAGCCGCCGATCCGGGATCTGGAGGATACGGTAGGGAACGAGGCATTCTGCATGATGCTTGCGCAGAGGCTGGGGTTGTCCGTGCCGGCGTCTACAGTCCGCAGGGGTCTTGACAGGATCTTCATCGTTACGCGCTATGACCGCAGCCGGAACACGGACGGGCTTGTCGTGCGCCTGCATCAGGAGGACTTCTGCCAGGCACTGGGGTTCCTGCCCGACCAAAAGTACGAAAGCGAGGGCGGCCCTTCGTTGCAGCAGTGTTTTACCTTGTTACAGGAGCAAAGCATCCGCCCCGCCGCCGATCGCATGGCCCTTTTGCGATGGACGGTCTTCAATTTCCTGATCGGCAATGCCGACGCCCATGCCAAGAATCTGGCCATGATCTTCACGGACCGGGGTCCGCGTCTTGCCCCCTTTTACGATCTGATCTGTACCCAGGTCTATCCGGACCTGGCGGAGAAGCTGGCCATGAGGATCGGGGGCGAGAACCGGCCGTCCTGGATTCAGCGGAGGCACTGGGAGAGATTCGGCGATTCCGTGGCAATCAAGTCAATTCTCGTTTTGAAGATATTGAGAGATATGTCCGCCGCGCTCATGCCAACAGCTCAAACGCTGTCCATTGACTTCACAAATTCATACGGTCCGTGTGCGATCATTGAAAAGATTCTGACGGTCTTTCGGCAAAGGACAAATGCGCTATGATCTGTCACAAAATGTTAGAATTACGCCGGTCTTGAGAGAAATAAATCGATCATGAAGGAGAATGGTCATGTCGCAAGGCTAAATGCTTGCCAGGTGCGCTGCTGCAACTGGCCCGGACGCCGACCTTGGACCCCATGGCGCAGTAAACGCCTGCGACCTCCGCCAGGCGCTGGAAGGCCGAGACCCGAAACCAGTGGCTCTTCTTGACCTTCTGGCCATTTTTCCCCTTCTAAAGTTCGTTGACCACGACGGTGAAAGCCGGCGACGGGGACACCGCTCGCGGTGTTTCGGATTTCCTGATCCTGCCCCAGATTGCCGACGATGGTGACTGCTTTGATCATGATGCTTTTTGCTATTGCACCTGATTTAAAGCTTCAATCTGATCTCTCTGCGCACCCTGCCGGGTGACGATCCGGAAGGTGCGTTTTGATTATTACATCGCTAACGCTTTATCGGGGTAAATAACAAGTGCCAGCAAACTCCAGCGTTCTCTGTAACGCTTCGTGACTTACTTTGAAAATGACGTTTTCATACTTTGTAGCGCCCCACTGGGCATGGGATTTTTACGAAGGCACCACCTTTGAAATGTCGGAAGATACGGACCTCTGTTTAGCGGAATATTATGGTGATGAAGGATCCGGTTCTTTATCTTTTCCAAGCCTCTGCCGGAAATCCCGTGAGGTTATATGTCAGAATTATAAAGCGATTTGACGACAGGAAGCACTGTTCTCATCCTCACCCTTATTTTTTTGAGAGAGATGACGGACTTATATCCTGTTGACATACCATGGCAATTTGGTAATAAGCAGTGGTATTTTGGTCGGGCTGTCGGTCTGAAATCGATGTTGATGTTACTGGAGACGGCGTGATGTCCTCTATATTGTCGATCGGGGAATCCAGGGGAGCCTTTCCGCCGTCCCCAAGGAAAACGCCGCACGCCCTGCCGGCCCTTGTCATCCCACCAAAGAAGGAGGTCGAAGCTTATGCATAATCATCCCTGCCGGCCAAATTCGGGTAGGGAAGCTCAGTGGTGCGGACCTCAAGACCATCATGAATCAGAGAGCGGAAAGGGGATTACCGATGAATAGAATTTGGGAACAGCGGGACAACTCAAGTTTCCCATTGGAAGAAGGACGCCTGGAGCGGGAGCGGGAAACCACGTACAAGCGGGCGACCGAGCCCGATGACCCGGCGACGAAAACCGCTGGAAATGAAGATCCGGCTGTTTACTACAAGATTCTTCAGATCGACCCCCATGCCTCCCTGGCGGAGATCCAGTATGCCTTCGAGAAATTGCACGATGCCTGGGATCCGGAGCGTTATTCCCATGTTGATTCATGGAAGGAAAAAAGCCTTATAAAAAGGAATGAGATCAAATACGCATACGAGAAACTGCTTGTGCTGCATTTACAGCGGGACGTTATGGCCCGGGTTGATGCTTCCGACGATTCCTCCTCTTCTTCGCCACCACCGGCAGCGACCCCGGATAATACGCCTCCGGAAATACCGGCGCCGGCGGTGAACAGCTCCGCCCGCGATGAACGGCCAGGACTCGCCGGGAGCCTCTTCGGCCGTTTCCCAGGGTCTTCACCCTGGCTTATCGGTACCGGCGTCACGATTCTGGCCCTGGCGGTCATGGTTTTCTTCCGGCCCGGCTTTTATCACTATACATCGATCAGACTGGGGAGCCAGGATTATCCCCTGCGGATCAACAGACTGACCGCCCGGACCGATTACTATGACGGCACGCAATGGCGGCGACCTCCCATACACTCGGAAGCCAAAAACCCGGATTCGGCGCCGGTGACGGTCGCAACCCCGCCGGTACCGCCGAACATTTCTTCCCCGACCACCACCCCGCCGCCGGCAGTTGCGCCACCATCGGCGACATCAGCACCGACGCCCCCGGTAAGGCATACTCCGGCGGCACCGCAAGCCGCCATCCCTGCCGCCCCGATAACCGCGCAGTTGCCGGCGACAAAGTCCCTACCGGCACGGCCACTCCAAATCAAGCCGAACCCGGTCCCGTCACCGGGCACAAAGGCCTCTCCGGAGTCAGACACGGGCCGGGAGATCAAAATTACGAGGCATGCGGCCGCAACCGTACCGGCCGGGAAGAGTGCGCCAAAAACGCCTGCAATGAAGACCTCTCCCGTGGGGCATGGACCTTTCCATATCCAGATCTCCGCGCACAAGGAGAAGGAAAAGGCCGAGGCCGTGGCCAGGAAATTACGTGCCGAGAAGCTCGTCGTCGAGGTGGAAACCGTAACCGTCGAAGGCAAGGGCGTGTGGCATCGGGTCCTCGTGGGCGGGTTTGCCGATCGCGACACCGCCTTAAACTGTATCCGAACCTACAAGCTTGATAAGACCTATCCCGGCAGTTTTGTACAGAAATCTCACGGCAAATAAAAGATCGGGACCGTAAGCGTCCGGTATTCACCAGCGGATAGCTCCTCCCCGCACATCATCATTTATCGAGAACGGCAGCGCGACTCTCCCGGCCCGCGGCGGTGCGGCGATTCTGAAGCCCACCCTTCTGTACCCAAATAGACAGACCCCAGGTTTGACAATTGCAACCGTCTGTGTTAGTCAGGGCGACCCGGCGGGCAAAGGCGGCAACACCCTGTGATTATGGAAGAAAGACAGACCCTGAAATTTTCGTTGGTGGACTGGATCACCCTGGCCCGGCCGCCTTTTCATACCGTCGGCGCCCTGCCCTTCATCCTGGGCGCCGTTTTGGCGCATCGAACAGGAAACGTCTTTCATCTCGAGGTCTTCCTCTACGGTCTGGCGGCGGTGATCCTCATCATGCTCTCCACCTACCAGCTGGGGGAGTTTTTCGATCAGCGGGAGGACCGGATATCCCGCGCCGTTTCTCCCAGCCGTTTCGCCGGCGGCTCCGGGGTCATGCCCACGGGCCGGGTGGCGGCAGCGGTGCCCCTGTGGAGCGGCATCGCCAGCTTCGTCATGGCGGGCCTGATCGGTCTGATCCTCCAGTTCCATTACCGCACGGGGCCCTACACCCTCTTTATCGGCGCCGTCGGCGCCCTGGCGGGCTTCTTCTACTCCACACGACCCGTTAGGATCGTCGAGCGGGGTCTGGGGGAGATCCTCATCGGCTTTTGCTACGGCTGGCTCCCCGTGGCGGCGGCTTTCTATCTCCAGACAGGTTACCTTCACGAGGTGATCCACTGGATCGCCGTCCCCATCGGTTTTTCCATCTTCAACGTCATCCTCCTCAACGAGTTCCCCGATTACGAGGCGGACCGCGCCACCGGCAAGAGAAATCTCCTCGTGCGTGTGGGCCGGGACACGGGCCGGGTCATCTATGCGACCATCGCCATCCTGTCCTGGCCGGCGGTGTTGCTGTCCGTGCAGGCCGGGGTGCCGGTGAAGGTTCTCTACCCGTATCTCCTCGTCTTTTTGCTGTCCTTGACCCTCGTCGTCATGGCGGCCCGGCGGCTGGACCGGGACCGCCGGCTTCTGGAGGGGATGTGCGGCCTCAACATCGGCGTGAATCTCGGCACCACGGCCTGTTACATCTTCGCCTACCTTTAGTCAGATGAGCTTCCGCAAAC
>DAOTJR010000056.1:0-5928 GCA_035448805.1 Syntrophales bacterium
TGAGTCTGGACTGCAACGGCCTTTACCGGCAGGCGGAATCCGTAGCGGCCATCCGCGCCGCCCTGCCTTTTCATGTGGAGGCCCTCACCCGCCTCTCCCGGACCGGCCTGCTGGCACCCCTGGTGTTTCCCGGCAATATCGAGGCGCCCCGCCGGGGGCTGTCCGCCCTGCTCCGGGGGCTCCGGAAGCGGCCTTCGGCCACCACCTTTCTTACCTTTCTACAGCGCCATGACATCCCTCTGACCGGCGACAACTACCTTCCCTTTTATGTCGTCTATGCCTGGCTTTCCTCCCCCGCCTGCGCCCGCCTTCTGAACAGAAAAAAGGTCTGTCTCATCGGTTCGGACTGGAACCGGTCGGCCTGCGAAGACTGGTTCGCCCGCCGCGAAAGTCAGCCGGAGCTTTCTTTTGTGGAAATTCCCTCGGAATACGTGGCCACCCGCTGGCCGACAATGAAGGCCTCCATCCTGGGGGCCATCCCCGCTGATGCAGAAATTTGTCTGGCAGGAGCCGGCATCGGCGCCCTCCCCCTTTGCGTGGACGTCGCCGCCGCTCTTTCCATCCCCGTCCTGGACGCCGGCCACGTCTTCAACATGATGAACGACCGGGTGGACAAATCGAACGGCGCCCGGCTCTATACCACTTACGGCCGGTGATCCGCCGCGGCTCCGGACGGCGGGGAAAACAAAAGGGCCCACCGGCGGTTCGTCTTGATCGGTGCGAACAGTAAGCCGGCGGTAGATATCTCCGGCCGACTGCACCCCTTTATCCAATCTTTGGACAACCGCCAAGATATGTCTGTCCGACGGTTACACCGGGGGGAGGAAGTAACATCCTGATGTCATTACCCATGCCGTCAACTACATGAAGTGAGGACGGTTCGGAGGGGGATATCCACAGCGGGGTCGGCTTCATCGCCTTGACAAGGGAGCGCCCATGGCATAAATATTTAGTGGTATGGATCCATTGAAGAAATACCGGCGGCAATTCCGCACCTGGCGCAACGATCGGCGACTCCAAAAAGAGCAGTCATCCTATGACGACCTTTTCGCGGCCCGCGGCCTGGCCATCCCCACGGAAGCGGAGCTCCACGCCGCCTGCCGGCGGCTCTTTCCCGCCCTGGCCCCCAAGCCCGCCGGGAGCCTGCAGATTCTCGCCGTTTACCATGATTACAACTGGGAAGAGACGGCCCTCAAGCCGGCCCTGGAAAAATTCGGCGCCGTCTTCCATTTCGACTGGTTCCGCGGCACCGGGGCGGCGACGGGAGAATGGCGCCGCTCCGGTCGCCGGTCCATGAACCGGGAGCTCCTGGCCTGCGCCCGAACCTTGAAGCAAACACACAACCTCGATGTCATCTTTGCCTACCTGTCGGGAGAGCAGGTCACGCCGGCAACCATGGCAGCCCTCGCCGCCCTCGGCGTCCCCACCATCAATCTCGCCCTGAACGACAAGGAAAACTTCGTAGGCAAGATCCGGGGCGGTCAGGCCATGGGGGTCCGGGACATCTGCCGGCATTTCAGTCTGTGCTGGACCAGCACGGAGGACGCCCTGAAGAAGTATGTGGTGGAAGGTGCCCGGCCCGTCTATCTGCCCGAAGGGGCCAATCCGGAACTCCACCGCCCCCGGGAGGTCGCCCGGACGATCGACGTTTCCTTTGTGGGTCAATGCTACGGCAACCGCCCGGAGATCGTCGCCCGCCTGAAAGCGGCGGGCGTTAACGTCGTCGCCTACGGACCGGGATGGCCCAGCGGACCTCTGACCACCGAAGCCATGGTAAGCCTCTATTCCCAAAGCCGGATCAATCTCGGCTTCGCCGGCGTGCACGGGTGCACGGACGCCTTCTGCCTCAAGGGGCGGGACTTCGAGATCCCCATGAGCGGCGGGCTGTATCTCACGGAACATCATCCGGAACTGGAAAAGGCTTATGAAACAGGCCGGGAAATCATGACCTACCGGGATTTCGACGACCTGCTGGCAAAGATCCGCCGGCTCCTGGACAACCCCGAGGAGGCGGAAGCAATCCGCCGGCGGGGCCGGGAGCGGGCCCTCCGGGATCATTCCTGGGAGGGACGCTTCAGGAAAATATTCCGGATTATCGGTCTAATCGAGTAGCGATAAAGGATCGCGGCCCAAAACGGCGGGGTTGGAAGCCAGGTCGCCGTTTCCCGCCGGCAGAAAAGGATGGTGACGGGCGGCCTGGGCCCTGTAAAGAAGCGGTTGGGACAACCTGCCGCCTTCAGGTTCAGGCCCGTGCGGCAAGCCGCGCCGCGTGGAGGGTATTTTTGAGCAGCATGGCGATGGTCATGGGACCGACGCCGCCGGGCACCGGGGTGATATAGGCGGCCCGGGAAACCGCTTCCGCAAAGGCGACGTCGCCCACCAGCCGGCCGTCGGGCAGGCGGTTCATACCGACGTCGATGACGACGGCGCCCTCCTTGACCATCTCCCCCTTGATCATCTCCGGGCTGCCTGCCGCGGCGACCAGGATGTCGGCCCGTCGGGTCACTTCGGACAGACGCTGCGTCCGGGTATGGCAGACCGTAATTGTGGCATGACGGGCCAAAAGGAGCATGGCCAGGGGTTTCCCGACGATATTGCTCCGGCCGACGATCACGGCCTCCCGACCTTCTATGGGGACCCCGGTGCGGTCCAGAAGCTCGACAATCCCCCGGGGCGTACAGGCCACATGGCCGGGATTGCCCGTGACCAGGCGGCCCACGTTGACGGGATGGAAGCCGTCCACATCCTTGGCCGGGGCAATCGCCTCGATAACCGCCTGGGTGCGAATCTGACGGGGCAGGGGCAACTGGACGAGGATGCCGTGGATGTCGGGATCGCCGTTCAACCGCCCGATGATCCCCAACAGCTCCACTTCCGGCGTATCCGCCGGCAAGCGCAACTCCCGGGAGAGGAAGCCGACCTCCGCGCAGGCCTGCCCCTTCCGCCGAACATAGATCTGGGATGCGGGATCTTCCCCGACGAGGACCACGGCCAGGCCCGGCGTCACACCCGTCTTTTCCCGCAGCGCCACGGTTTCCTGCCGGATCTCCTCCCGGATCACCCGGGCGATTTCATTACCGTCGATAATTTCAGGCACAATGATCTTCCGTAAATTTACTATGCAACCTTTCTGACTTCCTCGAGTTTAGATTCAAATACCTGAATCATTTCCTGGATCGATATAACTTCCTTTTCATCAAAGAACCTTTCGCCGCATTGTGAACAGACATAAGCGGGAATATCTTCCACATACAGATGATAGCCTTTTCTGTCCACCGTATAGGCCACCGCTCTTGGTTCCATTTCCCCCTGGCACATCAGACACTTCATTTTTTCTTCCTCACCTTAAACTCGTGTTCCCATTTCTCTGCCGATGGCACATATACGGTAATAACCACCAGATACTCTTCCTTGGGGGCGCAAACAACATGAAGCGGTCTTGACAAGTCGGTCCATCCGGAAAGCAAAAAGCTGTGGCCTCTGCGGTCTTGTTGATAGTCCTCGATAATCTCTCCCTTAAATACAACGTCCCTGACTTCGGAAGCGGTAACAATAACAAACTCCCCATTCATCTCCGTCAAGGCGTGAGCGGAATAAATGATTCTTTTCTCTGCCGCCAGCCTTACCAACCTTGCATATTGTTCAAGATCCGTCATTTCACCTTGTGCCAGATCTGGGTGCGACCCAGGAGGGAAATCCCGAGAAAGCCCCGGACCTTCATCTTGCTTCCCCCTTCGACAACCTCCAGCTTGCACTTGTAAATCTTGCCGTCGTTGGGATCCATGATCGTCCCGCCGGTATATTCATCGCCGTCCGCCTTGAGATCCTTGAGGAAAACCAACCCGAGCATGGGCTTGTTCTGGTCGCTTCCCGGACATTTCGTGCAGAGCTTGCTCTTTCCGCCGTCTTTTTCCTGGAGAAGCTGCACAATCCTGCCGTAGATCTTGCCGTTTACCTCATAAACCTCGACGATGGATTTCTCCTGCTTCGTTTTATCGTCAATGGTCTTCCACTTTCCCACCGGCGACCCGGCGGCCAGAGCCAGGGAAACGGAACAGAAGAAAATCGCCACTACCAGCAACACGGTCCTTTTCATAAGCAAAGCCTCCTTTAAAGTGATGTCCTATGCCCTTAGGCAGATTATCTCTATATGAAATCACCGTCCCGATCAAGAAAAAAGACCATCTCCCCGATTGAAATGGCAGCATGCATGTGCTAAACAATCAATGACCCAGTGGCGGGCAGGACCAGCGGGGGACGAAACACAACGCCGCCGCGGGTCTTTTTAAGCTGTCGTCAAGAAAGCAATCAAAAAAAGGGGGGCCGACAAGAAAATGAACCTGGGACGGATGCTGGAGGATTCAACAAGAAAGTTTCCCGGCAACATTGCCTTCATCCATGATAAATGCCGGATGAACTACGAAGAGTTAAACGGGGCAGTCAACGCCCTGGCCCATCATTTCCGGGCGCTGGGCCTGGAAAAGGGCGACAAGATCGCCCTCATGCTTCCCAACTGCCCGGAATTCATCATTTCCTATTTCGCCGCCCAGAAGCTCGGCGCTGTCGCCGTAACCCTGAACGTCATGTCCACGCCCTACGAGCTGCGTCATCTCCTCGGCAACAGCGACGCCCGGCTCTTCATCACCCAGACCCCCCTGGCCCGGCGCTACGAGGAGATAAGGGAGGATTTGCCTTACTGCAAAAACCTGCTGACCACCGGCGGCATGGATACGGACAGTCCCTTTACCCAGGCCCTCCGCGATAACCCCCGGACGTGGGAGATGCCGGAGATCGACCCCGACGATCCGGCGGTGATGATCTATACCTCCGGTCTTACCGGCCGTTCCCTGGGCGCCGTCCTGACCCATGGCAACCTCATGACCCAGGCCGTCCTCTTTAAGGAGACCGAGTTTCAGGGAACGCCCCGGGAAAGGGGTCTGGCAGTCATTCCCTTCTTCCACTCTTTCGGGGCGGCGGCCAACATGCTGGCGCCTTTCTATATTGGGGGCAGCGTCGTCCTTATGGAACGCTTCACCCTGGAGAGTATCTTCAGTGTCATGGAAAGGGAACGGGTCACCTATGCCTGTTCCGTCCCCCGGATGTTCCTGGGGATGCTCTTCCATCAGGGGGGGGAAAGATTCGACCTGAGCGCCCTGCGTTTCTGCATCACCGGCGGCTCCGCCATCCCGGGGGAATTTCTCACCCTCTTCCGGGAAAAGTTCGGAGTTCCCCTCCTGGAGGGTTACGGATTGACGGAGGCCTCGCCCATCTGCACCATCACCATGCTCCACAGCCCCCAAAAACCCGGCTCCATCGGAACGCTTATCGCCGGGCTGGCGGCCCGGATTGTCGCTGATGACGGCACCGAGCTGCCCCGGGGGCAGAGCGGCGAACTGATCGTCCGGGGGAAGAACGTTATGAAGGGATATTATAAGGATCCCCAGGCCACCGCCGAGGTCATCCGCGACGGCTGGCTCCATACGGGCGATCTCGGTTACATGGACGAGGACGGCTACATCTTTCTTACGGGACGGAAGAAGCGGATGATCATCACCAGCGGCTTCAACGTCTATCCCCGGGAGGTGGAGATCGTTTTGGAGATGCATCCCGCCGTGGCGGCCGCCCGGGTCGAAAGCAAGGAAGACTTGATGCGGGGGGAAATCGTCAAGGCCCTGATCGTGAGAAAGCCCGGCGCCGAGGCCGATGAAAAGGAGATCCTCCGCCACTGCCGGGCCTATCTGTCCTCCTACAAGCTTCCCCGGGAGGTGGAATTCGTCGCCAACCTTTAAACAACGAGGGCAGCCACTATAGCGATGGCCGCCCTCAAGGTTTTCTCGCTGAACGTTCAGTTTACTGTTTCTTCCGCTTCTCCAGTTCCTCCGCCCGGAGCTGCTTCCGGAGGATCTTGCCCACGTTGGTCTTGGGCAG
>DAOTJR010000057.1:0-3916 GCA_035448805.1 Syntrophales bacterium
CCTCCTAAGGATGCCGCCGTTTCATGAAGGCGATTCAAATATGAATCCCGAAATACAGGAGAATATATTTCAGGGAAACATAGAGGAAGAGAAAGCCGAAGAGGGCCTTCAGGACGTTCGGTTTGAACTTGGCAACCAGCTTGGCCCCGTAGATGGCCCCGATCAAGGCCCCGATTCCCAAAGTTACGGCGACGGGAATGTTCACCACCCCCTGATAAATCTTGAAGATCGCCCCCACGAGGGCCATCCAGACGAAGGAGGCCATGGAGGTGCCGATGGCCAATTTCATCGGAGCGCGCAGAAAATAGAGGAAGGACGGCACCAGGGCGTAACCGCCGCCGAGTCCGATAATCCCGGTGAGAAAACCGATGCCGGAACCGAGCAGGGATTTGGAGGCCACCGTCCCCGGCATCTCTGTGCCCACCGGCGGGGGCGGCGTCTTCCCCAGCAAGCCCTCGTAAAGCATGCGCACAGAGACGATGATAAAGGCAATACCGATAATGAGATCGATGATGTCGCCATAGTCCTTGATGTAACCGAAAACGACGGAGCCGATGATCACCCCCAGGACGCCGCTGAAACCGACCTGGAGGGCCGTCGATTTGTCTACATTTTTCATCTTTAAATGCTGATACGCCCCCGAACCGGCAGTAAAGACCACAGCCGTAAGCGTCGTGCCCACGGCGAAGGCCGGATCGAAATCGAATCCGAACCTGATCACCGGCATGATGAGGGCGCAACCGCCCGTACCGAGCAGACCGCCGATGACGCCTGCCAAAAGTCCCGTAATGAGATAAGCTATGTATATCATTTTTTGCCTCCTTTCAGACTGAAGGATCTATTTCCCTCAAACGCCCGTCGAACATTTCCATGGCGTTTCCCATGCAGTTTTCCTCTACGCGGATACCCTTTTTTTCGAACCAGGATCGCGTCACCCTGTCGATGCCGCCACAGCAAATGACATCAATTCCCAGGGCAAGAATTCTGGCTTTCCGTTCCGGCAGTGAGAGAAGGGTAAGGTCGATCTTCCAGGTCGAAATGCTCCCAGTATCCTCGGTCTGGACAAGAAGAGCTTCCGGGGCCGTGGAAAAATGCGGCGATATCCTGTCCTTAAAAAGGGGAATGATCATTTTCATCGGGAAAAACCTCCTGCCGCTCGTCCTTTGCCGATATCGTTGCCGGCAGCCGAACGACTTGTCCCACAGATGGGCAAATTCCGCGCCAGCGGCTTTAATCGGAGATCTTAGTCGTATTGTTCATAATATTATAAGGTTGCAAATAAATGGCGAGCGAGGCGCTCCTGAGAAGGAAGTGAAATCATGAAACTGTTTCAGAAAGGCGTTTCAGTTGTGAAACGCCAGCGGGGGCAGGGAGTGTTAATGATCCCGTTGGAGGTCGTGTTTTTTGATCTTTCGCCAGAGGGTGGTGCGGCTGATGCCAAGCTTACGGGCCGTGTTCACCCGGCTGCCGCCCTGCTCCTTCAGGATCTTCCGGATGAACTCCCCCTCCGATGACGCCAGGGTGGGCGGCGGTTCTGCAAGAATTCGGTCATCACGATTCGTCTTTGCCAGGAAATCGTGGGGCAGGTGCTTCTCTTCGATGAGGGCGCCGTGGCAAAGGACGGAGGCGTGCTCCAGGATGTTTTCCAACTCCCGGATATTGCCGGGGAAGGGGTAATTCATCAGGCGGGCCATCACCCCTTCGGAAACGCCGGCGATCTGCCTCCCCTTGAGGGCGTTGAGGCGGGTCGTGATGTTTTCTATGAGGAGAGGAATGTCTTCCTTCCGTTCGCAGAGGGGAGGTAGTTCGATCTTGATGATGTTGAGGCGGTAGTAGAGATCCTCGCGGAACAGCCTGTCCCGGATCATGGCGGCGATGTCCCTGTGGGTGGCCGCCACAATCCGGACATCGACCTTCACCGGCGTAACACCGCCCAAGGGAACGAAGACCTGCTCCTCCAGAACGCGGAGGAGCTTGACCTGGAGGGCGGGTGAGGTGTCGCCGATCTCGTCGAGAAAGATGGTTCCTCCGTCGGCCAGGGAGAAGCGGCCCGGCTTGTCCTTTTTAGCGTCCGTGAAGGCCCCCCGGACGTATCCGAACAGCTCGGATTCGAGCAGGGTGTCGGGGATGGCGCCGCAGTTGACCTTTACGAAGGGTTTCTCTTTTCTTGTGCTCAAATCGTGAACGGCCCGCGCCAGGACCCCTTTCCCCGAACCGCTGGGCCCCTGGATCAACAGCGGGCTGTCGCTTTCGGCGACGTCCGGCAGGATCTCGAAGATATCCTGCATCCGCTTGCTCTTGCCGATCATGTCCCCCATACTGTACCGGCCGGCGACGACCTTCTGAAGGGTCTCGATTACCGAAAGGTCCCGGAAGATCTCCATGGCCCCCACCACCTCGCCCGCGTGGTTTCTGATCAGGGCCGTCGTGACGCTTACGGGGATCTCCTTCCCCTCTTTGTTGATGATGACGGCGGGATGATTATAGACCGGCTCGCCGGTCTTCATGGTCCGCTCCATGGGGCAGTTGGTCTGGCAGGCGCTGGACCGGAGGATATCGAAGCAGTATTGGTTAACCGCCTCCGAGAAGGTGAAACCCGTGATCTCTTCGGCGGCGCGGTTGAAGAAGGTATTGATCCGGCGGTTAAGGTCCACGGTGAACACGCCGTCCGTCATGCTCTCCAGGATGACGCAACAGGGGAGACTGTCGTCCCCGCTCCGGCAAGGTGCCGTCACCAGGGCAAATTTCCCGTTCTTCTCCCGATTCCTTTCCGTCATCTCCCTGCCGTCATCCCTTGAGCTTGGCGTAAAGTCCCTTGAGCTTAACCCGGTAGATCTTCCGGACAGCCTCTTCGTCTTCGCCGAGGGGCTTGACGGGGACCAGGTCCATGACCTCCGTCGGGGTTCGCTTCGCCTCGTAGAGGGTCTTAACGGTTCCCTTGACCATCTTGGCCAGGGCCTTTTCCGTTTCCCTGGCCGTCAGGCCGAAGGACATGCCGAGGTCCTTCAATTCCTCCAACTGGAACCACAGATAGGTGGGTCCCATGGCGGTCAGGATGGCGTAGGCCTCCAGTTTTTCCTCAGCTACCTCGGGGCAGTCGCCGAGGACCTCGAAGAATTTTCTTATTTCTTTTTTCTCGTCACCGGTGAACGCCGGGGAAAAGGCCACGGGGTTATAGCCCTTGTTCACTACGGAGGGGGCGTTGGGAATCATCCGGATGATCCGGTCGAAGCCGCCCAGACCGGCGGACAACTGGTTCAGGGAAATCTTGGGGGCCAGGGAGACGACGACGGCGTCCTTTTTCAGATGCCCCTTGAGGCCCGCCAACGCGGCCGTCACCGCCGGGGGATGGAGGGCAATAAAGACCAGCGCCGCCCCCGCGGGGCCTTTAACTTCGCCGGCGCTTCCTTTAATGGTCGGGAAACGGTCCTTCAACCTCGCCAGGACCTCGGGATTCGTCTCGCTGACTGCCACCTTCTCCGGAAACTTGTCCTTCCGCTCCAGTCCTTCCAGAATGATGCCGGTGACCCGGCCGCCGCCGATAAAACCCAAAGATTTGATCTTCATTTCCTACCTCCTCCTTACATGCAATTTTTCCCCTGCCCGTGGGCAGGATAACCTTTCGCCATTGACATGAGCATGCGAACAAGTCGGTCCAAAGGCATTGATTTTAAACCCCTTCGTGACGTTCCGCTCCATGAGCGCTCATATCATCGTTATAGATTGCTGTAAAGGGATATAGTGAAAAGATCGGATACGAAAGCGGTAAGTTCCTGGAGATTGTTGCAAGGACGAAGCTCATGAATATAGGGACGATAGGCCCGGATGTCGCTGTCTCCGTCTCCCCAGAGGATCTCCGGCTCCGGATTCAACCAGACGACACGCCGGCACTTCTCCCCGAGCCGGCCGAGGATGT
>DAOTJR010000057.1:4016-5322 GCA_035448805.1 Syntrophales bacterium
TCCGGATTCAACCAGACGACACGCCGGCACTTCTCCCCGAGCCGGCCGAGGATGTCCGCCCGGGGGGGAAGGAAGTTGTTCCGGCCGTCACCGAGGATGATGAGGGTCGTCCGGCGGTCCAGAAAATGGGAGAAGCGATCGTGGAATTCGACGAGGGCGGTGCCGTAGTCTGAGATCTCCGGGTCCGCATCGCCGGCGACCTTTCCCTCCTCACCGCCGTAAACGGCACTGCGGGGGTGGTGGAGCTGATAGGAGGCCATGACCTCGTCTATGGCCGCCATGGTTTCCCGGCGGGCAAAGATGTCGCTCACCGGGGCGACGCGGGCGATAAAGACGAAAGCCTGAACCTGACGGAAACAGTCCTGGAGGGAATAGAGGATGTTGAGCATGAAGGGAACGGCGGCCCAGACGGAATAGGAGACGTCGCAAAGGGCGACGATCTTCGGCTTTTGGGGGAGGCGGCGGCGCCGGACAAGCTTCATCGGCACGCCTTCGTAGCGGGCGGCGTGGCGGAGGGTGCGCCGGATATCGACGGCGCCTTTCTTGCTGACCCGGTTACGGCGGGTGATCCGGTCTTTATATTTCCTCGCCAGGCGGGAAATGACGGCGTGCACCGCTCGCGCCTCCGCCTCCGTGAGGTGCTGGAAGGGGATTTCTCCCAGGTTCTCTGGACCGCGGCGCGCCGGTCCGGAGGGAAAATGGAGCGGCACAATGGGACGGGCGCCTTCTCCCGCCGCCCTTCCCTCGCCATCGGGAAGGGCGTTCAGAAGATATTCCTGGAGGTAGAAGCGCAAGGATTCGTCTCCGGAAGGAAACTCTTTGGCCAGGAGCTCCCGGAGCCGGGGATCTATTCCCGTCCGCCGGGCGTATGCCGGGAATGCCTCTCCGCCGGTGGCAAGGCATGACATGTCCACCTCGGGGATGTCCAGTTCCGATGATTGTATCCTGAGGAGAAGGTCGAGATAACGAAGGGGATCGCGCGCCAAGAGGCTCAACAGCTCCTCAGGGTCCGCGCCTTCCGGAATGCCGCTGCCCTGGATATCCTGGAGCTCCAGCAGGTTTTCCCTGGCCGCCGGGGTGCGCCGCCGACCTCCCGTGTTCGGCAGGCGGTGGAAGAAAAAGTCGTAAAGTTTTGCAAAGGTATCGCCATCCCGGTGGTTCTTGAGAAAATTGGCCTTAAGGACCGTCCGGAACTGATCCTCTGCGGTAAGATCTATGCGGTCCATCTGCTCTATGGCGTCGAGGACCTCCGCCGGGGAAACGGTAATGCCCCCCGCCCGGCAGATGTGGGCAAACCGGATGATTG
>DAOTJR010000058.1:0-5184 GCA_035448805.1 Syntrophales bacterium
CCTCCGGCACCTTCGCCATCAGCAGCTTCACGCCGACGGATACGACCGTCGCCGCCCTCGCGCTGGCCCGGGACGTTCTCATGCGCCTCCATACCCAGGGGGTGGATGAGGAAACGCTGCGGGCCGCCCAGGGGTATCTGCTCGGACAATACCCCCTGCTCTACGAGACGCCGGGCAGCCTGGCAAACCTCCTGGCCGCCATGTTCGTCTATGACTTCGACGCTGCCTACGTCAACGATTATCAAAAGAATGTGGAGGCCGTAACCGTTGCGAAGGCCAAAGAGGTCATCGCTCGTCACTTCCCCGCCGACAACCTGCAGTATGTCCTTATCGGTAAAGCCGCGGCCCTGCGGGAGCAGGTGAAGAGATTCGGCACCGTGGTGGAAAAGGACATCAAGAGCGACGGTTACGGAAAATGATGACTTTTCGATGCCGTCAGTGACAAGAAAGAATACAACGACGAACTCCTGTAGCAGGGGTCATTATCCGGCAAGGCAAGGCGAGGAGAGCAGGGAGATGAAGATCTTTTTGATTAGTAGGGTTTTCTCGGCGGGGGAAGCGTCACGGCGACGAAGGGCCGGCGGGGTCTTGCTTACGACCCCCTTGGTATTCCTGGCGTTATGGTTACTAGCCGCACCCACAACGGCGGCGGCCCAGGGGTGGTATTGGGGGTCGCCCGTGGCCCCCGGTTACGACCGTGCGGCGGTCGTGGAGATGGAAGGCGTTGCCTTGTCTGTCGATCTGACGCCTCGGAGCGGGGGCGCCTCTTTGCAGTTGGAGGCAGGGGGAGAGATCGTCAACGTCACCCTCGGGCCGGTTTGGTATCTCCATCGCCAGGACGCCGACATAAAGACCGGCGACCGGCTGGCCGTCAAGGGTGCGAAGACGAAAACCCAAGAAGGAAAGATCTATCTCGCGGCAGCGGTGATAAAAAACCTGCGCACCGGCCGTGTCCTGACCCTGCGGGATGAAGACGGCCGCCCCCTCTGGTCGTCAAAAAAACGCTTCCCGAGGTAGGAGAAATGAGAGGGAGCGCCATGAACCGCGCCGGCGACTGCCGGCTGATTTGTGTAATGATGGTGCTGGTCTTGTTGACCGGCTGCGCAACATGGACGGGCAAAGGGGAAAATACCGAGGCCGCCCTCACAAAGCAGCTTGCGGATATCTCCCGTCGACTGGAAGCCCTGGAATCACGCCAGCGGAACATGACGGATATCCTGGCCAAGGCGCGGGGGGCCGTGGCCTATATTTGGGGTACCTATACCTTTGTGGACAAGGAGGGCCGGCCCCTCCGCCATGTCGTCAACGAGCTGGGCGTCCCGGTGGCGGACCCCCGGGGATTTCCCCTGGTGGATGTTAAGGGAACAGGGCCACTCGCCGTATCCAACTACTGCGGGACCGCCTTTATCGCCGGTCCCGGCGGCCTGCTGCTCACGAATCGCCACATCGCCGAACCTTGGTGGGAGGACGAAAAGAGCGAGCCCCTCCTGGCGGCGGGTCTGAAGCCTGTATTTATAAGGTTGCGGGCCTTCTTCCAGGAGCGGGTGGAAAGCGTTCCCCTCGAAGTCCTCCGCCTCGACGAAAGGCACGACATCGCCCTGGTCCGGACCGTGGGCTGGGCGCCGACGGCACGACCGTTGAACCTCCTTCTCAATCCCGGCCCGGATCAGGAGGGCCAGGGCATCCTCATCATCGGCTACCCGACGGGCCTCGAGGCGGTCCTGGCCAAGCTGGAAGAAGAGGATCGGATGGATCTGGAAGAGGAGACAGGGGAATGCACCTTTGAGACGGCGGAGCGTCTTTCCGAACAGAAGCGCCTCCGGCCGACGATCACCAGCGGCTTCCTTTGGGACGTCCTGCCCCACCTCCTCGTTTACGACGCCCGGACGAGCGGCGGCGGGAGCGGCGGGCCGATCCTCGATTGGCGCGGTACGGTTATCGGGGTGAACTCCGCCTACCTGGAAGAGTTTCTGGGGGGAAATTACGGCGTCCCCATCCAGTTCGGAAAGGTGCTTATGGCCGGGGGCGGCAAGGAAGCCGCCACGCGCGCCGAATCGCCGGACCTGCTCCGCCTGTATGAACATGAAAGAGCGGAGTAAAGATAGACCAATAAGCCCATGATAACACTCAATATATGAGGAGATCCGCGAGGTAGCCCGCCGCGACGGCAACGAGGAAGACGTTCAGGACAAAGGCGATAATCAGTTTCTTTTTGAACATGGAAGCGAGGATGATCAGCTCCGGGATGCTCGCCCCCGCCCCGCCGATGATGAGGGCCAGGACCGTGCCTACGCCCATGCCCTTGCCGACCAGGGCGGCGCTGATGGGGATCACCGTTTCCGCCCGGATGTACATGGGTACGCCGATCAACGCGGCGACAGGTATGGACCAGGCCTTGTCGGGGCCGGCCCATCGCACGACGACGTCCTGGGGGAAAAACCCGTAGATGAAAGCGCCGATGGCGGCGCCGATGAGGAGGTACCAGAAGACATCCTTGAAGGTGTCCATCGCCGCGGCTGAGGCCCTTTTCAATTTATCCCGGAATGACGTTTCCCCCCTGACGGCGGCCCCGTCGTCCGCGGCGAAGTTGATCTCGCAACATGACGAGGCCGTCGCCTGTTCCTTTGTCAAGGCCGGTGTCGGGAGGCAACAGGCGCCGGACGCCGGCAGGATGGGAAAACTCAGCGGGGGAAGGGAAGCCTGGCCGCTGTCGGCGGCACAACAAGCGGCGGCTGCGGGCCGGTTTATAACCCGCGGGGGGGCTGGATTCGCTTCCCCGGCGCAACACGAAGCCTGGATATCAACCAGCGCCTTGACCTGGTTTTCCATCCCGAGTTTTGACAGGAGAAGTGCGGCGCCCATGGAGCCGAAAAAGGTGATGGTCACATAAAGGACCGTAACCTTATAGCCCAGGAGGGAGAGGAGCAGGGCGATAATGATCGGGTTTAGCACGGGTGAGGAAAAAAGAAAGGCCATGGTAGGCCCGAAGGGGACGCCGCCCTTCAGCAGGCCGGCGGTGATGGGGACGGTGGAGCAGGAACAGAAGGGTGTGAGGGCACCCAGACCCGCTCCCAGAAAATACTGGACCCAAGTCAGCTTGTCGGAAAGGAAAGTCCGGATGCGGGACGGGGGCAGATACTCCGTCAATATCCCCACAAGAAAAGACACGGCAATAAAAATCAGAATCAGTTCTCCGGCAATCACGAGAAAAAATTTGCCGGCGGCGATAAAATTGTTGATGGTGTCCATTACCTGCACTCCTTTGTCCATGTCCTGGACCGATTGTTTTCCCCGGGGCGTCTGTCCGGTCCCTCTTCGTGCCCCGGATTGTTCCTCCGCTGCGGTGATAGTTGAATTTATCAACCGATATCAGATAAACTGCGCCTGTTCTCCCTTCGCTTCTTCCCCCTCCGTCCGTCTATCCATGTTGCCCGCCGGACCTTGGGCGGCCTGGAGAAAAGCGCCCAGGGCGATGATCAGGACCTCCCTCATGGCCGGATCCATGGCCGCGAGGATCGTCTGCATTTTGTTCGTAAGTTGGTCCTCGATGCGCTTCAGAAGCGATTTGCCCTCTTCCGTAAGAGTTACGCAGCAGCTCCGCCCGTCCTTGGGATCTTCAACACGACGCACCAGCCCCTTGTCTTCGAGACGATGGACGATGCGCGTCGCCCCGCTTTTCGTGACCGCCGCCTTCCTGGCGATATCCTGCATATTGCAATTATTCCTGTGCCTGGCGGTATGGAGGGCGCGAAATTCACCGTGGGAGATGTTTTCGCAGCATTCCCCGTCCACGCCGGCCGCGCCGAATGCATACAGCATATTTTCCATCAATAGGGCCAGTTGCCTTGCCTGCTCATCCATTGGCTCCTCCTCCCCCTGTCGGCTTCGATTTTCCGCCTTGGTCGTCTCAAGCCGGGGCTGCTTATTTCATAGTTGGTTGATTTTGTCAACTATAAATTTGATGGATACTTTTTATGCAACTGGATACGGCAATGTGGATACTATATATCCATTCGGTAATGCAAAAGATGGTTGTTGCCGCGATAGAAAAATAAAATATCAATCATATTAGATATATAAGCCTTTCGTGATTCATTGGCATGTCCCTTGCTATATAGACGGTAAACAATTTCACCGGAAAGGAGACAAAAAAATGAAGAAACTGATGGCAGTAATGGCGGTGATCGCCATGGCGGCGGTGATGGCCTCAACGCCGGCGGAGGCCCGCCGGGGTTGGTGGAGCGGGGAGCGGGGGCCGGGGTATTACGACCTTGCCGCGGCGCCCGGTTTGAACCTGACGGCGGAGCAGTCCGCCAAGCTCGCCTCCCTGCGGGAGGCCCATCTGCGGGATGTCAAACCCATCCAGGATCAGCTTTACAGCAAACAGGGGGAACTGAAGCTCCTGTGGCTGGCGAAGACGCCGGATCAGAACAAGATCCTGGCGGTGCAGAAGGAAACCCGTTCCCTGCGGGATCAGCTTGCGGACAAACAGGCTGCCTATCGTCTGGAAGCGTACAAGGTTCTAACCCCGGAGCAGGTAACCAAAATTCAGGCTTACGGAGGGGGGCGCGGTTATGGCCATCCTCAGGGGATGAGAGGTCCGGGCGGCATGGGACCGGGCATGGGGATGAGAGGTTATTAAACATCATTGCGGGACCGTACTGTTGTCCCTCGAAAGGAGAAGAACGATGAAAAAAAATCTGCTCGCTGGTTTGACGATCGTAATGTTGTTGCTGTTGACCGCTTCGCTGGCCCTGGCCGGACCGGGGAAGTGGGGGGGACGCGGCAGCGGCGGCTGGGGCCCGGGAACCCCCTACCAGGCCCTGTACAACCCCGCCAACATGGTAACCCTGTCCGGCGAGGTGATCGCCCTGGAACAGACGGTTCCCATGAAAAGAATGAATCAGGGAATTGCCCTCGTGGTCAAAACGGAAAAGGAAACAGTCACCGTCCATCTCGGACCAAGCTGGTATATGGAACGACTCGATGCAAGAATTGTCAAAGGTGATAAGGTGGAAGTCAAAGGGGTTCGCACCACCCTGGCCGGCAAGTCCGTCGTGCTTGCCGCGGAGGTGAAGAAAGGCGATAGCGTACTCGTCCTCAGAGACGCCTCCGGCATCCCCGTCTGGGCCGGCTGGCGCAGATAAGGCGAAGACAACCAAATTGCCGGGAAAGGGCGGTCAT
>DAOTJR010000059.1:0-4660 GCA_035448805.1 Syntrophales bacterium
GACACCCTGGGCTGGCAGTTCATCCCCGGAAAGACCGGTGTTCTCGTCTCCAAGCATGAATATGAGAACTTCATCACCATCAATTCCGCAGGGATGCGTGACCGGGAATACCCCTTGGCCAAACCTCCGGGGAAAAGAAGGGTGGCGGTACTGGGTGACTCCTTCACCGCCGGTCTCGGTGTCAAGGACGCGGAAGTGTTTACCGAGGTACTGGAAGGCACCCTGGGAGAAAAGACCGAGGTCCTCAATTTCGGTATCAACGGCTTTGGACCGACCCAGGAATATCTCCTCCTCAAGGACCGGGTGTTGCCCTATCATCCCGATCTCGTGCTCATGGTGTTTTATATCGGCAACGACTTCGACGACACTACCAATCTCTCCGCCTGGATCGACGGCTACGAGCGCCCCCGGGCGGTCTTGGACAAAACGGGCCGGGTTGTCTTCACCAATATCCCCGTCCCGAAAACCTCCCGCCCCCGAAACCAACGGCAGGGGACGTGCAGCCTTCCCCGCTCTCACCTCATCGATTTCTTCGACCGGATCATCCATCAGCGGCGGGACAAATACGCCCTGGACGTCCTGCCGCCGGAGGTGAGACTGTGCCGCAAGGATACGGATCCTGCCGTCGCGGCCGCCCTGCCCCTGCTCCGGGGGATTCTCCGGGAGGCGGACAGCCGCTGCCGCCGACACGGCAGCCGCTTCGCCCTTGTCCTCGCCCCCACGGTCGCGCAGATCTACGAACAAATCTACTGGGAAAGGATCAAGAAGGTTTACCAGCTCCGGGACGAGGATTTCGATCTTTTCCACCCCAACAAACTGCTCAGCGGCTTGGCAGTGGAGCTGGGGATTCCCGTCCTGGATCTCACCCCGGAGCTGCGCGCCGCGGCCGCCCGGGGGACGGAATTGTACTACTACAAAAACCGTCATTGGAACGCCGCCGGGCATCGCACCGTGGCGCTGGCCATCTCCGCCTGGCTTAAGCGAAATAAGCTGTTGACAGAATAGCGTTGAATGCCTATAAGTCTGCGGATTTGCATAAGCAGAACACCTTAAGGATCTCTATGAACATCTTGGGAATTTCCGCCTTTTACCATGATTCCGCCGCCGCCCTGATCCGGGACGGGGAGATCGTCGCCGCCGCCCAGGAGGAGCGTTTCACCCGGAAGAAGCACGACCCTTCCTTCCCGGCCCACGCCGTTTCCTTCTGTCTGGAGTACGGCAGGATCGGTGTGAACGATCTGGAGGCCGTCGTTTTTTACGACAAACCCCTCCTGAAGTTCGAACGGCTCCTGGAGACTTATTACGCCTACGCACCCCGGGGTCTGAAATCATTTCTGTCGGCGATCCCGGTTTGGATCAAGGAAAAGGTGTTTCTGAAGAAACTCATCCGCGATGAGCTGCACAAAATAGGCGACGGCGCCGCCAAAAGGGTCAAGCTGCTCTTTACGGACCACCATCTGGCCCACGCCGCCAGCGCCTTCTTCCCTTCCCCCTTCGCCGAAGCGGCCATCCTCACCATCGACGGCGTCGGGGAATGGGCCACCGCCTCCATCGGCCACGGCCGGGACAACGACATCACCATCCTTAAGGAGATGCGATTTCCCCACTCCGTGGGGCTGCTCTACTCCGCTTTCACCCACTACCTGGGCTTCCGGGTGAACTCCGGGGAATACAAGCTCATGGGTCTGGCCCCCTACGGCGATCCCGACTCGGAACAGGTCCGGCGTTACCGGGAGGCCATCCTCACCCACCTGGTGGATGTCAAGGAGGACGGATCGATCTGGCTCAATCAGGATTACTTCGATTACACCACCGGCCTCAGCATGGTGCAGGATGATAAGTGGGCAGCCATTTTCGGTTTTCCCCGCCGGACGCCCGAGACGGCCCTCGAACAGCGTCACGGCGATCTGGCCTACGCCATCCAGCAGGTCACCGAAGAGATCGTCATGAAGATGGCCCGGACGGCGCAGCGGCTCACCGGGGCGAAAAACCTCTGTCTGTCGGGAGGAGTGGCCCTGAATTGCGTCGCCAACGGCAAGCTCCTCCGGAGCGGCGATTTTGCCGACATCTGGATTCAGTCCGCCGCCGGGGACGCGGGTGGGGCACTGGGGGCGGCCTTGGCCATTTATCACATGTACTGTCGGCAACCCCGGCGCACATCGGACCGGGACAAGATGCAGGGGGCCTATCTGGGACCGGAGTTCGACGAGCTGGAAATCCTCGGTATGGCCAAGAAATACGGCGCCCCTTACCGGCGCGCCGAGAGCACTGCGGCGCTCAGCACCACCGTCGCCGGTTATCTGGCCGAAGGCAAGGCCGTGGGCTGGTTCCAGGGCCGCATGGAATGGGGACCCCGGGCCCTGGGCAACAGGAGCATCCTGGGGGACGCCCGGAACAAGGAGATGCAGAAGCGCCTCAATCTCAAGATCAAGTTCCGGGAGAGTTTCCGGCCTTTCGCGCCGTCCGTCCTGGCGGAAGATACGGCGGAGTATTTCGAAACCGAGGCGCCATCCCCTTACATGCTGCTCATCGCCGACGTCCGGAAGGAACGCCGCAATTCCCTGCCGCCGGACTATCACCAGCAGCCCATTCGGGACAAGCTCTACTTTGTCCGCTCCGATGTCCCCGCCATCACCCATCTCGACTTCACGGCCCGTCTCCAGACCGTGCACCGGGAGACCAATCCCCGTTTCTGGGAACTCCTGCGGGCCTTCAAGGAACGGACCGGTTACGGGGTCATCGTGAATACGAGCTTCAACGTCCGGGGGGAACCCATCGTCTGTACCCCCGAGGACGCCTACCGCTGCTTCATGCGGACCGACATGGATTACCTGGTGGTGGGGGATTTCATCTTCGCCAAGGACGAACAGCCGCCCTGGCAGGAAAAGAGGGACTGGCGCGAGGACTACGCCCTGGATTGACCGGAAGACGAGGCAGAAAATTTCCATATCTCTCTTCTCGAGCAACCTGTGCTCCAAGTGCGGAATTGCGACATGGAACAAACCTCATGCGCCGCGGAGCACCACGAAGAGTGAAAGCTAAATTTCTATCTGGAAAATGCCTCTACAAATATTCGTAATCATTTCGAATATATTTCCCATCCCCGGCAATATGGAAATGTCTTTATTGATGGTGGCTTCCGTTGAAGAAAACTATTAAACTGGTGGCGGTCAATTTATTGATCCTCCTGATCCTCCTTGCTCTCCTGGAGGGACTGCTGCTCCTCCTCGTGCGCAACCCCGCCATCCTCAAACACTGCCCCCGGCGGATCGGCAACATGATCGGCTATATCTACGCCCGGGAACGCCCCACCATCCAGTTCGAACCCGCCTGCGCCCGCCATGATCCGATACTCGGCTATACCCTCAAACCCGGCACCTGCACCTTCGGCGGGCGGGAATTCCTAAACCGCTACGAGATCAACAGTCTCGGGGTAAGGGACCGGGAAGACGCCCTCGCTCATCCCGAAATCATCGTCGTCGGCGACTCCTTCGCCATGGGCTGGGGGGTGAACCAGGACGAAACCTTCGCCGCGCAACTGCGCAAACTTACAGGTTTGAAGGTTCTCAACGCCGCCGTTTCCTCTTACGGGACGGCCCGGGAGTTGATGATCCTCCACCGGGTGCCGACGGACCGCCTGCAATACCTCGTCATTCAATACTGCGGCAACGATCAGGAGGAAAACCGGGAGTTCTATCTCCACCAAAACCGTCTGCCGGTCATGACGGCCGACAAATACAAGGAATACCAGGATTTATACAGAGAATCGCTCCGTTACCACTTCGGCAAGTATCTCTGGATGAAGGTGAAGAAGCGCTGGGAGGAGGCGGAGCAGAAGCGCCGGCAGGCCCGGGAGCCTCAGTCGGACCGGGATGAAATCGACCTCTTCCTCAACGCGGTACAAAACAGCGGCCTCGATCTGACAAAAACCACCATCATCGCCTTCGTGATGAACGGCCGCAATCCCGAGGACAACCGGGAATTCCCGGCGGCGCTGAAAAGGAAACTGGCCGGGGGCAACTATCCCCCCTACTTAAAGAACATGCTGGTCCTGGATTTCTCCGGTCAGTTGCACAAGGAGCACTTCTATACCCTCGACGACCATCTCAACGCCGCCGGACATAGGGTAATCGCCGCCGGGCTTGCCGCCGCCATCACCGGCCGCGGGCAGGGGACAGCAGTGACGTCGAAGAGGCCTGCGGGAAAGACGACGCCCCCATAATGCATCAAAACCTCTTACCACGGGCGTGTATCGCCTCGAGATGTAAATATGCTCGCCCCGGCAGAAATTTTCCTACAAAAATTGCCCTTGCATAATCAAGGCCTCATTGCTATACGGACAGACCACAAAAAAACGAAAGACGGGAAAGCATCGCAAATATGGAAATTCTAAAAGATTTCTGGGGATTCTTGAAGGAAAGAAAAAAATGGTGGCTCCTGCCGATGATCGTCATGCTGCTGCTGATGGGCATCCTGATCATGTCCAGCGGTTCCGCCGTGGCGCCCTTCATCTATACCCTTTTCTAACCCCGGTCGGGGTCAAGCGGCCTCCCCCCATATCTACGGACCGTTCCCGCAGGTAAGGGGGGAGAGGAGACAAAGAAAGTGGAACTCGACCGTTTAGGAACCTTAAAAACGATAAATATTCTGACCCTGGCCG
>DAOTJR010000060.1:0-4445 GCA_035448805.1 Syntrophales bacterium
TCGCCGCGCAGATGCTCGGCCAGCCCGAGGAGGCCTTCGACCAGGTAGCGGGAGCGGTAGCCCTTCAGGGTCAGATAGGTCCTGGCGATCTCGGCCCGGTCGTAGTGGGGGCAGACGGTAACGATCAGTTTGCCTTTGTCCAGCTCATTCAGCCGGTCCGGAAGCTCGTTGATGGGGATGCTCTTGATGAAGCCGAAGCTCCAGGCCCGCTGTTCCTCCGGGAAACGGACATCGACGATCTGGGCCTGTCCCTGCCGATAAAGCTCCAGCATCTCGGAGATGCCGATCTTCATGGCGCTCCGTTCCCGATAATCAAAGAAGCGCAGGTAATCGTCAAAGCTCGCCGACTCCGCCGCCGGGGCGGTGGCGGCGATGATGGTGCACGCCAACAAAGCGGTCCAAAACGATTTCATGTTCCTGATCCCTCCCAAGAATCCCCATGCCCGCAGGCGGTCACAACGCTACGTTTCTAAAATCAGCTACTTGCCGAGATTTTCATGTCCGGGGCTGCGGCAATCTCCCCCCTGTTTTCGGGGCCTCAGTAATACAGGGGCAGAACCGACCCCCGGAAGAACAGCCCAAAGGCCCCGATCCCGGCGACGAAGGCGGCCGCGGCGAGATACCTGTTCATGCGCGGGAAATTCGCCGCAAAGAGGGTGAGAAGGCAAAGGCCGAAGGCCAGGCAAAAGGGGCAGTAGGTGTCGTTGACGATCTGGAAGCGGACAAGGAGGACCTCGCCGCCCATGGCCCCGGAGAGCATCATCGTCCGCAGGTGCTCCATTTGGCGGGCGAGGGCCGGCCTGCTGCCGCCGGGCAGCGTCCCCAGAAACACGGCCATGAACAGGACGCCCACGATTTTCAGATCGATCCCCAGCAATGTCCCCCGGAGGGAAGAACAGGAGGTGTCGCAAACCTCGTAGAAGATCAACAGCCCGATGCCGATGACGGGGATGACGAGATTCATCCATTTCCTGAGCGCTTCCTGTTTCATGGTGCCTGGTTATCTCCTGAGATGTTCTTTTCCCGCCTTGCGTTTCTTGTCGGCGCCACCCGGCGGCTGTGGCTGTACCATATCTTTTCAGTTTCTCCCCCTCCCAGGCAGAAAAGGGGGCAAGGACAAAGCAATAAAATCTCTGTGTCCTGTTACGGCTGCAACCCCTTCAGGGCCTTGACGATATCCGGGCCGCCGACGAATTTCTCCTTCCGGACCGACCGCATGATCACGCAACTCGGCGTGGCATCGACATGGTCCTCCTTGATCAGGGCGTTGTAGCGATCGAAGATCGGCTGGGGGTCAAAGGCCTGCCAGAGGATTCTCTTGCCCTTGAAAACTTCTTCGATTCGCTCCTTGGTTGTGAAGTGGCGGTTGGCTGCCGCCTCAAAGAGGGTGTTACGAACCGTCAGGGCGTGCTCGAAAGAGTCGCGCCGGTTCTGTGCGTAGAGAAAATACCGGGCATAGAGAGGGCTGTATTTGCTGAAGGGGGTGTCAACGAGGGTCAGGGTGATGATCCCGCGGTCGATGAGCTTCCGCAGCAGGGGTTCTATCGCCGGCTCCATGGCCCGGCAGGGAGGGCAGAAGTAATCCGTATAGATCCGCACCTGTATCGGACCCGTTCCATAGGTGGGAAAGGGTTCTCCCCGGGCCGGGACGACACCGCCCGTCAAGGTCCCTATGGCAATTACAATACTAAACATGACCGATACCAACGCGGCGCTAAATTTCATCTTCATCTCGCTTAATCTCATGCAGAGGCATTCCTTTCCGTTGTCAACCTGCCTTCGGCCCCAGATACTCTTCAAGCTTTTCGTAACCCTCCGCGACCCTGGCCTTGAAATCGTCCCGGTTCTTTTTGTAGGTCTTCACCCATTCCGCCATGGCCTTTCTGCCTTCCGCAGGGAACCACGGGTTCTGATCCATCCACATGTTGAACATCTTTTCCGCCTGATCCTGCATGACCACCACCGCGGCAAAGGATCTTTCAAAGGCCGTCTTGTGGAAGTCGAACATCTGTTTGGAAAGCTGTTTGGGATCCATAGCCTTACCTCCTCCTGGGAAAGTTTATGGGGCCGACCGGCAGCCCTGTTTTGTTTGGATGACCATAACGACAAAATCTTTCCGCCACCCCTTTTATATCAATTTCCCGCCTGCTGTGAAACCAGATATTCCATGCCTTCGACGGCTGTGGCAAAGGTTGTGGAGGCCAGGGCAAAACGGGTGGCAACAAGCGTCTCGGCTATCTCCTCATTGGTTACGCCGGCGCGATGGGCCAGCTTGATAAAGGTCTCCGTGCACAGGTGGCAGCCCACGGCGGTGGCTGTGGCGATCATGATTAGATGCTTGTATTTGGGCGGAATGTTGGGCAGTTCCATCACATATTTACGTTCCTGGGCCTGCCGGGGGATCCATTCGGGCAGCAACTTCGACATCAGGACCATGGGTGTCGGTTCTTCCCCCAGATTCGCCGCCATATGTTTGAGGATCTGCTCGACGGTGGGTTTTTGTTCTTCCATTGTACAACCTCCTATGAATGTTGAATTTTATTTGACCAGTCCGCCGTCCGTGTTTTGCACGTCCGCCGGCACATGACCGCCATGAAGATGAGTTTCTTTGAAATAGTGCCTGATCCGGTGCGCCGCCTTCAGATAGAGGACGAGAAAAAGGATTTGAAAGATCGGCATCGTGGCCGCCGGCACCGCTACGAGGGGTGAAAACGCCGTCGCGGCAATCGCGATGGCTGTGCCGTTGTTCTTGCCCGTGCTGGCGAAGACCACGGCCATATGTTCCCCATAGGACAGATGGAGACGCCGGTTCAACCAAGTGACGGCAATCAGCGTCAGGGCGACAAAGAAGGCGTTCGGTATCAAAAGGATAAGCACTAATTGCCATTTATCCACAATCACCGTCGCCTTGGCAAGGAAAATCAGTAATATGAGTACATAAAGCCCCATCAGGGACAAGGCCGGGAAAAGCGGCTGCAGCTCCTGGAATTTCCTTCCCCCCAGCCCCCGCACGAGGACCCGGCGGGTCAGGTACCCCAGGACCATCGGCGCGATCAGGACCGTCAGGATGGACATGAGCATATCCCGCAGGGGCACGGCGACGGCATAGTGGGACGCGAAAAACATCATCCAGAGGGGCACGGCAAATACGGCCAGGACAAAACTCAAGGCGACCGCCACGGTCGCCAGTTCAATGTCCCCCTCCGCCAACCCCGTGTAGGCGATGCTCATACTGGAGCAGGGGACCACCATCACCAGGAGAAAACCCAGGGCCAGCAGGGGATCGCTGAGGAAAATCGCCGCCAGCGCCACGCCGATGAGCGGTGCCCAGACAAAATTGTATAGAACCGTCAACGACAACCCTCTGATGTTTTTCCCGGCCTTGAGGAGCGACTCCATCCTCAGGTTAACCATCATGGGATAGATGACGAAAAAGACCGCCAGGGTGGTCAGGTTGCCGACCAGAGGTTGATGGGTTTCCGTCCACCCCGCATTGGGATAACCCGCCAGCAAGCCCAGGAGCATTCCCATGGAGGTGTACAGCAAAAGCCATTTGTTCAGATGCTCCTGCAGCGTCTTCAATCTTTGCATCTTATGAACACCCCTGCTTCTTTCCCAAGGCTTTCCACGCCCTTTTCCCCCGCGACGCGGGCAGCGCCTTGGCGCCCAGATACTCCAGGTGCGCGACGATGGGGGCGAGGAAGGAGGCGGGAAAACCGATGATGGATTCACCGTCAGCCAGATCGGTCGCGTCCCGGCAGCCGTAACAGCCGAAGCCGAAGTTCAGCCGGCCCTCTAAATAGGGGATGATCGTCCCATCCACGCAGGTGGCCTGCAGGACCGCCGTAGTCGCCTCCACCCGCGCTCCTCCCGTGGCGTGAAGATAACCCAGGACCAGCCACATGAGCTTTTCCACCTCGCCCTCGACAACGATCACCTGGGGAACGGCGTCGGCGCCATCCAAGGGAAAAAGTTCAAGATGATGGATCCGGCCGGCTTCCAAATGGGGCATCCGGGCAAACATCTCTCGGCCCACAAGGGGGTCGGCGACGATCCCGAAACCGACCAGTCCCTTTCCGGAGCGCAGTCCCTCCGGCAGGGGACGAAACCCGAAGGCGGCGGCCGCCGCCGGACAGGCCATGCCTTCCCCGTCCAAAAAGACCTTCTGTCCCCGGCGGGCCAGCATGAGGGCCTGACAGTAGCGATGGCTTTCCAGGCGCCGATACTCCGGGGCAACCGGGGCGGGGTCGGAAACGAAGACGACGCCCACGGGGGAAGTGGCAAGACCGAGCAGCGCGATCATGCGACCGCCATGCTCCCGCACCTTCTCTGTGGTCAGCGGGGCCGATATGTTTGTCTTTTCCATCTTTATTCCTTCCGTCATTTATAGCCTCCTAAGGATGCCGCCGTTTCATGAAGGCGATTCAAATATGAATCCCGAAATA
>DAOTJR010000061.1:0-4330 GCA_035448805.1 Syntrophales bacterium
CACTGGCTCCATTACGGCGAAAATCGGTGGCTCCATTATGCCGATCATTGACACCCCCCCTCTATCCATGAACTCCCAAATCGCCGCATAAGCCGGGGCAACCTTCTTCAAATTTACGGGCGTATAAAAGTTAAGATCCCGATTTTTCGACAGTATCACCGGCTTGGTCTGTCTCTTAAATTGTTGAACAGATATGATCGAAACTCTTCATATTCGGCATTCAAGAAAGCCGGCTCCCCGGTCCTTTCATTCAGGCCTTTCATACTCGGCGGCAGTTCCGGCTCGATGCCCAGAAGCTCCGTGATCTCCGCCGGAAACTTCGCCGGGTGGGCCGTCTCCAGGGAAACGCAGAGCCCGTCGGCGCCGCCCTGTTCCAGATATTCCTCCAGCCCCCGCCAGCCCACGGCGCCGTGAGGTTCCAGCAAAACGCCGTAGGTCTGGTAAACACGCTTGATGGTCCGCTTGGTTTCCCCATCGGAGATGCTCACGGAATAAATATGGCGGCGCATCGCTTCCCGGTCGGGATAACGGTGTACCACGCCGTTGCGGTCCACCGTCCCGCCGTAAAGGTCGAAGAATCGGGCCAGATTGCTGGGATGACCCACATTCATGGCATTGGATAAACAGGCCCGGGAGGGGGAAACTTTCTCATAGACCCCTGTGGCGAGGAATCTCGGAAACTCGTCGTTCTCATTGGTGGGCATCACCAGCATCCGGACCGGGAGTCCCATACGGCGGGCGTACTCACATCCCAGGGCATTGCCGAAATTGCCTGACGGAACGGAAAAGACGATCTGTTCCCTTTCCTCCACTTGGGCCAATTGCGCATAGGCATAGATGTAATAGATCGTTTGGGGCAGTATCCTCCCGAAATTAATAGAATTGGCCGAAGTAAGATGCAGATCCGCCAATAGAGGATCGGCAAAGGCCTGTTTCACCATGTTCTGGCAATCATCGAACTTCCCTGCCACGGAGACGGCCTGAACATTTTGTCCGATCGTATCCAGTTGTTGTTTCTGGCGCCCACTCACTTCTTCCCGGGGATAGAGAATCGTGACGTTGATGCCCGGCACCCCCTTGAAGGCCTCACCTACGGCGCTCCCGGTATCCCCAGAGGTCGCCACCAGGACGTTTAGCTGTTTGCCCTCATCCCGGAACATGCTCATGAGGCGGGCCATCATCCGGGCGGCAAAGTCTTTGAAAGACGCCGTCGGCCCCTGATCGAGACGGAGGATGTATCTTTTATCACTAACCCTTTCCAGCGGCACGGGGAAATTGTAGGCATCTTCCACCACCCAGCGCAACTTATCCAACGCCATTTCTTCGGAGAGAAATTTCCGGGCCACAAGAAAAGCAGCCTCGGAATAAGCTTTCCCCCTCAATGCGGCAATCTCTCCCGGTGCCAAATCGGGAACCCGTTCCGGCATAAAGAGCCCCTCATCAGGGGCCTGGCCTATAAGCAACGCCTCGCGGAAGGTTACGGTCTTCCGGTAGGGCGTGAAATTATCATTCGGGGGGATGCCTCTGTTGGTACTGTAAAAACGAATCGGTGTCGACATGTGCAGCTCCTGTCATTCTTTCTTCCAGATGGGTGGCGTATAGATCTCCCCCCGGGCTGTAGGTGAGATTTACCTTCCCGACCCCTCACTGTCAAGTGTATCTTCTCATCGGCCCGGGAGCACCCGCATCTTCCCGGTCCTGCCCATCTTATCAATTGACAGGACGGATTTTTCATCGGATAATCGGTTTCAAAAGATCGAAACTCGCACACATAATCGAAAGAAGGGCGATAAATGTCTGAAGAAAACCGTCTCCGTCTGACCCAGATCGTCCACGGCGCCGGCTGAGCCTGTAAGATAGGTCCGGGTGACCTTAACGAAGCCCTGAAGGATTTACCTTTCATGACGGATCCCAATCTTCTGGCCGGCATGGAACATTCGGAGGACGCCGGCGTCTACAAACTCCGCGATGATTTGGCCATCATCCAGACAGTGGATTTTTTCACCCCCATCGTCGATGATCCTTACGTTTTCGGTCAGATCGCCGTTACCAACGCCTTGAGTGACGTCTATGCCATGCGGGGCACCCCCCTGACGGCAATGAATATCGTCTGCTTTCCCATTAAAAAACTCGACATCGCCGTGCTCCGGGACATTCTCCGGGGCGGTCTGGATAAGATGCGGGAAGCCGGTGTTCTCCTGGTAGGCGGACACAGCGTCGAAGACGATGAGCCGAAGTATGGTCTTGCCGTAACAGGAATCGCCCATCCGGATGAGATTCTCCTGAACCGGGGTGCCGAGAAGGGGGACAAACTCATCCTGACCAAAGCCCTGGGTACGGGTATCGTCAGTACCGCCGTCAAGGGAGGAATCGCCCCGGCAAACCTTGTCGGCAAAGCCATCCGTGCCATGACGACGCTGAATAAGTCCGGGGCGGAGGCTCTTAAGGAAACGCCGGAAGTGCACGCGTGCACGGATGTTACCGGTTTCGGCTTTCTGGGGCATGCCTGCGAAATGATCGAAGACAGCCGGGTTGGCATGGTGATTAATGCGGGAGCGGTACCTCTTTTCGATGGTCTCCAGGAAATCTCCGAGCTCGGGATCCTCCCCGCCGGCCTTCATCGGAACCGTCAGTTCCGGAGCGATGTCATCGAGATCGATTCCGCCTGTCCGGAATGGCAGATTGACGTCCTCTTCGATCCTCAGACGGCCGGAGGTCTATTAATCGCCGTAGCCGCTACGGAAGCGGAAAGATTGCTGGCACGTCTTCATCGCAACGGCCTGGAAGACGCCGCCATCGTCGGTGAAGCAACGGAGCGACACCCGGGAAAGATCACTGTAAAGCCATGAAGCGCATTGAATCCCTCCTCGTAAAAAAGGAAGAAACCCTTTTCAATGTTTTCAAACTACGCTCTATGGCCCGTCCTGACGATACCATGGCGGTGCTTATGTACGGCAGCCCGGACCCGGATGCCGTGGCTTCAGCCATGGCGCTGCGGGAAATAATGAGACAAACCGTTGGGTTGAAGAATTTTGCCCTTGTCGCCACCGAAGCGGTCCTTCGCCAGCAGAACCGGGAATTTATCCGGGCCATGAAGGTGGAAATCCAACTTCTCCACAAAGTCAACCTGCAGGAATACCGCCTCGTGGCCCTCGTCGATGCCCAGCCAACCTTCTTCGGAAAGGCTCACAACCTCGTGCATCCTCAGATAGTTATCGATCACCATCCCGTGACATCGGCATGGCACGCCGAACTGGCCGATGTTCGCCCCCAATACGGCGCCCTCTCCACCATCATGATGGAGTATCTTCTCGCCGCCAAAGTGCGGATTCCCAAAATCCTTTACACGGCCCTGCTCTACGGTATCAAGAGCGACACGAACAATTTTGAAAGGGATTCGATTCTGGAAGATATCGGCGCATATTACCTGACCTCGATCCGGGCCAACCGCCAGCTTATCCGCCGCATCGAACTCAACCAGATTCCGGAACGCTATCTGCGCTTCTTTGAACATGCCTATTCCCATCGCCGCCGCTACCGTGACCGTATCACCAGTTTTCTCGGCAAGGTGGACAGCCCCGATGTCTGCGTCCAGGTGGCGGACTTCTACTTGCGCATTGTAGACATTTATTACGTTGTTATTGCGGGAATCATCAAGGACCGACTGATCATTGTCTTTCGGGGAGACGGATATCGCCAGGACTGCGGCAATATTGCGGCCATGGCCTTCGGAAAATACGGCAGCGCCGGGGGGCACAAAAGTGCGGCACGGGTAGAAATCCCCATGGATACACTCAAAGAAGTCCTTCCGGGAGAATGGACACAGGAATCGATAGAACAATTTCTCGTGCAGCGCCTGCGGCAGAAACGCCAGCTCAAAACGAGAAAGAAAACCGCCACCAAAGAAAAAGAGTCCACCTGATTCACTTCCGGATTCAATTACAACCGCGGGTGAAACCCCATACCAACCGGCGGTCGCAACATAGCCCTCCAATGAGACATATTAAGCAGCGTCCATCATGGCCGGTTCGGAACTTGTCAATGAACCCCCCATGACGGCACGCGGTCACAAGTCAGGATGAAAAACGGCGGGGCGCGCCCCGCAGTGTCCGCAGCGGCTCCGTCAATGATAAACCGTTGCAGATCAATAACATATGCACGCATTTGCGAGTGAAACCCGCATGACGGCGTGGCGTCACAAAGCAGGATGAAAAACGGCGGGACGGTCTGCTATCTCCTTAAATACACCTTCGACGGAACGACCTCGCCCTGCGCCTCTTACGGCGCTGCGGTGGATCCGGACGGCGTGACGGTTTCCGTGGCCGGAAAG
>DAOTJR010000062.1:0-2907 GCA_035448805.1 Syntrophales bacterium
GATGGAAATTACCGAACTGATTTGAAGGGATTGCGACATCTCCCCTTTTCGGGGAAGAGGGTAAGCGCGACGGCGGATGGAAATTACCGAAACGCCCAACTGCAGGAGTTGTCCATATCCAACCACCGTCCGCAGCCCTGGCGCAAAGCAGGGCGAAGGTGATTTCGTAGTCGAGGGCATCAGCAAAGCTGAGACGGATCTTCCGTATCCTGACAAGCTGGTTATCCTGTCAACCTTGATGACCAATATCGAGAAGCCCGGGGGTGTCTGATCGAAATGATGTATTGGCGGTTTTAGTTGGCGGCAATGTTGCCATTGTTGCCGGAGTGGGATTTGTCCGTTATGAATGGGTTAAAAGCCAAAAACAAGATCGAGGAGGCTTTTACCTATGGCAAAAGAGTTGACGGACAGGGCCGATGCCCTCAGGAAAAGGCAACAATACTTGGAAGCGGCAGCCCATTATGAGGCCGCCTGGCAAAAGGAAGCCTCTCCCTATGTTGCCCGCTGGCTGATTTATTGCCGGCGGAAATCGGGCGATCTTACCGGTGCCGCCGCCACCGCAGCCGCGTCTCTGAATAGATTTCCCGATCATTCCTATCTAAAAACCGAATATGCCTGGGTATTCTATGACGGTAAAGTCAAGGAGGCCCGGGATAGCGGTGACCTGGAGCGGCTCATCGCCTGTGCGTGGGAAACCTTGGGATTAAGTTCCGACGAGCTGTTGACGGCCCGGGTGGCCCAAGCCGTGGTCAAGTTGGCGAAGGCCCAGCCACAGCCTTCCTGGGAGGTTATCGCCGAGTGGGCGGCCATGATAAATCCGGAGCGGCTTTCCGACAGTAAACGGGTAACCGGTGAAGGAAAAACTTTTATGTCTGAGCGGGAAGAATGGTTCGTCGGCCTGGCCAGGGCCCTGATGGAAACGGGTCGCTACGAGGAGGCCCGGCGCATGGCTCAGGAGGGATTGAAGCAGTTTCCCGGAGAGATATTCCTACTGCGTACCTCGGCGCTGGCCCGTTTTCATGGCGGTGATTTCGAGGCCGGGGCGGCGGAGATGAGGAATCTCCGGCATCTACCCCGCTTCGATTGGTACATGAAGGCGGAACTGGCGGAGATGGAATCATATCTCGGGCACAAGGAAGAGGCTTACCGGCTCATCTGTGAAGCCCTGGAAAACCGCCAGGACGACAAATTCAAGCTCCGCTCCTTCGAGATTCTGGCCGATCTGGCCCTCGACCTGGGAAAACCGGCCGTTGCCGCCGCCCATGTCACCCTGGCCGGGGCAATCCGGACGAAGGAAGGATGGAAGAAACCGGTGCCGCTGGAAGAACTGGAACGACGCACCCATACCGCCCTCACCGAGGCGGGAAAGGAATGGCCGGAGCTTCCGGATGATTTACGGGAGTTGTCCCGCTATTGCCGGCTGCTGCGTGTCGGCGAACAAAAAGCGAGGGAGGAGAAAGTCGCTCCGGGGGTGATCGGGAAGTCCGCACGACAGGCGGCAAGAGAAATTCCGGGAGTAAAGACCGGGCCGGGAGGGGGAGAGGAAGGCGGTGGCGGACATACTAACGCGAGCTTGGAAAGGCGGCAAACAGGGACCATCATCAAGATCGATCCCGACCGGCCTTTCACCTTCATCAAGCCCGACGGAGGCGGCGAAGCGATATTCGTCGCCCTGCGGGATCTGCCGCCGGAATGCGCCCGTGCCGGCAACCGCGTCACGTTCCAACTGGAAGAGAGCTTCGACCGGAAGAAGAACCGTGCCTCGGTCCGCGCCGTGGCCGTAAAAGTCGTCTGATTTAAAGTTGCCATGGCGATCCTTTACGTTACGGAGCAGGGGGCGTCGTTGCTGAAACGGGGAAACCGTCTTGTCGTGGAAAAGATGGGGCGGCCCATTCGCTGGATTCACAGTTTCCGCCTGGAGCAGGTGGTCCTGATGGGCAATATAAGCCTGTCGCCGGGAACAGTTGCTTTCCTCCTGGAAGAAGGCATCGATACGGTGTTTCTATCCATCTACGGCCGTTACCGGGGGCGGCTGATCTCCCAGTTCGGCAAGAACATCGACTTGCGTCGTTTGCAATTCCAGCGTCTGGAAGACCCGGAATTCCGCCTCGCCTCCGCCCGGAGCTGCGTGGCGGGAAAAATTGCCAACTGCCGCACCCTGCTACGCCGTTACAATCAGGAACTGCAGCGGGAAGAGATAACGAAGACGCTCCACGTTCTGAGAAGGCTCCTGCGGCAGCTCGGCGAATGCCCCACTGTCGAGAGCGTCATGGGCGTGGAAGGCGCGGGGGCGGCGGCCTACTTCGGTTGCTGGCGCCATCTCTTCCGAACGGAGGAGGCGACCTTCAACGGGAGAAACCGCCGGCCACCCCGGGATCCTGTAAATGTTCTTCTCAGTCTCGGCTATACCCTCCTGGCCAATGTCGTGCAAACGCAGGTCAACGTGGCGGGTCTGGATCCCTACGCGGGCTGTCTCCACAGCGTGGAATACGGTCGGCCTTCCCTGGTCCTGGATTTGATGGAGGAGTTCCGGCCGGTTCTGGTGGACAGTCTGACGCTGACCCTGTTCAATAAACGGATTATCCGCCCTACGGATTTCTATCGCCCCGAGGACCGGGAACCGGCGGCGTTCGATTTTGCCGAGAAGGAACCGGTACGGGAGGAATACCCCATTTATCTCGGCCATGAAGGGATGAAGAAATTTGTTTCTCATTTCGAGGCCCGTTTGAATCAGAAGATCCTCTATGTCCCTAAAGGGCAGCGTCTGACCTACCGGGAGATCTGCCTGGAACAGGTCCGCCTCTGGGTACGGAGCCTCAGGGGTGAAGAATCATACACGGCCTTCACCACCCGTTGAGTATCCAAACCGTCTTTTCGTAAGTGTCTATGATGTATTGAGTGCCGTCG
>DAOTJR010000063.1:0-2822 GCA_035448805.1 Syntrophales bacterium
GCGGCGACGGTCGTATCCGTCGGCGTGAAGCTGCTGATGGCGAAGGTGCCGGAGGCCTTGAAGGCGTCGAAACTGCTCCCGACGCCGTAGGTCAGGCCGGCGTCAATACGGAGGGCGTCGCTCAGCCAGGAGGTGAAACGGCCGCCCAGGATCGTATTGACCACCTGCACCGCCACATAATCGGGATGATTGCGCTCGATGCCCAGGCCGCCGAAGGCAAACCGGGTCTCCGCGGCGTCGTCTTTATTGACCAGCAGGACCCGAGGACTTGTGAAAACCGGCGGCGGCGGTGTCGCCGGCGGTTCCGGCGCCTTGCCCTTTCCCCGCCAGGCCCCAAAGTGTTGCTGAACCAGCCCTTTCATCCGGGCGGCCGAAAAATCGCCGACAAAAATCAGGGCGGCCCCCTCCGGACGGTAATAGGCCCGGTAAAACGCCCGGGCGTCGGCACTGCGGATCTTGCTTACCGTGCCGTACGTCCCGAAGAGGGGGTTGCCGTAGGGGTGTCGCCCGAAAATGAAACCCCGGTAGTAAGGGTCCAGGACAAGCTCCGGTTGTTCCTTGACCTGGGTGAGCTCATCGAGGAGGCGTCGTTTCCGGTTGTCGAACTCCCCCGGCGTGAAAAGGGAATCCTGGATCACTTCCCTCAAGATCGGGAAGAGTCCCTCCAGATCGTCTTTGATAAAGGTCAGGGAAACCCCCGCCGCATCGAGTCCCGCATAGGAGGAATAAACGACGCCGTGGCGTTCGAGCTCCTCTTCGAGCTTCCCTTTCCCGTAATGTTTCGTCCCTGAGAAAAGCGACTCGGCAGTAAGATAGGCCAACCCGGATTTGCCGCCGTCCCTGGCCGCACCGGCGGGAAAGACGGCGGTGGCGTAGATGAGGGGCACGGCGCGGTGTTCCATCAGATAGACCGTCAGGCCGTTGGTCAGAGTGAATTTCTCGAAAGGGGGCAGGACGAATGATTTGCCTGTCCGGGCAAGGGCGGTGGACTCTCCTGCCGTTGCCCCGTCGGCGGCGGCCGAGACCGGCGGGCAGACGAGCGCCATGACCGCCGCCAGGGAAAGGACGCTGCGCATAACAGGCATAAAAATTCTGATGATGGTATCGGTAGGGAAATACATCTTCTCGTTTCCTTTGAAAGATCTTCACCTCGACATGCGATCTTTATCCCTGCTCCCTCAAATCACCCCATCCTCCTCTTGATCTCCCCTCTTGAAGGGCGAGAAATATAAGGATTTCCCCTCCCCTTGGAGGGGGAGGATCACTGATCATGCCATTCACTACCGGCCCTTCATCATGATCCCCACGGTCCGGTTGGCCGGACGGAAATACCGGGCCGCCGCCGCTTTGACCTCCCCGGCCGTCACCTTTTCAAGTGCCGCGGCGGTGGAAAAGAGCCGCGCATAGTCACCGAAAAAGATCTCATAGGTCCCCAGCAGATCGGCCTTGTCGCTCATCGTTTCCAGGGAGCGGTAAAAGGAGACGATGGCTTTGCTGCGGGCGTTTTGGAGTTCCTTTTCCGTAATCCCTCGGGTGGCGATCTTGTCAATCTCAGCGAGGATCGCCTTTTCCATGGCGGCGGCCGTCACCCCCCGGGCACCCATGGCATAGATCTGAAAGAGGGTCGGATCGAGGGCCTGGGGAAGATAAGTCCACGTTTCCGTTGCCAGTTTCCCCTCGCTGACCAGGGCCCGGTAGAGACGGGAGGTTTTGCCGCTCCCGAGGATGATCCGGAGGAGCTCCAGGGCGTAATAATCGGTGCCCCCCGTCTCCGGGACGTGGTAGGCGACAAGGAGCCGGGGAGAGGAGACGTCCTTTTCCACCACCAGCCTTTTCTCCCCCCGCTGTGCCGGCTCCCGGAGGTGGACGGGTCGGGGGAGGGGGCGGGAAGGCAGGGGTTCCAGGAATCTTTCCGCCAGGGCCTTGACCTCCGCCGCAGTCACGTCTCCCACCACCACGGCCAGGGCGTTGTTCGGTCCGTAGTAGCACCGGAAATAATCCAGGACATCGCTCCGCCGCCAGTTTCGGATATCGTCCTCATAGCCGATGATCGGCCAACGGTAGGGGTGGATCTGATAGGCCACGGCGCGCAGTTGCGCATCGAGGAGTTCATAATCGCTGTTCTCGTAACCGGTGGTGTATTCCGACAGGACGACGCCCCGCTCGCTTTCCAGCATCTTTTCGTCCAGGGCCAGGCTCCCGAGGCGGTCCCCTTCCATGGCGAAGATCAGGGGGAGCACGGATTTGGGGACCCAATCCTGGTAGGCCGTGACATTTTCCGTCGTATAGGCGTTAGTGGCCCCCCCGGCGTTTTCCAGGACGCGGTCGAACATCTTCGGGCCGTAAAGGGCGGCGCCGTTGAACATCATGTGTTCGAGGAAGTGGGAGACCCCCGTAATCCCCGGGTGCTCATTCCGGGAACCCACCCGGAAGAAGATCTGCAGCGTTACGTTGGGGAGGGCGTGATCCTCCAGCACCAGGACCTTAAGCCCGTTTTTCAGGGTGAAGGTTTGGACGTCGGCGGCGGCAGGCAGGGCGTGGAGGGCGGAGGGCACCGTCAACAGCCACAGCACCGACAAAACGGCGGCAATATGCTTCATGGGGCGTCCCCTCTTGTTACATGCCATTCCTGTTGCCCTTCCAGATCAATTGTCCGAATTTGCTTCCCGACAACACGCCGCCGCGGCGGTTTGAGTCGCTCAAGCGTTATGGAGGGGTCCCTTCCCGGCCCGACGGGTTGATCCCTTCGATGAAGGCCCTGGCCCGATCGCCGCGCAGATGCTCGGCCAGCCCGAGGAGGCCTTCGACCAGGTAGCGGGAGC
>DAOTJR010000064.1:0-2537 GCA_035448805.1 Syntrophales bacterium
TTAATCTTTCGTGTCGCCTGCATTAGGACGTAGATCTTAACAAGGGATTCCCTGTCACAAATTATCCCCGATGTCAAAGATATTTTCTGTCCGGTAATTGCTCTTGACGAGACCACTTGTTTGTCATAAATTTCCCGTGCAACAAAAGGAAGGGAGGCAAGAAAGGTGGACAAGAAAAGGTATGAATTGAACGTTCAACTGGCGCAGATGCTCAAAGGCGGTGTCATCATGGACGTTACCAACGTTGAGCAGGCGAAGATCGCCGAAGATGCCGGTGCTGTGGCCGTAATGGCCCTGGAGCGGGTGCCGGCGGATATCAGGGCCCAGGGGGGGGTGGCGCGGATGTCCGATCCTTCCATGATCGCGGAGATCAAAAAAGCGGTTTCCATCCCGGTTATGGCCAAGGCACGAATCGGCCATTTCGTGGAGGCCCAGATACTGGAAGCCCTGAAGATCGATTATATCGATGAAAGTGAGGTTCTGACTCCCGCGGATGAAGAATGTCATATCGATAAGACCAGATTTTCCATTCCCTTTGTTTGCGGTGCCCGTAATCTTGGCGAGGCCCTGCGTCGTATTGCGGAAGGGGCGGCCATGATTCGCACCAAAGGAGAGGCGGGCACCGGCAATGTCGTGGAGGCGGTGCGTCACATGCGGACGATGAACCGGGAGATCCGTCAGTTAGTAAACCTTCCCCGGGAAGAAGTTACAGGCTATACAAAAGCCAACGGGATTCCTTACGAACTGGCCATGCAGGTCCGGGAGCTCGGTCGTTTGCCGGTGGTCAATTTTGCCGCCGGTGGTATTGCAACACCTGCCGATGCCGCCCTCATGATGCAGCTGGGTTGCGATGGTATCTTTGTGGGCTCAGGCATTTTCAAATCCGCCGATCCCGCCCGCCGGGCCCGGGCCATTGTGAAGGCAACCGCCTATTACCAGGATCCCCAGAAGATACTGGAGGCGTCCTTCGACCTCGGGGAAGCCATGCCGGGATTGGAAATAGCGTCGATCCCGGAAAATCAACTTTTAGCCGGCAGGGGATGGTAAGAGAATTTTCCGATCATGATAGGGATTCTCGATCTCCAGGGAGATGTGGTTGAACATCTTGATCATTTAGGGCGTCTTGGTGTCCCATGCCGGCGGATAAAGGATCCTGCCGAGCTTTCCGAGCTCCGGGGCCTTGTCATACCGGGTGGCGAAAGTACCTGTCTGGCCAGGCTCATGGGGATCTTCGGGTTCGATACCGCCATCCGTTCGGCTTATCGGCACGGGTTGAAGGTCTGGGGAACCTGCGCCGGCGCCATTCTCCTGGCCACCAAGGTAACCGGCGAAAAGGCTCATCTCGGCCTCATCGAGATGGAAATCGAAAGGAATAGCTTCGGGTCCCAACTGGACAGCTTTACAGGCAGCGCCTGCATTCCAAAGGTGTCCGCGGGACCTATCCCCTTGATCTTCATTAGGGCCCCTAAGATAAAGAGCGTCGGCCCCGGCGTGGATGTCCTCTTGCAGGAAAAGGATTACATAGCGGCCGTTGAGACCCCGGGGGGATTGGCAACCGTCTTCCACCCGGAATTGACCGGCAATCTCGCGTTTCATCGTTATTTTGCCTTAAAATGTGGACTCGGCACCCTCCCCCTGCCGCCGGCGGCGCTTGATCCCACCTGGACCTCAACTAGTTGGACCCGACATATGCGCATCCATAATTCGTGATCCGCGGCTTCCCGGCCGGGGTACCTTACGCGCCGAACTGTGCCAAACAAGACGATAGACTGCTTATAAACGCCCCCATGCCCGGCGAGGGATATTCACGACTTATTGCGAGTTCGTCAAGTGTTTAGTCCTGAAGGATCCGGGCCGATAGGGCGACTTCTATTGGATCAGCCTGATTTTCTCTTTTATCTTTTTCGCTTTCTCGAATTCCCGCCGGTTTTCGTAATAAACACCGAGCCGGTTTAGATAAACGAGGAGGGCTTTCTTCCAGCCCTGCCGGGATGCCGTTTCCTGGGCTGACAACAGCATGGTTTCGTCTTCGTAACCGGACAGAACGAGACGTCCCGTCATGACCAGGCGGGAGAGGGGATCCGATATCCCTCTCAAGTCATCCGCCAGAGAACTCTTCCTGCCATCGAGGATGTCCTTGACGGCAACGACATACTGGGGAGGGAGAAATGTGATGTCCTCCCGGCGAAAATTGCCCTTGAGAAACGCATAAAATGCTTCGTTGCTCCGGTCTGATTGGACGGCCTGAATCTTCAGGAACTCCCCGTCATCGAATGATTCCAACAGGGCTGTCTGGACTGCATAATGGGTTAGGTGAATTCTTGCGAGCAGCACCAGATCGCCGCTTTTCTTGACCTCTGCAATGGCGCTCTGAAAGTGAAGCTCGGCGACTGCTGTCTTTTCTGCCAGGGAGGCCTGCTTGTAAGCTTCGAGCTTGTCGAAGGCGGTGTATGTCCAGTCCGGGATGGTCTGTGAACCGCCGCAGCCCGTCACAGAGACCACAAGGGATAAAAGGAGACAAAACTTTAAATGTTTAA
>DAOTJR010000065.1:0-2398 GCA_035448805.1 Syntrophales bacterium
ATTTCCATCGTCCGGAGGGCCAAGAGCGAGCGGGTCCAGTCCAGGGTCTCGGAGATGCAGGGCTTCTTTTTCAGGTCGAGACTGCGGATGTCCGTCACGATGCCGACGATCTTTTCCACGAAGCGCTTGTCGATGCCGGGGAACTTCCGGGCGACGATTTCCATCTCCCGCTCCGGGGAGGGATAGTCGATGTAAAGATAAAGGCAGCGACGCTTCAGGGTGTCGCTCATCTCCCGGGTGCTGTTGGAGGTGAGGACGACGAAGGGGATGTGCCGCGCCGTTTTCGTACCCAACTCGGGGATGGAAAGCTGGTAGTCGCTCAGCAACTCGAGAAGAAAGGCCTCGAATTCCGGGTCCGACTTGTCTACCTCGTCGATGAGGAGGACGACGGGTTCCGGAGCGGTGATCGCCTTGAGGAGGGGCCGGGGCTGGATAAAATGCTCGGAGAAGAAGGCGTTTTCCTGGGCGGCTATCTTCTCCACGGCGGCGGCCAGAGTATCCTCGACCGAAAAGATGTCGCGGATCTTCTCCTTGAGCATCTGGGTATAGAGGAGCTGCTTGGCGTATTCCCATTCATAGAGGGCCTTGGCCTCGTCGATGCCCTCGTAGCACTGCAGGCGGATCAACTCCCGCCCCAGGGCCCGGGCCGCGGTCTTGGCCAGTTCCGTCTTTCCCACCCCCGCCGGGCCTTCGACGAGGAGCGGCTTCCCCGTAGCGCCCGCCAAAAAGACCACCGTGGCGATCTCCGGGGAGCTTATATAGCCGTAACGTTCCAACTGCGTCGTTGTTTCTTCAATGTTTTCGAAGATCATTTCCGTCCATCCTTGAAGGCTGCATTCCCTTCGGCGGTTGTATTACCTGTTGAGAATATATATCCCCGCCCTGCGTGTCAACAAAAAACGGTCCGTCCCTTGGATGTTCTGTGGCTCGGGCCTCACGTTTCCTCTCCCCTCCCCTCTTTCGACCGGGGAAAATTCCCCTCCTGTTAACCCAGGAGGGTGTAGATCTTGTAGGCCGTCATGACCACGATGAGGATGCCGAAACCCTGCCTGATCCGGCCGCTGGGGACATAGAGGCTGGTCAGCCGGGCGCCGAGGAAGGAGCAGGCGGCGCCGACGATGAGGAGGGCCACGGTCAGGTTGAAATCGAAGCGCGCCGTGGCCAGATGGGGTATCAGGGACGAAAAGGAAGGGGGCATGACGGCGAAGGCATTGATCCCCGCCGCCTTTTTCGGGTCGAAGCCGACAAGGATCAGGGTCGGCATGAGGAGAAAGCCGGGACCGATGCCCAACAGGCCGCTCAGGACGGAAATGGGAACGGCGAAAATCAGGGCCAGCTTGAAATTCTCTTCCCCCGGCCGGGCCTGAACGGGCCGGAAGAGACGGTAGGCGATGTAGATCACCGAGAGAAGATAGGCGAGCCAGACGTACATCACCGGCGTGTAAAGGACCAGCCAGGCGCCGAAGGGGGCGGTCAGGGTGGTGACGAGCGCCAGGATAATGGCCTTTCGCCAATCAATATAGTCGCTCTTGGCGAAGCCGAAGACGGCGAAAAGGGCCGTGATGCCGTTGAGGAGCAGGCTCAGGGGCTGGACCTGATGGACGAGATCGGGGAGGAAAAAGGCCAGAAAGGGGACGGCGGCAAAGGCGACGCCCAAACCGAGCATCCCCGAGGCAACGGAAAGGACGCCCAAACCGACGACCATGACGATGACAGGACTCATGGAATCACCTCCCATGCAAAGAAATGACGGTCAGTTTCCGAAAAAAGGATTGCCGATAAAATAGATTGCGAGGAGGATTATCACCCCTCCCGCCCCCTTTCGAAACCAGTCACCGGCCCGTTGCCAGGCCTGGTTTTCGATCATTTTGCCCACCAGGGCCGCCGAGGTTCCCGCCGCCAGGATGGGCAGGCTGTGGCCGACGGCAAAGAGGGTGATGAGTATCAGACCCATGGCGACCTGTTGCTGAATGGTGATGATCGCCAATATCGGGGCGATGAATCCGAAGGTGCAGGAGCCGGAGAGAATCCCGTAAGCCAGTCCCAGGAGAAAGGCCCCGCTGTGCCCCTGCAGATTGAGGCGATGGAGGATGCCGCCGCCGGATATGGAACAGGCCTGGACGCCGAACATCCCCAAGGCGACCCAAAGAAGCACCAAGCCCACCAGGATCTGCCAGTATGGTCCCACATCCCCCAGCATCCGGCCCAGGAGGGCGCAGATCATCCCCACCGCCGCGATGGACAGAAAGAGGCCGCCACTGAAGAGAACGGCATACAACCCCGCCCGGCGGGGCGCCAGGACTTCCCGCTGCCCGGCCACATAGGCCACCATGAGGGGAATGGAAGCGAGATGGCAGGGGCTGAACAGAACGCTGATCATCCCCCAGAAGAAGCTTCC
>DAOTJR010000066.1:0-1956 GCA_035448805.1 Syntrophales bacterium
TGAATCCCCGGGACCGTCACAAGCTGGGCGCCCATTACACCCCCCGGGAATATGTAGAACGGTTGGTCCTCCCCACCATCACCGCACCGCTGACCGCACAGTGGGAAACGGTCAAGGCCAGGGCCATGGCCCATCTGGAAAGAGGTCAGACGGAAGCGGCCAGGAAGCTCCTCAAGGCTTTTCATCATCAGCTCTGCACCACCAGAATCCTGGACCCGGCCTGTGGCAGCGGCAACTTTCTTTATGTCGCCTTCGAGCATCTGAAACGGCTGGAGGGGGAAGTGTTGACCTTTCTCGGCGATCTCGGCGAACACTCCCGGCTGGAACTGGAGGGCGTCACCGTCGATCCCCATCAGCTCCTGGGAATCGAGGTCAATTCTCAGGCCGCCGTCATTTCCGACATGGTGCTCTGGATCGGGTATCTCCAATGGCATTTCCGCACCCACGGCAACGTCATGCCGCCGATGCCGGTCATCCGGAAGTTTCGCAATGTGGAATGCCGGGACGCCGTGCTGGCCTGGGACGCCACGGAGCCGCTCCTGGACGGCGACGGCGAGCCGATTACCCGCTGGGACGGCGCTACGTTCAAGAAGCACCCCGTTACGGGCGAGGACATCCCCGACGAGACGGCCCGCACGCCCTTCCTCCGCTATATCAACCCCCATCCCGCTTCCTGGCCGGAGGCCGACTATGTCGTAGGCAACCCACCGTTCATCGGCAACTGGCGCATGCGTCAGGCCTTGGGAGACGGCTATGCCGAGGCCCTGCGCCGCACGTATCCCGACGTTTCCGAAAGCGCCGATTATGTCATGTACTGGTGGCACCTGGCCGGAGAACTGGCCCGAACGGAGAAGATCAAAAGCTTCGGCTTCATCACCACGAACAGTTTGCCCATGATCAACAACCGCAAAATCTTGCAGCATCATCTGGGCGCAAATCCGCCGCTTTCCGTCATCTTCGCCGTTCCCGATCACCCCTGGGTAGACGCCGCCGACGGCGCGGCAGTCCGGATCAGCATGACGGTCGGACGCGGGGGTGCCCACGAAGGCCTTCTCTGCCGGGTCCTGTCCGAAGAAACCGGCAGCGGCGAAGGGTTGAAGGTGGCCCTTTCCGAACAGACCGGGAAAATCCTGGCCGATCTGACCATCGGCGCGGATGTGGCCGGCGTTCAACCGCTGCAAGCCGGCAAAGAACTGGCAAATCGCGGGATGCAACTCTTTGGCGCGGGCTTCATCGTGACGCCGGAGGAGGCGCAAAAGCTGGGACTTGGCCGCATTGAAGGACTGGAAAGGCATATTTGCCCCTACCGCAACGGACGCGACCTTGCCCAGTCCCCCCGCGGCGTGATGGTGATCGATCTCTTCGGATTGACCGACGAGGAAGTCAAAAGCCGTTTTCCAGAGGTTTACCAGTGGCTCCTGGAGCGGGTCAAGCCGGAGCGGGATCAGAACAACCGGGCTTCCTACCGCGACAACTGGTGGATCTTCGGTGAACCGCGCAAGGTCATGCGCCGCGCTATGGCAGGCCTTTCCCGTTACATCGCCACCGTGGAGACGACCAAACACCGGGTCTTCGTCTTCCTCGATAAAGAGATACTTCCCGATAACATGCTCGTCACCATTGCCAGCGCCGACGCCTTTCACCTCGGCGTCCTTTCCAGCCGGATTCATGTCGTCTGGGCCCTGGCGGCGGGCGGCCGCCTGGGCGTCGGCAATGACCCTCGTTACAACAAGACCCGCTGTTTCGAGCCCTTCCCCTTTCCCGCCTGCGACGAGGACCATACTGCCCTCATCCGCGAACGCGCCGGATTGTTGGACGCGCACCGCAAACGTCAACAGAATCTACATCCGGATCTGGGTCTTACCGATATGTATAATGTTCTGGAAAAACTGCGTACAGGAGACACCTTGACACCCAAGGAACGGATGATCCATGATCAGGGACTGGTTGCCGTTC